>JAKVBQ010000055.1 GCA_022447205.1 Phycisphaerales bacterium
CCGTCGATCGTGGTCTGGTCCGCACCCGCCACCGATTGGATCGCGATCGAGCGGCCGCCGGTCGCGAGCCCTGACTCGACGTACGTCCCCGGATGGACGAGCACCGTGTCCCCGGTCATTGCCACGCTCAGCGCGGATTCGATCGTCAGGTACTCCTGCGAACCATCCGCCGCCACCTCGAGGACATCCGCGTGCAGGCCGCTCGTGAGCAGGCCGGTGACACTCGCCAGGAACAGGGTCGACATCATCCTCGTGCGCATTGTGGTCACTCCAGGGGTCGGGATGCCGGACGACGAAGCTCGCCGGCTGATCAGCCCAGCCTACCGCAACGCCACCGGCGCTCCAACGGGAATCGACGGATACGCGGTCCCGGGCCGTCTAGCGCAGGCCGTATTCCTTGAGCTTCCGATAGAGGGTGCGCTCCCCGATCCCCAGCAGCTTCGCGGTCTGTTCGCGGTTGCCGTTGGTCATCGCGAGGGTCTGGCGCATCGCCTCCTTCTCGAGGCGGTCGAGACCGACCCCGGCGAGGCCGCGCATCGAGGCGTGCTCCTCGTCGGCCTCCGACTCCCGGATCTCGTCCGGCACGTCGTGGATGTCGATCGAGTCGCCCTCCGCGGTCACCACCATGCCGTGCACCACGTTGAAGAGTTCGCGCACGTTGCCCGGCCAGGCGTAGGAGATCAGGCGCATCATCGCCGGCTGGGTGACGGTCGGTCGGTCGATGCCGGAATCCGCCGCGTAGCGACCGATCGCGTGGTTCACGAGGAGCGGGATGTCCTCCTTGCGCTCGCGCAGCGGCGGCACGTGGATCTCCGCACCGCGCACCCGGAAGAAGAGGTCGTCGCGGAACTCGCCCGCCGCGACCATGTCCTTGAGGTTGCGGTTGGTCGCACTGACGAAGCGGACGTCGGTGTTGCGGACATCGTTCGAACCGAGCCGGATCACCTCCCCGCTCTCGAGAACGCGCAGGAGCTTCGGCTGCATGCTGAGCGGCATGTCCCCGATCTCGTCGAGGAAGACGGTGCCCTTGTCGGCATATTCGAAGACGCCCTCCCGATCCTTGTCGGCACCGGTGTACGCCCCGCGCACGTGCCCGAAGAGCTGATCCTCGAGGAGGCTCTCGCTCTGGCCCGCGGCGTTGAAGGTCACATAGCGCTTCGCGGCACGCTTCGAGACCGCGTGGATCGCCGCCGCGACCAGTTCCTTGCCGGTGCCGCTCTCGCCGCTCACGAGGACGGGAATCGTGCTCGGGCCGACCTTGCGGATCTGTTCGATCACCTTCCGGATCGCGACCGAGTCCCCGATGATCCCCTCGAAACCGTACGCCGCGTCGATCTCGCCGCGCAGCTGGTCGTTCTGTCCGCGCAGAAGGACGGTCTCCGCCGCGCGACCCACGAGATTTCGGAAGACCACGAGGTCGAGCGGCTTCTCGATGAAGTCGTACGCCCCGCCCTGAAGCGCGGCCTTCGCGGTCGGGATATCACCGTGGGCGGTGACCATGATCGTCTCCGCACCCGGCTGCTGGGCCTTCGCCAGTTCGAGGACCTCGAGTCCGGCGGTCTCGGTCTCCATCACCAGGTCGGTGACGATGACGTCGAAACTGCCGTGGAGGAGTTCCTCCCGGGCGGCCTCCAGCCCGTTCACGATCGTGCAGACATGGCCCGGCTTGCGCAGCGCATCGGCCATGACCTCGGCGTGTTCCGCCTCGTCTTCGACGATCAGGACCTGGGCGGTCGGGGTTGCTCCGGAGGAAGTCATGCCCGACATTGTAGACGGAGTCGGAATGTGGCCGGGTCCTCGGCCGAAGGCCGATAGAATCATCACCAATGGGCACCCAGCACGAGAAGTCAGTCGCCGACCCGATGACGCACCACCCCGTCGAGTCGAAGCACCGCCTGAAGCACCGACGAGTCCACCTCGTGGGGGCCGGCGGCAGCGGCATGAGCGGGCTGGCGATGATGCTCCACGCCCAGGGCGCCCCGGTCACCGGAAGCGACCAGTCGGACGGCCCGGGCCTGGCCCCACTGCATGGTGCGGGCATCCCGATCGCGATCGGTCCCTCGAACGGCGGACTGCCGGAGGACCGGGACCTCCTGATCCATTCCGCCGCCGTCCAGGCGGATCACCCCGAACTCCTCGAAGCCCAGCGGCGCGGGACCGAGATCCTGTCCTATGCGGAGGCACTCGGCCGGGCCCAGGCGGAACGCACCGGGATCTCGATCGCCGGCACCCATGGCAAGAGCACCACCACCGCTCTCCTCTCCCACGTCCTGGTCGAGACCGGTCTTGATCCCAGCGTGATCGTCGGAGCGCACTGTCCCCAGCTCGGCGGCGGCTGGCGGGTCGGCGCCGAACGCGTCCCCGAAGGCCCCTTCCAGGACCGACCCGGTCTGATGGTGTGCGAGGCCTGCGAGTTCAACCGATCGTTCCACCACCACCGTCCGGTCCTCGGGTTGATCAACAACATCGAGGAAGACCACCTCGACGTCTACGCGGGCATCGAGGAGATCATCGAATCGTTCCGACAGTTCGCGTCCCTCCTCCCGACGGAAGAGGATGGCGGCTACCTCCTGATCGCCCATGACGGCGCCCATCGACGCGAGGTCGTCTCCGGCCTCGAGTGCGCGATCGAGACGTTCGGGTACACCCCGGAAGCGGACTGGCAACTGACGCTGGAAGAGGATGTCGTCCACCTCCAGGGACCGGAAGGCACGCCGCCGATCCGGTGGACCGCGCCGATGCCGGGTTCCCACAACGCAAGCAACGCCGCCGCCGCCGCGATCATCGCCCATCGCGCAGGCGCGGACTGGTCCAGCATCATCGAAGCGATCGAGGGGTTCGCCGGGCTCGACCGGAGGATGCAGCGACTCGGCCGACGACTGCTGCCAGACGGCGGCGCGGTCGAGGTGCTCGACGACTACGGACACCATCCGAGTGAGATCGACGTCACCCTGCGCGCGATCCGCGGCACCTGGGACCCGAAACGACTGATCTGCGTCTTCCAGCCCCACCAGCACAGCCGGACCCGCTTCCTCCTCGACCAGTTCGCGACCAGCTTCACCCTCGCGGACATCGTCATCGTCCCCCACATTCACTTCGTCCGCGACAGTGAGGCGGAACGAAACCGCGTCTCAGCCGGGGACCTCGTCGACCGACTGCGTGCCCGTGGCACGACCGCGATGCACATGCATCCCTTCGAGGCGATCGTCGAACAGCTCGAAGTGATCTGTCGTGACGGTGACCTGGTCGTGGTGATGGGTGCGGGCAGCGTCTGGGAGATCGGACGCGCCTTCATCGAGGCCGGCCAGTCATGAACCGGACCGCCAGCAACCTCTTCGTGGATCTCGACGTCGAGGTCCACCCCGATCATCCGATCGGACAGGACACCTGGTTCTCGGTGGGCGGACGCGCGGACGTCCTCCTGAAACCACGCACGGTGGATGCACTGGGCACGCTGACGCGGCGCTGCCACGAGAACGAGATCCCGCTCCGGATCCTCGGCAGCGGCGCGAACCTGCTGGTCATGGACGAAGGCGTTGATGGCGTCGTGGTGCAGCTCGACCAGCCCGCCTTCCGCGAGGTCAGCTACAACGCGGAGGGTGCGGTCGAGGTGATGCGCGCCATGGCCGGCGCGGATCTCTCGAAGACGATGCACGAGTCGGTCCGACGCGGACTCTCGGGGCTCCAACAGATGGCGGGCATTCCGGCCTCGGTCGGAGGCGCGATCCACATGAACGCAGGAGGCGCGTTCGGATCGGTCGGGGACAACGTCCATGCCGTGGCGTGCCTGGATGAACGCGGCGAGACCGTGGTCTACCCCGCCTCGGAGCTCACCTTCGAATACCGAACCACGAACCTGCCCGAACGGCCCATCCTCTGGGCGGCCTTCGGCATGGAGCCCGACGACCCGCAGAAACTCCGGGAACGGGTGAAGGCGATCTTCGAGTACAAGAAGAGCACGCAACCGATGGCGGATGCCAGTGCCGGCTGCACCTTCAAGAACCCGATCGACCCCGAAAGCGGCCTGCGCGTCAGCGCCGGCAAGCTGATCGACCAGGCCGGTCTCAAGGGACACCGGATCGGCAGTGCGGAAGTCAGCACCCTCCACGGGAACTTCCTCCATGTCCTCCCCGGAGGCTCCGCCAACGACCTCATGCGACTGATCGACCATGTCCGCGAGGCGGTCGCCAGCGACTGTTCGATCGAACTCTCCACGGAAATCGCGATCTGGGGACGAGGCTGAGCCGGAGGCGGTACCCTCTTCCCGGTCATCGGCACCGCCCCGGAGGCTCGAATCTGCACCCCCCGGGCCCGGGTTGCCGATGAAGCCACGATCGGGTGGTGACGGACGTCCCCACCCTGTTCCTGACGCGTGGAGTCGGCATGGCGGAACACATTCGAGTGGCAGTCCTGCGAGGAGGTCCGGATGCCGAGCACGAGGTCAGCCTCGCCTCGGGCGGCCGGGTCCTGGCTGCCCTGCGTCGAGACCCGCGATTCAACGCCACCGACCATGTGATCGACCGACCCACGATCGATGAACTCGCCGCACTCGAGGTCGACGTCGTCTTCCCGGTCCTGCATGGCCCCTTCGGGGAAGGCGGCGAACTGCAGCAACGACTCGAGGCCGCCGGGCTGCCCTACGTCGGCTCCGGACCGGAAGCGAGCCAGCTCGCCATGGACAAGGCCGCCACGAAGACCGCCTGTTCCGAGGTCGGGGTGCCGACGGCACCCTGGGCGATGCTGACCCCGGGCGAGGCGTGCCCCCTGCCGTGTCCCGTGGTCGTCAAGCCGGTCAACGAAGGATCCAGCGTCGGCGTCCGGCTCTGCCGCTCGGCCGATGAACTCGACTCAGCCCGCTCCGAGCTCCAGGACCAGTACCCCGACCTCATGGCGGAGGCGTTCATCAAGGGCCGTGAACTCACGGTCGGAATCGCCGGGGACCGCACGCTGCCGATCATCGAGATCCGGCCGGCGGTCACCTTCTACGACTACGAGGCGAAGTACGAACGCAACGACACCGAGTACATCCTCGAACCGGAGCTTCCGGAGGGGATCGCCGACGCCTGCGCCCGACACGCACGCACCACGTTCGACTGCCTCGGCTGCCGTGACGTGGCACGTGTCGACTACATGCTCGACGGGCGCGGCATCTGGATGCTCGAGGTGAACACGATGCCCGGATTCACCGATCACTCACTGCTTCCCAAGGCGGCACAGCATGCCGGCACGGGAATGACCGAACTGTGCGCCGATCTCGTCTGTCGCGCACTCGACAGGAACCGAGACCGTGCCCCCGGGACCAGCAGCATCCCGGGAGACTGACCACCACCAATCGGAGAGACCGCGGACCATGTCCCGACGCAAGCGATCACAAACGACCGAAGAACACCCCGTCATCGAACGGCTGGCCGACAGATTCCTCGGCAACGGCGCGGCACGCCGCGCCGCCAGGATCGTCGCCTGGTCCCTGCTGATCCTCGGCTTCGCCGGTGGCATCGGCTTCGCGGTTCCCGAACTGCTCGAACAGAGGGCGGAACGGCTCTCGGGAACCAGTAGTCGGCTCCAGCTGGCGCAGACGACCGACTGGTTCGAACGCTCCCCGAAGCTTGCGGGCGAACTGGAACAGCTGATCCTCGAACAACTCGGCCAGGATCCGACCGACCGGGACGGACTGGTCCGTGCCCACGTCGCGCTGCTTGAAAGCGGCTGGTTCACGAAGATCGAACGACTTCACCGAAAGGCCGATGGGACCATCGTGGTCGACGGGACCCTCGCCCAACCCTTCGCGGTCGTGCGCTGGGGGAAGACCGACCACCTGATCGACATCGACGGCTGCCTGCTCGACTGGCCCTACGAGTCCGGCACCGCGAGTCCCCTGCTCCCCGTCCTGATCGGCGCACGCACCCCGCCGCCGGTCGATGACGCCGGCCGGCATGACTTCGGCACCCGATGGGCGGAGGCTCGGGAGATCGAGGCGGGACTCGTCCTCGCACATGCCCTGCAGGACCGCGCATGGCAACGAGAGATCACCGCGATCGACATCTCCACGTATCCGGAGGACCGCTGCCTCTGGCTCGAGACGAATGGCGGCCCGCGCTTCCGTTGGGGTCAGGCGCCCGACGAGATGAGCGCCGCTGAGATCTCCCCGGCCGACAAGCTCCGGACCCTCGATGCGTTCCACGAGTTCTACGGCCGATTCAACACACTCCCGCAGAACGACGTCGACATCCGATACGACATCGCGACCCAGACCCGACTGGCTTCGGAGTGAGTCGAGGCGTCCACGGTCACCGGGGAATCATCCTCCCGAGAGGGCTGATCATCCTCTGTTGCTGTTGGATCGCGACGACCTGGATGCTGTTCTTCGGGGTACGCCCCCCGGTCCAGGCGGTCTCGGCGAGCTACATCGAGAGCGTCACGATGACGGTCACCTCCACGGTGCTCGGCATCATGATCGGCTGGCCGCTGATGCGAACGACGGGGCGCCGGTTCACCGCACCATTCAGGCAGACGATGCTCGACATGATCGTGCTCGTCTGCGCCGTGCAGGTCATCATCTGGCCTCTGAGACTGGTCAGCACCTGGACCTCGATGCAGGCATTCCTGCTGAGCATGGAGCTGATCGCCCTGGTCATCCTGACCGGCGCCGTCGTCCACCTGGGCGCGACCGCCACCGGACCGATGATCCGAACCACGGGCATGGCGGTCATGACGATCATCGTCCTTGCGGGGCTGTTGCTGCACGATGGCGATCAGGCTCCCTGGTGGAGTCCCGTGGACACTGCGCGATCGATGAGCCGCACTCCGCAGGGCGCCCCGCTCGACACGAGCATTCGAAGCGTCGTGCTGACGGGCATTTCCGGATCGGGACTCTGGCTGGTCTCCCTGGGCATCGTCGGGATGCTCGGGAAGTCTGGCACCCCTGATTCGAAACCGGTAGACTGAACACGAGCAATGAACCCCCCTGCGAACGCCTTGCCCATCGGTGAGGCGTCGTGCGTGAAGGAACTGCCATGGATTTCATCACCGGCGAGGAAAAGACCCAGATCGAGCAGACCCTCCGTGACTGCATCGCTGCCCGAAAGGAGCTCAGTGAGCGCATCGCGACCGCACGGGAGCTCGGGGATCTCAAGGAGAACGCCGAGTACCACGCCGCGCGGGAGGACCAGGGCCTGAACGAAGCCCGGATCCGCGAGCTCGAGGAACGTCTCCGCAATGCCCAGGTCGCGGATGACGCCGAGGTCCCCGACGACATGGTGTTCATCGGAGCCACCGTCCTCCTGAAGGACGTCGAATCGGGTGACGAGGACAAGTACCGTCTCGTCGGGAACCCCAGTGGCGACTTCTCGCTCGACTACATCGAGGTCTCCTCGGTGTCCCCGATGGGGGTCGCCCTGATGAAGGCACGCATCGGAGAGACGATCCGAGTCGACCTGCCCAAGGGCACCAGGCGATACGAGATCCTCGAGATCTGCTGACCCGAAGAACACGCTCCAACCGGAGACGAGTACGTGATGACGAGCACCCTGGCATCGTACTGGTCGAGCACGGAACCGCTGGTGCATCTGTTCCTGGTGGACTTCCTGCTCCGGGGCGCCCTGGTGGTCTGGGTCCTGATCAGAAAGTCGAAGACACCGCAGACCGCACTGACCTGGATCGTGCTGATCATCGCACTGCCGTTCGTCGGACTCGTGGTCTACCTCCTGATCGGAGAGACGCGACTCGGCAAGTGGCGGAGAAGACGACACGCACACGCACTCGAGACCATCGATCGGCCGGAGGTCCGCGCGAGCGCCGATCCGAAGACCCACGTGGAACTCGAGACACCGAGCAAGCAGATCGCTTCGGTCGCGGAGCAGGTGAGTGACGCACCGACGGTGGGCGGGAACCGACTGAAGCTCCTGGGCGACTCCAAGGAATTCGTGGACCTGCTGGTCGAGGACATCAACGGTGCCCGAAACCACGTCCACATGCTGTACTTCATCTATCTCGACGACCACTCCGGCAGGCGGGTGGCCGATGCACTCCTCGCCGCGGTCGAGCGAGGCGTGCACTGCCGACTGCTCGTGGATGGCGTCGGTTCCAAGGCGTTCCTGAAGTCGAAGCTCCACCATCGCATGAAGGCGGGCGGGGTCAGGATCGCGGCCTGCCTTCCGGTCAATCCCGTACGCATGCTCTTCGCACGGATCGATCTCCGGAACCACCGCAAGATCGGGGTGATCGACGGGCAGATCGGCTACACGGGCAGCAACAACCTCGCGGACGCCGCCTTCGCCGTGAAGCCGAAGTACGCACCCTGGGTGGACTGCACCGTTCGGATCGACGGTCCGGCGACGAAGGAGCTCCAGGTCCTCTTCCTCGAGGACTGGTACATGGAGACCGACGAGTTCCTCGAGGAGGAACTCTGCTTCCGCCCGACGGTCCATGACGACGGCCTCCCCGTCCAGGTGATCGCGACGGGACCGAACTTCTACACGGAAGCGACCACCCAGCTGATCCAGGCCTGCAGCCAGATCGCCCGCAGGGAACTGGTCCTGACGACCCCCTACTTCGTGCCTGACCAGGCGACGATCACGAACCTGCAGGTGGCAGCCCGTCGCGGTGTCGCCGTCACCCTCGTCGTGCCCAGGAACAACGACTCATGGCTGGTCGGGTCCGCGAGCAGGAGCAACTACGAGAGCCTGCTCAAGGCGGGCGTCCGGGTCATGGAGTTTCGGAAGGGCCTCCTCCATGCCAAGACCATCACCGTCGACAAGGACATCGCGTTCGTCATGAGTGCGAACCTCGATCGAAGAAGCTACGAGCTGAACTTCGAGTGCGGCGGAATCATCTACGACACCGACTTCGCAAGCGAACTTCGCTTCCTCCAGCAGCACTACATGGACAACTCCGACCCGATCAGCCTCGAGACGTGGCTGAAGCGACCGCTCGCCGCTCGGGTCCGTGATTCCGCGGCGGGCCTGATGAGCCCCCTGCTCTGATCGAACGGGCTTGTGGACAGGAGACCTGCATGAATCGTTCGGAGAGCAGCGAAGAGGAACTCGCCTCGGCTTCGTCGGAGCAGTTCGCGGCACTTGCCGAGAGCATCGGGGTGAAGCGACTGGCCCAGGCCCTCGACATCTCGACCCGACAGGTCAACCGGATCCTCTCCGGGGCGCAACCCAATCCGATCGAACGACTCGTGCTCTCCCTGCAGGCGGTCGATCCGCAGGTGGGCGACCGTGCACTCGACTTCGTCTGCCGTGAGATGGGTGGCCATTTCGTCCGGCACGTCAGTCGGGAGGAATCGATCCGGGAGGCGGTTCGTGAGTGTGCCGAGGCGATCGCCGCGATGAGTGACGGCGCGCTCTCCGAATCGGACATCCTGGAGGTGCGCGAGGCGATCAGTGCACTGAGCAGCGTCCTCGGCAGCGTGGACGCGGACCGCTGAGCGCCGGCCATCACTCGGAAGGCAGCAGAGCCGCCCCCTGTTCAGTTCGCTCGAAGACAAGGTGACGTCCCGCCGGGGTGGTGAACGTGTCGATGGCCCCGTCCGGCCAACGGACCTCCACCTCGACGACAGCCCCGCCTTCGGGGAGCCCGACATGCATGACGGGCGACCAGTTCGACTGGAAGGGACCGCCTGCCGCAACCCATCGACCGGCCCGCCAGTCACCAGAACGGAAACGCACCTGCGCACCGACCGCATGCCGGTTGCCGATCTCCGGACGAGCGTCCAGGAGTCGAAGGGTGAGCCACCGATCACCGGCCACCACGGGGTTGCGCAGGATCCTGACCGGCCCGTTGAGCTCCGAGACGACGATGTCGATGTCACCATCTCCGTCGAGGTCGTCGAAGACCGCGCTTCGATCACAGTGCGGCTCGGCCATCGCACCGATGACGTCGACCTGCTCGAAACGCGGGCCGACGCGCTCCATGACGATCGGAGGCTGGCGATAGCTGGAATTCATGGTGTCCACGGTGGCCTGCGGGTAGACATGCCCGTTGAAGACGACGAGATCCTCGTCACCGTCATGATCGAGATCATGAAACCCGCTGGCCCAGCCGAGCGAGGAACGACTGGCGAGGCCGAGCCCGTATCGACGGGTTCGATCGTCGAAGAGCCCCTCGCCCGCACTGACGTGCATGGTGTTCATGTCACTCGAGAAGTTGGAACTGAAGACGTCCGGAACGCCGTCGTCGTTGACGTCGGAGAGGGCCAGTCCCATCGTGGCCTGCCCTGCACCGTCCTGGTTCGTACCCAGCCCGGACGCGAGTCCCACCTCGGTGAACCGCAGGGGCTGGCGCGGATCCCCTTCATTCCGGTAGAGCTGGTTCTCCTGCGAATCGTTGCCGACCAGCACGTCGACGAGACCGTCCCCCGTGAAATCCGCGACCAGGAGATTCAACCCGAATCGCGGCTCGATGCTCGAGAACGCACCGGGAGCCTCGACACGGCGGAACCGCCCGGCTCCGAGATTCTCGAAGACCAGGTCCGCGAGGGGCTCGAGCCCGCGAGGACCGTTGAGCACCTCGATCCCGTTGAATCGGGCGGGCGGAGGCGGATCGCGCGGATCGAAGTCGAGGTAGCGCGTCACGAAGAGATCGAGATCGCCATCACCGTCGAGATCGGCGAACGCCGCGCCGGTCGACCAGCCAGGCGCGTTGATCCCGCTGACTTCGGTCACATCCTCGAAGGTCCCGTCACCTCGATTGCGAAGCAGGACGTCCGGTCCGAAACAGGCGATGTAGAGGTCGTCATGACCATCGGCGTCGATGTCGCCGACCGTGACACCGAACGACCAGCGACGGTGCTCGATGCCGGAGGCCTCGGTCACGTCCGTGAAGGAGAGCTCGCCATCGTTCCTGAAGAGGCGCGCACCGGGACCACGGTCGGGGGCATCCAGGGTGGCCCCGTTCGGAACCAGGAGGTCCCGGTCACCGTCACCGTCGAAGTCGATCAGGGCGAGCCCGCCACCTTTCACCTCGAGGATCTGCGTCGAGGGCGTCGTCCCCGACACCGTGACCAGGTCGATGCCGGACGCCTCGGTCACGTCCTCGAACTGGAACGCACCGGTGCCGACGACGGGAGCAGCAGGCTCCTCCCGGCATCCGGTCGACACGAGAAGAGCGAGACACCCGAACAGAGGAATCGTGTGTCGGATGCCGCAGGTCGAGGAACGTGGCACGTTCATGGTGTCGGTTCGAGGTTCTCGCCCTCGAAGGAGGACAGTTCCTTCCAACGCTTCCGTGCGATCGCGGCTTCCGCGTCATCGCCCATGCGCATCAGGATCGTGTATCGCCTGAACCATGCCTGGGAGAGATCGGGACGCAGCTCGATCGCACGATCGACGGAGGTGATCGCGGCTTCGAAGTCCATCTGCTGGGAATGGACGTCCGCCAGCCGGATCCAGGCCCGGGCCATCGAACGCTGGGACTCCTGGTCGTCATCTGCCAGCTCGATCGCCCGGGCCAGGGCCTGCTGGGCAGGCTCGAGCTCGCCGGCATCGAGGAAGATGATGCCCGAGAGAAAGTGAGCATCCGACCGTTCGTCATCCGTCCGGAGGTAGGCATCGATCCGTGCCCGGGCGTCATCGGGCTTGCCTGCGTAGTAGTAGCACCAGCCGAGGTAGTACGGGAGGGTGTCACGCTCCTTGAAGGCCTGATCGGATGCCGCCGCAGCCTCGTACCAGGAGAGTGCGCTGGCATGCGACTGCTTCTGGTGCAGGACGAGTCCCTTGTAGAAGTTCGCACGTGCCATCTCGGGATGTTCGCCGGCGACGGTGTCGAAGATCATGCCGGCCTCGACAAGGCGGCCTTCGGCGAGCAGCTTGATTCCGACATCGAGTCGTTCGTCATCCAGGGGCGTTGATGCGGCATCCAGGCCGCCGGCCCCCGATTGAGCCGTGGTTTCGGATGCGCCACCCGAACCGTCACCGCACCCGAACGGGAGCAGGCAGGCAAGGAGCGCGCACGACACCAGACCGACCGACCTCGCCCGGCGTGTTCCAACCCGCCCCTGGGGGGCGTTGGGGAGTCGTTTGAAGGCTCTGGGCGACATGCTCACTCCGGACAGGGGCTGGTCCACCGACTCGGGCGAGACCCCATTCAGACGTTTCAGGGACCGGGAGTATAGGACTTTCATCGGGATATGAGGGGTTGGAACCCCTCTTGATCCTTGACCTTTGCATCGTTCGTCGTAGTCTGGAGATGGTGAACGGCCGGTCACCATGTCGATGCGTCAAACGCGTGCTGGAGCCCCCCACCATGTTCACCAGTGCAGATATCGGAAAGTGGATACTCCTGGCCGCAGCCCTGGGGGCCTCGACTGCCATGGGTGAGGACCTCGGTCCGATCCAGCTCCAGGAACGCAACGGTGCCCCGTTCCGGGATCTGAGCCCGTTGGAACTGCAGAGATTCCAGGATGGCAGGGTCGACTTCCAGTCCCCGATCTCGATCGAGATGGGATCCGGTCCCGGACTCAACAAGAGCAACTGCGGCTCCTGCCATGGCACCGGAACGATCATCGGAGGCCCCGGCGTCATCCAGGTCACCCTCTTCGGAGCGGAGGACAAGGGCAGCTTCATCGGACTCGAGCACCTCGGAGGCCCGGTCTTCCAGCTGAACTCGATCAGCAGTGAATGCCATGAGGAACTTCCTCCGGAAGCGACGATCATCGAGAACCGGGTCACCCTGGGCGCCCTTGCCTACGGCCTGGTGGAAGCGATCCCCGATGCCGAGCTCCACGCCCTCGAGGACCCGATGGACGCCGATGGCGACGGGATCAGCGGCCGCGTCCACGTCGTCGAATCCCTCGAGGCACCCGGCGTCCCGCGTGCCGGTCGATTCGGCTGGAAGGCGCAGATCGCCACGATCCTCACCTTCAGCGCCGAGGCCGCCGTCGGCGAGATGGGATTCACCAATCGACTGGTGCCCGAGGAGACCGCGCCCAACGGCGACGAGCTCCTCCTCGCCGAATGCGACACCGTCGCGGACCCCGAGGACGGACCGGACGGGGACGGACTTCACTTCATCGACCGGGTGACCTTCTTCCAGCGCTATCTCGCGCCGCCACCGCAGACCCCGCGGACAGGCATGGCCGGCCAGGTGATCTTCAACGACATCGGTTGCGCCAAGTGCCATACACCGACCTTCACCACCCCGAACGATCCGACGCTCGAAGCTGCACTCAGGAACCGCGAGTTCCACCCCTACTCGGACTTCCTGCTCCATTCGATGGGGCTGCTGACCGACGGCATCCGCCAGGGTGATGCCATGGAGACCGAGATGCGGACACCACCGCTCTGGGGCCTTCGCTGGCGGGACCCGATGCTGCACGACGGCCGCGCCGCCGGTGGAACCTTCATCAGCAGGACCACCGTCGCCATCCAGGAACACGGCCCGTTCGGGGAAGGCGCCGCGTCCGCTGCCGCATTCGACGCCCTCTCCGCGGAGGACAAGGCCGCCCTGTTCCGGTTCCTCGACTCACTCGGTCGAAACGAGTTCGACTACGACGGTGACGAGGACGTGGACCTTGATGACTTCCAGGCGTTCAAGGCCTGCTTCGATGCCGGAGTCGCGATCACTCCGGAGGACACCTGCGCCATCGGCGACATCGACCAGGACGGCGACATCGACATGACCGATGCCGACTACTTCATGCAGGCATACGATGGAACCATCGAGGACTGCAACGAGAACGGCTTGAACGACCTGATCGAGATCCTCCAGGGCACCGTCACCGATGCCGATGGCGACGGCGAACCGGACGAATGCTTCTGCCTCGGCGACATCAACGAGGACAACATCGTGGACGGGGTCGATCTCTCCGCGATCCTCGGCTACTGGAACACCACGAACCCCTCGGTCGACCTGGACGAGAACGGACTCGTCGATGGCGCCGACCTCGCTATCCTTCTAGGTGAATGGGGTGCCTGCGACTGATTCGCGGCCCCATCCACATCCCCCACACTCCAGTCACGCGTGCGTGACAGACAACTCCCCACCTTCCGGAGCGTACGAGATGCGACTCAGCTCGACCTTCATCATTCCCCTGCTTGCGACGAGCCTTGCGACGGCCGCCTACGGTCAGTTCGTGGACCTCGACGACGAGACCAATGACCGCCTGTCACTCGACCCGGCCCTCCTGTACCTGAACCTCGAGAAGGGCCTCGACCACGCCGACTTCGACCAGGACGGCGACGAGGACATCATCTGCGCGATCAAGTTCGTCGGTTCGATCGAGGGCGGCTTTCCGAACCTCCTGCTCATGAACGAGAACGGCATCCTCGTGGATCGAACCGAGGAATACGGAACCAACTCCGACATTCCCGGCGACCTCGGGCTGAAGGCACCCACCAACGACCGGAACCTCTCGGTGGTCGACGTGGACAACGACGGCTGGATGGACATCGTCTCCGCCACCACGATGAGTGACGACATCGACTGGACGCTCGGCCAGCCGAGGTGCTACATGAATCTCGGCAACGACGAGGACGGCAACTGGCTGGGTTTCCGCCATGAACGAGACCGGATCCCGCAGTTCTATCCGACCGGCGGAAGTCCGACCGGCGGGATGCCCCGTTTCTGCGATGTCGCGATCGGCGACTTCAACGGCGACGGATACCAGGATCTCTTCTACACCGACTACGACACCCCGGAGACCGCAGGCAACGTCGAATGCCAGGACATCAACGGGGACGGCGACACCAACGATCCCGGCGAATGCCAGGACAGCCCCAGCGAGAACCCTGTCGACGACTACGACAGCAAGCTGCTCCTGAACTGGGGCGACACCCCGAGCAGCCCCGGTCCCGGCCACTTCTACGACACCGAGAACACGATCATGACGCCGGCCGAACTCTCGACCGACTTCGGCAACACCGCGGCCGCCGGCGATTTCAACGCAGACGGCGCGATGGACATCGCACGGGTCAACACCCTCGGTGCCAACGTGGTGGAGGTGCTCTGGAACGACACGAACAACCCGGGCAGCGATTTCGATCTCGAACAGGTCCAGCAGGCCGCCCCCTACTTCGTGGTGGTCGGGGACATCAACGGTGATGCGATGCTCGACATGGTCGTCGTCGATG
>JAKVBQ010000056.1:0-1413 GCA_022447205.1 Phycisphaerales bacterium
GGCGGGTCATGCTCTCACACCCGCTACCCGTCTTCGGCTTGGTGAGCCGTTACCTCACCAACAACCTGATAGGACGTTCCCCGCTCCCAAGGCGGACAAGCCTTTGATGCCGAAGCACCACATCGAGTATTACCCCGGATTTCTCCGAGCTATCCTCGACCTTGGGGTACGTAGGAACGTATTCCTCGCCCTTACGCCACTCTACTTGCACCCGAAGGTGCTTTCGCGTTCGACTTGCATGTTTTAGCCATGCCGCCAGCGTTCAATCTGAGCCAGGATCAAACTCTTCAATTTGTATCGTTGAACGAGGCAGAGCCTCGATCGATTCGAAGATTTGGCCTGGCCGTTGTAACCCGTCCGAAGACGGATCCAACCGGTCTCGTTGATGTCAAACCATCAACGTCGATGGGAGGCTAGTCCCACCGAAAAAAGGAATTTTGGACATCCTCCGCCTGGCAACCCGAGGGCTGCCAAACAAAGGTCTTGTTTGAAATGACTTTTAAGGCGTCACAAGGATGTCCAAGGACCGTCGTGCTGTACATCGACGACCCGTGGGATTCACATCCGGACACGCTTTGTGTAGCGCGCCAAGATGCTCACATCCTCGCGGCGATCTCGTCTATCACTTGTCAAAGAATACCGACGATGCCTTGAATCCCGTGGGAATTCGCAACACGTCGGGGAGCCGCGTACTTTAACCAAACTGACCGTCCTGTCAACCTGTATCGGCTGCCAAAAATTGAAAGGGGATCACCGGAATACAACCGACTCCGGGCTCTGGTCAGTGCAGGTGATACGCCCACCAGGGCCATCAAGTTCACTCACTGGTGAAGAAATCCACTTTGGGCATAAAAACCGCCCTCAGAGGCCCTCAGGAGGGGTCCCCCCCGGCCGTGATTCGAACGCCGCCGAAACAGCTCGCTGCGGGCCATCACCACGGCGAAAGGCGGCACGAAACCCGCGAAATGGCACACCAGAGAAGGATCCGTGCCGGGCACACGCTGTCGAAACTCAACGCACCCCTGGGGCCTCGGCCTCGGTGACCGCCACGACTCCGACAGTCACGGCACCCGCTCCCAGTCGCTGAAGCTGGCGGATCACCTGGTGGATCGTTCGCCCGCTGGTGAGCACATCATCCACGAGCAGGATCTCACGACCGTGCAGTGCCGGGATCATGCGCCTCCGGCGAAATGGACTCGCGCGATGCAGTCGTTGCGAGACGGTTCGAGAGGCCTGGGTCCTCCCTCGGCGCTGACGAAGCGGCTGGGCGAGTTGCCAGCCATTCGCTCGAGCAACCGATCGTGCAAGCATCGATGCATGATCGATGCCACGAGACAATTGCCTCCCCATGGGCATCGGAACCGGGACCACGAGCGGTTCGTTGAGAAACGAGGCCCCCGGATGCCCCCCCAC
>JAKVBQ010000056.1:1423-14253 GCA_022447205.1 Phycisphaerales bacterium
GCGACCGAGTTCGACACCAAGAACGCTCGCCATGGCATGCCAGCGCTCGAACTTCACCGCACGGATCCAGCTGGAGAGTGGCTCGTCATAGGCACCAAGACGAACAACGACACGAGCTGGCCAGGACGGGCCACGACATGAAGAACATGTACCGAGGATGAGATCCAGACCCCGGCCGCAGTGGTGACAGTAGGCTGAAGGCGCATCCGGTCGCCACGAGGTCGCCTGCAGCACCAACCGTGGCGGGCTTCGCTCGAAGCCGAGGAGTTCGCGCTCCATGCCACCGACGAACGACGATACACGAGCGAGCATGCTGCTTCGAAATCGTGGGATGTTCATGAGATATCGGGATAGCAGTTGCGAAGGGAGGCATGAAGCGACCCTGCGAAAAGGCGCACGAACCACCGGGCACGAAAGCAGTGCACGGACTCGAGCGGGAATGCGTGATCCGGGGAATCAGTCCTGGGCCATGCGGCGAAGCACCGCGTGGAGAATCCCGCCGTTCCTGTAGTAGTCGACCTCGACCGGCGTATCGATGCGGGTCTTCGCCTGGAACGTCTTGCTGGTGCCATCCGGCGCGGTGGCTCGCACCGTCACCTGCTGGAGCGGTTCGACATCGGAGGGGAGGTCGATGTCGAAGGTCTCGTGTCCGGTCAGACCGAGCGACGCGGCATCCTCTCCCTCCGGGAATTCCAGTGGAAGAACACCCATGAACACGAGGTTCGAACGATGGATCCGCTCGAAGCTTCGAGCGATGACCGCCTTCACACCCAGGAGATTGGTCCCCTTGGCGGCCCAGTCACGGCTCGAGCCCATCCCGTAGTCGATGCCGGCAAGCACGACCAGCGGGGTCCCTGCGTTCAGGTAGTTCATGGCGGCGTCATAGATGAACTTGACCTTGCCGTCGGTGAAGTCCGTCGTGTATCCACCTTCCGTACCGGGAGCGAGCAGGTTCCGGATCCGGATGTTCGCGAACGTGCCTCGCGTCATCACCCGGTCGTTGCCACGTCGGGAGCCGAAACTGTTGAACATCGAGACAGGAACATCGTTGGCGATCAGGTACTCACCCGCCGGCGAGTCGGACTTGATGGCCCCGGCCGGCGAGATGTGATCGGTGGTCACGGAATCACCGAGGAGCGCAAGACAGCGCGCGCCGGTGATCGGTTCGATCTCGCTCACCTCGAGGGTCATTCCTGCGAAGAAGGGTGGGTCCTGCACGTACGTGCTCGCGGGGTCCCACTGGTACATCTCGCCGGTCGAGGTGCTGATCGCCTGCCACTCCTCGCTTCCGGTGAAGACATCCGCATACTGCTTCTGGAACTGCTCCCGGGTCAGGCAGCCGGCCACCGTGTCCGCCACCTCCCGGTCGCTCGGCCAGATGTCCCGAAGAAACACGTCGTTTCCGTCATGGTCCTTGCCCAGTGGATCCACCGTGATGTCGATGTCCACGGTCCCCGCGATCGCGTAGGCGACCACCAGCGGAGGCGAGGCAAGGAAGTTCGCCTTGATGTCGGCGTGGATTCGACCCTCGAAGTTTCGATTGCCACTGAGAACACTCGTTGCCACGAGATCATGCCCCCTGATGGCGGCGGAGATCGGTTCCGGAAGCGGACCGGAGTTTCCGATGCAGGTCGTGCATCCGTATCCGACGAGATGGAAGCCGCAGGATTCGAGGGCAGGCATCAGGTCGGCCTTCTCGAGGTAATCGGTGACCACCGTCGAACCGGGGGCCAGGGAGGTCTTCACCCAGGGTTTTCGAGTGAGTCCGCGCTCCTGGGCCTTCCTGGCCAGAAGGCCCGCACCGACCATCACGCTCGGATTGCTCGTATTGGTGCAGGAGGTGATCGCAGCCACCACCACGTCACCGTCACGCATCTCGAAGTGCCTGCCGTCGTATTCGACGGCGGTCGCCGGTGGATCCGCGACGGCGACCGCAGCAGCCCCATCGTCCCCGGTGCCACCATCGCCCATCCAGCGATCGATCCGCTCGATGCCGTCGGCACCGGGACGCCCATAGGTATCCACGAGCATCCGATGCCACTCTCCCTGCATGGAGGAGAGCACGATCCGATCCTGGGGACGCTTCGGTCCCGCGAGCGCCGGCTCGATGGTGCTCATGTCGAGCTCGAGGACCGTGGAGTAGGCGGGCTCGATCTCGTCGTTTCGCCAGAGCCCCTGCTCCTTGCAGTAGAGCTCGACGGTCTTGATGAGATCCTCCTCACGACCACTCAGGCGCATGTAGTCGAGCGTTCGGTCATCGACCGGGAAGAAACCGCAGGTTGCACCGTATTCCGGAGCCATGTTCGCGATCGTCGCTCGGGTGGCGAGAGCCATGTCGGCAAGGCCGGCGCCGAAGAACTCCACGAACTTCCCGACCACCCCGTGTTCACGGAGCACCTCGGTGATCCGGAGGACGAGATCGGTGGCGGTCGTCCCTTCCGGCTGGACGCCGGTGAGCCGCATGCCAACGACTTCGGGAATGAGCATGTAGATCGGCTGACCAAGCATCACGGCCTCGGCCTCGATGCCACCGACACCCCATCCGAGGACTCCGAGTCCGTTGATCATCGTCGTGTGACTGTCGGTTCCGACCAGGGAATCCGGGAAGAGCACGCCATCCCGTTCCCACACGGTGTTCGCGAGGTATTCGAGATTCACCTGGTGCACGATGCCGGTTGCCGGCGGGACCACCCTGAAGTTGTCGAAGGCCTGCTGACCCCACTTCAGGAATTCGTAGCGCTCCCGATTTCGAGAGAACTCCTTCTCCGCATTGATGGTGAGTGCGACACCGGAATTGAACTCGTCGACCTGGACGGAGTGGTCGATCACGAGATCACAGGGAACGAGCGGGTTCACCTTCCTCGGATCGCCACCGAGCGCCTTCATGGCATCCCGCATGGCGGCAAGGTCGACGACACAGGGAACGCCGGTGAAGTCCTGGAGCACGACCCGACCAGGGGTGAACGCGATCTCGGTACCCGCCCCAGCCTCGGGGCTGGCGACCAGGGAACGGACATGGTCCTCGGTCACCACGGTGCCGTCACAGTTCCTGAGACAGCTCTCCAGGAGAACCTTGATCGTCAGCGGAAGCCGATCGATGTCACCGAGGGACCGGAGCGCGTCAAGCCTGTAGATCACCTTCTCCCCTGAAGGCGTGTCCAGGGTGGATCGTGAATCGAACATGTCGGGAAGATGCTGCATCATGGCTCCGAATCCGGTGGTAGGAATCGGCCATTGTAACGACAGCAAGTCGGCCTCACGCCGGGAACCCTCAGTGTTCCCGGCTGATCACCCTGGTCCGGGCCTTTGGAGCGGCCACCACGTGATCAGGAGGGACGCTCGACGTGACGAACACGCCGCCTGCGACCTCCGTCCGGGATCCGATCACGGTGTCTCCACCGAGAATGGTGGCACCGGCGTAGATGACGACGTCATCCTCGAGCACCGGATGCCGCTGACCTCCCTTGACGATCCGACCCTCTCCATCACGCGGGAAGCTGCGTGCACCGAGCGTGACCCCCTGATAGAGCTTGCACCGATCCCCGATGCGCGTGGTCTCGCCGATCACCACACCGGTTCCATGATCGATGAAGAAGCTCTCCCCGATGGTCGCACCGGGATGAATGTCGATTCCGGTCTCGCGATGGGCCTGCTCGCACATCATGCGGGGAAGCAGCGGGACTTCGAGGACATGGAGTTCATGCGCAAGGCGGTAGACGGTGAGCGCCCTGATCGAGGGATAGCAGAGGATGATCTCATCAGCATGGCGGGCTGCGGGGTCGCCATCGAACGCGGCCTTGACATCGAGTGCGAGGAGCCGCCGGACGACCGGGAGTCTCTGGAGAAAATGCTCCGTGGCCTGGGAGGCACGTTGTCGGCAGGACGCCTCCTCCTCCTCGGAAAGGTCATGTGGGTCACCGGTCTCTCCCGCGGCTCGCCAATAGCGAAAGGCGATACCGCACTGGGAGGTGAGTTCCCGTTCGACTTCATCAAGCTCCCGCTGGACGAGGGCCTCGAGCTGTGAGACCTCCTCGAGCATCGGACCGAAGAAACCGGGGAACATCAGCTGACGAAGACTCTGGATGAGTCGGGTGATCGCCTCCCCATCAGGCGCAGGGATGTGTGACGCCCGATGGGTCATCGGCTCGTTGCTGATTGAATCACTCAATGTCCTGACGATCTGCTCGACCAAACGGGCCACCTGACTTCCTGCATGCATGGGGGAGTACTGCCGGCAACCGCCGAATCCAGGCTCCCGCAGGACTCATCGGCCAGACCACCCACCTGATGCACAGGAAATGAGAGCTGCCGTCCCGGAATGGGGAGAAACAGGCTTCAAGGGGCCCACTCGATGAGGGAGCAGCGATCAGGGCAAAAGAAAAAGCGGGCGGGAGCTGCTGCTCCCGCCCGAAGGTATCTGCACAAGGAATCGAGGCAGGATCAGACCGCGCCGTTGCCGCCACGACCGCCTTCGCCGCCACGGCCGCCACGACCGCCGCCGCCACGGAAACGATTCCGGATCTCTTCCATCTCGGATTCGCTGAGTTCGCCATCGCCATCGGTGTCGTAGCGCTCAAGGATGCGCTCCCTGACCTCTTCCGGCATCTGTTCCATGTCGAACCCACCGCTGCCCCAGCCGCCACCGCCGCCGCCGCCGCCGCCGCCGCCGCGACGCGACCTTCCGGGAAGGGCTTCAAGCTGCTCGGGAGTGAGCAGTGACTCGAGACGATCCATGTAGCTCTCTTCGAGATCACGACGCCTGTCGTATGCCTCGTCAAGATCGGATTCCTCTTCGCCGCCGCTGCCACCCCACATGCTCATGAAGTTGCCCTCGATCATGGAAGCCATCCGGTCGACCTGTTCGACCTGGGTTTCGGGCTCTTCCTTGCGAACGAGGGTGACGATCCGCTCGTTCATGGAATCGAGTTCGCGCATGTAACCGGAGTAGAGTTCGACCACTGCAGTCATGATCTCCTCGTCGAGATCCATTTCCATCGCGCCGTCGAAGGCCCTCTCCCCACGGGTCGTTCGATAGATGCGATCGTAAGCACGCTCCTTCATGGAACGGGCGAAGGCGAGACCGGTGGCCTCATCGAGTTCACGAACCTCCGAGGAGAAGGTGTCGATGAACTGGTCGTTGACGTTGCGGACGGCCTTGCGATAGTCGACCTGTCGATCGACCAGGCGACGAGCCTCGTCCTTGTCTCCGCTCTGAAGCGCCTTGTAGAGCTTGGGAGCGGAAGTCTCGAGGTAGGAATCACGCGACATGAGGGACTGGTGCAGCGCGAGTTCATACTCGTCGAAGAGCGGCTCGAGGCGATCGAATGACGCGTCATCAAGACCGAATTCGTCGATGGCCAGGAAGAGATTGGTGCCCTCGCCGGAAAGGCGGGACTTCGGCAGGCTCTTCTCACGGACCAGGAAACGGTGGAATGCGGGCCACGCGGCAAGCTGGTCGTCGTCCAGCTGGGACTTCAGTCCTTCGACGAAGCGTTCGCGCATGGCGGACTTCTCGATCGTCCACTGCTCGAAGAGATCGAAGATCTCCTTGATCGCAGCCTGGGTCTCGAGGTCGAGTCCGAGTTCGGCTCGCGAGTCCATCATCTCCTGCTGCATCTGCTGCATGCGTTCACGATAGAACTCACGACGTTCCTCGCTGCTCAGCTCTGCGCCCTGCTCGGCGGCGATGTCGTCGAGTTCGGCCCTGATCTCCTGCATGCTTTCCCGCATGCCGTCACGCATCTCGGGAGACATCATGGTCTGGAACATCCTCTGGCCGAGGGAGCGAAGCTGATCCTGAACCTCGCTGGAACGGATCTCATAGTCACCCTCATAATCATCGAAGAGCGTTTCGAGAACGAGCGTCTGGGCATCATCGAGAGCGAGCTGGTCGACGAAGAGACCGACATCTCGACGCATGAAGTCAGCCTGGAGCTGCTCCATGATGTCGCGCATGCCAGGCGCACGGCCCATGCCGCCTCCGCCACCCCAGCCACCACCTCCGCCGCCGCCCCAGCCACCGCGACCGCCTTCGCCGCCACGGCCGCCACGGCCTTCGCCACCACGACCACCACGGCCTTCGCCGCCGCGACCTTCGCCGCCACGGCCACCACGACCTTCGCCGCCACGGCCACCGCGACCTTCGTCACCACGGCCGCCTCGGCCCTCATCGCCGTCCTGGGCAATGACGGTCTGGGTGAGCTGGAAGTCCTCGCCGACACCACCCCCGAGGATCCAGCCAGCAGTGCCGAGGACGGCAAGTGCGCAGAATCTGGAGAGTGCGAGTCCGGGGATCCGAATGCCATGAGGCCTGGCGAAGAGAGTGTTGTGATGCACGTCGTGCTCCTTGGTTCGATCTGAGAACATGGCTTCCAGCCATGGGTGTTGATTCTGGAGAGCCAACTGGTTGGCCTGGTCGGTTCGTGGGGCCGCCCATGAACTGATGGGCATCCGCACATCATAAATTGCCTTGGGAGAGAGATGCGGGACAGATCTCGAACGTGGCCTGATCAGATTTATGTCCGAAAACCCGGATGAAACCGGATTTCAGGGGCAGAAACACCCCTCAAGGGGCGTTGGGCCCTGATCCCGCCCATTCGACGGTGCCCCAGGGCGTCTTCAGGATGAAAAAAAGCGGCACCCTTTGTTCATCCAGAATCACGAATCCCGGTGGATCCGGGTCTTCTCCAGCGGAGGGGAGCACCCAGACCGTGGCCTCGGGAGCGCCCGCGAGACGCAGAAGCTGTTCGGGCGCCAGCGGTGGCTTGTCGGTGGACCGGAGGGGTCTCAACGTGCGCCTCCCCGCGGCATAGACGCCGGGGAACCCGTTCATGAGTTCGATTTCAATCGCGCGCCCCGTAGTCTGAACACCAGAGGTTGAACGCGCTGCATCAAGAAGCATCAGCAGCGTGTGCGGAAGGAAATGGTCATCCACCTGAAGGGGAATCGACTTCCCCCCGACCAGGTCGCCATCCAGTTCGATGGCCAATTGAAGCCCTGGGCCATCCTGACCGGAAACGGTGGAGGCAACGGCATCGACACGCTTGTCCTGACTGCTCAAGTGAAGTCGCCCGGTACCGGACGGCCAGTGCGACTCGGCCAGAACGGTCTCGTCGAGAGGCGCCGCAGTCAGGGCGCTCACCCTGGCAGTCATCCCCTCATCGAGAGAACGAATCTCGAGAAGGGCTTCGCCTCGAACCAATCCGTCCACCGTCAGCTGGTAGCGACGAGCCAGTGAAGGCTCGACCTGCCCGGGCGTTGCGATCGGTTCGAACGAAGGCAGCGAGGCTCGCTTCTCGTCGACACGTGCCTCTTCAAGACGAGTCTCACGCTCGGGGAGCAGGATGACATCACTGCCGAGAACGACCGCATGGGGAGAAAGCAGCGTCTCTGGATGAAGTCTCGGGTCCTTGCTCAGGATGAGGAAGGATGCGCGGATGCCGGGTGTGATCCGGCGGTCCGAGCTGTGAGCAAGGGACTGCAGGAACGCTTCACACCCACCGTTGGCCTCGACCACCCGTCGAAGGGTCGGTCCCAGCTCGGCAGGTGGCGGGTTTCGACCCTCGACCAGGACACCCTCGTCGAGCAAGACCGGCAGCGCCATGGCATCGAGAGCTGCACGGGCATGAACCACGTCCGCAGCAGTGGTGCCCGGAGGCACGATGACGCCACCAAGACCGCTCAGGCCGGCGAGAACGAGGTCCGCGCTGGAAGGCGGACGAGCCAGGCGTGCCCTTGGTGCAGGAACCAGCCAGCGATCCCGGCCGCGGAGCTTCATCTGGCCGGGTTTCAGGGTCACTTCCGAGTCGTTCGAGATGATCGAGAGTACGCCGGCATCGACCACCAGATCGAGGGGGCCGCGCTCCACGAATCCCTCGGGTGCTGGCTCGAGGACTCGCACCTGCTCGATCAGGAGCCTGTCTTCATCGGACACCATGCCCATCGAGACTCGAGCCATCAGGAGGAGACAGACTCCAAGAACGACTGGCCCGATGCGCGAAGACACTTCGTTCGGTCGTGACGGCATGAACATGGTGGATCAGCCTACCGGATCATCGCGCCAGGCACCGGCACTCCGGAACGGCGTCGACGGAAAATCGTTGACCGCAAAAAACAACGCGCGCCAGCCGATGTCTCCTCCGTCAACGGCCAGCGTGCGATGTGCAACGAAACTACACGCCCCAGGAGGGGAATCCTAGTCGGTGCCGGGAAAAAGACTGCAGGAGGTCGCGGTTCATGTCCCATAAGAGCGATGCCGGGATCACGCGCGAACAAATTTGAATGACGGGTCAGTCTTCGAAGATTTGAATGGGATGCCAGCGCGTCGTTCAGGAGCTGGAGTCCTGATCACCACCACCGTGCGACGACGCACTCAGGGTCCTCGCCTGCCATGAGAGATCCGCGATGTCCTGGTCGGGCGTGAAGCCTTCGACCATCTCCGTCAACAGTGTTCGTATCAGGCCGGGATCGGACTTCGCGCATGCCTCACGCAACTCGACGAGTCGACCTTCCAGCACCTCCCATGGAAGTTCCGCCTCATTGGCACGCATGATCATCGGGTGATCGGTCTCCCGGGGGTCGTCACCGATCAGGAGTTCCTCGTAGAGCTTCTCCCCGGGACGAAGTCCGGTGTACCTGATCTCGATGTCACCATGCCGACGCTCCTCGGTCCTTTCAGTCAAGCCCGCGAGCCGAATCATCAAGCGAGCGAGATCGGCGATCTTCACGGCATCCCCCATGTCGAGGAGGAAGACATCACCACCGGAACCCATCGATCCTGCCTGGAGAACGAGTCCGGCAGCTTCGGGAATCGTCATGAAGTACCGGATCACTTCGGGGTGAGTCACCGTCACCGGCCCCCCCGCCTGGATCTGACTCTTGAATCTCGGGACGACCGAGCCGGAGGAGTCGAGCACGTTGCCGAAACGGACCATGCAGAAACGGGTCGAGGAACCACGACGTTGCAGGGCCTGCAGGACGAGTTCCGCGAGCCGTTTGGAAGCACCCATGACATTGGTCGGACGGACGGCCTTGTCGGTCGAGACGAGGACGAAGGAGGAGACGCCTGTCCTGATGGCGGCTTCGGCAAGCGTCCAGGTGGCAAGCGCGTTGTTCCCGACTCCGGCGGCGACGTTGTACTCGACCAGGGGGACGTGCTTGTATGCCGCAGCGTGGTAGATGGTCTCCACGCCGAAGGTCTCGAGGACCGACTCCACATGCGCACGATCCCCGACCGACCCGAGGATCGGCATGACCTCCACGGCCACACCGGCCTCCTCGGCAGCATGCAGGAGTTCCTGGTGGATCTGGTAGAGAGCGAATTCCGAGCGTTCGAAGAGGAGCAGCCTCCCGGGAGCCAGACGAAGGATCTGGCGACAGAGCTCGGATCCGATCGACCCGCCAGCACCGGTGACCATCACGACCTTCCCTCGGATGCACCTGTCCAGGAGATCCTGCCTCGGCTCGACGGCATCACGTCCGAGCAGGTCCTCGATCGCGATCGGGCGAACCTCGTCGAGGCTGACCTTGCCTTCGACGAGTTCGGTCAGACTCGGGACGGTCCGGACCTTCACGGGGAGGACCTGCAGGCGTTCGATGATCTCCCGTCGCTCGTTCCGGGTGCTTGACGGCATGGCGAGGAAGATGTCGCGACACCGATGCTTCAGGACCAGGCGTCGAATGCCGGCAGGGTCATGGACGCTGACACCATTGATCATCATCTTCCAACGGGATCGATCGTCATCCACGAATCCGACCAGTCTGAACTGATCGCCGTCGGCGAACGCACTCTGGAGCTGCGCCCCGGCATCACCCGCACCGTAGATGATGACGGGGCGTGCGCCCTCACGTGAGCCGAGCCTGAACCAGCCTCGAGCCAGGAGTCGCAACCCACCGATCCCGACGATGGCAAGGAACCAGTACATCACGGCCGCGGCACGGGAGAACTCCTGGGTCTGCTGGAGCAGCAACACCAGAAGAGGCATGAAGAGGGCGGAGATGGTGACTCCGTAGAAGAGCGCGAGTGCGAACTGCGCGCCGATGTGTCGCACGACCCCCTTGTACAGACGGACCAGGTTGAAGACGGGAATCGTGACCGCAGGCATCGCCAGCAGGAGCCACCAGCGGGAAGCCAGCATCTCCGGCCACATGTCCGCAAGCCTGAGCGCAAAGGCCCCCCAGACGGCGATCGCGATCGTGAAGGCGTCCACGACCATCGCCAGAGCCAGTTTGCCCTTGCGAGGGAGTTCGATGAATCGCTCCTGAAGCATCGCGTGAGTGTACCACTCGACGGGAAACGGCTCCCATCGGGGGCCGACTCGGCCTGATCAGGCCCTGACCCGGGCAGGAACACCCATCGCAGAGCATGCATCGGGCAGGTCGAGCACCACCGCCGCCCCCGCACCGACCATGACATCACATCCGACCGAGATGCCGTGACGGACTGATGCGCCGATCCCGATCCAGGTCCGATCACCCACCTCGACGTTCCCGGCGAGATGCGCGCCGGGCGCGACATGGACGGCATCACCAAGCCTGCAGTCGTGATCGATCGTCGCGCCGGTGTTGACGAGGCAGCATCGCCCCGTGCTGACGCCGATGTTGACCGCTGCCTGCGGCATCACCACCGTTCCGGGACCGAGAGAAGCGCGGGAACTGACCGATGCGGACCGCGCGATGATCGTGGCGACCTCGATCCCGCACTCGCGGGACCGATCGAACCACTCGTCACGAAGGGTGTTGTCACCGAAGCCGATGACGAGCGCATCGAAGTCGGACGCGACTTCGGGGAGGCTGGCACATGAACCGAGGATCTCCCAATGCGCGTCGGACTCGAATGCCTTCTGGTGATCGTCGAGGAAGGCGATTCGATCCCAGTCGCCGGCATCGGATGCGATGTCCGCGATCACTCGTCCGTTTCCACCTGCACCAAGTACGAGTAGAGCGCTCATTGTGGTTCGTTCCCCTTGAATCGGGTCATCGTGGCGAAACCGGACTGCCGGGTCTGTTCGGTACGCATGACCTGGCCGATCGTCATGAAGAGGATGCGGATGTCCAGCAACATGCTTCGGTTCTCGACGTACCAGACGTCGAGTTCGAATCTCCGTTCCCAGCTGAGGGAGTTCCGGCCCTGAACCTGGGCCCAGCCGGTGATGCCGGGGCGGACTTCATGGCGACGAGCCTGATGTTCGTCGTAGAGAGGCAGGTACTCGGGCAGGAGCGGGCGTGGACCGACGAGACTCATGCGACCCCGCAGGACGTCCCAGAGTTCCGGAAGTTCATCGAGACTGGTGCTGCGCAGGAAACGGCCGAAGGGCCCGAGTCGCTGTTCGTCCGGCAGGAGTTCACCGTCCGCACCACGCGCGTTGCTCATCGACCTGAACTTGTGCAGATGGAACACGACACCCTTCAGGCCTGGACGTTCCTGAGTGAAGAGAACCGGTCGCCCGAGGCGAACCGCGATGACCAGGACGATCAGGATCAGGATGGGGGCGAGGATCACGAGCAGGAATGCACTCGCGACCACATCGAAGAACCGCTTCATGGGCACAGTGTATCTGGACCGGGGATTCAGAGCGCAAGGGCGTCCAGAATGACCCGGGAGACCTGATCGGCATCGAAACGGGTTTCAGCGATCTCTCGACTGCGAGCACCCATTCGGGAACGGAGCTTCGGATCCCGGGCGAGTTCGAGCATTGCTCCCGCCAGCGCTTCGGGAGATCGAACGGGGACCAGCAGACCATTTTCGCCGGGCTCGACGGTCTCTCGGCAGCCACGAGCATCGGTCGTGATGATCGGACGCCCCGTCGCCATGGCCTCGAGGACACTCCGGGGCGTCCCCTCGTGCCACGAAGGAAGTGTGAACACGCTGCACTCAGCAAGTGCATCCTGAACATCGGAGAGATGGCCGAGATACTCGATGTCACCCTGGCGGACTGCAGCGTGGATCTCGGCGATCGGCACCCCACCACTTCCGGGATCCTCCATGCCCGCGAGCCGGACCACTGCCTCGGGACAGGCTGCCTTCAGGATGCGTGCCGCAGCCAGATACTCGCGCACGCCCTTGGCAACAAGCAACCGCGCCAGCATCAGGAACACCGGTCGATCCGGAAGTGTTCGTTCGGGGAAGAGTTCGAGATCGACACCGGAACCCGCGGTCATGACGATCTTCGAACGGTCCTCGACCACGCCCTCATCGAGCAGATCGTCGCGATCCTCATCGTTCTGAAAGAAGATCCGGTCATGGTGTCGACACGACTGACGGAGCATCAAGCCCGCGACCCGACGCCTGAGGCCCGGGTTCATGAACACCGTCCCGAGTCCGGTGACCATCGCCGCGGAAGGAACCCCCTCCGCACGTGCGGCCCAGCCACCGTAGATGTTCGGCTTGATCGTGTAGCAGAGGAGTCGATCCGGATTCAGTTCACGCAGCATCCCCCGAATCCGTCGAACGAAGAAGAGGTCACGAACCGGTTGCACTCGGTTGCGCTCGAATTCGATGGGATACCACCGAACGCCGAGTTCCTTCATCGCGACCGGAACCTGGTCATCCTCCGGAGGAGCGGCAGCGATCACCTCGTGTCCGGCCTCGACCATCGCCCTCAGCATCGGAGCACGAAAGAGAACCAGTGAACGGGCGAAACCGCCGAGTACGATGATCCTGCTCATTCGAACACCTCCGCCTTGCCCGAGCGCATGGAAGCCAGTTCCTCCCAGAGCTCCTGGTACGACTCGGCGATCCGCTCGATCGGGAAATGATCGCTGATTCGACGGCGGGCAGCCTCACCGACCGCCCTGCGCCTTTCTCCAGGCCAGTCGAGAACTGTCCCGAT
>JAKVBQ010000057.1 GCA_022447205.1 Phycisphaerales bacterium
CGCCGGGATCATAGGAACCACCTTGTTCGCGATTCAATCCGCCGAGAATGCACGCATCGCCGAGGAGGAGGCCGATCGAGCCAATGCCGTCAAGGACTTCGTCACGACGATGCTTGCTTCGGTCGATCCCGCAACGGCTCGATCTATGGACACGAGACTGATGGAAACGGTCCTGTCCAATGCCTCGGAATCCGTCTCGTCTCGATTTGTGAATCAACCGTTGATCGAGTCCGAAGTGCGTTCCGTCATTGGCACGACCTACCGCGCCCTCGGTCGGTACGACGAGGCGGAGAGCCATCTTCGTGAAAGCCTCGCGATTCAACGACGAGTCCGCGGAGAGGATGACCCCTTCACCCTCCTGATGATCGTGGACCTGGCTCGACTTCACTACCTCCAGTCACGATACGAGGAGGCGGACCGGGGGTTTCGGGAGGCCCTGTCAGGCATGCGTCGGGCCCTTGGTGTCGAGCATCCGGACACGATTCGCGTCTTGAACGACCTCGGAGTGATCTCGCAGGACATGGGCAAGTTGGATGAGGCCGGCGGCTTCTTCACCGAGGCTCTTGAAATCCAACGTCGCGTGTTTCCCCCGACTCATCCGCAGACTGTTGCGATCGCCTACAGCCTCGGGCGACTCAGGTATGCGCAGGGAGAATACGAGGAAGCCCGTTCACACTTCTCCGAAGTCATGGACTACAGGATGGAGACTCTTGGCGACGACCACCCCGAAACCCTCCGTGTGATCAATGCGCTCGGTTGGGCCCAAGCCGTCCTGGGGAACCATGAGGATGCCGAGCGTCTGTTCCTGGAGGCACTGAATGGGCAGCAACGGGTCCTTGGCGAAGACCATCCGGAGACACTTGCATCACTCAATTCGGTCGCCGCATTGCTCATGGAGCAGGAACGCTACGAGGATGCATTGCCATTCATGCTTGACATCCGGGAGCGAAGCCTTCGAACGCTCGGTGGCGACCACCTGCTCACGATCGAGTCAGAGCACAATCTCGGAGTTCTCGAATTCAGGTTGGGTCGCCATGCAGAGGCCGAGCCGCTTCTGCTCGATTCGCTCGCGTCTTTCCGACGAGTGCTGGGTGATGATCATCCTTCGATTCCGCTGGCGATGGAGATGCTGCCACTTCTCTACGAGGCATGGGGCAGGCCCGAGGAGGCGGAACGGTATCGCGCCGAACTCGAGCGGATCCAGGCCACTCCTTGAGCCGTATCAACGAGCCGACGAGGCTGAAGCGATCAGTCCGCTGGATCGACCGGCACCAGGCCGATCGAGGTCTGCAGCGAATAACCGCAGACACACCCGGAACTCGATTCGGGGATGAGCGCCATGCCCTGCGCGGGAATCACGTTCACCCAGCAGCCCTGTCGGCTGGCCTGGGTGAGTTTCTCCGGAGTGCCGCTGCCGGAGGTGAGTTCCAGCACCGCGGGGTTGCCGTCTCGGAAGAAGAGGCAGTTGTCCGACGCGGAGATCGTCCCGCAGCCGGAGCGTGACTTCAGGTAGAAGTCGTTCCCGCCGGATGGGTTGACCTCCTCGCCGGTTACGAGGTCGTAGGCATGGGGTTCAGCGATCAGGACGTCGCCGACGATCACCGGATGGTGGACCTGTTCGCCGTGGTCACCACCGATCCCGGCACGATTGTTCAGGTGGGTCGCACGCCAGAGCTCCCGGCCGTTTTCAGGATCGTGTGCCGCGACGTGGTATCGGTTGCGGTTGACGTCATTGGTGCATCCGACAAGGGCGATCTGCTCCGGACCCGCGACCACGAACACCGAATGTTCGAATCGATCACCTTCGATCGGGACCCGCCACAGGCGTTCGCCGTTCTCGATGTCGATCGCGACGAGGTCGAGGGGACCTCGCTGGAGATCCTCCAGGGTGACTCGTCCGTCGAAGTCCGCGAACGCCGCATCGGTCCGGCTCTCGAGGAAGATGATCCTCCCGTCCCGGATCGAGATCGAGGCGTTGATGATCACGCCGTCACGGTAGATCCAGTCGTAGCTTCCGAGGCTTGAATCGATCGAGAAGAGCGCTCGGCTGGTCGCAAGAGGTTCCTGTTCCGAATACTGGTCGACCACTGCGGGTCGACTCTGTTCCAGGCGCGCGGTTCCCGGCAGTGCGGAGGAACCGAGGAGTCGTTCCCCATCGACCGACAGCCAGCCCCATTCACAACGTGGGTCGGGCGCTCCCGTCATGCCACACGCATCGCGTGCCTGTTCGGGCATGTCGTAGGTCACCTTGATCTCACCTGTCGTGGGTTCGATCTGGAATGCCCGGTCACCTGCCGCAGCGAAGAGACCATTCGTTCCGAGTGCCCACCAGCCACCATCGTAGGGTGCGCCGGTCCTCGTGAAACCGGGCAGGGGGGTGGACCAGAGTTCGAGACCGTTGTACGCGTCGACTCCGATCACGATGTCCTTGCCCGGTATGAAGAGTCGTCCGCCACCCGCGAGACTCGCGGTGGTGCGCAGGTGCCGGTCGACCATCCGTTCCGCGCCCGGTCCGCCGAACCAGCGGAGTGCGAACTCCGAGGACAGCCTGGTGTCACCGCTGTTGGTGGTGTTCGCCGCATCCGCGTAGGGATGCGTCCAGTCTCCGGCGCCTTCGAGCGGTGCTCGCGTGAAGGCGGACCACCTTTCCGATGCCACGGGCGCGAAGCCGTTCGGCGTCGCGAAAGCACCTCCTGAAACGAGGAGTCCGCCATTCGGGCGGACCAGTCGCGCCATCGCTTCGATGTCTTCTCGTGAACGGCTCTCGTTCGATTCGATTCCCGCATGAGAGAGCACGACATTGCCGATCGAGTCGATGCCGATCGCCTCGTGGTCACCGTGCAGGACCACGACTCCGTCACCGTAGGCTCCGGTTGCGAGTACCTCCCTGCGCAGTTCGGTTGCGTGCTGCTCATCCGGCTCGATCACGATCACATGCAGGCGCAGCTCGTTCGCCAGTGCCAGAGCAAGAGAGGCATCCGTCGCCTCGATGACGATCCCGATGCCTCGATCCATGCCATGTGCGGCGATCAGGTCCGCGAGTTCGTCATCAAGTGCCGGAGTCGCAGTTGGAAGGGTGTCTTTCGGGGCGACCTCGACCGTTTCATCCGGCCCGAAGCAGTGGAGGACGCCGCGGCTGGTGGCCACCATCAATCGTCCACCCGCGATGGCCAGCCCGAGCGCATGTCCCTCGACCGGCCGTTCCCAGTTCGTCGTTCCGGTCCGGACGTCGATGCACCGGACCATGTTCGGGCTGCCGACCAGGAGTTCCTCGCCGGCCAGCGCCATGCTCTCCGCATCGAGTGCCTCCTCCCAGAGACGACAGTCGAGCATCTCTTCCTGCAGGTTCCGCAGGCGGCTGGAGGCACGTTCGAGTTCCTCATCGACCGCATCACCCTGCTCCTTGCGAGCGAGCAGTTCCGCATGGCGTCGTTCCAGGGTGGCTCGTTCCTCGAGCACGCCGTTCAGCCGCCTTCGATCGATCGCGTTCACGGTGCCGTTTCGGGCGAGGACGATCAGGTCCTCGATCACGATGCCGTGTTCGGCATCGAATCCCGCCACGGTCTCTCGTGTCCTCTGGTTGGAGACGTTCAGTTCGCCCCGGCTGCCGGGTCCGGTCAACAGGTCGTCCTCGACCAGGACCGCGAAGGTCCCACCCGGTCCCTCGAAGCGTCCGAGCATCCGACCGTCACCTCGTCCGAGCATGATCGGGGCGGTGCGTCCCGTCGGAACGAACAGTCTGGTCGGCGAGGCCAGCAGGTAGCCCTGTGGTGAGATACCGGGAAGTTCGGAACGCCAGCGTTCCTCGCCCGTTCGTGCATCAAGCGTGGTCGCCCAGGTCCCGAACTTCGGGAACAGGCCGCTGGTGATGCTGACCAGTCCTCTATCAAGGACGGGGCCGGTTCGCGGAGGCCAGGCCGAGATCAGTCTTCCGTTGCCGACGACCAGCCGGTCCTCGGGCGCAAGCTGCTTCTTCCAGACCAGGGCGCCATCCTCGATGTTGACCCTGCGGAGCGTGCCGTCGTCGCTCGCGATCAGGACGCCGTCCCCATCGATGACCGGTGCGAAGCGGACCGGTCCGTTCGTGGCGTGATGCCAGCGGATCGCTCCCGTCTGGAGGTCGAGGCAACGGACATGGTCGTCCGCGGAGGACCCATAGAGGACCACTTCGCCATCCGAGACCGGATGGAAGCAGGCGTCGAAGACCACTCGCGGCACGATCTCGTCGATGTTCTGCCAGAACGAGCTCTTCGCCGGCTCCGGCCACGAGGGTCGCGGGCGGGCCGCGGTTCGATGCGTCCACTGTTCCTTCAGCACGGGGTCGAGCGTCTCCCGGGTCGCGGCACTTCGACTCGGATCGTGTCGATAGGTCGGCCAGCCCCTGATCGGACTCGAGGGGATGGTCGCGATCTCGTCTTCCGGGGTGACCGGCTCCGGGAACAGGCCGGCGAGTGTTCCGTGCAGTCGAGCCACTGCATCATCGGCCAGGGCCTCGTCATGCAGTGTCACGGAATGCAGTGCGCCGACCAGCGAGTACCGCGAGTCATCATCGGTGTAGGCGCCCAGCGCGATCGTCGTTCGGGGCGGCCATCGAACGGCTCCTGATTCCGCGTAGGACTCGATGTCCAGTGCGCCATCGATGAAGAGACGCATGCGACGTCCGTCCCACGTCGCTGCGAGGTGGTGCCATCTTCCGACTTCGACCCTCTGATCCGAGAAGAGGTAGGTGATCTTCTCGTCCCCACCGTCCCCGACCAGGCAGAGGAAGAATCGATCGCCATGGATCCCGCTCGCCCAGCCTCGTTCGTAGGCACCGTTGTCCTGGATCGCGCTGAAGATCCCTGCATAGTCGCGTGGCTGGTCGATGCGCACCCAGGTGGAGATCGTGAACGCCTCGCCAGGCAGGTACGTGCTCGGATCGACGTCGATCGCGAGATCCAGTTTCCGCGCGCCCGGTGCGAGCAGCACCGCTTGCGTCACGCCGTCACCCGTGAACGTCAGCCCGCCCTTCTCCAGTCTCAGGTCGAAGTCACCGTGGGTGTCGGTCACGATCCCCCCGGTGAAACCGGACTCCTCGAATCGCCATGCCGAGGTCGGGGGTGTCGCATCGTCTTCCGGGGTCCGATCGGGACCGGTCGGCGCGGATGCCGCCTGGAGAAGGCTCAACAACGTGAGAAGCAGGGCAGGATGCATGAATCGACCGTACTGCCTCCCGGCCTCTCCGGCAATTCGTTTTCCGATTGTGGAGGGCGCTGCCTTCGGGTCAGGACGTGGGATCGAAGTCTTTCGCAGATCGCTGGGGGATTCCCCTAGAGCACCTTCGATGCATGCTCGCGGGCCGCTTCCAACGCCTCGTCCGCACGCGAGGGATCCTTCCCCCCGGCCTGGGCGGAGTCGGGGCGTCCGCCACCACCTCCTCCACAGGCCTGGGCGGCCACCTTCACCCAGTCGCCGGCCTTCAATCCGCTGGCGATCAGGTTGTCGGGCACCCTGGAGACGATCACGACCTTGCCTGCATCCTCGTCGACCGCGAGCAGCAGGACACCGACCTCCTCGCGGTTGCCACGGATGGTGTCCATCGCGGCGAGGAGTGAATCCTTGTCCGCACCATCCATCCGTGCGATCACCACCGGGCCGTCGCTGGATTCGGCGATTTCTCGTGCTCGCTCGACCATCTCGCCCTTGTTGGCGGAACTCACGGCCTTGCGCGCCTTCTTCGCGGCCTTGCGGAGTCGTTCGATGCCTTCACCGAGACGGATCCTGTCCGTCGTGCCGATGTTCGCCTCCTCGAAGTCCCGGACCAGTCCGTCCACCTCGGTGGGCAGTCCTTCCGCGCTCTCGTCCGTGCTCAAGGCCTTGATCCTCGCACCAAAGGCGTCGGCTTCCGCACGAGCGGTGCGCGCCGCTTCACCGGTGAGTGCCACCACGCGGCGCACGCCTGCAGCCAGTCCCTGTTCGGAGAGCAGCACGAACTCGCCGGCCTCGGAAGTGTTTTCGAGGTGGGTGCCGCCGCAGAACTCGGCCGACACGTCCATCCAGTCCTTTCGATGCGGGTCGGAGAGCAGTTCCTCGACGGTCGCTCCGATACTCACCATGCGAACCGGATCCGGATACTGTTCACCGAAGATCGCCCGCACCGAGTCGACCTGCTTCGCGTTCTCGAGGGGAACGATCGCGGTGTCGACCGGCAACCCGCCACTGATCCCGTCCCGAACCAGTTCCTCCACCCGGCAGAGTTGCTCGGGCGTGAGCGGCTGGGTCGCGGCGTAGTCGAATCTCAGGCGATCGGGTGCGACCATCGAACCTCGCTGATCACTTTCGCGTCCCGCGACTTCGCGCAGGGCGAGGTTCAGCATGTGGGTCGCGGTGTGGTTGCGGCGGATGTCGTCTCTTCGATCCTCGTCGACCCTGCAGTCGACCGTCTCGCCGACATCGAGTCCACCTGATTCGACATGCCCGACGTGGAGCACGTGGTCACCGACCCGTCGGGTGTCCTCGACGATGAACAGTCCACCGGGGTCACCGTTCGCCACGATCCGGCCCTGGTCCCCGACCTGCCCGCCCTGTTCACCATAGAAGGTGGTTCGGTCGAGAAGCAGGCCGATGCGTCGGCCGGGATCGGCATGTTCGAGGAGGCTTGCGCCGTCCCAGATCGCACGGATGGTGGACGTGGTGGATGTCGTTTCGAACTTGGCGCCGTCGTCGGCGGGGGTGATCCCCGAGTCCTCGAGCCGGGCCAGGACGTCCGGTGGCATCGTCACCACGAGGTCGGTCTCGTCGCTTCCGGATCGACTCGTCTCTCGTGCCTCCTCCATCAGTTGTTCGTAGCCGTCCAGGTCGACGGTCATGCCGCGCTCTTCGGCCATCACCTCGGTGAGGTCGATCGGGAATCCGAAGGTGTCGTGCAGGCGGAATGCATCGGCTCCACTGACCACCTTCTCCCCCGACCTGCTGGAGCGATCCGCGGCATCCGCGAAGAGGGTCAGTCCTCGGTCCAGTGTCCGTCGGAACGCCTCCTCCTCGGCGGTGATCACGGTCTGGATGCGATCCATCCTTTCGCGCATCTCGGGGAAGACCTCGCCGAGGGTCTCGACGACGCTTGGAACGATGTCCGCCAGGAACGGATCCTTCGCACCGAAGGTCTGGTGCCCATGGCGGACCGCACGGCGCAGGATCCTGCGCAGGACGTAGCTTCGTCCATCGGAACCGGGGGCGGCGCCGTCGGCCAGGGCGCTGGTCAGGCATCGTGCGTGGTCTGCAATGACTCGATAGGCGATGTCCGCGTGTCCTTCCAGCGTTCCTTCATATGCCGGGGCATCGCACCGCGATCGAATCGATTCGAACACCGGACTCCACAGATCGGTGTCGTAGTTGCTGGGCTTGTCCTGAAGCACCGATGTGAGTCGTTCGAACCCCATCCCGGTGTCGACGTGCCTGGCGGGAAGCGGGACGAGCGTACCGTCCGCCTCGCGGTTGTATTGGATGAAGACGAGGTTCCAGACCTCGAGCACGTTCGGGTCGTCCTCGTTCACGATCGAGGAGGCATCACGCCCACCGACCCGGTCGAAGTGGATCTCCGAGCACGGACCGCACGGACCGGTCTCGCCCATCTCCCAGAAGTTGTCCTTCATGTCGAAGGGCAGGATGCGTTCCGCCGGGAGGTGGCGTCTCCAGAGCTCGCGAGCCTCCTCGTCGCTTTCAAGGCCTGCGGCGGTGTTGCCTCCGAAATAGGAGGCATAGATTCGATCGCCGTCGATGCCGTAGACCTCGGTCAGCAGCTTCCATGCCCATTCGATCGCCTCGGGCTTGAAGTAGTCCCCGAACGACCAGTTGCCCAGCATCTCGAAGAAGGTGTGGTGGTAGGTGTCGCGGCCCACGTCCTCGAGATCGTTGTGCTTGCCACCCGCTCGAATGCACTTCTGGGTGTCGACCGCCCTGGTGTAGGGACGGGTGCCCTGTCCCAGGAAGACATCCTTGAACTGATTCATCCCGGCGTTGGTGAAAAGCAGCGTCGGGTCATCGAGGGGCACCACCGGGCTGCTGGGGACGATGGTGTGTCCCGCCTGCTCGGCGAAGAACTCGAGGTACTTGCGTCTGATTTCACTTGCGGTCAAGGGCATCGGGTGGTTGCTCCATGGATGAACCGGAAAGTGTAGCTTTCGCAGGGGCGTACAAAGGGACCACATGCCCTCTTGGCACCATTCCGAAGGGGGTGGGGGCTGTCGGGGGCTGCCACCGGCTTCCGGGCCCTCCTGATGCGGGTTAAGGTGGGCCGGGCAGATTGGAGCATACATGAGCCAGCGCAGACCCTTCATCGGCGGCAACTGGAAGATGAACACGGATCATGCCTCCGCGGTCGAGCTCGCGGAACAGGTGATCGCCGGACTGCAGGATCACGCGGATTCGGGTGATGTCGTGCTCTGTCCGCCCTATCCCTACCTCGATCTCGTCGGACGGACGATCCTTTCGAGTCCGGTCGCCCTGGGTGCGCAGGACGTCTCTCCGGAGGCATCAGGTGCCTTCACCGGAGAGGTTTCCGCGAGCATGTTGCTGGATGTCGGTGCCAGGTGGACCCTGGTCGGGCACTCCGAACGCCGCCACGGGCTCGGGGAATCCGATGCCCTTGTCGGGCGAAAACTCGCTCGTGCCCTGCAGTCCGGGTTGAAGGTCGTCCTCTGCTGCGGCGAGACCCAGGAGGAACGAGCGTCCGGAAAAACCGACGAAGTCAATCGAAGGCAGCTGGAAATCGCCCTTGAGGGGCTGGAACCGGCTGCCCTGGACGCCATGGTGATCGCCTACGAGCCCGTCTGGGCGATCGGAACCGGCCTCACTCCGTCCCTCGAGGATGCAGAAGCTGCCCATCTGGCCATACGCAGTGTGCTTGGAAGCCTGTATGATGACCAATTCGCCGCAAGCGTCCGGATCGTCTACGGCGGGTCGATGAAACCCACGAACGTGGCCCAGTTCATCAGCTCTCCGGAGATCGACGGCGGCTTGATCGGTGGAGCTTCGCTCAAGGCGGAGGACTTCCTGGCCATCTGCAGGGAGATCCTGGCCTGATGTGAGCCGTCTTCGGCTCGATACCTGACCCTGCGGAAAGGACCCGCACCAATGACCTGGTTCATTCTCGGCACCGTCATCTTCATCGTCGCTTCGGTGATTCTCGTTCTGATCATCCTCGCGCAGCGGCCTCAGGGCGGCGGCCTTGCCGGCGCGTTCGGTGGTTCCGGCGGCGGTGGTACCGACACGGCATTCGGTGGCAAGACCGGAGACGTCCTCACGATGGCGACGATCATCGCCTTCGTCGGGTACCTCCTGATCGCGGTCTTCCTGAACATCATGGACAACCGACTGATCTCGAACGCCCAGGAACAGATCCAGCAGGCCGAGGAGCAGGTCGATGCACCTGCCGCCACCGAGGCGCTGGAAACCGTCCCGCCTGCGGCACTGAATGCCACCCCTGGTGCGGCCCCCAGTGCACCCGAGTCCGATGTCTCCGCGCCGGTCGCTCCGGTCGGGAGCGACGAGAACAGCCTCCCGGGTCAGGAATGATCCATCGCGTCGGGGAGTCCGCTCCTGCTGACGCGCCTCCAACAGGAGACCTCTGCGGATGTTGAGATCAATGACCGGATTCGGCGCTTCCTCGATCGAAGTCGATGGCGCTCGGTATGCGGTCGAGGTCCGCAGCGTGAACAACAAGTACTTCAAGGCGCAGCTCCGTGTTCCCGAGGAACTCAGCGCCCTTGAAGCGGAGATCGAATCGGCACTTGCCCGCCATCTCGCACGCGGGAGCGTCACTGCGACCGTCAGGGCCGATTTCGGGATCGTCTCCGAGGGTTCCGTCCTGAACGGTGAGGTGCTTGAACGGATCCTGCACGACCTGGACAAGTCGACTCCCGACTCGATTCGTGATCGATGCACGATCGATCTCGCCGGACTGCTTGCCGTCCCGGGGGTGCTCGTGCACGAGTCGGTGGAGGCCGTGGTCGAACGCGCTCGGCCTGTCGTCCTCGAACTCGTGGACAAGGCCTGCCATGACCTGATCGCGATGCGGGAACGGGAGGGTGGTGCGCTCTCCGAGGAACTCGATCGGCACCGGGTCTCCATCAATGAACGAGTGGACGTCATCAGGGAACGTGCGCCACTCGTCGTCGAGCAGTACCAGGAGCGACTGCGTCAGCGAATGACACTCCTGCTCGAGGACGTGGGTGGTTCCGTGAATGACGAGGACCTCATGCGCGAGGTCGCCGTCTACGCGGAACGAACCGACATCGCCGAGGAGGTCGTCCGCCTTGCAGGGCACATGCACCAGTTCGAGCAACTGGTCTGCAACACCGCTGCCGAACCGGTGGGGAGGACCCTCGATTTCCTCTCGCAGGAGATGCTGAGGGAGGCCAACACCATCGCCAGCAAGTCCTCCGATGCGGAGATCAGCCGCAACATCGTCGAGGTGAAGGGCCTGATCGATCGCATCAAGGAACAGGCCGCGAACGTCGAGTGAGCCGGGCCGATCCACGGCCGAACAGGCGAAATCGGTCGGTTGCACTGCTATAGTCGTGTCGATGAGAGAGCCACTTCTCAACCTCCTCCACAAGGGCCGATGCCTGCTTCCGCTGGCTCTGTCGGTCCTTGCGCTCGATACCGTCGCATCGGCACAGACCCCCTTGATCGAGGGGAAGGGCGGTACGCTCTCGAACACTTCCGACGGTCCCGTCACGACCATGGATGACCGTCTCATTCCCGGTCGCGCGCTTCCGAGCGATGCGGTGCTGAGAAGGGTCGTCATACCGCAGCACGTCTACCTGCTCCTGCGCGGGCTCGGGTCACCTGACTGGTCGGTCCGCGACAAGGCGACGCGTGAACTCGCGACACCGGAGATCAGCGACCGGGTGCTCCTTGCCGCGATGCTCGACCAGCAACTCGGCATCGAACAGCGTTCCCGACTCCTCGGGGTCCTCACGAAGCGTGTGCTCGAGGCCCCGCGTGGTGCGGTCGGCATACGCATGCGCAGCAACATCCAGGGCGCCGTCGTCGTCGAGGCGGTCATTCCCGGCATGCCGGGAGAACGCTTCCTCAAGCGTGGCGACCGGATCGTCTTCATCGAAGGCAGGAAGGTCACGACCAGCGAGGATCTGACCTCCGTCGTCCAGAGCCGTCAGCCCGGTGACATCCTCGAGTTCCAGATCGAGCGGCGGGTGGCCAATGAAGATGGGGTCAACAGACTGGACGAGGAAGGCAGGCCCCTGACCGAGCTGCTCGATCTGCAGTTCCCCTTGGGTTCGATCAAGCAGCTGGACAGCAATGGCAACATCTCGAAGAGCTCCCAGGTCAGCAAGGCGAGGCAGTCCCTGGCCAACGGGCTTCGCTCCCGCTTCGGCCTCGCGCCGCTCCGTGTCCGGACCCCGGATGTCGTCGAGGAGGAGCGGAGCTTCATCAATCGTCCGACGGATGAGCATCCGGCCATCCAGTGGCTTCTCCTCACGTTCGAGCAGCTGGATGACGGTGACGAGCCGCTCGACGCGACGACCCGACGGCTGATGGAGAGGCGGCTGGGCAGCCTTGTCCTGGAGGCATCCGACTCCAGGAAATCCGATGTGGAACTGGCCTGGCTTCAGAAGGTGATTGAGCGTTTCGAAGCGCTTCGTTCCGGCGGTTGAGGTCGGGGATCCGACCGGTTCACTTCGCCCTGCCAAGCGGGTTGTTGAAATGCGAATCCTGGACGGGGACCAGGACCTCAAGCACATGCTGGAGCACGTCAGCCGGCGAACCGAGTGCGCTGATCTCCTTGATGATCGAGGGGTCGTAGTGTTCCAGCACCGGCTTGGTCTCGGCGTCGTACACCTCGAATCGACGACGAATCACCTTCTCATCGGCATCATCGAGTCGATTCTCCTTCAGGGCGCGTCGCTTCATCCTCGCCACCATCTCGTCGATGTTGGGGCAGACCAGATGGATGACCTGAAGCACGTCCAGGTGGTTGTCCATCGCTTCGGCCTGGGCGACGTTGCGAGGAATGCCGTCGAGGATCAGGAGGTCGACCTGCGGCTTGTACAAGCTCAGCGTGGTCTGGGCGTGGACGTTCTGGCTCCACATCTCGATGGTCAGGCTGTCCGGAACGAGTTCGCCACGGGAGGAGTACGCGAGAAACTCCTTGCCCAGCTCCGAGTTGATGTCCAGGGAACGGAAGACGTCGCCGCAGGCCAGGTGGAAGTAGCCCGGGATCTGCCCGAGGATCTTGCCCTGGGTTCCTTTCCCCGCCCCGGGGGCGCCGAAGAGCAGAATTGTCTTGTATCGGTTCGGCATCGTTCTGGGCTCCCAGTTCAAACCATCGGTCGGTCGTCGATCGTGCCAACAGTATCGTTGGAATTGTGGATTGGTGCCACAAGATCCGTTCCATGCTGGCATATGGGTCCCGAAGGCCGTAGGCTCCTCCCATGCGCGGATGGAACCGCCGGTGGATTGCACGTTTGGACGGACTCGGGCTTGATGCGCCGGTGAGTGGTGGTCTCGTGGACCGACTGCTCGCTGCCAGGGGGCTCCATGATGAGTCCGCCCGCTCGGCATTCGCCAACCCCAGCATGACCGACCTGCACCACCCCTCGACCCTGCCAGGGGCCTCCGAGGCCGCGGTACGGCTCGTCGAGGCGGTTCGTTCCCGGCGGCCCATCGCGATCTACGGTGACTACGACGTGGACGGGGTCATGTCGGCGGCGATCCTGTACCACGTCATCACCCTCGTCGATCCCGAGGCCGCCCCGCAGCTCTACATACCCCACCGTGTCGACGAGGGGTATGGGCTCAACATCGAGGCATTGGAGCGACTGGCCGCCGACGGGATCAAGCTCGTCATCTCGGTGGACTGCGGGGTCACCGCCTTCGACGTCGCGGAGCGTGCTCGCGAGCTCGGGGTGGAGCTCATCGTGACCGACCATCATGCCTTCGAGCGTGACGGTTCGGGTTCGATCAGGCTGCCCGACTCGGATCTCCTCGTTCACCCCATGCGTCCGGATGCACCCGCACCCTTCACCGATCTCTGTGGTGCGGGCGTCGCGCTGAAGGTGGCGTGGGCCTTCTTCGAGCGATGGTGCAGTTCCAGGAGGCTCTGGGAGCCGCAGCGCACCAAGCTGCTCGAACTCTTCGCCTTCGCCGCCCTGGCCACCATCGCGGATGTCGTGCCGCTCGTGGGCGAGAATCGGATCATCGTGACCCACGGCCTGCGCCTTGCCGACCAGGTGGAGAACCCTGGATTGAAGGCACTCCTGGCGGCATGTGGTTTCGACAAGCCGGGGGTCCCGCTTCGAGCGTCGGATGTCGGTTTTCGGATCGCACCCGTCCTCAACGCCGCAGGGCGCCTGGGCAGTGCCCGGGATGCGGTGGAACTCGTGACGAGCGCATCGGCGGCGGAGGCTGCGGTGATCGCCGCTTCTCTCGTGAAGCTGAATCGAGAACGGCAGGAGCTCTGCAGGAAGACCACCGATCATGCCGCGGAACTCGCGGAGTCCGGTGGGTTCACGGCCCCGGACCGACGGGCGATCGTGCTTGCCGATGAATCGTGGAATCCGGGGCTTGTCGGCATCTGCTGCTCTCGTCTTGCCGAACAGTTCGGCCGGCCGGTCATCCTGATGCACAAGGGAGACTCCGTCTGCAGGGGATCGGCTCGGTCCGTGACCGGTTTCTCGGTGCATGAAGCCCTGACCCGCTGTGCACACGCCATGAACGAGAAGGGGAACCCCCTCATCTTCGGTGGTCACCATGCCGCCGCGGGCATGACCGTTCCGATCGAGCGTCTGGACGAGTTCGTTGAGCTCTTCGTCGGCTGCGCGAACGATGAGCTGCAACCGGACGAACTGGTCCCCGCCATGGAGGTGGATGCGGTGGCACTGCTCTCCGAGCTGACGCTGTCGAACGTCCGCCGGATCGAGCAGATGGAACCGTTCGGGGTCGGGAACCCCCATCCCCGACTGATCCTCGAAGGCGTCAAGGTCTCCAATCCGGTGCGCATGGGGTCGGGAGGGCAGCACCTTCGTGCCCGCGTGGTCCTTGACGGGACCGCGGTCGGCGCGGTCTGGTGGCGCGCCCCGGACGTGCTGGAACAGCTGATCGATGCGGATCGCCAGGGGCAGCTGATGGACCTCCTCGTCGAGCCCGGCA
>JAKVBQ010000058.1 GCA_022447205.1 Phycisphaerales bacterium
GAATGCAGAGCGCTCTCGCCGGCGTGGCCCTCCTCGGTGGGCTGTTCGGATTCCTCTTCGGACTGGCTGCCTGGAAGCGATCCGGGGCAATCGTGACTGTCGTTGCCGGCGCCGGGCTTGTGCTGATCGGGAGCCTGATTGGGTACGAAAGCCTGTTTCCAAGCGCACAGGGGCCATTTGAGACCCTCCACCCTGCCATCTGGCTCCTGTGCTGGTTCACCCTCGCGGCAGGTGGTGCCCTGATTCAGTGGCATGCAGAGCGCCAGGGAGCCGATACGGAAAGTGCAGCCGATTGACGGGGGTGCCTGCATCCCCCTCACCCCCCCAGCCACATGGCATAGCAGTGGAGCCCCCCATGCTCGAACAGATCATCGATCCCCTGCCCCGACTCAACGCCAACATCACCTTCGAGGCGTTCGGCTCGACCATTTCGAGGACCCTCGATCGCATCGATCTGATGGCTCGCCCGGAACTGCTCCTGCAGTCACTCGATTCGATGTCGGTGCTCATCGCCACGATCCTCCTCGCCGTGGGAGCGATCTGCCTGGTCCGTGGCTGGCTCTGGCATCGGATCATCGTCCTGGTCCTGGCCCTCCTGGGTGGCATCGGCATCGGACACATGCTGAGCCTCTCCATGGGTCGATCGATGGTCATCGCAATCGCGGTGGGTCTGCTTTGCGCGGCACTGGCCGCCCCCATGCTGCGATGGACGATCGCGATCCTCGCCGGCGCAGTCGGTGCGTTCGTGGGCGCCAACGCCTGGGGCATCCTCGCACCGGACGATGCCTCACAGGCCTGGGCAGGCGCCGCCATGGGGTTCATCGCTCTTGCACTGGCGAGCTTCATCATCTCACGTCTCGTGATCACCTTCTTCATGAGCGTGAGCGGCGGCGCGCTCTTCGTGACCGGAGGGCTCGCGCTCCTGTTGCGCATCGACACCATCCGGACACCGATCCTCGAGCACCTCCAGGAATCACCGATGGTCATCCCCCTCCTGGTCGTCGTGGCCAGCGTCTTCGGCTTCATCCTCCAGCGCCCAGGCGGCCGCCCGGCGATGGGAGACGACGAAGCCGAACTCGCAGGAGGCTGAAACTCCGAATCGCGGTTACCCTCACCGCATGGATCATTTCCAGTTTCGTGATTCGGAACTTCATGTCGAAGACGTGCCACTGTCCGCGATCGCCGAGTCGACGGGCACTCCGACCTACGTCTACTCGAAGGCGACCTTCCTCGAGCACCTCCTGCGATTCCAGGAGGCCTTCGCTCCGCTTGATCCGCTCACCTGCTTCGCGGTCAAGAGCTGCAGCAACATCTCCGTCCTCCAGCTCCTCGGCGAACACGGAGCAGGCATGGACATCGTCTCTGGCGGGGAACTCCAACGTGCACTTGCGGCCGGTGTCGATCCTGCACGATGCGTCTATGCCGGCGTCGGCAAGACCGACGAGGAGATCGAATTCGCACTCCGGAGCGGAATCGGATTCTTCAATTGCGAATCCTCCCCCGAATATCGCAACATCGAACGGATCGCATCGAGACTGGGCGTGACTGCGAGGATCGCCCTGAGAGTGAACCCTGACGTTGATCCGGGCGCTCACCGCCACACCACCACCGGAGTCCGGGCGACCAAGTTCGGCATCGACATCGAGGACACACTCGCCTTCTTCGAAGCACATGCCGGCAGCCCGCATTGCGAACTCTGCGGGCTTCATGCGCACATCGGCTCCCCTGTTCGAGAGGTGATGCCGTACGTGGTCGCGGTCGAACGACTTCTCGCCACGATCGATTTGCTCGAACAAGCAGGACACCCGATCTCGACCCTCGACATCGGAGGCGGTTTCGCCGCGGATTACGAGACCGGGGAGGCTCCGCCCGCGAGAACCTACGCGGAAGCGCTCGTCCCGATCCTCGAACCGCGGGTCAGGGACGGACTCCGCATCATTCTCGAACCAGGGCGTTCGATCTCCGCCAACGCCGGCATCCTGCTCGCAAGGGTGCAGTACGTGAAGGAAGCCGGTGATCGACGATTCGCCATCCTCGACGCAGGCATGCACACCCTTCTCAGACCGAGCCACTACGACGCCTTCCACTTCGTCTGGCCTTGCCGCCCCCCCGCAGGCATGACGCCTCCGGCGAGGACGCGTGAACCGGCCATCCCCGGACTGAAAAACTACGACGTCGTCGGGCCCATCTGCGAGACCGGGGACTACATCGCCCTCGACCGCCCCCTCCCGGCCCTTGAACGCGGTGACCTGATCGCGATCTTCGGGAGCGGAGCCTACGGAATGTCGATGGCGAATCGCTACAACTCGATGCCCCTGCCAGCCGAGGTCATGGTCGACGGGACGGCGGTCCACCTGATCCGACGTCGCGAGACCCACGAGGACCTCATGAGCCACGAAAGCCGCGTTGCAGCCCCTGCATCCGGATGAGGCCTGCCCGGTAGACGGACCAACCCGCGAGTCGAGCGAGATTGGCTAGACTCGGGGCATCAAGCACCCATTCCGGGCGCCTTCGTAGGCCGAGCCCGACCGCCGAAAGGAACGAGATGATTCGAACTGCACTCATTGCAGGCAGCCTCGCCGCTGCGACCACCTTCAACACGGCATTCGCACAGGAAGGCGCGGCAACGGACATCCAGCCGGAAGCCCGTGCGCTCATGGAGAAGATGGTCGACTTCTACAAGAAGGTGGATGCAGCCACATTCACGAGCACGATGTCGATGAGCGCTCCGCAGCTCCCGATGCCGATGGAGCAGAGTTCCGCGATCACCCTCGCTCGCCCGAACATGTTCAAGGTCGTCTCGGAGGACTCGATGCTGGGCGGACTCGACGCCGCATCGGACGGCAAGATCATGATGGCCGGCATGCCGATGTTCAAGATCTACCAGGCAGGTCCCGCACCGAAGAGTTTCGACAGCATCACCGACGGCATGTCGGCGGACGGAACGGTCGATGAACTCACCATGGCGCTCGGGCAGGATCCCGGACTGGCCTTCGGCCTCATGCTGATGAGCACGAATCCACTGGAGAAGATGCTCAAGGACGTCAACAGCGTCACCCTCGGCGGCGACGACACCTTTGAGGGCAAGGAAGCCACGGTCATCAAGTTCCGAAGCCCTGTGGACGCGATGGCCCCGATGGCGAACCTCGACATCTGGATCGCCAAGGGTGACAGCCCCTGGCTGCTCGGGATCAAGCCTGACCTCGAAGGCATGGGTGATGACATGATGATGGGCGACATGGAGATGAAGATCGCCTTCCGTGACTGGAAGAAGGCCGACAAGGACGGTGCCTCGTTCGAATTCAGCCCGGGCGAGGACTGGGAAAAGGTGGACAACCTCATGGAAGCCGTCATGGAGAAGGCCAATGAAGGCATGGCGATGATGGAGGACATGGAAGGCTTCGATGACCTCGAGGGTTTCGAGGATTTCGATGACTTCGAGTTCGAAGAGCCGGCCCACCCCACCCTCGGCAAGGAGGCGCCCGGTTTCGAGCTGAAGACCCTCCGTACCGACGAAACGGTTTCGCTTGAATCACTTCGCGGCAAGGTCGTCGTCCTGGACTTCTGGGCGACCTGGTGCGGCCCCTGCGTCGCGGGCCTCCCGACCATGGACAAGGTGACCAGCGAATTCAAGGACAAGGGCGTCGTCTTCTACGCGATCGATCTCAGGGAACCCGCGGATCGAGTCCGGAGCTTCGTCGACAAGAAGAAGTGGACGTTCCCGGTCCTCATGGACGACAAGGGCGAGATCGCCAACAAGTACGGCGTGAGTGGCATCCCCCACTCCGTCGTCATCGGCAAGGACGGCACCATCCTCAAGGTCCACATCGGCTTTGCAGGTGCGGCAGCCCTCGAGAAGCAGCTGACCGAGGAGCTCGAGGAAGCCCTGTCGGCCCCCTCCACCGGCTGAACTAGAGACGACTCGTGAAACATGACATGACAGGAGGTCCGGCTTCAGGCCGGACCTCCTGTCATGTCATTCGAGTCTGCCGCACCGGAGCAGGGCATGAGTACATTCACGCGGTCAATTCACGGCGGCGATACTTGACTCGTTCACCATCTTCATCGGATTCAACAGCACCATGTGCGCCATGTTGCTGTCCGATTCGTGACTCGTGAAGATCAGAAGCTGGCTTCGGAACGGCATCATTCGGATGTGGCGAAGAGAGAAGGGAAGTTCCTCCACGATGGTTCGCCAGGCACCGGTCCTGGTATCGAACATCTCAAGCGAACGATTGGGTTCGAGCCCCTCGGATCCGACCTTCGGCGACATCCCGCCAGCGAGGAAGATCCTGTGCCCGATCGCAACCGCTTCAGGAGAGAGCCGGGTCCGTTCCGGTGAAGGAATGCTCTCCCAGCTGCGACTCTCGAAGTCGAAGGCCTCGCAGTCGTCGACCAGCTGGAAGTCCTCGCGCATCCCTCCGAGCATGTAGTACTTGTCTTCCACCAGTACCCCACCGAAGGCCCTGCGGGGTGTGCGCAGGCGCAGGCCGGAATCCTCGAAGAGGCCCGCATCCCCATCAGTGGCCGCGGTAAGCACCTCGATCTTGTGGCGGAACTGATCGCCTTCCTCACGGCGGGGATCGTAGTCCAGACCACCGAAGACCCAGTAGCGTCCCCCCTGTTCGACGAGACCGAACTGGCTGCGAGAGACCTCGAGATCCGGACCGGTCGATGACCAGGAGTCGGTCTTGAAGTCGTAGGTGTAGCCCTCCACATGCGTTCTTGCCGCGGTTCCATCATGGCCGAAACCACCAAGCGCGAAACCCGTGAGACCATCATCCGCCATGTGGGACTGGATGGACTGTCGACGCATCGGATAGTCCGCTGTGCGACGCCAGGTCATTGTCGCGAGGTTCAGCTTCCATGCTTCATCCAGGAAGTTCCCTGCCTCGAAATCATGCTGGCCGGTGCTGTTGTTCCCGCCGAACATGTAGATCCAGCCATCACGGACGAAAAACCCCTGGCGATTCTTCGCCGCCGAGGGCGTGGGAATCACCCAGTGCCTCACCATGGCATCACTCGGCTCGACGCTGCCGAGGTGGAGTCGCTCGAGATGAGCCGGACGCATCCCACGGGAGATCCCTCCGATGGTGATCACATCCCCATTGTGATCACCGACCATCTGATGGAAGAAGCGCGGAAAGGTCATCGTCCCGACCTTGACCCAGTCGTCCTCGCCGGGCGCCCACGAATACACGAGACCATCCGACGAGGAGGCGACGATGCGCCCATCGACCCGATCCCCCGCGACACCGAATGCCTCGCTTGGGAATGAAGGCCCATCCGACCATGAACCGGTCGTGAGGTCATACAGCTCCACGTCACTGGTGGGGCCACCCTTGGAAGCCATGCCGCCAATGACAGCGATGTGGTCACCGATCGCGACCGTCGCAAGTGCCCTGCGTTCGAAGGGCATGGGAATGCTCGACCAGCCCGCAGCGGGGTTCTCGAGGTCGAGCACAAGGGCGTCGGCATGCCAGCTACCCCCATCAGCATCCGGGTCGAGCGTCCACCCACCGATGACATGAAGATGCGAACCGATGACCGCGGTGTCATGCGAAGAACGCCCGGAAGGCATCGCTGGGAGGTTCTCCCAGCCCCCGGTCTCCGGATCGAAGATGGCGACACTGTCCAGGGACTGGAGACGGGCCAGTTCACCGGGTGCGTTCAATGCGACCATGCCGCCGGTGCGGATGATCTTGCCGTTCCATGCCTCGAGCGGGGCACTCTGGACCCTCAACTCGTTCGGAAGCATCTCCATGTGATCCAGGTCATGGACGTTGATCCGGTAGAAATCTCCGGACTGACCCTCTCGGTGGTAGTCATGTGGTCGCCCCGTGTAACCGCCCATCACGTAGATCCAACCATTCGAGGATGCCGAACCGAAGCTTGTGGTCGGTCTCGGAATCGAAGAGGACGGCTCCGCGATCGGAAGACCGCTGGAGACATCAGGATCATCCGGCATCGCGAAATGCTGCGCTGAAACGGTTGTGTTGAGGCTGAAAGCGAGCGCAAATGCAGCAAGAAGCGGATGAACGCGTAGGGACATGGGCATGTGTCTTTATCTCGGTTGAGTCGGTGAAGGGTTGAAGAAAGCGGGATGACCTCAGAGATCGGGAAACGGATCATCATCGGTGGCCACGATATCGAACCTCGTCGAACCGCAGCCACACGTTCCGTTTGGCAGCAGGTACACAAGGTTCATGCGACGGAGGAACTTCACGGCCTCTGAAAATCGGTCCGGTGGAATCGCGAGAATGCGTTCTCGAAGCTCTTCCGAGGCGGGAGCCAGATCCACCTGGCCAGGCAAAGACGGCGAGGAATGACGCCCCCCGACGAAGAGGTAGATCAAGTCCGCATCATCGAAAAGAAAATCTGACATATCGGTCCGTGACATGGGTGAGAATCATTCAGAGCAGGTATCCTATTGAGAATGATTCTCAATTGCAATCATTGACGGGGCATCAGATCACGGGTTCTCACCCAATCACCAAGCGTGAAACAAGAAAGGTCGTTTCGAGCACCATGGACCGAAGACACATGATCAAGGCTGCGATTGCAGGCGGCGTGAGTGCGCCCGCCGTGCTCCCGGTACTTGGAACCGGAAGGACCTTCGCCGCAAGGGCAAACCATCGCGCAGACATGGACCCCCGCTTCCAGGATGCCGTGAATGCTGGTGTCGCGTACTTCAGGAGCCGTTGCGATGATCAGCTCCCGCTTGTCGACAGTCTGAGAAAGGCGATTGCAAGCGGCGACCTCGAATCAGCCAAAGTCGCCTACATCGACGCTCGTCCGCCCTACGAAGAGATCGAGACGATCGCAGGATCCTTCGAGGAATCCGATGCGGACATCGATGCACGCCCGTATGCCTTCGAAGGCGGGGAAACCGACCCCGAGTTCCGCGGCTTCCACAAGATCGAGAACCTCATCTTCGCGGAAGGTGATCTCGAAGCGGCTGCGCCCTACGCGGATCGGCTGATGAGAAGCGTCCAACGACTTCGCGTCGAACTGGATGAACCTGAACGATTCAGTCCCGAGGGACAGTTCGGCGGCATGGTCGCGCTCTCCAACGAGGTCGCAGCGAAGAAGGTTTCGAGCGAGGAGGAGACCTGGTCCGATCAGTCCATGCTCATCTTCAAGCACAACTGGATCGGCATCTACAGCCAGTTCAAGCCGTTCAGCAAGCAGCTCGACGACACGACGAACGGGTCGGTCGACAACGCCTACACCTCGGCAATGGCACTGGTGCTCCCCCACTTCAGGAAGGGGTCTGCCGCAGGGACTCCCTACAGCCAGATCTCGATCAAGGAGCGCCGCGCGATCGCCGACGCAAGCAACCGACTTCGCGATGCAATCATCGTGGCACGCGACAGGATCGGCATCACGGGCTGAGCCCCGCCGACCCCCATCTCCCATCCGAAACCCTTCTTCAAAATGGAAATGAAAGAAAAGATGCCTTCCCGACTCCTGACGACGACGTTCACCGCGACATGCGCACTCGCACTTTCCGGCTTCATGTTCGGCGGATCCGAGGAACAGTCACCTCCTTCCGACCGAAGCCGTGCAGGCAACGAGAATCCGATCGAGATCGTGGTCTACAGCGGCCGTTCGGAATCACTGATCGGCCCGGTGCTCGAGAAGTATGAAGCCGCAACCGGCAACAAGGTCAGCACGAAGTACGCGTCGACCTCTGGACTCACCGCACTCCTTCTCGAGGAAGGCGACGCGACACCCGCGCATGTCTTCATCGCCCAGGACGCGGGCGCACTTGGTGCACTTGCGGACAGGAAGATGCTGAGCCCCATCTCGGAATCCATCCTGGTTGCAGTCGAGCCACGATTCAGGTCGTCGGCGGGAAGCTGGATCGGCGTCACCGGCCGTGCACGATCCGTCGCCTACAACACCTCGGCCATGACTCCCGAGGACATGCCTGAGTCGATCCGTGACTTCACGGACCCGAAGTGGAAGGGACGAATCGGATGGGCGCCCGGCAACGGATCGTTCCAGGCCTTCGTCACCGCCATGCGCGTGCGTGACGGCGAGGAGAAGACCGAAGCCTGGCTCCGTGGCATCATGGCGAACGAAGCCGTCGTCTACCCGAAGAACTCCGCGATCGTCCGGGCACTCGGAGCAGGCGAGGTCGATCTCGGCTTCGTCAACCACTACTACCTGTACCGATTTCTTGCCGAGGATCCCGACTTTCCCGTTCGGAACCACTTCATGCCGAACGGAGATCCCGGCGCGCTCGTGAACATCGCCGGCGCATGCATACCTCGAAGGAACCGGACGGATTCCGCCAGGCTCGCCGCTGCAGAGGACCTCATTCGCTTCCTCCTCGATCAGGAGGCACAGGGCTACTTCGCCGAGTCGACCTACGAGTATCCTCTCGCTGCAGGCATGACACCGGCCGCAGGCATGCCGCCGCTGGCCGAGATCGAGACCCCCGAGATGGATCTGGGCAGCCTCGCCGATCTTGAAGGCACCCTCGCCATGCTGCGCAAGGTTGGAGCACTTCCCTGAGCAACGAGTCGAGCAGCATCTCGAACACAAGCAAGCGGAGCAGGACCAGACCACCTGCTCCGCTTGTGATTTCCTGCCTGTTGATCGCAACACTCGCCCTGACGCCCCTCGTCTATCTCATCATTCGTGCACTCGGTGAGTCCGAGGCGGCACGGGTGGGCTCCTTCCTCAGCAGTGGGCGCACGCTCGAACATGCCGGCCGGAGCATCGGACTTGCCGCGGTCGTGACCTGTTCCTCCACCGTCCTTGCCTTCCTGCTCGCGCTCTGCACGGGAGCGATCGACCTCCCGTTTCGCCGAACCTGCACGATCCTTTCCGTCTGCCCCCTCGCGATTCCCTGCTACGTGGGTGCGACCGTCTACATCGGTGCGTTCAGTCCTGAAGGCATGCTCGGCGGCATCACGACCGGACTCGGACTCAGGAGCGGATGGTTCAGCGGCTTCTGGGCATCGGCCTTCATCCTCACCATCTTCACGTACCCGCTCGCCTACCTTCCGATACGTGCCGGCATGGCAAGTGCCGACCGATCACTGATCGAAGCCAGCCGACTGCTCGGACGTTCGAACGCCAGGGCCTGGATGAGCGGCATGCTGGCGCAGGTCAGATCCTCGATCACCGCTGGTGCACTGATGGTCGCGCTCTACACGCTGAGCGAGTTCGGCGCGGTCTCGATGCTGAGATGCGACACCTTCACGCGAGTGATCTACCTCGAATACGAATCCGCCTTCGACAGGACCGGTGCCGCCCTGTCGAGCCTTGCACTCGTCCTGCTCATCGGCTTCGTCCTGGTGATCGGAGAACGCTTCAGGGGGCGGAACGGAAGCGGCAAGACAGGCAGATCGAGGCGTCCCGCCCTCTGGCGACTCGGGCGCTGGCGATGGCCCGGTCTCATCGCCATCCTCCTGCTCACGGGCATCACGCTGGTCCTTCCCGTCACCAGCCTCTTCGCCTGGTGGGGGCGAGCGGGCGAAACGCTTGCGCTCGCGGATGCATTGGTATCACCACTGCTCACGAGCCTCAGTCTCGCGACGATTGCAGGGGTCGTGTCCGTCCTGTTCGCCCTGCCGGTCGGCGTGCTTGTCGCACGGCACCACTCTCCATTGGCGACGATCATCGAGCGGATCACCCACGTCGGGTTCGGACTGCCGGGCATCGTGGTCGGTCTCGCACTCGTCTTCACCAGCCTTCGCCTCCTCCCGATCGCGTACCAGAGCTGGAGCATCGTCATCGCCGGATACGTCATCCTCTTCCTCGCCCAGGCCACAGGACCGATTCGGACCGGACTCGACCAGACACCCCGGCCGATCGAGGACGCGGCAAGGACGCTCGGGGCGAACTGGGCGAGGCGTTTCAGGACCGTGACACTGCCCTTGCTCGCGCCGGGAATGACGAGCGCGTTCCTCCTGGTGTTCATCAGTTCATCCAAGGAACTGCCCAGCACGCTCCTCCTCGCTCCAGCAGGCACCCACACCCTGGCGACGCGGGTATGGCAATACACCGAGGAAGCGATGTACGCTGAGTCCGCTCCACCAGCCCTCACCCTGATCGCACTCTCCGCATGCCTGGTGGCGACGCTTGTCTGGCGGGAAGGTCTCCTGGAGAAGGCACGATGATCGAAGTCAAGGACATCCGGAGACGATTCGGCAGCCAGCAGGTCCTGGATGGCGTGGACTTCACGCTCGAACAGGCCACGCTGGGCGTACTCTTCGGCCCCAGCGGATGCGGAAAGAGCACGTTGCTCCGGATCATCGCCGGACTCGAGACCCCGGACTCCGGCAGCTTGTCCATCGCCGGTCGTCGGGTCGCGGCCGACGGCGTGAACACCATTGCTCCCGAAGCCAGGAGGGTCGGACTGGTCTTCCAGGACCTCGCCCTCTTTCCTCACCTCACCGTGGCAAGGAACATCGAATATGGACTGCGCGACTCCAACGGACGGACGAAACGCGTCGAGGAGATGCTGTCGCTCACGCGACTCGGGCACCTGAGAGACAGACTCCCCCACCAACTCTCGGGCGGCGAGCAGCAACGCGTCGCGGTCGCCCGGGCACTCGCGCCCCGACCCGACCTGCTCCTGCTGGATGAACCGTTCGCCAATCTTGACGCGGAACTTCGATCGACGGTCAGGACGGAACTGGTCGAACTGCTCAAGGGCACCGGAACCACCACGATCATGGTCACGCACGACCGGGAGGAAGCCCTGAGTTCCGCGGAGCACCTGCTCGTGATGTCGGATGGACGACTGCTCCAGCAAGGTCCGCCGAGAACGCTCTATGAGTCACCCAACTCGATGGAAGCAGCGTTCCTCCTCGGTGACGGCAATCTGCTCAAGGGGACGATCACCTCCGGCAGGGCGACGTGCTGTCTGGGCACGATCGAGGCAGCGGGCCAGCCCGACGGTCCCTGCAGGATCTTCGTGCGATCTGAGCATGTCGCGATCGAGGCGGCGGACGGCGGACCCGGACGCGTCGAGGGCGGGGCCTACTACGGTCATGACAGCGTGGCGAGCATCCGATTCGATGATGGTGGATGCATCCAGGCAAGACTGCCTCACGGCCGGGTGCCTGACCGAGGCAGTTCCGTTGCGGTCAGGCTCGAGGGTCCGTGCACATTCTTCGCGCCCTCGACAGAGAACAGCGACTGATCACCGGCACCGAACGGATCGGTTCACCACCAGAAGCCATGGACGACCCTGGAGACCAACTGGCCGAGCACCAGTGCCATTGCACCGGTGATGAGGTCGTCCACCAGGATCCCGAGACCGCCACGGATCTTCTCGAGCCCACGGGCCGGTGGTGGCTTGAGGATGTCGAAGAAACGAAAGGCGAGGAACGCGCCGACCCCCAGCATCAGGTTCCAGAGCAAGGCCCCCTCGACATCCGGTGCCGCCCAGGGAAGGAAGAGCAGCGCGACGCACTGCCCTCCGATCTCATCGGCAACGACCTGTCCGGGATCCTTCTTGCCGTAGACCTCCTCGGCCAGGCCGCCGAAGCGAATGCAGGCGATCGAGAAGACCAGGCCGAGCAGGATCAGGCAGCCGTTGACGAGCCAGGTCGGCTGGTCCGACTGCACGAGAAGGAGGGCCATGACCACGGGAGGAATCGAGCCGAACGTACCGGAGGCGACCGGTGCCAGTCCGATGCCACCAACAGTCACCATGCCGAGCTTGAAACGACGCATCACGATCTTCCGACTCCATCATCGGTCGCAAGCAGGGTCCGAGCCCTGAGGATGTATGGGATCGCGGACAGGGCGGTGACGGCAACCGTCGCCCAGACCAGCCCGGTCTGCATGCGTGTGAAGATCGGCATCGCCATGATCGAAGGATTCACTGCGACGAACAGGCAGAAGGGAGCGGCGATCGACTGGAGAATCATCTTCGACTTCCCCCACCAATCCGCGCCGAAGGTGATGCCCCGCGCCTCGACCACGCCTCGAATGGCGGTGACCAGGAGTTCCCTGGAGATGATCACGACGACCATCCACGCCCAGATGCCGGTGGTCATGCCGGAGACCTGTCCATCCGGATCGATGACCGCGAACCTCGGACTGGCCAGGTAGGCGAAGGTCCCCAGGACGAGCACCTTGTCGCAGAACGGATCCATGATCCGGCCGAAATCGGAGACGACCCCCCACTTCCTCGCCAGATGGCCGTCGAGGGCGTCGGTGGCGGCGGCGATGATGAAGAGCCCGACCGCGATGTTCCCCCAGAGCTGCCGAGAGGCTTCATGACCCTCGCCACGCAGGACGCTCAAGCTGATCGTCGCGAAGAATCCTGCCGCGATCACCAGCCTGAGGATGGTCAAGGTGTTGGGGAGATTGCGCCTGACGGAATCAGCCATGACTGAAATCCTACCCCTCCCGGCCAATCTCTTCATGGCATTCCTCCCCGAGAACGGTTGCGAGCCGATCAAGACCCCCGTACAGTCCGAACTTCAGGTTCCGGGTGCCTGTGGGGAGGTTCCCCATGCAGCACGGATGCTCACTGCCGGACAGCCCGTTCCGGTTCCCCTACCCACCAGAGCCCAGTATCCCAGGGCGCTCTCTCCGGACCCACGGATGCCCGCAACGACTCTCTACAGCGCATGCATCGCCGGAGCCATAGGCCTCTACCTCCTCATGCGAGGAACCAGGGGTAGCGTCCGCGGAATCGGCACCATCATCGCCCTTGGCGGGCTGGCATGGCTGCTCACGGCCATCATGGAATCGATCGAAGGCTCCCTCGGCAGCACGATCCCCCCGCTCCTCTTCGGAACGATCGCGGTCATGTCCGCGGTTCGGGTGATCACCCACCGTCGACCGGTCTTCGCCGCCCTCTACTTCGTCCTCGTGGTGGTCGCCTCGGCCGGGCTCTTCCTGATGCTCCATGCGGAGTTCATGGCCTTCGCGCTGATCATCGTCTACGCAGGGGCGATTCTCATCACCTACCTCTTCGTGCTGATGCTGGCCCAGCAGTCACCGACCGATGCGACCGATGAAGGCAGCGCCTGGTACGACAGGACCCCACGCGAACCCGCACTCGCCGTGCTGGCGGGCTTCATCCTGCTTGCGACGCTCGTCGAAGCGATGAACAACTCACGTGCCCAGCACTTCGAGCAGGGTGTCGAACAGGTCGCCGTCCGGGCCGAGCAACAGCCCTGGGACGCACTTGCGAGCATGCCGCGCGAACTGATGCGCAATGCAGTGCTCGTCGAACCCGAAGTCGTCGAGATCCTCGGCAAGCCCGAACTCGAGAACGGCCAGGCGTTCCTGCCGGTCCGGCTCGGCAGCGGCACCGAGACCAGGATCATCCTGCCGGAGTCGAGCCTGCCATCCAACACCAGGATGGTCGGGCTCTCACTGGTGGCGGAATTCCCCGTCAGTCTGGAACTCGCGGGCGTGATCCTCCTGATGGCGATGTTCGGAGCGGTGGTGCTCTGCAGGAAGCAGATCGAACTCGGCGAAGACGAGGCCCACCAGGCCGCCGGGCTCAGCGGAGGGAACAGGCAATGAACGCCCTCCATGCCCTCGGAACCGGCCTTGCCACCGTCGACCTCATCGACCCGAGAACGATGCAGCTGATGCTGGTCTTCAGTGCCCTGCTCTTCGCGATCGGCCTGATCGGGTTCCTCACCAGGCGGAACATGATCATCATGTTCCTCTGCACGGAACTCATGTTCCAGGGCGCAGCACTCGCGATGGTCGCCTTCGGCAGGATGCACATGGACACCTCGGGACAGGTCTTCGTGATCTTCATCCTGACCGTGGCGGCGGC
>JAKVBQ010000059.1 GCA_022447205.1 Phycisphaerales bacterium
ATCTTGCTGACCGCCTTGCTCACCACCTTGCTGCTGCTGACCCTGTCCGTTGTCCTGCTGCTGGCCTTGCTGGCCTTGCTGGCCTTGCTGGCCTTGCTGGCCTTGCTGGCCTTGCTGGCCTTGTTGACCTTGCTGACCTTGCTGGCCTTGTTCGCCTTGTTGGCCTTGCTGACCTTCTTCGCCTTGCTGGCCCTGCCGGCTGTTCGAGACAGACTGGTTGGTTTCACCTTGAGTATCTTCCTCAGCGGCACCCTGAGGTGAACGAGCCATCGTCTCCAGTGACGAACCGGCGCGGTCAGAGGCTCTTCCTGCTTCCTCGATGATGTCCCGGGACTGTCTCAAGATCTCCCGGAGCATCTGGTCGTCATGACGATTTCGGTCGATCTGGTCCTGCATCTCATCGAGCGCTTCATTGGTCGCTGCAATGCGATCACCGATTCGACCCTGTTCATCTGCAGCACGGAATCCGCCGGCGCGAACGCGATCCTGGGTTTCGCGTTGCATCGATTCGACACGAATCGCACTTCTCCTGACGGACGCAAGCTGATTGCGGATGATCTCGGTGAAATCCGTCTCGTTGATGACCGTGAGCCTTCGAACACCGGAACGAACCGGATCGTGCGTCATCCCATCGAGATCGAACGAATCCGAACCGGTTGCGATGATCTCGAAGACATCTCCAGGTGCAGCGGACAAACCCGAGAGGTCGAGCACACCATCGACAAGAACGGTGTTCGTGCCACCCACCCCATCAATCGTTCGAACGACCTCTGAATCAACGGACCCACTCGTTCCGGTCGAGAAACGACTGACCTCGATGGCCGCCTGGGACACCGAGATGTCATCACGGATCTCCGCACTGACCGAAATCATCGCATTCGGAAGAACGGTTTCATCCATCTCGGGAACCAGAATCGCCGCACTTGGTGGACGATCAGGGATCACCTGAAGTCCGTACGCGATCTCCTCGATGTTCCCGATCCCATGCTCGTCAACGAGGGAGAGGACCGCACCTGTCGATCGATCGAGTCGGCGGGACAACGTCCAGCGAGTCGGGGATTCGGCGATGAACTTCGAGTTGTTCGCGAGCTCACCAAAGGTCGTCTCCAGCCAGTCCGGATCGTCATCGCTCCCGACAGGGAGCTCCTTGGCCAGATCGAAGGTGAAGACCGCATTCGACCCTTCCATGAAGGTGACTTCCGGTGTGCCCCGAAGATCGGTTCCTCCGCCGACATCCAGCGAAATGCTCTCGATCGAACCGGTGGCATATTCCGGTGGATCCACGACGAGTCGGGCCGACCTGATCGAAGGCGGCTCGACGATCCTGATCCTGCTCGTCTCCGTCGAGGCATCGAAGGTGTGGAACGAAACCTCGATCAGGTCCCCATCCGTCTCCACGAGCCGTTCGAACAGGTCTCCATCCTGCCTGGAAAGGACCAGTTTCCTGGTTCGAACGGGAACATCGTCCTCATAGAGGGTGTACGTGGCATTCACGCGAACCACATCCGGATCACCAAGCGTGAGTTGAGCGGACAACGGAAGAGAAACACCCCTGGGATGAACACCATCCTGATCCATGAGCGACCGGACAGCGGTGGTCGCCGGCCACTTCGCGGAACCGAAGGGCAGAAGAACCCTCTGCACACCGATCGATGCGGTTCCGGGCGAGGCGATGACGAAGCACATGACGATGGAAGCAAGACCGAGCCCGATGAGACCCGCCTTGCGAGCCGGCCGACCATTGACCAGGTCGGGGAGCTTCCTGTCGCGAGTGCTCTGTTCGACATCCCTGATGGTCGAGGCTGCCAACGGATTTTCCCTGTCAAGCCCGGACGTGGAGAACTCGACCGCTGAAGCGAGGCGTTGATCAAGCTCTGGAAGAAGTCTCTCGGCTCGAAGAGCGAGTCGGGTCATCGAAGGACGGAACCTCATTGCAGGAAGAATCATCCTGGAGACCCCGATCACCAGGGCAGCCAGTCCAGCAAGAAGGAGAATGAACCGAATCGGGCCGGGCAGGAGAATGAATGCATCGACCGCGATCACCAGGAGAATCCATGCGATGGCAGCGGAGACCAGGAGGGTGAGTGACTGGAAGATCAGGAGCCTTCGGCTCCACCTTCTTGCATGCTCGAGTTGTCTGATGAGCTCTTTCATGTCGGCAGTCGTGTGTCCTGGTGATGATCACTCATATCATTCGAATGATTCTTCGACCGATCCACTCGAAACCGAGCAAACCAAGAAGAAGGAAGAAGAACGCACCGGTGTTCCATATGGGAACGATGATCGGATTCTCGATCAAGACCTCTCGGTTCGGAAGAAGTGAGGGCAGGTTTTCGATGTTTTCCCGATCCAACACCGATCCACCGGTGGATCGAGCGAGATCCGACAGGAGCTGATGATCGGTATCGGGCACCCGGAACTCGTCATCCGGCCGGATGACATCGACAAACGGGGCGCCTGCCGACCTCGCCTCGACGACCAGAAGCGGGTCCACGAGGTGGAGCTGGTAGCGGCCGATCCGATCAGGGAACCACTCCGTCGACCAGTCCGATGTTCCCTCGTTCCTCATCATCTCCAACTCAGCGATGGTCCGGCCCTGCTCATCCCTGATCTCGAGGGGAACCCCCTCGGAAAGGGATGTGGACAGTCTCTCATCGAGCACGGACAGAAGTATCCGTGCCGTCGATCCGGGAACGAGTTCGTCGGGTTCGACCTCGAGGACGATCGAACGACCCGAGGTATCGAGGGCTTGTCTCGCAAGCATCCTGACAAGACCGACCCACCAGCGTTCCGTGAGGAGTTCCCCACGACCGAAACGCCATCGCCAGATGTCATCCATGGTCGCGTAGAGGATCTGACCCGCTCCAAATCGCATCGAAAGCAGGACTGGAATCGCTTCGTTCGAGGAACTTCGACCGATCGCAAGGACTTCGGTGGTCGGCTTGATCTGTGACTGCTCGATCCTCTGGACGGATTTCAAGCCGGACCAGCCTGCCGAGGGATCGGAAAGCTCCGGCGCCCAGCCGTCGACTCCTTCAGGATCAAGCATGAGGACGCCAAGTCGCCTGGAGAGTGGTGAGGGTTCGATGTACACGGGATCGTCGACAGTCTCGAGATCAAATGGTGATCGAATCGGAAGAAGATCATCCATCGTGGATCCCGCCCAAGAACTCGGTGTGTTCCTGGCCCCTCCGATCCAGATGAGTCCTGTTCCCCTCTCGGCAACCTGATTCGAGATCAGGCGGAGCTGCTCGGGACTGAAGAATCCGGAAGGGACATCTCCGATGATGATCAGGTCGAACTGACTGAATTCCTCCTCCGTCCTCGGAAGTCGACTGATCGGGGTGTTGCCTTCCTGTGCAAAATCCCGGTCAGCTGAAATGAGCATGACGGAACTCTCGATCGACTCCTCCCTGACCAGCAGGTTCTTGAGGTATCGATACTCCCACCGGGGATACCCCTCGATGTAGAGGACACGGATCGGCCTGTCGACGACTTCGACTGAAACCTCGCGTCGGTCATTCTCCTTGATCAGGTCACCAAGCGTCGATTCCAGCTCCACTGCGAGCCTTCGTTCCCCGGAATCCTCGAGATTGACACTCAACATGACCTCGTCGAATCCTGATTCGACATCCACGGTCTTCCGGTCAAGAACCTCACCAGTCTCGACATCGAGCACCCGGACGACGACAGGGTCGGGTCGGTCGGAACTCGACTCGATGTCAACGATGACGGGAATCGCGTCACGAACGAAAGCTCGCCCGGGAAGGGAGACATCGTTGATGCCGACGTCCTGTACCGGTTCGGGGGATCCCAGAGGAACCACGTGAACCGGAAGCGCCTCCTGTTGAAGACGGTTGACGAGATTCCGCTCGGGCTGCGTCGCGGACCGACCGTCACTGAAGATGATGACCCCACTCACAGGACGGGAGGCCACACCATCAAGCGACTGCCTGAGTGAATTCGCCAGATCCGTTCGCCATCCATTCGGTTCCGTGAGTTCAGGGAGAACGAACTCGGAGGCAGTCGTTTCACTCGCAGGATCCGTGGGAATCCGTTCAGAGGGATTCAGTGGGAAGACACCGGAGCTGAAACCAAGCCACCGGACCTCGCTTCGATCCTCGATCGAGGACCAGGTGTCCAGGGAGTCTTCAAGGAGCGAGGCAAGCTGTTCCTCCCGACTGATCCTTCCATCGACGGAGGCGGTATCACTGATCTCCATCGAACCAGAGCGATCGACCAGCACCAGGACGACATCCTGTTCCACATCCTCCCTTGGATAACGAATCTGGGGTCCGGCGATGATGATGATCACGAGGAGGATGACGAGCGCACGGGCTGTTGCCAGGAGGGATCGCATGAAGACGGATCCCTGGAGTCGGGAATAACTCCAGAAGGCGAGGGTGATCGCGACGACAATCGCCAGGAACCAGAACCATCCGGGCATCGGTCGCGCCCAGTCGAGCTCCAGTCCCGAGGCATCCTCGGGAATGATCCCGAGATCGAAGAATCGATCAAGCAAGTCGCGCATCAGGAGCCCACCCCGACATTTCCGATGTCGCCCCGAAGAGAGGTCTCATTGACACGAGACCGGGCGAACCAGCGATTCAGTGCTGTTTCGGTCACGACCAGGAGAAGAACGATGGCCAGGAGGAGGAGTGACCAGAAGCGACCATCACGATCCTCTGAAAAACGAGCAGCCATCTCCTCTGTGTCGAGCAGGTTCCATGGTGTGTCGACCCCGAGTCTCGCCTTGAATTCCTCGGCCGAGACAAGAGATGGATCACCCGCGGCGATCTCCGGATTGACGACGACCATGGAAAGGGCGGCCCCTTCGGAATCACGCGCAACCCAGTGTCCGGTCCGACGAAGCGGTTCCGTGGAGAGACCCGCCTGATCGACGGAGACCTGGATTCCACCTGGCCCGCTGAATTCACGAACACCAGTCATGGTCGTCCGTGCCTTCTCTCCTGCGAGCACTTCCATCGAGACTCGACCTGAAGTGGTCCCCTCCCTGATCAGTTCCTGCATGAGGGGAACCATGAGTGGCTTGACCGGGAGTGTCGTCCAATCAAGGTGGGGAGCGGTGGTCAACAGTGCAAGTGCGCCACGTCGTCCTTCGCCCGGCTCCCAGGCGATGAGGATCGGTGAGTCATCAGAACCCTTGATGAGGGTTCTTCCGTCACCAGGACCCGGCTTGATGCGAAGATGACGAAACACCTCCACAGGTGAGGTGAGGGCATCCAGCTCCGTGTCGAGCATGGCAAGGTACGAGCCACCTGGTTGCTCAACGGCAAGATCCACGGGCTCCTCGGGTGCGGCGACTCCGATCTCGACGTCCCATGTGATGTCGAATTCCCGCGACATGTCATCGAGCCAGGGATGCACCTCCAGATCCGTTGGTGGTACCACCAACAGGAAACCACCAAGATCGACGAATTCACGGACCAATGACCAAGCGGGTGCAGGCAGGAGATCCGGGCGGGCAAGGATGAGTGCATCCACGCCACGAAGCATCGTGGTGGAGAGCGAGGAGGGATCAAGGCGATCAACCTCGATGACACCCTGGCTTCCCGGCTCGAGTGCCCGCTCGATCCAGTCGGAGGATCTCGCACGGTCGATGTCCGTGGTGGTACCAAAGGACTGGCGATCGACGATGGTGACCTGGATGCTTCGTGAGGTGTCCACCAACATGGATCGGCGAGACAGGGTGGGAAGTGTCACACCATCGACAAGGGCGGTGATCACGCTCGTGCCGTCGATTGCGGCATTGGTCGAGTCAGCGCGACCAGAGAACTCGATCACGGCTTCGGACCGGCCTGGATACCACTCGATTTGGCGGGGAGTGGAATCCTCGATACCCGGGCCTTCCATCGAGACCACGGATTCGCCGGCACCAAGATCACCACCGACCCGTTGCAGCCTGATGGTGGTGCGAACCGGGGGGTTGTCGACCTGGGTCGAGTCGACGGGGCGACGCATGGACATCCCGGAGATCGCAAGGACTGTCGCCGGCTCTTCGGTCGGCGATCCCGCCAGAAGCTGGATCGAGGATTCCTCCGGCCAGTTGACACTGGCGATCGAGCCACGTGCATCTTCACCTGACAAGGTCGTGAACGATCCCTCCCTCCAGGATCCAAGGAGTGCCACGGTTGTTGGTGCCCCCGCACCATGATCACGGACGAGGCGGTTCGCGAGATCAAGCGCACCACCAAGATCACTCCTTGAACTTCCTGGATCGATGTCGTCGAGAATCCTGTCAACCATGTCGAGATTCGGTGTCGGACCATCCGTCAGAACTCTTGGTGGGTGGGATGTCGTGACCAATGCAACACGATCACCCGGATTCAAGCGACCGACCACACGTCGTGCCTGGTCAAGCGAGGCATCAAGTTCCGGTGAACCATTCGAGTCCTGGATCCCGGAGACAAGCCCGTCATCAATGACGAACACCACCAGCCTGGACCCGACTCCGATCGATCGAATCGACGAGATGATCGGTTCAGCCAGGGCAAGACCCACAAGCAGGATGATGAGACACCTGATCACCAACAAGAGGATTTGTTCGATCCGCGCACGTCGCCGGTGACGACGAATCGCCTCCATGAGGAGGCGCATGGCACCCCACTCGACAGGTTGGCGGCGGCGGCGAAACAACAGATGGATGAGGATCGGGACGGAAATCGCCACCAGACCGGCAAATGCAAGCCATGTGCTGACGAAGGTCATCCTCGAGAGCTCCTGCCGGATACGGCTGATCTCCGGGCGAAGAGTCTTGCCAGTGGTGGCCCTATCGGTTGGTGGGTGTCGACCTGCTCGAAGTCGAAACCGAACCGTCGAGCTGAATCCCGGACCTTTTCCTGGTGTTCAGCAAGGATTTCCAGGTAAGTCTCCCGGACTGATCTTGCATCGACATGAACGGTCCCCTCACCTTCAAGTCCGATGAAGGGTGCTGACTCGTCGAAGTCGAACCCAATCTCTCTCTGGTCGAGCACTTGAACCATGACGACATCGTGTCTCTTGTGCTTGAACCGGGCGAGCGCTTCACGAATCTGAAGGGGATCACACATGAAATCGGAGATGATGAAGAAGAGAGCCCGGTTCGTGATGGATGAAAGGACCTGGTCCGAGACCTTGATCAGATCAGTGGGTGCTTCGACGGGATCCTGACTGAGGACACTGACGATTGATCGCCATTGATCACGGTTGTTCGATCGTTTGACCTGGGACTTGATCTCGTTCGAGAAGGTGGCGAGACCGATTCGATCACGTTGTTGAAGGCAGAGGTGTGCGAGTGCCGCGGATGTGGCGGTCGCGTGGTCGAACTTGGTCCATGTGGTCCGTTCAGAACCCGACCGGGTGCCCCCCCACCCGGATTTGGTGGGAATCGAGCCATAGCGCATCGATCCGGATGCATCCACGAGAAGGATGACATCGAGATTTGTCTCTTGTTGATACTGCTTGAGATAGAGCTTGTTGGTCCGACCAAAGACCTTCCAGTCCAAGTGACGGGTTTCGTCACCTGGAACATATTGACGATGCTCCGCGAATTCGACGGCGAGTCCCTGGTATGGAGAACGGTGCATGCCGTTCATGACACCCTCGACGATCATCTTCGCCCGCAACTCGAAGGGTGCGAGTTGAGAGAGGGTTTCCGGTGCCAGATATTGTTCGGCTCGGATCGTGCCTTTCTCGGCCATCATGCCCTCCAGGCATACGAATCGATGGGTTTCAGTTGACCACTGAATCGATCTGCTTCGATTCCATCGAGTCGGAGGCATCCAGAGGGATGGTCTCGAGCAGGGAGGTGATGACATCGTCCGTCCTGACACCATCCGCTTCCGCGTTGAAGTTGGTGATGATCCTGTGACGAAGCACGGGGAGTGCGATCGATTGGATGTGTGACGGCATGACATGAGTGGAACCACTCAGAATCGCCTTGGCTTTCGCCGCGATCACGAGGAACTGGCTCGCTCTTGGCCCGGCACCCCAACTCAGGTAGTCCTTCACGATTTGCGGGACCTCGGATTCCTCGTTCCGAACCCTCGTGGCCCTGACCAATCTCAATGCATATTGTGCCACATGGTCAGCGATCGGAACCGCTCGAATGAGTTCCTGGATCTCAAGACACTCTTTTGCATCGAGAACTGGTTCGGGTTCGACGGATTGTCCGGTGGTCGTCTGCTTGATGATCTCGAGTTCCTGTTCCTCGGTGGGATACTTCACCCTGATGTTGAACATGAAACGGTCGAGTTGAGCTTCAGGGAGTGGATATGTGCCTTCCTGTTCGATCGGATTCTGGGTGGCGAGAACGAAGAATGGGCGAGGAAGTTCATGACGAACACCACCAGCAGTGACCTGCCGCTCCTGCATCGCTTCAAGCAATGCCGCCTGGGTCTTTGGTGGGGTCCTGTTGATCTCATCGGCTAGGACCACGTTCGCAAAGATCGGTCCCTTCACGAAACGAAGGTTCCTTGTTCCAGTGGTCTTGTCTTCTTCGATCACCTCGGTGCCGGTCATGTCTGATGGCATGAGGTCGGGAGTGAACTGGATCCGGGAGAAACCCAGGCTCAAGGTCTTCGCAAGCGTCGAGATGAGAAGGGTCTTCGCAAGACCAGGAACACCTTCAACGACGGCGTGGCCTCCACAGAACATCGACAACGTCGCTTGCTCAAGGACCTCCTCCTGGCCGACGATGACCTTGTGGACCTCGGAACGAATCCGCTCGTAGGCATCCTTGACGGTTCTGGAAGCTGATTCAATGTCGACTGCTGGGGTCGTTTCCGGGTTCTGGTCTGTCATGTCGGTTCGTCCGTGGAATGAAAACCCGATCCGTCCGGGTTTGAAGCCGTTCATGTGACCCTGAGTGGGGCATGAAGGGGTGTTTCGTCAAAGTATACTCCTCCACCTCCACCACCCCGCACCACCATCTCGAAGGGGATGAGAGATGCCGGAACTTCCGGAAGTCGAGCACATTCGGAGGACCTTGTCGGCGAAGATCGTTGGCTCATGGGTCCTTCGAACACGTGTTGAAAGAGATGATGTGATACGGGGGGAGATCGGGGTCCGAGACCGAGGTCGAGCGCTTCTTCGGGATGGGAGGATCTCGGATGTGCGTCGACATGGAAAACGGCTGGCCATCCTGGTTCAGGATGGACGGGTCCTGGAATTCGGCTTGGGTATGACCGGCCAGTTCCTCCTCGAGTCACCAGGCGGGGTTCCAGCCGAGCGGAACCACAGGCATGTCATCTGGTACCTCGGAGATCGATGTGGTGGCATGAAACAACGACTTGTCTGGCGAGATCCCCGCCGGTTTGGGGGGTTGACCCCCTTGGGGGACCCAGAAACACTCAACAAGGCCTGTTGGGGTGTGTTGGGCCCGGATGCCCTTGAAATCGATGAAGAAACCCTCTTTGACCGGCTCAAGAAGACCCAGCGAGCGTTGAAGACAGCCCTCCTCGACCAACGGCTCCTGGCTGGGGTTGGGAATATCTACGCCGACGAAGCCCTGCACGCCGCTGGAATCGCTCCTGAGCGAAGAAGTCATGAAGTCAGCCGATGTGAGGTCGGAGGCCTCCTGAAGCATGTGAAACGGATTCTTCGTGAGGCGGTCGAGCTTGGCGGCTCAACGATCAGGGATCACAAGGACCCTCTCCTCCAATCAGGGGCGTACCAGGGACGACACGCGGTCTACGGACGTCCTGGGGAGCCCTGCCAGCGTTGCGCGAACGTGATCAGGTCAAATGTGGTCGGAGGACGGACAACCCATTGGTGTGAGGCTTGCCAGATCTGATCATGTTGGGAAATCCAGAACTTATCCACACACCAACCAATGGTTTATGGGTTCAGGGTTGGTGGTTGGTTGAAGGATGCCCCTCTTTGATGGTTAAAGAGATCTCTTCATCATCCTCTTAGAAGAAGGGGGTGTTGGTTTCTGGGTATCATGGGGAAACAAACCATAAACCACTATAAAAAAAGAGGATAGAGGGCTTTGGGTTATGTGGGTATCGTGACGAGATGGTGTCTATGGCCAAGTCAACCAGGTGTCAGACTTGTGTGGCAACAACCAATACGACCATTGTTTCTGATCCATGACGCTCTTTGAAGTCAGTAGGAACCCCATTCAGAGCAGTCATTTATCAGGTTGTCCACACACTTAACGTTGGCACCTCGCCCCACCTTTGGTGGGTTTGATCTCAATCAAACAGTTGTTCGTTCAATCAACCGACGGATGTGGTCTGGTCGAGCAAACCTCGCTCGATCCGCTCAACATCATTCGCCAGGGTCTGGTCATGCTCGCGCTTCGAATTGATCTGTCGAACAGCGTGCATCACGGTCGTGTGGTCCCTACCACCGAAATAGCCACCGATCTCCTCGAGGCTGTATCGGGTGTGCCGTCGGGCAAGCCACATGCAGACCTGACGTGGAAGTGCGATCGACTTGTGCCGACGCTTCGAGAGCAGGTCCGTCAGTTTGATGTCGTAGTACCTGGTGACGGTATCGATGATGGTTTGAATGGTCGGCTGACCGCTGGTGATCCCGTCCTCGCTCGACTCATCGGAAAGAGCGCTCTTTGCGAGCTCCAGCGTGATCGGTTGCCCTGACGCCATCGCATAACCCCGGACCCTGGTGAGGGCGCCTTCAAGTTCGCGGATGTTGGAGTCAACCTTCGCTGCAACATAGGCGGGCACGTCTTCAGGGAGTTCAAGTCGTTGGATCTCGGCCTTTGACTTGAGGATGGAAACCCTGGTTTCATAGCAAGGTCGATCGACTCGGGCGACGAGCCCACAGTTGAACCGACTGATGAGCCGTTCCTCGAGATCAGGGATGTCGTTGGGCGAGGCGTCCGAGCTCAGAACGATCTGGCGACCGGACTGATACAGCGTGTTGAACGTGTGGAAGAACTCTTCCTGTGTCTGTTCCCGCTTCGAGAGGAAGTGGATGTCATCGATCACAAGGACGTCCGTGGACCTGAAACGAGAGCGGAATTCGCTCATCACGCCTGCTTTCACCGAGTCGATGAAGCAATCGATGAAACTGCTGCAGGAGATGTAGCAGATCGAGGTCGAGGGTCGCTTCCGAAGAATCTCCTGACAGATTCCCTGGAGCAGGTGGGTCTTCCCGAGGCCGACTCCACCATGAATGAAGATCGGGTTGTAGGCGCGACCGGGGTGTTCCGCGACCGCCATGGCGGCAGCGTGTGCCAACCGGTTCCCGGGACCAACCACGAAATTCCTGAAGGTGTAGTCGGGACTGAGCAGCATCTGCTCTTTCATCAACCGTGAACCAGGATCCCCTTCCATGTCACCCTTGGAAGGGGAGTCAGTCGCTGATGGAACGTCCTCGAGTTCGTTTCCAACGAAGCGAACCGACAGAAGACGCCCGGTGATCGCCTGGGTCGCCTCGGAAAACTGCTCGGTGCAGACACGTTGGAGGTATCGGAGTTGGACGGGTTCATGGACAAGAAGACGAAGAACACCGTTCACCACCCCGAGTGGTTCGATGTCATCGAACCAGTGCCTGGACATTCCGGGATAGTGTCGTCGCAGGTAGGCAACGAGATCCGATCGGAATGTCGCGTCAGGGATGAAGTCGTTCATGAGCGTGCCTGGTATCCATCCAACGAATTTGAAGGTCGGTCCCGTGGGGGTTCCACGTTGACGGATCGACATGAGGTCAGTCGTTCTGTCGCGTGTCAAAAGACGCGCGAAATCAAGCTTTCTGGGCCAGCATCCACCAAATTGCCCACCAGGTGAATACAAGAGCCGGGGAACGAATGTACGCCGACCTCGGTCGATCGTCAACATCCGGAACGACTTGTCTCTCCATGCCCCGACTGTGCTTCCTGTGCCTGAAGTTCGTACCGGCGACGGTTCGATCTGTGGTCCATGAGGAAGTGAACCCGGCCTGCGTGTCTGCCCTCGGCGATCTCGTTGATCCGGTCCCTCGCGAATCCAAGGCTGGTCCGGCGGGAAATGTGGGTGATCACCACGTGTTCCGCCTCCCAGACATCCAGGAGCTTCTCGATGTCATCAACGTGAATATGCCGGCCGATTTTCGCCCGTTCCTTGTGTTCTGCTGAAAAGAACGTGCATTCAGTCAGAACGATCCTCGCTTTTTTGAATTCTGGCGATTCAAGCGCCGGACAGGCTTCGGTGTCTCCTGTGACCGCAATGGTCGGGATTTCGACCACGTTGGTGATCTCTGTTCCACTGTTTTTAAGCTCCCTGATCTTGTCTTGCGGGAGGTCGGTGAATTCGGGCTTCAACTTGCTTCTCCGCTCAACGATCGTGTACGCAAGCGATGGAGCCGTGTGCCGGGTTTCGTGTGAGCGGAGAACAAGATTGGACTTGAGCGGGAGATCCTCACCCGGGGGGAGGGGCTTGATCTCGAATGGCGTGTTCTGCTGCTCGAGGTCGACCCAGCTCTTGATCATCCTCTCAAGGGGGTCCACCAGGTCTGGATGACAGACG
>JAKVBQ010000006.1:0-105981 GCA_022447205.1 Phycisphaerales bacterium
TGCGGTGGTGGCGTGCCGGGTTCAGCGACCGGCACTCGTCATGAATTTTCTCACGGACCCCAGAGTCCGAGGAGGAGTGCCAGGTCGGCACCATCCACGAGCCCGTCGCCGTTGATGTCGCCGGGGCCACTGGTCCCCCATGCCCCGAGGAGGATGGTGAGATCCGCACCGTCCACGACGCCGTCGCCGTTGAGGTCACCGGCATTGCTCCCGGTTCCGCAGTCCGCGACCATGAACGGAAGCTCTTCCGCACAGCATTCCTTGAGGGTCTCGCTGTGCAGGGAGACGTGGAACGAATGCATGCTGCCGGGAGGCTCCGACGTCACGATCTCGATCGGACCGATCGTGATCGAACCGTACGGGGGCAGGCCGGGGATGTCGATGTAGTCGGGATTGATGACGTCACCACTGCCCACGATCGGGAGGAAGAAGACGTGCTCGATCACATCGGGAGTGAGATTGGTGAGCGTGAAGCTGACCTGGATGATCCCGTTGGCGTTCGGACCGCATCCAACCTCGATCTCGCTCAGGACTGCGCAGTCGCATTCCGGAAGCTCGATGCAGAGCTCGTCCGTGCAGCACTGATCGCCGTCGACGTCGAACATGATCATGGGAATGCAGACCGTCTCGAGGGGAGCACCGGTGACGGTGAGGTCGAACAGGAACGATTGACCCGGGTTGAGCGGAGGATCGAAGAGGATCGTCGAGGGCGAGGCCTGGCTGCCCGGGATGAGCAGGTACTGGACCACGTGGTCCGACAGGTTGGTGACCTCCACGTGGACGATGTACTCGCCGGTGGGTCCGGAGTCATCGACCACGCATTCGATCGTGTCGTAGTTCGACACGGTCATGCAGGGACCGGAGTCCTCCATGATGCAGGTGATGTCGATCGAACCGATGCCCGACTTGTCATCCTGCTTGATGATGTCGTCATCAAGGTCGATCTTGATCGAATTGCTGGGATCTCCGCCGGTCCTGGGCGTGCCCTGGATGCCGTAGGTGACTTCACCTCCGGTGAAGCTCACCGCATCGGCGGTGGCCCAGACGCGACCGTCGTTGATGTAGTCGACCGCGACGCCACCCGCACAGGAGTTGCCGATCGCCGGCACACCCATCTGGAAGACCGAGTCATCGACGTTCCATGAACCATCCTCGTTCTGGCAGGCGACGAGAAGACGACTCCGGTGCGCACTGCTGTTGGTGTCGTTGGCCATGCTTCGCTCACCGACGTAGAGACAGCAGTCGGGACCCTGCGAGAGGTCCGCGATCGGACTGGTGGCGTTCGCCGGCCAGCCGTTCCAGGTGAAGTCCGGGGTGCTGAATTCGAACTGCCTGGTGCCCGGGACGAACTGGCCGCCCGGATCGAGACCGATCGACCAGACCTCGTTGTTCCGGGCCGCATCGACTCTGGTGTAATCCTCGACCCAGATCGAGTAGTAGAGCCTGTCACCGACCGGCTGGACCGCCCAGACCCGATCACCCAGGGGCGCGTAGCCGGGAAGATCGTTCGGGTCACCGGCAGGGCCGAGCACCGCGGCGTCGGCATGTCGATAGGTGTCGACGGGGTTGCCGCCGGCATCGACCGCCCAGACCAGGCCGTCCTCGAAGTTCGAGGCATAGATCAGTCCGGAATCACAGGAAGCGGCGATGTTGCCGAGACCCGCTCCCGAGGCATTGGGCAGACCGATGAGTTCGCTGGGCTGCCCGGTGTTGCCATCGAGTCGATAGATCGAGCCTGATCCACCAAGTGAACCGACGTAGTCGAAGCCGTAGATGCTGGTGGCTGCCGCGTACATCGTGCCGTCGCCGCTCATCGCGACGCCGTAGATCGAACCCATGAAATCGAGGGTCCAGTCGGGATGCTCGTAGGTCGGAGGCGAACTGGTGGTTCCCGGTGCGCTCAGGCCGGCGGGATCGAGGTCGAAGACGTGCATCACGTAGGGATCGTCGGCATCCGGGATGCGCCATTGGGAAGCGATCGCCTGGAGACCGGAGAACCCCGTGACCTCGGGAACCGCGCCACAGCAGTCCTCGCAGGAGATGAGTTCGTGTTCAGGCGGGGTTCCGCAGAGATCACCGATCGGCGTGAAGGACAGGGTCACGTTGGGATCCGAGGAGAGATCGGTCGTGCTGAGCAGCACCATGTACTGTTCGTCGCAGCTGACCTCGCATCGAATGAGTGACTGCTTGTCGCAGCCGTTGTCGTTGCAGCACGTGCTCTGGATCTCCTTGTTCGGACACCCGCAGCCTGCGAAGACCGCCAGCTGCGTGTTCAGCAGCGTGCCACCGCAGGTCGAGATCTCGACCAGCCCGTCCACGTCCGACGTCCAGCAGATGTAGGCGTCGATCTGGTGGGACGGATTCGAGGCGAAGCATTCCTTCTCCATCCAGTCCTGGGCGCTGGGCACGACCATCAACGACATGTCGACATCGATGGTTCCGGAGCCGACCATGCTGAGGGGGTCGTCGCAGGTATCACCGACAACGCCTCCCTGCCCATTGGCCGGGGCAGCGAACGAGAGCACGAAAAGGGACAGTGAAACGCCGACGGCGATCTTCAATGGGTTCATTTCTATAACTCCGATGCGATGTACTCGGACGCCGGTGGCAATCCAGCGCCTCTGGACAACTACCGCGACAGGAACGAGGATCTCTCAGCAGCCATGAAAAAAACACGCCTTCCTTGGAAAGCGTGCATTTCAATGACAAATGGAATCGTCGATCCAGCTGAAAGCGGGTTAAAGGACCATCCAGCCCGGATACGGGCTCAGCGGACCAGCTCCCAGCGGTCGCTGATCTCGGCGCCATGGACCTTCAGCGAGGCCATGACGGAACGCTGGGTGTATTCGATCAACTGGTCGAGATCGTCGGAAGCGGACTGTTGTTGGTTCATCTGCAGGTGCATGGGTGCCATCAACACGCGCGCCAGGGCGGGTCCGTTCACCAGCCCGCAGTGCAGGTTGATGATCTCTTCCGAGGTCCCGACCGGCAGGAGTGCGGCGATCCGGCTCCTGAGCTCGAAGAGGACCGGTTCGATGACCTGCTCCGCGATCTCCTTGAGCATCGGCGTCGGATCGGCGATCTCACGCCGGACGAACTCCATGAAGCTCATGTATCGCTCGTCGCGCTGCCGCTGGATGTACCAGCTGATCCAGGCGCACAACCGGTCCTCGCCTGTGTCGCCCGGTGTACCCTCCGGCATCGGCTCGAGCTCCATGACACCGTTGCACACGGAACGGATGACCTGGGCATAGAGCGGGTCCTTGCCACCGAAGTAGTAGTTGACCGCGGCGATGTTCGCATCCGCCTCGGAGCAGATGTCGCGAATGCTGGCGCCCTTGAGACCGTGTTCTCCGAACAGACGGACAGCCGCCTGCAAAATCCTCGTCTTCGTATCCATGATTGGGTGGGGGATCCTTGGTTCTGCGTTCCATCAGAGGCTGGGGGAAGAATCGCGTGCTCAGAGGAACAAGAACTATACGCGACAGCGATGGCAGATTCCATGCGCCGCAAGGCATCAAATCCGAAGGATCTCGAGGTCGACGGATTTGATGGAAACTTTGAACTTTGATGGAACCGGAAAGAACCGGCGGTGTCAGTGATCCGCCCCACCACCGGTCGCCGTCGAGGCACTGTAGTTCGGAGCCTCCTTGGTGATCGTGATGTCGTGGGGGTGACTCTCGACCATCGAAGCCGCCGTCACCCGAACGAATCGAGCCCGGGAGCGAAACGCATCGACGGTCTCGCAACCGCAGTAGCCCATCGCACTCCGCAAGCCCCCCACCATCTGGTAGACGACGTCCTGGAGCACGCCTCGATACGGCACCATGCCCTCGACGCCTTCGGGGACGAACTTGGTCGTGTCACGAACACCGGCCTGACCGTATCGATCAGCGCTGCCCTCGCCCATGGCGCCGCTGGATCCCATCCCCCGATAACTCTTGAATCGCCGCCCACGGTGAAGGATCAGCTCTCCGGGGCTCTCATCCAGCCCGGCAAAGAGACTGCCGAGCATCACGCTGGAGGCACCGGCGGCGATCGCCTTGGTGATGTCGCCGGACATCCTGATGCCCCCGTCCGCGATGACCGGGACATCGTGCGCGGCCGCGACCTCGACGGCATCCATGATCGCCGTGATCTGGGGGACGCCGACCCCCGTCACGACCCGGGTCGTGCAGATCGAACCGGGACCGATGCCGACCTTCACGGCGTCGGCACCCGCATCGATGAGGGCGCGAGCCGCTTCACCGGTGGCGACGTTGCCCACGATGATGTCGATCGAACATTCCGACTTCAGCCGGCGGACGGTGTCCAGGACGTTCTTGCTGTGACCGTGGGCGGTATCCACCACCAGGACGTCGACCTCGGCCTCGATGAGGGCATGGGCACGGTCGTACTGGTGTGGTCCGATCGCGGCACCCACCCGAAGACGACCGCGGTCATCGCGGCAGGCCTGGGGGTGATTCCGCACGTTTTCGAGATCCCGCATCGTCATCAGCCCGGCCAGGCAGTCATCGGCACCGAGGAGCAGCAGCTTCTCGACGCGAGAGCGGGTCATCAGTTCCTCGGCACGTTCGGGCGTGACATCATGGGGCGCGGTGACCAGGTTCTCCCGGGTCATCACGTCACCGACTCGAGCGGTCGAATCATCCGCGTGCAGGAAGGTGAGGTCCCGACGCGTCAGGATGCCGGCGAGCGGACCTCGGTTGGTGCCGTCCAGGGTGACCGGGAACCCGGAGACCCCCTGCTCGGTCATGAGGCTCATGGCTCGGGAGACGTGGTCCTCTGGGCTGAGGGTGATCGGGTCCACGATCACCCCGTTCTCGCTCCGCTTGACCCGGGCGACCTCACGCGCCTGTCGTTCGGCAGGGAGATTCTTGTGAATGACCCCGAGGCCCCCTTCCTGAGCCAGTGCGATCGCCAGATCGGACAACGTGACGGTGTCCATGGGCGCAGAGACCAGGGGGATGTTGAGGGAGATGTTGCGGGTCAGCCGGGAGCGGGTGTCGGCCAGCTCGGGCGTGATCTCGCTGTACGCGGGAACCAGCAGCACATCGTCGAACGTGATGCCGTCCTGGATGATTTTCGGGTCGTTCTCCATCTGTGGATGATCAGGTCCCGGAGGGGCCCTGTCAACACCTCAAGCGTCTTTCCCGGCCATCGATGGTGTGGTACTGTGCCCGTTCTCGGAATGGACCGCATGAAGGGGCTCAGCGCCCCCTCCCGGCCATCCCGTGAAGCGATCCGATGCCAGTATGGCCTCGGAGGGAACCCCGGAACGGAGCTGGACGAACAGCCCATCGTGACGGAGCCCCGCCGAGGACCCGGAAGTCTCCGAACAGTACCCCGAGATACAGACCCGAGATCAGGAGAGACGCGTGTCAGGCCAGACGCTCATCAAGGCAGTCGACAGCGACCGAGGGACCACGGACGGCGAGGGCCTGAAGAAGTGGCGCTCCTACCTGAAGTCGACGATCGCGGTCGAGGGCTCCGACCTCATCGTCAAGACCGACATCCCCCCACGGGTCCGCATCCGCGGCGTGCTTCGCGACATGAAGACCGACGTCTGCAGCGCGGACATCATGTTCCAGATCGCGAAGGACGTCCTGAGCACCGGACAGTGGGACCACTTCCGCGACCACGGCTCGGTCGACTTCGCCTTCGACTACGACGATGACCGTCGCTTCCGCGTGAACCTCTTCATGGCACGAGGCAAGCCGGCGATCGCCGCCCGTCTCATCACCGCCGAGATCAAGAAGTTCGAGGAGCTCTACCTCCCCGAGATCCTCGGCGACGTCGCGATGAGCGCCCAGGGGCTGATCCTCTTCTCCGGGGTCACCGGTTCCGGCAAGTCGACGTCGATCGCCTCGATGCTCCAGTACATCAACGAGCGCAAGCGCGTCCACATCGTCACGATCGAGGACCCGATCGAGTACATCTTCCGTGACGACAAGGCGACGATCAACCAGCGCGAGATCGGGATCGACTGCGTCAACTTCAACGAGGCGCTTCGCGCCCTCGTCCGTGAGAACCCCGACGTCGTCCTCGTCGGCGAGATGCGTGACTACGAGACGTTCGAGGCCGCGATCCGTGCAGCGGAGACCGGGCACCTTGTGTTCGGAACGATCCACGCGAGTTCCGCATGGCAGACGTTCGGACGAATCTACGACCTCTTCCCCGAGGAGGAACGGGACCAGATCCGGAAGCTGCTCGCCTACAACCTTCGGGCGATCGTCTACCAGAAGCTCCTCCCCACCCTGCACGAGAACATCCCGCGAATCCCCGCACTCGAGATCCTCCTGAACACGCCGATCGTCGAGAAGTACATCCTCGAGGCACGCGAAGGCGAGCTGCTCGAGGTCATCAAGTCCAGTCAGGGCGAAGGCATGCTGGACTTCACCTCCGCCCTGGTGAACCTGGTTGAGGATGAGTACATCCACAGTCGCATCGCACTCGAGTCGACGCCCAAGCCCGAGGAGCTCAAGATGCGCCTCAAGGGCATCAAGTAACCCCACCACGACCACAAGCTGCATCCTGCTTCGAACGAGACAGACATGATCGACACTGAGCTTCTTGTAGAACCGGTACTGGCGGCGGCCTCGAACCTGCTCCTGATGAGCATCATCAAGCCGATCCTCCTGCTCCCGCCCTTCATCATCTTCATGCGCATCGCGGGTTCCGCGATCGAGAAGGACACCAGGCGCCACAACCTCGGTGTCACCCAGGTCAACCTGGTCATGGTCATCGGTGGGCTTGGAGCCTACCTCTGCGGACTGCTGATTCCGATCTTCTGGATCGGCTGGCCGGTCTCGGTCCTGATCCTGACCGGTTTCCTCTTCGGGTACATGAAGTGGCGCAACGCCAAGCTTCCCGACGCGATGAAGTTCGAACTGGTCGGATCGAAGCTCGAGGACGCGAAGAAGGCCCGCCTCTCACGGCGCGCCGAGAAGTCGGTCGCCCTGCGCTTCGTCGATCCGAACGGCGGGGAGCATGCTGTTCCGCTGGTGGAGGATCCCCTCCATGTGATCCACAAGGAACTCGAGCACGTGCTCAGCCCGGCCATCGAGGCCAACGCCTCGTCGGTCATGCTGTTCCCCGGCAAGCAGGGCACGACGGTCACCAGAACCGTCGACACCATGCAGTACAAGCAGGAAGTGCTTGCACCGGACGTCGCCTCGAACATCATCGACTACCTCAAGTCCCTCTCCTTCCTCGAAGTGGAGGACAAGAGAAGGATCCAGCAAGGCGCGATCAAGATGATCACGCCGACCGGCTTCATGGAGGTCGACCTCACGGTCAGCGGCTCCAGTGCCGGACAGAGCGCCAGGATCGACATCGACCGCTCCTCCAGGATCGGGCGGCCCTACGACAAGATCGGACTGCTGCCGGTTCAGAAGGAATTCGTCGACACGCTCAACGAAGTCGAGAGCCGTCACGGTGTCATGCTGATCAGCGCCCCCGAAGGCCAGGGTCTCTCGACCACGAGCTACGCCTTCCTGAGCCGGCACGATGCCTTCGCCAGCGTGGTCAAGTCCTGCGAGAAGCGGATCGACCTCGCGCTCCAGGGCGCCGACCAGATGGAATGGAAGCAGGGTGCCGAATCCGGCGACCATGCGACCACCGTCCGGACGATCCTTCGTCGCGACCCGGACGTGCTGCTGGTGGACGACATCAATGAACCGGGTACCGGCGAGATCATCTCGAAGTCCGGGATCGACGGGCCACTCATCTACGCCTCCGTGCGCGGCGAGACCCTCACCGAATGCGTCGCCAAGTGGGTCCGATCGACCGGCAACCTCGAGAAGGCCGCGGGCGCGCTGGTGGGCATCACCCTCTGCAGAGTGCTCCGCAGGCTCTGCCCCGCCTGTCGACAGCCCTACCAGCCGGACGACGTCCAGCTCAAGAAGATGGGCATGGGCGGCGTGACCGACGGGCAGTTCTACCGTGCTTCCGGCAAGGTCCAGGTCAAGAACAAGGTCGTCACCTGCGATACCTGTGCAGGCACCGGGTACACCGGGACCCTCGGCGTCTTCGAGGTGATCCCCCTGGATGCCCCGGCCAGGATCCTGATCAGCAAGAACGATCTCAAGGGCGCCTACCGACACGTGCGGAAGACGCACAAGATGCCGACCCTCCAGGAAGCCGCTCTCGCACGCGTTCGCACCGGCGACACCTCGCTGGACGAAGTGGTTCGCGTGCTCGCACCGAAGCAACCCGCTGCCGGCAAGCCGGAAGCAAAGACCTCCGACAAGGCCAAGGCCGCCAACTAACCCCCAGTACCCAGAAGGCAGGCAGCCGATGCTCCCCTACCTCCTCCTTGCACTCGCACTCATCATCGCCGGCGCGATCGCACGCCAGGGACTCCTGAGTTCCTTCCTGCACATGATCTGCGTGATCTCCGCCGGAGCGATCTCGTTCGCCCTGTGGGAACCGCTCGGTTTCGCGCTCCTGGACTCGACCGGCGGGTTCTCCCCCTACTTCGCGGGCACCTCCTTCGGGATGACCTTCCTGCTGACGCTCCTCGGCCTGAGGCTGGCCTCGGACTACCTGGTTCCCGACAACCTGAACTTCAACAAGACCGTCGACTGGATCGGCGCGTCGGTCTTCGCGTTGACCAGCAGCATCCTCAGCGTCGGCATGATCGTGATCGCGGTCGGCATGCTCCAGTTCGTGCCCGACGGCTTCGGTTACAAGGGCTGGGCCCGTGAGAAGGGCACCGGTCGTCCCAACCAGACCGCATCGGTCGGCATGCTCCCGGCGATGGCCACCGCAAGGTTCTACGAGACGCTGAGCCTCGGCAGCATGTCCCCGATGATCAATCCGGGTCCGCTCGCGAAATACCGACCCGACGTCGACAAGGCGTCCTGGGCGCTGGTCCGTGACAGCTACAAGGGGACTTCCGGCAACGGGCGCACCTGGCTCCAGCCCAAGTCGATCACGATTCCGTCGGAGGGCTTCGGCTACAACGAGAATCTGGCCGCGACTTCACTGAACCCGAACTTCCCGGTCGTCGACGGCATGTACATCGTCACCGCCGAAGTGGGCGTGACCGCATTCGACAACGGCAACCAGTTCACTCTCTCCGCATCACAGGCCCGGCTGATCGCGGTCCCGAAGTCCTCGACGAGCAAGGCTCGCACCGCGTTCCCGATCCTGTTCGGCCAGGAGACGCGGCAGGGAGCCGGCATCTTCGCCTTCGATGACCCGAGCAACTTCGTCTCAAGCGTCCCGGGCAAGCAGAAGCTGCGATTCCAGCTCTTCTTCAAGGCCGCCGACATCGGTGCACCGCTCGAAGGCAGCAAGTACTACCTCGAGATCAAGGGGCTCAGGCTCAGACTCCCGAACGTGGAGCTCATGGAAGGCGGCTTCAGGGGCGCTTCGTCTTCGGCCGCCTCGACAACCAACCGCCCGCCGACCGGCGCCGGTGTCCCACTGACCCAGGGCACGCTCGTCTTCTCGAGCGACCTGAGGATCAGGATCTCGTACAACCAGCGCGCCGGACTCTCGATCGACGAGAACAACAAGGTCTTGAGCGGTGGCGGCGAGTTCCCGACCGGTGGCGCGTCCGGTGGCATCTCACGTGGCCTCCGGGTCGAGGACTTCTTCGAGCCGATTGACACCCGGATCGCCCAGCTGAGCGTCGCCAGGGGTGCCATGATCGACACCGAGCAGATCAAGCGTGACGGCAACGGCGCGAGCGGGCTGGCCCTGGTCGATTCGACCGGTCAGGCCTATCTGCCGGCCGGCTACGTCAAGCAGAGTCCGAAGGTGACCGAAATCAGCTTCGACCCGACCGTCCTCCTCAGCAGCATCAACGACCTCCCGGTCCTGCCCTCTTCCGGCAACACGACGCTCTTCCTGCTCTACAGGGTGCCGGTGGGCGTGACGATCTCCGAGGTCCGGGCCGGCGACGAGACGATCGCCTCGCTGAACATGGTCGTTCCCCAGCCGAAGTGATCTCGAACCTGCCGGACGGTCTCAGGACTGGGCCGCGGGTGCTTCCAGCCAGCGTTCGACGTAGTGGATGTCGAAATCGGCATCGATGAACGGCTGGTAGTCCATGAGGCGACGGTGCAATGGAATCGTGGTCCGGATCGGGCCGACCTCGAATTCATCGAGGGCGACACGGAGACGCGCGATCGCGGTCGCGCGATCGGGGCCGTGCACGATCAACTTGCCGATCATCGAGTCGTAGTTCGGGGGAATCCGGTAGCCGCTGGTGGCATGGGAGTCGAGGCGGACGCCCGGTCCTCCTGCGGGACGCCAGGTCTCGATGAGACCGGCCTGCGGCATGAAGCCGCGATCGGGGTCCTCGGCATTGATCCGACACTCGATCGCATGGCCGTTCACGGAGATGTCGGACTGCTTGATGGAAAGCGGTTCGCCCGCAGCCACACGGATCTGTTCGCAGACGACGTCGACGCCGGTGATCATCTCGGTGACCGGATGTTCGACCTGGACACGTGTGTTGACCTCGAGCATGAAGAAGTTCTGCTCGTGATCCATCAGGAACTCGACGGTCGCTGCGCCGGAGTAGTTGGCACGCTCGATGAGCTTCGCCGCGGTCATCGCGACGTGATCCCGCTTGTCGGGATCGACCCCGGGTGCCGGTGCCTCCTCGACGAGCTTCTGGTGCCGGCGCTGGGAGGTGCAGTCACGCTCGTAGAGGTGCACTGCATTGCCATGACTGTCACCGATCACCTGGATCTCGAAGTGTCGTGCCTTCTCGAGGAACTTCTCGATGTAGACGCGGCCGTCACCGAACGCGGCCTCCGCCTCCTGACGTGCCGATTCGATGCCGGCTCGAAGCTGCTCCTCGTCACGGGCGATACGCATGCCGCGACCACCGCCGCCGGCCGCCGCCTTGACGATCACCGGGAAGCCGATGACGTGAGCGATCTCGACCGCCTCCTCGATCTCGTCGATGGCGTCGTCGGTCCCGGGGAAGATCGGCGTCCCCGTCTCGCGTGCGAGGTTCTTGCAGGAGACCTTGTCACCCAGGAGTGCCATCGCCTCGGGACTCGGACCGATGAAGGCGAAGCCGCTGTCCCGACAGACCTCCGCGAAATGCGCGTTCTCGGCGAGGAATCCGTAGCCGGGATGGATCGCCTCGGAGTTGGTGACCTCGGCGGCCGAGATGATGCGGTCGATGCGAAGGTAGCTGTCCGCGGACGGCGCATCGCCGATGCAGACCGTCTGGTCCGCATGCTTCAACCACGGCCCGTCGGCGTCGGCCGTCGAATAGACGCAGACCGACTCGATACCGAGCGACTTGGCGGCTCGGATGATGCGCAGTGCGATCTCACCACGATTGGCGATCAGGATCCTCGAGAACATGACAGCTCGGTCCCTTCAAAGGAGATCTGGATTGGGTTCAGGCGGGTCGAACGAGGAACATGGGCTGGCCGAACTCGACCGAATCCCCGCTGTTCACCAGCATCTTCTCGATCGTTCCGCTCGTTTCCGCCTTGATCTCGTTGAAGATCTTCATCGCTTCCACGAGACACACCACGCTGTCCGCGTTGATCGAATCACCGACCGACACGAAGGCCGGCTTGTCGGGAGCGGGCGACGAATAGAACGTGCCGACCATCGGACTCTCGATCGCGACCAGCCCCTCGTCGGAGGAGGCCTCGGGTGCAGCCGGCTCGGCCGGAGCAGCGGCGGGTGCCGGAGCGGCCGCAGCCACCGGAGCGGCGACGGCGACCGGGGCCTGTGCCACCACGGGAACCTGCTGGGCACCCGGACGTCTCAGCGTCACCTGCTCCTGGTCATCACGAAGATCAAGCTCGGTGAGGTCATTGGCGACCATCAACCGGATCAGTTCCTTCAACTTTCGAATATCAATCATCAATGCCTCTCAGCGGTTCGCCGGGGCACGTCACCCGCCTGCGGCAGGGGCCGTCCCGCTCGATGTGGCGGGGAGTGTACCAAGGACACAGCCCTTCGTGAACCAAACAGGCACGAACCTGCAGACATCGGTGGCGATCTGGGGGGGATCAGTCCGGGATGCCCGGACCCTCACGGAGGGTGACTGGGGGATCCAGAATCTCCTTGAGGACGATCAGGTCCTTGAGGCGGGCCTGGTCCCCGAGCATCGATCGGTATCTGATCCGATTCCTGGCGCGGACCGACTGCCGACCCACACCCCAGACCGGCGGGGTGCTTGCGGCGGGTTTCGAGGGCTGCTTGGAGTCGGGCCTCCGGGAAAGGGCCGGTGCCATGGGCGGCACGACATCAGGCACTCGAGCGATCGCGGGCCTGCCACCGGGTGGTGGCGGCTTGGGGGTTGCGGTCATGGCGGGCTTCTGCCGCGCAACCGGTTCAGCGGAGATGCGGACCGGCTCCCGCTTCTTCACGGTCGCCTTGATCTGGCCGGCCTTTCGTTCCATCGCCTGACGACGCAGTTCCTCGATCTGCTGTCGCCGACGCTGTACGACGTCGTTCCGCGCCGAATCGGTACTGGGTGCAGGGGCGGCGGTCGATCGTTCATCGAGTACAGGGTCACGCCTGGTCGGTGGGGCCTTCGACTCGGCCTTGATCGTCGGTTCCGAGGCCGCACGCTCGGCTTCCCTGGCTTCCTGTCGTTTCTTCAGGGCGACGACGACCGCGGAGACGCCTTGCGCGAGGATGACCAGCAGGAAGATCAGTGAACCAAGAGTACCCATGGCTCACATCCTACAACGGATTGCTCGACTCGGACCCGCAGGCGACCGGAACCCGCGTGCCATCAGCGGCCTCGAGCAGTTCGAACGGCACGCCGTAAGCCGCTTCGAGATGCGCCGGTTCGAGTACCGCCTCGACCGCCCCGTGTGCGACCACCCCACCCCGGGCGACCAGGAGGACGTGGTCCGCGAGCCGGGCCGCGATCGCGAGTTCATGCACCGAGAGCAGGATCGTCATCCCGGCATCCGCCCGTTGTCGGAGCAGGTCACAGGTCCTCGACGCCCAACGGGGATCGAGCGCGGCCAGCGGTTCATCGAGGATCAGCACCCCATCCCCGGGGCACTGGACCAGGGCCCGTGCCAGGGCGACCCGCTGGCTCTGCCCGACCGAAAGCGCGGCGATGCCCCGATCCAGGAGCTCATGAAGCTCCAGTTCATCGATGACCCGTTCGATCGTGGTTCGGTCCCGACCCACCATGACACGGCCGAGCTCGAGGACGCGCCGTACGGAGAATCCGCTCGCACATTCGAACCGCTGCGACATGAACGCCAGTCGGCGTGCCCGTCGCCCGACGGGCATCGACTCGATCGGTTCGCCGTCGATCCTGATCCGACCACGAGATGGCGTGATCAGACCGGCGGCGCTTCGAAGCATCGTCGTCTTGCCGGCGGCATTCGGTCCGCACACCACGGTGATCGCACCTGGGACGAGTTCGAGGTCTATGCCCTCGAGGACGACACCTTCACCGTAGTCGTGACCGAACCCCTCGAACCGGATCATCGGGTCCACCCCCTGCCGGAACAGAGCAGCCAGAGGAAGAACGGTCCGCCAAGGAGTGCGGTGAGGACCCCGACGTGCAGGCGTCCACCACCAAGATCGATGAACTGTCGAATCGTCTCCGCGGAGAGCAGCATCGCGACACCGGCGAGACAGGTCGCCGGCACCAGGATCCGGTGGCACGGACCGACCAGCAACCGAGCAAGATGCGGGGCGAGCAATCCGACGAAACCGATCGGTCCGACCAGTGCGACCGCGGTCGCGGTGAGCGCACCCGCACCGAGGAAGAGACCGGTGCGCATCCTTGCCAGGTGCAGTCCGCTGCTTCGTGCCTCGTCGTCTCCGAGACAGGCGAGGTCGATGCGGTCCGCCCACGTCCAGCTCGCACTGGTGACGAGGATGGCGACGACCAGTGACGACCAGAGCACGCTGCGAGCGGGTGCTTCCGGGATCCGCCCCATCATCCAGTCGAGGAAGTCGACGCGCAGTCCGTGGGGCACGATGTCCTGCAGGGCCATCGACAATGCTCCAGCCAGGGACGCCACCACCACTCCGACCAGCAGCAATCGCAACGGGTCGAGCACCCCGTTCACCCGACCGAGTCCCCAGGTCAGGGCGAGGGCACCGAGTGCGCCGAGGACCGCCGGGAGGACGAGCCCTCCACCACCGGTGATCGAAAGACCGGCGAATGTCGACAGGGCCAGGGCGACCATGACGCCAAGCCCCGCACCGCTGGAAAGCCCGAGGATCCAGGGCGAGGCGAGCGGGTTCCGCAGGAGAACCTGCAGGAGCAGCCCGGCGAGGCCGAGCGACCAGCCTGCCGCGAGGGCGGAGACCATCGCACCCATTCGAAGTGCACGGAGTTCGTCCGGAGGCCAGGCCAGGATGATGCTCCATCCGCCTCCCTCCGCGGGTATGCGTCCGACCGAGAGCCGCAGGGCCGCGGCGATGAGGACGATGATCGCAAGAACGAGCAGTCCGAACAGTCCGCGACGGGTCATGACGCCCCCCCGTCCAGCTGCGAACGCAGCGTCGCGACACCATCGAGAATGCGGGTGCCGGGGACGAGGAGGTCCCCACCGTCGACCGGCAGGAAGACGATCGCTTCCGCCCGCTCGCCCAGGGCGGCACGAAGCCGTCGAGCCTGCAGGTCCGCGGCATCTGATGTCGAGGCGAGGACCACGATGTTCGCGGGTTCGAGGACGAGCAGGTCCTCGAGCGAACAGTCGAGGTACCCGTCACCTTCGATCGCATTGAGTCCTCCGAGCGACGACCAGAGATCGTCGACGTAGGTCTCGCGGCCGAAGGCCATCGGAGGATCCACGCCGAAGAGAAGGACGGTGGACCCCATCGAACGGACGTCGGGGTCCGGTACGAGCATGTCGTCGCGTCTCGCTCGCCAGGTGGCGATGCGATCGTTGATCGATTCGGCAGCGACCCCGACCGACGCGAGGACGTCGGGCAGCTCCGCGAGCACGCGGTCGACGTCGGCGAGTCGGTTGAGTTCCCATCCGACGATCCTGCAGTCATGCCGTTCGGCCAGGTCGCGCAGACCCGGATCGATCCCCAGCTGGGTCGGTTGCACGACGATGAGGTTCGGTCGGACGATCGTGATCCGTTCGAGGTCCGGTTCAAGCAGGTCCCCCACCACCGGCACGTCCGCGAGTTCCTCGGGGGCCCAGGGCGTGCATCCGACGATGGTGTCCGCCTGACCGAGATCGATGAGGATCTGCGACAAGGCGGGTGAAAGCGAGACGACCCGGGGGGCAGCGAGCTCCCCCGGCGGGTTCGAGCCGGGATGCTCCCGACAGCCGGTCAGGACCGACAGGATCGACGCAAGCAGGGCGATCGTGATCCAGACGGGGCTTGTTCCGGTCGGGCGGGTCATGGGAATCAGGATCGTACGCGCCGCGGGCGACCTTCGCGGGGTACACTTGCCCCCGATGGCAAGGAGGCGCCAATGCTCGGCAAGATTCGCTCTCTCTTCGGTCAGCGTCACACGGTGGAATTCGACGTCGAACCCGACCCGGTCCTGGAGCCCGAGGAGGTCCTGGAGGAGGAGCCCGGGGTGGAGCCCGGACTGCAGGTCACTTCGCTGGCCGGCCTGGATCGGCCGGATGAGCAGGCCATGGAGCTCCTCGACACCATTCAGGGCGACCTTGCCCGGCAGCGAGATGCCCAGGAGCGGATCGCGGAGGGCATCACCGGGGTCGAGACCCAGCTTCAGCCGGTCTGCCAGCAGTTGAATCGGCAGATGGAATCGATCGCCAGCAGCGAGCGACACGTGGCGGAACTGGTCGAGAGCTTCACCCAGGCGGCCGGGACCCGGGAAAGCGCCCTGCAGACGACCGTCGAATCCCTGAACAACGCGGGCGAGCGTCAGGTCCAGGTGCTGAACGTCCTCCAGCAGCAGCTCGACGGATCACAGCAGTCGATCGACGGTCTCCGCCAGCAGTTCGAGCAGGTCGGCAGCGGACTCGAGGCGCTCCTCGAGACGCAACGGGCCACCGTGAGCAGGACCGACGACCTCGTCGAGGTCGTGCGGACGCAGATCGACCGCAACGAACTGGCGCAACAGCGAGTCTTCAGGGTTTCGATCGCGCTGCTGGGCCTGGGCACGATCGCGGTCCTGGCCGCAGTGGTCTTGGTCGTCGTCTACGGACGTTGAACGACGCACTCAGCCGACGGGAATCGTCCTGGCGATCCGTTCGTAGAGCGGGCATCGCTCGAGGAGCTCGTGGTGCGTGCCGTCGTCGATCACCCGTCCCTCATCCATCACGATGATCCGATCGGCGGCCATGATCGTCGCCATCCGGTGCGCGATCATCAGGACGGTACGTCCCTCCGAGAACGTCCGGATCGACTCGTTGATGAGGTCCTCGCTCTCGGCGTCGATCGCGCTGGTGGCCTCGTCGAGCATCAGGATCGCCGGATCACGCAGCATCGCACGGGCGATCGCGATGCGCTGCCGCTGTCCACCGGACAGGGTCGAACCGAACTCCCCGACCTGGGTGCGGTAGCCCTCGGGCAGGCGGCCGATGAAGTCGTCCGCATGCGCCGAGCGGGCGGCATGCTCGATGTCCTCGGTGTCGACTCCGATCGTCCCGAACCGGATGTTTTCCTCGATCGTCCCCTGGATGATCACCGGCTCCTGGGTCACGACGCCGATCTGCGAGCGAAGGCTGCGCAGGTCGACCTTGGCGAGGTCGACCCCGTCGATGAGGACGCTGCCGTCTTCCGGTCGGAGCAGTGCGGGCACCAGTGACAGGAGCGTCGTCTTGCCGCAACCGTTGGGACCGACGATCGCGACGGTCTCGCCATGGGCGATGCTGAGATCGACACCATCGACGGCATTGCGTTCCGCGCCGGCGTAGCGGACCTGCACACCCTTGAACTCGAGGCTCTCGGCATGCCTGGGCAGTCGGGCCAGGTCGTCGCCGCGTCGTCGTTCACGTGGTTCGTCGAGGACCTCGAGCAGGCGCTGGGCGGGTGCGGCCGAGGCCTGGATGTCGTTGATGAGATTCGCGAGCGGTCGGAGCGACGCACCGGCGACCGCGAGCGCTGCGATCGAGAGGATGAAGCGATCGACGTCGAGCCTGCCATCGAGGATCTGGTTCGCCGCGAACCCGGCGAGCAGCAGGACCACGATCACCGCGAGCGCCTCGACCAGGGGGCTCGAGATCGCACGTGCGGTTCGGATCCTGAAGTCCTGTTCCATCACCTTGCGGTTGATGCGACCGAACCTCGAGATCGAGACCCGCTCCGCGGTCGAGGTCTTGATCGCACGAAGTCCCTGGAGGACCTCGCCGGAGACCTGCAGCAAACCGGCCTGTGCATCGAGACTGCCGCGGGCACCCTTCCGGATGCGACGACCGAAAGTCTTCAGGATCACGCCGATGAGCGGACCGAGGACCACTGCGATCAGCGTGAGCCGCCAGTCGACGATGATCGCCACCGTGAAGGCCGCGATCCCCTTCGACACCTGGGCGACCGACTTCCCGAGCAGGGTGTTGAACCCGGCCTGGAGCGCCATGGCGTCCTTGTTGATGCGGCTCACCATCTCCGAGGGCCCGAACCGGAAGACTTCGCCAAGCGGCATCTCGATCGCATGCCGGAAGGCATCGAGTCGGACCCGGGTGACGGTGACGATCGAGATCGTGAGTGAACAGAACTGGTGCCCGAAGTTCGCGAGGGCCCCGAGGATCGTGAGCACCCCCACCGAGGTCAGCACCAGCACCACACCTTCGAAGGGATCGGTCGGGAGATGTTCGAACAGCCAGTCGGGAACCGCGACCAGGGGACCGGTCGCGTTGTACTCCTGGGCGATCTCGGGAAGCGAGCGCTGTTCGTCGCCCAGCATCAGCTTCAGGATCGGGGCGAGGCTGAGGAGCCCGACACCGAGGCCGGCCGCGGAGACGAGGGCGAAGAACACCCCCAGGGCGAGGGTGACCCGTTCCCGAAGGAGCTTGCGTGCGAAGTACCAGAAAGCGGACATTGATCCGGCAGTATCCGTCATTCGATGCCTGAAGTGTGAAACGCGTCGATCAGCTATCGAGCAAATCGGCCCTGTCGGCCCAGAATCCGGGATAGCTTTTCGCGACGCAGCCCGGATCCTCGATCGAGACCCCCTCGCGGAGGAGCCCCAGGATCCCGAAGGACATCGCCATCCGGTGATCGTTCCAGGTGGCGACCCGGATCGGACCCGCATGCATCGTGCTCGGGTCGATCTCGATCGCATCGGGATGCTCGTGCACCGTGCAACCGGTCTTGCCGAGTTCCATCGCGAGTGCGTGGATGCGATCGGTCTCCTTGACCCGGAGCGTCCGGAGTCCATCGATCCTCGTGGGGCCCTCCGCACTTGCCGCGACCACCGCGAGCATGACCGCGGCGTCAGGACAGGCTTCGGCATCGACATGGGTGCCGACGAGACGTGCCGGTCCGCGGACCGTGACCGCATGGGGTGCACGTTCGACCAGCGCGCCGAACGCCTCGAGGATCTCGAGTGCAGCCATGTCCGGCTGTTCGCTGTCGGAGGGGATCGGCACGGTGACCGATGCCCCCGGGATCATCGCGGCGGCGGCCCACCAGTAGACGGCGCTGCTGGCATCGGGTTCGATCCTCGACTCGAACGCGGCGAGCGGCCCCGCCTCGACGGTCGGACCGTCCGTCACGCGCGCGCCGGCCTTCCGGAGGGTCGCGAGGGTCAGCCTGATGTAGGTCTCGCTGGTCAGCGCCTCGGTGCAGTCGATCGTGATCCCCTGCCGGGTCCAGGGCGCGACGAGGAGCAGCGCGGAGATGAACTGGCTCGAGGCGGTGCGACCGACCTCCACCCGACCACCGGCACGCTCCGTCCAGGGATCGACCGTGGCGGGCAGGTGTTCCGGTGTCCCGGTTCCGGTGATCGGGACACCGAGCGAACGAAGGAGCTCGATCCCTTCCGCGACCGGACGTTCACGCATGCGCGGGCTGCCGTCGACGACGACCCGGTCGGAGGCGAAGGCCGATGCGGCAAGCATGAAGCGTGCCGGCGTCCCGCCATCACCGAGATCGACGGCACCACCGTGCGGAAACCGACCGGCCACCCCGTCGATCACCCAGCGGTCACCGTCGTCCTCGCACGTCGCACCAAGTCGAGCGAGCGCGTCGCGCAGTCCGATGGTGTCCTCCGAGACGAGCGGGCCGTCAAGGACGGAGCGCCCGTCGGAGAGTGCGGCGAGCACGAGGGCACGATTGGTGAGGCTCTTTGATCCGGGAGGCGTGAGCACGCGTTCGAACGGCTGGCGCGCGGTGTCGACGGCAAGCACGTTGTCCGGATGTCGGTCAGTCATCCTTGCGGAAGACCGCGACGATGTCTTCGACCGGGATCACGAACAGGCGGTTGTCACCCTCGAAGTCCACCGGGATGCCCTGCTTCGGATTGAAGAGGATGCGGTCGTACTGCTTGATGGGATAGTCCTCGTCACGATCGATCTGTGCGCTGATGGCGACGATCCGACCGGTCAGGGTCGGGATCTCGATCTTGTCGGGGAGATGGATGCCCACCTTGGTGACCTTCTTGTCCTCGTCCTTGCGGATGAGAACGCGCATGCCGATGGGCTCGACGACTTCGATCTGGCTGTTCTTCGCGGGTGACTTCGACATTCAGGGGATTCTACGGCATGCGGCCCGAGAGTTCACAGCAGGATCCGGAGGCAATTGCTACAACATGGGGGTGCCAGACCGCCTCAAGAGCCTGATTCGCGATGTCGCCGACTTTCCCAAGCCGGGCATTCTCTTCAAGGACATCACCCCCCTGCTCGCGGACCCCTGCGGACTCTCGCTGGCCGTCGAGCTGATGGCCAATTCCTGGCGGGACAATCGACCCGACATCGTCGTCGGCACCGAGAGCCGCGGTTTCATCTTCGGTACCGCGGTCGCCCAGTCGCTGAGCTGCGGCTTCGTGCCGATCCGGAAGGCCGGGAAGCTCCCCTACGAGACGATCTCCGTCGAGTACGAGCTTGAATACGGTTCAGATGAAGTGCACATGCACGTCGATGCGGTGAAACCAGGCCAGTCCGTGCTGATGGTCGACGATCTCATCGCCACCGGCGGCACGATGCGAGCCGCCTGCGACCTGATCAACCAGTGCGGCGGCGAGATCCTCGGGATCGCGGTCCTGATCGAGCTGGCCGGCCTCGGCGGCCGGGAAAAGCTCAAGCCGCACGAGATCCACGCCCAGCTGACGTATTGAGTGACCGCCCGATCGGCACGATGCACGTCGCGTCCCTCGACCGGGATCGTGTCGGCGTTCAGCCGTCGAGCAGGAACCCATGCTGCCGCAGGACCCACCACCAGTTCAGGAGCAGGAGCAGGACGAAGACGATCGCGACGATCGTCCAGCCGGCGGTCGGCATGACGCAGCGGATCGCACGCCCGGTCGTGACGCGCAGCGCCAGGACGAGGGCGATCCCACCGAGGATCGAGATGATGAGTGGATTCGCGCGCAGCGCAGCGACCGGCTCGAGCGAGGCCGCGGCCTTCACCGCACGGGTGGAACCACACCCCGGACACGGGACACCGGTGGTCGAGCGCAGCATGCAGAGCGTGCGTTCCTCGCCGGGTGCGGGAGCCGGCAGGACGAACTGCAGGCATTCGAACCCGATGACGAAGATGGCGAAGAGTGCCAGCACCAGCATCGGTCCCACACCGGGCCGAGGAAGACGAGGCGCACGTTCCAGTCGAAACTGGAAGCGTGCGCCTCGTCCTGTTCCGGGAGTTGTCCCGGTCATCAGTTCCCGGCAGCGGCGCCGGCGACGGCCAGTCCACCAAACAGCAGGAAGAACATCACAAGACCGAGGATCTGAATACAGCAGGTGATGATGCCGAGGATCATGCCGGCCTTGGTCATGCCTTCGCCGGTCGGATCCATCTGGCCTGCCTGCATCTTCTGCAGGTCGCTCCGACCCATGACCCAGGCGATGATGCCGAAGATCGCGCAGACCACCAGCCCAAGAATGCCAAAGACCAGGATCAGTGTTGCGCGGTGCGGGGCGACGCCCCCACCAGCTCCGGTATTCATGCTTGTCATCGTCAAATGTCCTCTCTTGTGCGTTCTATGGGAAACAGTCGATTCCCATGACGGGAAATAGCTCGAAAATGAAGTTGTCGGCCCAGATTCTCCGGTACAAAGACCGGTATGGGAAGGCCCACGCCCACGGAAGCAGCGACCACCACCCATTCCCGGTGGAGGAGCTTGCTTTCGGAGGATACAATAGAACGCTTGATTGTGCGCCAAAACCGCTGAACGAGGACTGAGATGTCAGCCATCACACCGACCAACACGACTGATGCCGCCAACAGCACCCAACTCGCTCCGGAGCAGGACCCGCTGCATCTGATCGACGTCGATCACGTGCGCTTCTGCGTCGGGAACGCCAAGCAGGCCGCGATCTTCTACGCATCGACCTTCGGGTTCAGGATCACGCAGATCCGCGACCTGACGTGTGGTGCACGAACGATGGCCAGGTACTTCCTCGAGCAGGGCAACATCAGGTTCATCCTGGAGACCCCACTGCATCCGGATCACCCGGCGAACGAGGATCTCCGGAAGTACGGCGACGGCATCAAGGACATCGCCTTCACCGTGCACGACGCGAAGGCCGCCTACGAGCGAGCGCTCGCGAACGGCGCCACCTCCGCGCACGGCATCGAGGAGTTCTCCGACGAAAACGGCACGGTGACCACCGCTTCGGTCCGGACCTATGGTCGCGTGGTGCACACCTTCGTGAGCCGGACCGGTGCCTACGGTCTCCCCGAACTCAAGCAGGGCGGCCTCTTCATGCCGGGCTGGGCGCCGTACGACTGCGCACTCAACCAGTACAACCTCGACAACCCCTGCGGGCTGAAGTACGTCGACCACTGCGTCGGCAACGTCGAGGAAGGCAAGATGAACCACTGGGTCGAGTGGTACGAGAAGACCCTCGAGTTCTCGATGTTCAAGCACTTCGATGACGCGGACATCTCGACCGAGCACTCCGCGCTGATGTCGAAGGTCATGGCCAGCGGCAACCACCTCATCAAGATGCCGATCAACGAGCCGGCCGAAGGCCTCAAGAAGAGCCAGATCCAGGAGTACCTCGACTGGCACGACGACACCCCCGGCTGCCAGCACCTCGCGCTGCGCACCGACGACGAGCTTGCCTCGGTCGCCGAACTGCGTCGTCGCGGCGTGAACTTCCTCCAGCTTCCGGATGCCTACTACGAGAAGGTCTGGGACCGCGTCAACGGTGTCCTCCGCGAGCACGGCCACGAGCCGGTGAAGGAGGATCACGAGCGGATCAAGGACCTCGGCATCCTGGTCGACGCCGACGACGAGGGCTACCTGCTGCAGCTCTTCACCAAGCCGCTGCAGGACCGCCCCACGATGTTCTTCGAGATCATCAGCCGCATGGGCAGCCAGAGCTTCGGCAAGGGCAACTTCAAGGCGCTCTTCGAAGCCCTCGAGATCGAGCAGGATCGTCGCGGCAACCTGTAAGCGACTGGACTCAACCGAGTTTCATGAAGAGGACACGGGCAGCCTGAGGCTGGCTGGTGGTGTGCGTCAGGTCGGGATCACGAATCAGGTTCGACCACGTCGACCGTGCCGTAGGTCCACTGTCTGTAGGCCTTCCCGCTCTCGGGGTCGTAGGTGAAGTGTTGAACCTTCGGGATGAAGAGGTAGACCGCGATGCCGATCACGCCAAGGGCAATGATGAGCAGAAAGAAGAGTGTGCCGTCCTCGAACCTGGTCAAAGGCTTTGACGGTTCATGCCTTTCGCCCGCATAGAAATCCTGGTCCCGCATGCTGGTCTCCATTCTTCTCCGAATGGTACGACAAATCTGGAACGAACCGAAGGAATCCCTGCCCGCCTGCTGATGTCAGGTTCCTGGACAGATTTTCTGGATCGAATGAGTTCAATGCCGGCATCAAGGATTTACACGCAAGAAATGGGAACCACAACCTGTTCTCGATCCCCTGGGAAGGCTGGTTGTCAGGGCTTCACCAAGCCGCTGCAGGGCCGTCCCGCGATGTTCTTCGAGATCATCGGCCGCATGGGCAGCCAGAGCTTCGGCAAGCGCCCCCCGTCATCGACGGAGGGCGCATGTCATCAGGTCACGGCGATGGATGGATGCCTCCCGGCAAGGGCGTCACTGGCAGGAGCCCCAATTACCCAGCAACAGCGCAAGGTCCTGGCCGTTGATGACGCCATCCAGATTGAGGTCGTACTCAGGGTCGACGGATCCGTTGGGATCAGATTGCCAGGCCCCGAGGAGGAGAGCGAGATCGGCACCGTCCACGACCCCGTTGCCATCGAGGTCTCCCTGGCATGAAGCCACCTGGCACGCATCAAGCGTGCCATCAGCATCTGCATCTTCGCAGCTCTCTGCAATGCAGTTCCCGCCACCGTCGACCCACTCGCCGACCGTGTTTCCATTGATATTGCCGCACACGTCGGTTGAGATCAGCGTTGTCAGGTAATCCGCGGTCGCGAGGCCTCCGCCTTCTGCCCCATTGCTCGTGTTGTCTCGGATGAGACATTCACTGAACGTAACGTCGCACGTATCCTCGGGCCCTCCCACGTAGACACCACCTGCAACGATCGCAGCAGTGTTGTCGACGATGTGGCAATGCTCGAAGAGCGCCTGGACCGGTGCTCCAGATGACCCCTTCAGGTAGACCCCTGCACCAATGGGCGTATTGCCGTTCCGGAACACGAGGTTCTCGAAGACCAGTCCGGACTCACCGTTCACAACGGTCAGGAGACGCCCGCTCCCTTGACCTTGAATGATGCTTCCCGGATCACCATCAGCATTCAACGTACCCTTGATCGCCAGCGTCTTGCCATCGAGATCCAGTGCATTGGCGATGTCCCAGGTACCCTCCTCGAGCAGCAACGTCGTGCAGGGGTATGCAGAGTCAATCGCGACCTGGACATCCATCGCTTCCGAAAGAGGCGCAGAACACGTACTCGCAAGAACGTTGCCGCCACTGTCGGACCAATTGCCGACCACCTGTTCCGGGTAATTCTCGCAGATCATGTTGCCGGTGAGTGACGGATCCTCGACATTCCCGAGACCTGCAACCGCAGCGCCCTGCGCAAGGGTCGTGCTGTTGCCCGTGATGATGTTGTTGAAGAGCGAGGGAGAGCCCTGCTGGCAGTTGTACATGTAGATCGCAGCGCCTCGTAAATCGCTTTCATTGCACGCGATCGTACACCCACTGATCGTTGCATTACTTCTGTACAAGTAGATTCCACCCCCGAGATTGCCGAGAATGCTGCAGTTGGAGATCGACGGATGTGTTTCGAATTCCTGCTTTGAATCACTCGTCAAGTACGACTTGATGGCATGCCCCTTGTTCGCCGAAAACTCACAATCATTGATTCGGACATCCGAGTCCTCGCCGCGTATGTACAACGCGATCGAGTCGGTATCGACGCCATTGTCGAGGAACCTGCAGTTCGTGACAGTTGCCGGACCTCCACTGAACACATAACCGTTCTGGTCTATCAGTGAGAGTCCCACACCCCGGTTCCCACGAAACGTGCAGTTCGAGAACAAACTCGTGAAGACCGGACCACCGAGCGTGACACCGGCGTCGTTCAACGCGACCAGGCAATCGGTCATGGTGGCCGACACCAAGTAACTGCCTACGATGGCCTTGCCTGTGTTCTCGGAGATGACGCAGTTCGTCAATTTGAATCTGACCCCCTCACGTCCGTAGATCGTGCTTTCATCAGCGACGTTCTCCCTGAAGACACAATCCGTGTACTTCAAAATGTTGTCCTCTTCCGAGAAGACTGCACTGCCCTGTCCTGCAGAATTCGACTCGAACACGCAGTTGTTGAATTCAGTATCCGATGAATATCGAAGGTACACCGCGCCACCAATACTGTCGTAATGCGGGAAATCCTCGTCTGGCTCACCGACACCATCGCGAAAGATGAGATTCTCGAACACGGTCTCAGCAAACTGTTCATTCAGGCAATTCACGATTCGATGCACTCCACCCCCACTCAGAACAGTCAAGGGCGCACCGTTGTCATCCGTCTCACCACGAATCGTCAGCCCCTTGGCAGCCGTGTCGATCGCGACACCTTCCATGTACGTTTCGGCGGAGAGCTGGATCACGTCCCCGTCATTCGCGGCGGCGATCGCGGCGTTGATCGATGTGAAGTCGCAATCGGAATCACCACAGACGGTGATCGTATCGGCACTGGCAGAAGCAATGACGGATCCTGAAAAGACCAAGACAGCTGTCGTCAGAGTACGGTGCATGGTTCTCGATCTCCTCCGCGATTTCATTTGAATGGGGCAGGAAACACCCGTGCGCACACCCTAACAGCCGAAGGACTCGATTCACAGAGTCATTTTCAGCACGGCTGTCACAACGCCATTACCAAGAAGGAATCTGCTGCCAGTGCCTTCTTCGCGGGTTTCTTTGTGGTCTTGTGGAGTGACTGGCGGAGACTGATCCGGGTTCGCGCCTAGCACGGCCCCCAGCCGCCGAGCAGGATCGTGAGATCAGGACCGCTCGTGTTGCCGTCCCCATCGAGGTCGGCACCCGGGAGGTTCCAGAATCCGAGCAGGATCGCGAGATCGGAGCCGTCGATGACGAGGTCGCCGTTGAGATCACCAATGCAATCGGATCCGCCACAGGAGCTATCCGGGTCGTCGCAGCTTGATCCATCACCCTGATAGGTGGCACCCATGAAGAAGCTGCAATCGATGGCGCTCATGATGCTGCAATCGCCGTCGGCCATGCAGCACGCACCGGTCGGGGGGCCACCATCACCACCGGTGATCGTCAGCGTGGCCGGACCGTAGTCCGTGATCGCGAAACCACCAAGTGCGATCACGTAGAGACTTCCGGCCGATGCCGTGAACTCGATCGTCGTGGTGTAGACATCGCAGCCATCGGTGTCATCAAGACAGACGATCACGTTCTCCGGAGCGCAATCGCCGGCGTGGATGGAAAGACGGGTGTCCCAGGCAGCCTGATTGCACGTGGACACGACGTAGGTCCCGTCCTCCGGCGCCACGAAGTCATAGAACGCGGTGTTCATGGAAGCATCGGATCCGTACTGACCGGGATCGCAGAATCCGGCGAGATCGAACGTGTTGCCCCGTCTCAAGGTGGTGTCGACTGCATTGTCGCCGACCACCAGGGTATCGGGTTCACATCCACCGACACCGTCACCGCCGGTGATCGTGTCGAAGAAGTTCCAGACCTCCACGGTGGCACTGATGTCCATGTTGCCCGACTGACCCGGCCAGTCGTGCCCGCCACCGTTGACCAGGTAGTACTTCAGCACTCTCTGGTGCATTGGAGAGCTGTAGAAATCCAGTCGCACCGTGCTTCCATCGTCTGTATTCGCGTCCGGCAGGAAGGTTCGCTCCATGTCCAGAAGCTGAAGCTTGCTCTCCCAGAAGGCCATGGTCTCCGGGATCGATCGGTAGGCGCCCCATCCACCGGAGTTCCCCATGTCACCGTTGAAGAGCGTGATGTCGTCTGCGGTGCCGTTCATGGAGAGGATCGGTCTGAGGACGTCCGGATTGCAGTTGGTGAAGAGCGTGTCCAGCATCATGCCGATGATCGGGGCAAAGGCCACGAAGGTCTCCGACTCCCTGCAGGCGAGCTGAAAGCACATCTCCGCACCATTCGAGAAACCGGTGACGAAGGTGCGCATGGGGTCGAGACCATGAAGTTCCTGGAGGTGAACCGCGAGACTCGACAGGAATCCATCGTCATCGATGTCCAGACCTTGATGGAAATCGTAGTCGACATCCCAGAAACGATTGTTCCACTGGTCCCTGGTTCCGTTGGGGAACGCGACCACGAATCCCCTCTCGTCGGCGAGCTCGGTCCAGCCGTAATTGTTCCTCATCTCGTTGTTGTTGCCGCTGTACCCGTGCAGTGCCAGAACCAGTGGCGCGTTCGCGTCCAGGCCCTGGGGAATGTGGATCCGATACTGGCGGGTGAGGCCGTCATGCTCGAAGTCGATGTTCTGTGCCTGAAGGACACAGGCGGGCGCGATCGAGGCGAAGAGAATAAGGAGTGCATGTCTCATGAGCAAACTGTACATCATGAACAAAGACCTCCTTCGTATTTGACTCAAGAATGACTTTTTCGCCGAATCTCGTCGCCGAAAGGGCCTCTTTATTGCGGAGTGAGAAGACAGTCATCAGCCTTCGACCCCATCGAGGACGAACACATGCCGCGTGACCTGGAACCTGCCGACATTCCCAGGCCCTCGGACCGGGCTTGATGCACCGGAGACTTGAACAGGAGATGTCCGACCGAGCCGCGCCCATCCGGTCGGAAACCTGAAGAATCAGAACGATTCGCTGGGACGTTGCTCGCTCACTCCGACGGTATCGCCGGCTCCGGCTGATCGGTTGGAGCGGCAGTCGGTGACGAGGGCTCGGGCTCGGAACCGAGCTCGGCCTCGGCCGGGCCACTCGACCAGTCGACGGTGATCAGGATCCGAAGGACGAGATAGATCACGAGCATCGTGCCGAACATCTTCCAGAAGCTCGACTTCTTCCAATGCGGCTTCCGAGGTCGTTCCCTGGCGTACTCGTCGGGGGATGGCAGTTCCATGGGGCGCTCCTTCGACAAGCACCCTACACCAGTCCAGAGGTGATCACCAACGAAAGGAAATTGCTGCAAGAGGACGACACAAAAGATGGTGGTTGCCGGAACCCAGTGAAGAGACTTCCGGTGCCCGTTCCCCGCACCTGCGAGTCAAGATCGATTGTGATAGAACTCCGTACATGACTGGCATCATCAGAAAGGTCCGTGACTCCATCCGCAACTCGAAGCCGGGATACGCCCACCGCTTCCTGCGGTACCGGTACAGGACCGAACCTGAATCGATCCGCTTCATCCAATCCCTCGATCTCAAGGGAGGATCGGTGCTCGACGTCGGGGCCAACCGCGGGGTCTACTGCTACTTCCTCTCCCGGTGCGTCGGGCCCTCAGGAAACGTCACCGCCTTCGAACCGCAACCCGACTGTCGACGAACCATCGATCGAGTACGTCGCATGTTCGGTCTTGAGAACCTCGATGTCCATGATTGCGGGCTTTCCGATCGCTGTACGACCGCCACCATCCACCGAGGCCGTCCTGAACATGGCAGTGCCTCGCTGCACTTCAACCCCGGGGAGCACAAGGTCGGCCTCGAAGTCGAGACTCGGCTGGTGACCCTGGACTCGATCGCGGACACGCTCCCGCGCCCCATCCGTTTCGTGAAGATCGACATCGAGAGCCACGAACCGGCGATGCTGAGAGGGGCCGTGGACACCCTCACCGCCGACAAACCGGTGATCCTGGTGGAGATCGTTGAGGACCAGATGGAGGAAGTCAACGGGTTCCTATCCGACTGCGGATTCGTCGGTTCGTTCCACATCGGCAGGACTGAACACCCGATCTCGGAACACGCCAGTCAACCGTTCGAGAAGGGTCGCAGACGGCGGAACTACATCTTCAGGCCGGCCGATGAAGTCCTGACGACGCCCACCAGTTGATGAGGCCGGGCGTCCTTCCACCAGGCAATCGAGAATGAGGATCAGGCGACCAATCTCACTTACCGGTCGAGAGCGTCACCGGCCCCGGAAGATTGTGCTTGGTGAAGCATGAAGTGAAAGAGTAGAATGGAGGATTCTGGCATGCACCGCCAGCCCCCCACCCGCGATACCTGATGCGTGAAAGATGTACGGCAGAAGATATGACCATCCAGCGAGTTGACCGCGTGCTATTTCCAGTGGTCCTGCTGATCGGCATCCTGTTCGGGTCGATGCAAGTGGCCGCCATGCCTGGTGTCCCTTCCCATGGTCGGTACCACCCCAGTGACATGGACGACCTGCAGATGCAGCTCCTCGGGGACACCGTGCTGCCGCAGCCCTATGCCGCGGCCTCCGATCATCCCGCATGGCTCACGATCTGCGGCGTGTACCAGGTCGCATCGAACATGACCGGGCTCCGGGGCATGAGGCTCTGGAACATCATGACGCCGGTGATGGCGGGGCTGAATCTCTGCCTCTTCCTGGGACTGGCCCGCCAGCTTCGATTCACCCGGACCCAGGCGCTCGGCCTGACGGCGGTCTTCCTCTCGACCGGAGCGACCATCACCTGGAGCGTGGTCCTCGAGACCCATGTCCTCGCCCCCACCAGTCTTCTCCTCGCCGCGTTGATCCTCACCAACCGACGAATCACGTCTCGGCTCTGGAGCCGGCCGAGCCCGACCGACATCGCGACCTACGGCGTGGCGATCGCCATTGCCGCATCGATCACGATCACCAACATCATGCTCGCGTTCCTTGCAGTCCTGCCGACCAACGTCTTCCGGCACCCGGCGCCCGCTCGTCTTGTTCGCCGGACGATCCGACGAGTCCCCACGCTCGGAACGGCGTTCCTCGTCGGCATCGGACTCCTTGCCTTCGTCCACATCGCCGGCTGGTACCTGATCCAGGATCGTGACATGCGACAGTTCCTGGAGGTGCTGGTGAAGGGTACGGGAGACGTGGCACGAATGATCGCGGGCGTGCCCGGTTCATGGTGGGACTCCATCCTGTCCGTGGCGTGGATCGCCCCTCCAATCGACGCCTACCATGGCTCGCCCGAAGATCGCGAATTGATCGCGCTGAAACGCAGCTGGTCGACCCTGCCCGCCTATCTGTCCAGCCTCGTCGTCCTGCTGCTGACGATCTGCTCGCTCCGAGTCGTCTCGGCACGCACGATGTTCATCCCGGGATTCGTGCTCTTCGGCATCGCCCTGCATTCGATCTACGGACTCGGCGAGTCGTTTCTCTTCTCGGCCAACTACACGTGGGCGACCGTGATCGCGATCGGGCTCCTCGGACGCGCGGTGATCCCGGGTCGGCTCGAATGGATCGCCTTCTCGCTCGCCACGATCATGCTCATGGTGAACCTCTTCATCTGGAAGCACGGCATCGACTGGATCATCGAGAACAACCACCTCGTGCCACCCGTGCAATGAGCCATGCCGCGACCGACTCCGGTGCGCGCGTCTCAGGCGCGGGGTGCCCTGTCATTCGAGCGAGCTAGCGCCAGTTCTTGAGCTTGCTGGTCTGGCCGATCCCGGGGTTGAAGGCGTTGGTCGGATCCAGCGAACGATAGAAGGTCCGCAGGGTCTCCTCGGCGACGTATTCGTGCCCCACGTTGTGCTCCGCGGGGTACTTCGCGCCCCGTGCCTCGAAGCTCGCGAGCAATCGCTGCCGGAGCGCCTCCGCGTCGACCCCCTTCTTCACGATGTAGTTCTGGTGGAGGACATGGCAGAAGAGGTGCCCGTAGTAGAGCTTGACCTCGATGAGTTCCGCCAACTCCGGAGGCAGGGTCTCGAACCAGTCGTGTTCGTTTCGGGGCAGGGCGATGTCCATCGACATCATCCCGCCGTATCGCTTGTGGTTGATCGCATGGCATCGGCCGAGGGTGGTGCCGGCGACGAAGCGGTGCAGCAGTGCCTTGCGCGCCTCGCGATCCGTGCACTCGAAGAACGAACCCTCGACGTCCTGGAAGAGTCCCTCGAGGTACGACCTGGCCTCGTCGACCCCGTCATCCCCCATCTCGATCACCCAGTGGTGTTCGTAGCGATCGCGAAAGTCCTCCATCCGACGGGGCAGGTGGTTCGGCCAGCACTTCGAGAGGAACTGCATCAGCAGATCGGTGAAGGTGTCGGGCAGGAACGGCACCTTCCTCGCGATCCGGTCCGTGAACCGCCTGAAGGCGAAGAGCTTCGGGATGAACTCGGATCCCAGCTTGTCGATCACCAGGAAGGTGTCCTTGCCGTAGCGCTTCGTGAGGTCGTAGCACTCGCGATGGATGTACTCACCGGAGACGGGCAGGCTCTTGAACGTCGAGAGGACATCACGCCGGATCCGACCGAAGACGTCGGGGTCGTTGCTCCCGACGTAGAAGACCTTGCGTTCACGAGGAACGGGGAACGTGTCCAGGCGGACCGCGAACACCGCGATCTTCCCGGCGCAACCGGAGGAGTCATGCAATCGTCGCCCATCGGCGTTGTAGCGCGCGGGCTCCGAGGAATCGATCTGACGGACCCGGTCGGTGTACTCGTCGTCGGATGCCCGCTTCTCCGGGAAGCCGACATCTGCGTCTCCATACCGACGCTCCTCGAGGGTCCGAAGGATCTCCTCGGGTGTGTCGCCGAGTTCGATCCCCAGCTCGTTGACCAGTTCCAGCCCCCCGTTCTCGTCGATGCGTGCGAAGAGCGAGAGTTCGGTGTAGGCGGGACCGCGCTGGACCAGGGCCCCGCCGGAGTTGTTGCAGATACCGCCCACGATCGAGGCCCCGATGCAGGAGGAACCGATCACGGAGTGGGGTTCCCGTCCGTGGGGCGCCAGCATCTTCTCGAGCCCGAAGAGCGTGCTCCCCGCCAGGCCGATGATCTGCCGACCCTCGTCGATGACATGGATGTCCCCGATCCTCATGGTGTTGATGACCACCACCGGTCGGTCGTAGTCGTCGCCGTTGGGGGTCGACCCCCCGGTCAGGCCGGTGTTCGCGGCCTGCATCACGACGATGACGTCATGCTCGACGCACGCGACGAGGGTGCGCCAGATGTCGAGGAGACTTCCCGGCTTCACCACCGCGAGCGCGGACCCCGAACCGAAGCGAAAGCCCGTGCAGTACGGATCCTTCCGGCTGTCGCGCGTGAGGAGATTGCCGGCACCGACGATCGTCCCGAGGCGTTCGAGCAACCGATCCTGGACCGATCCTGATGACATCGTGTTTCCCGGTGACAGGGCGAGGGCGTGGAGCCAGAGAAGGACGAGGAGGCACGACAGATCATACTCCGCGAACCGGAGGAGTCGCCTCCGTGCACCTCGGAAGATCGATCGCCGTGGCTCAGGGGCACGTTCCCCAGAAGGCGAGCAGGATGCTCAGGTCCAGCCCGTCGACCGTGCCGCTCCCGTCGAGGTCCGCCGGTCCTTCGCTGGTACCCCAGTTGGCCAGCAGGAGACTGAGGTCCCCGCCATCGACGACACCGTCACCACCGAAGTCCGCCGGACAGGCCGGACACTCGTCGTAGAACATGTTGCCGCCACCATCGACCCAGGCATCCGAGTTGATGTCATCCGGCGTGTTCTCGCAGAAGACGCTCGAGGTGATCGTGGGCTGGAACTCGATATCGCCGTAGATGGAGACACCGCCGCCGCTTCCACCCGTCGCGACGTTCGACTCGAAGCGGCAGTCCTCCAGCTGGGGACTGCTGTTCCAGCTGTCCAGCCCCCCGCCTTCACCACCATCACTCGTGGTGTTGTCTCGGAACGTGCAGTCGACGAACAGGGGAACACCCTCGAAGACACTGACACCCGCGCCGTACAGGGAGGTGTTGCCGGTGAACAGGCAGTCCTCGATGAGCGGCGTGCCGGTGGTGACCCGAAGCCCCCCACCGGCATAGCTCGAATCGTTCCCGGTGATGATGCACTCCCTGATCACGGGTGACGCATTATCCACGAGGATCCCGCCGCCATAGTTGCCCCCCGTACCACCGGTGAGGGTGAAGCCCTGGATGACGGTCGTCTCGACCTCGCCCGTACGCACCACCACCGCATGCGCGTCGCCTGCCGCGTCGATCGTGGTCAGCTCCGGGCCGGCCGAACTGCGGATCGTGCAGCCGACCCCGCTGGTGTCGAGCATGCCCGTCCAGGTCCCCGGGCCGACGACGATCTCGTGGATGCCCGGCTCGGCGATGAGGAGCGCGCCCTGGATGCTGCTGCAGAACTCGGGCACCCGGATCGCGACGGGAAGCTGATCACAGGCATCGATGATCCCGTCCTGGTCGTAGTCCACCTGGCAGTCGTCCGGCACGCCGTTCTCGTCGCAGTCGGGTGTCAGTCCGGAAGCGAGCTCGGAGACATCGTCGATGCCGTTGCCGTTGCAGTCACCACTGCATCGGAAGTCGGCGACCATCGGCACCGTCGCGAGGAAGGCGAGGTGGTTGTCGGCCTCCTCGTCCGGACCGGGCGCGACACCGGTGGGAACCCCACCGTAGGTCACCGCGGGATTCGAGAAGTGCGGGATGTTGTTGCCGCCCATCGCGGTGCCGATCTCGGTGCCGCCTTCCGGGACCAGCCGATGTCCGGAGGACCAGGAGTAGTAGCCGTAGCCGTCGGTCACGTAGTGCTGTGAACCGAGGTTGTGTCCGAGCTCGTGCCGGAACGCTGCCGGCCAGCAGTTGACCGAACACTGCTGGAAGCCGTAGTCCGGATTGCTCGGTGCAACGTACGCAAGTCCGCACCCCACGACGGTGACCAGGACCACGATGTCAGCCGCGACCTCGTCACGGATCGCATGGACCTCGTCCATGTAGCCGTCGGAGGGGTTCTGAACATGACCGAGGTAGCCGTCCATCTCGACGTAGTCGGTGCCGTGGATCCCGACGGTGCGGACCCGGAACGGCAGTCGCGTGTTCTCGAACGTCAGATTCGCATCCGCGACCGCTTCCGCGCACCTGGCTTCGACGACTTCAAGGCTGCCCCAGCGGTCGAAGGCCGCAGGTGTGTAGACCCACAGGAGGTCGATCACCGCACGGTCGGCACAATCGGATCCCGTGAACGCATGCTCCGTCTCCTCCAAGGGCACCAGGACCTGGCACTGGTGGTGATCCCCCGAAGTGCAGCCGACGGGAACGTCGTCCCCGTCATGGGGCAGGCCCATCGACATGGCGCCTCCCGCGAGCAGTGCGAGCATGGTGAACAGGGTGATCGATGTGCATGATGCCGGCATGGAAGTCCCTCGGTTTCGATTGAAGCTGCTGAAGACCCAACGGTACCAGCTCCCGGGGACGCCCCGAAGGGAATTCACGCGGTGCGAACGCGGTTCAAGCGCCGAATCATGCTCCCCAGGCTCCGAGAAGCATGTTCACGCCGGACCATGGATGATCGGAGTCCGGACGTGGAGATCCACGTTGCCACCAGGGGGTGTGCACCGGCCACCAGCGACGGCATGGCTGATCGACCGGATAGCGGGGTTCCAGGGTCCGGGAAGAACGACTATTTCGGCCCTGGAGCTGCATTCCGCCGGATTGGGACCGTGGAAACCCGGAAAACGGATTTGGTCAGGGGTAGTTTGCCGGTCGATTGGAGCACCGCCCATGATCGAGTTCGCACAAGGTTTCATCGGCAACCCAAGTTCCGAGCTGTACCAGTTCGCCGCCTTCGCCATCGTTGTCGTCGCCATCACGATCGGCTGGACCTGCTGGTACCGGCACGGCAGCTGATCCGCGAGGAGCAGGTCGTTCCCCCGGATTCCATCCGGTGAACGCCGGCACTCACCCCACCCTTCCAACTCGTCACGCTGACCAGGGCGGCATCCCATGATGCCGACCGTCGCACACGTAGAAGACACCGGGTTCACACCATCAATCGGCTCGGGAGGCCCCACCCGAGAGCAGGAAGATCCGCCGGGCAAGGACGAGCCCGAGCCAGGTCGCAAGGCATCCGAGCACGATCGTGCCCGCCATGTTGACGACCAGGCCCAGGTGAGCACCGGACTCCAGAAGTCGAAGACTCATGAGGCTGAAGAGACTGAAGGTCGTCATGCCGCCGAGAATTCCGGTGATGAGGAAGCCGGACCAGAACTGGGCGAAGAGATCCGACTTGAATTCACGGACCAGGGGCATGGTCGGATCCTCTTCCGGCCACCACCCGCGACGCCTGAGGGGCGCGGCGAGCGGCAGGGCAGCGAGTCGGCTGCCGACGTCTCGGTTGTACCGTGCCTCGATGAAGAAGAAGGCGACTCCGATGAGAAAGCAGCCGAGGATGTTGATGATCATGACCCCGACGTACTCGGACATGCCCATGACACCATGGAGGAGCAACCCGAGCAGGTGACGGAGCACGGCACCGATGGCGCCCCCCGAACCCACCGCAAGGATCAACAGCACCCCCCTCACGTCCCCACCGCCTTCCCCAGCAGGATCCCCAGGAACACCGCGAACAGGGCCAGCCCGGTCGATCCGAAGACGTTGAGCAGGAACTGTCGACGACTTTCGACCAGCAGGAATGCGCTGTCGAGGGAGAAGGTGCTGAAGGTCGTGAAGGCCCCGCAGAAACCGACCGCACTCAGGGCAAGCAGTTCGTGGAGCTCGAGCATGGACATCGCATCCATGGCGGCTCCATGGTCGGTGCCAAGGTGATGCGCCAGTTCCTCCGGCAGCAGCGTCACGAAGAACCCGATCGCCAGGCTCCCGAGGACGTTGATGAACAACACTCCACCCCATCCGGGGACCGAGGTGAAGCGGGCGAAGAAACCCTGGACGAGAAACCTCGCGACCGCCCCCACCGCGCCGCCGATCATCACGAACATCAGGATCGAAATCAGGTCCATGTCCGCGAGTCTAGCTTGGGTCGCGGCCTCGGACCGCGTGGTCTGAATAACCGATGGCAGGTCGACGGCACTTCGAGGAACACGCCGTGAATCGGGGTTATCCGCGAAAAAGGAACGTGAACTGGAGGCATCAACCCTACTTTACGATATAGAGCATGACGCGGAGCAGGTCGCTCCACGAGCAGATCCAGGAAGGCATCGACATGAGCTCACCCCAGACCGCCGATTGGCCTCTCACCGGCATCAATCCCATCGACCAGGATGCCTTGAAGTCCCAGGTCCGCTCATCCAAGCCGGTCAAGAACTTCGCCATCGAGAACTTCCTCGACCTCGACTTCGCCAACGAGGTCCATGACTGCTTCCCGAGCTTCGAGGAGGCCAAGGGCCTCGGCAAGAACACCGCCTCATCCATCAATGAACAGAACAAGTACCAGGTCAGTGACTCGACGCTGTTCAAGCCGGCGCTCCTTCGGCTCCATGAGATGCTCGCCTCGGACTACTTCTGCTCGTTGCTGTCGAACGTCTTCGAGATCCCGAACCTCCTCCCCGACGCGGAACTCGCCGGAGGCGGGATCCACCAGACCGGGCCGCGAGGGCACCTCGACGTCCACCTCGACTTCAACTACATGCCCGAACGCAAGCTGTTCCGTCGGATGAACATCCTCATCTACTTCAACAAGGACTGGAACGAGGACTGGGGCGGAAACATCGAGCTCTGGGACGAGAAGGTGAAGAACTGCGTTCACTCCTTCCCACCCACCTTCAACCGCTGCGTGGTGTTCGAGACCAATGAGATCAGCTACCACGGCGTCACGGCGGTCAAGTGCCCCGAGGGCAACGCCCGAAAGTCGTTTGCCGGGTACTACTACACGACCGAGACGCCCGACTGGTGGGATGGCAAGGCCCATTCCACCGTCTTCAAGGCACGTCCCGACGAGAAGCTCAAGGGCACGATCCTGATGCCCGCGGATCGGATTCGGCGACTCTTCCGCAGAGTCCGCCGGGGCGTCGGCCGGCTCGTGAAGTGACCCCAGGACAACTCACTCCGAATCCGATCGATCGAATGGCTCCTCGCCCGATCGATCGATCGTTCCCTCGCTTCGACCGAGCAGGCCCGCTCCGGGAAGCAGGCTGACGCCTCGCACCAGCATCCGACCGGTGCGATGTCGCAGGTCGAGTCCGCTCGGTTCGAGTCCCGCGAGGATGAAGAGGGCGAGGAAACGCATGCCTCCACTCGCGACGAAGAGCACGATGTAGCCGGTCCGGTCGACACCGACGAGCTCGAGCACCGCGCCGCCGAGGAGCGAACCCAGCAGGAAGGCGGAGGCCTGGGCGAGCTGATAGATCGTCAGGACCGGCGTACGGCGTTCGGCGGGAATGATGTCGAACACCAGGAGGAAGGTCGCGGTCTCCCAGCACGCCCAGGCCAGTGCGGCCAGCGCCTGCAGGGTGAGGATGTACCAGAAGGAATCATTGAGCGGCCACAACGTCACCAGGGGCACGGTCGCGATCGCACCGAACCACAGCACCCGGAACGATCCGTGCTTCTTCGCCATCCGACCCACCAGTGGGAGCACCGCGGCCTTCACCCCGAGCATCACGGCGAGAACCGTCGTCACCTGCCAGTAGTCGAACCCGAGCTGGATCCGCATGTAGGGAACGAGGTAGGGCGCGACGGTGAAGACCGCGAAGAAGAAGGCCAGCATGTAGAGGAGGAGCTGCCTCGTCTGGCGATCGCTGAAGTGCCTGCGGATGACCGCCAGCGTCGGCAGTTCCAATCGTTCGACGAGCCCCGGTTCGGCATCCGACTGGGCGGCGAGGCACGCGGTCGAGATCAGCCGTGCAACCATCGCCACGCCGAAGACACCAACGAAGGCCATCAGGGCCCACCCCTGCTGCGCCCCGTACTCGAGGAAGAGACTCGCCAGCATCCCTGCCGCGAGGCCGGCCTGGACGAAGCGATTGCGCAACCCGACGAAGGGCGCGCGGATCGAAGATGGGACGAGCGAGGTGAACCACGCCTGCCAGGGCGGAGCGGATGCGAACTGCGCCGCGTTGAAGAGTCCGACCGCCGCATAGACCGCCCACCACGGCATCGCTCCGAGCAGCGCACCGATGATCAGTGGAATGATCGCAAGCGCCTGCACCAGTGCACAGCACCAGACCCATCGCCGGATCGAACCGACCTTGCGAACACCCCAGGGAGTGACCAGCTGGAGGATCGCGGCGACGAAGAGCGGCACCGTCCCGACCAGTCCCGCCATGACCTCGGAGAGTCCGATCGCCAGGGCGAAGAGCGCGAACTGCCATTCGGCGGCACCGGACATCACCGCCCAGCAGGCGCCATCCGTGGTGAGCAGGCGCAGATCGCGCCGCAGCCGTCGTGCTCTGGAACCGGGTTGGGGTTGGTTGGAGGTCATGGCGCCGAACGAATCCTGCCGTGGATCAGCTGTCGAGCCCGAAGGGTGGCACACTCTCGACCTGTTCGCCGTCGAAACGAAGCAGGGAGGCATGGAGGGCGGGACGATCCTCGGACCATGGCGTGCCGCCGTAGAGCGCGTCACCGAGCAGCGGAGCCCCGAGGTGCGCGAACCCCGCACGGACCTGATGCCTGCGACCGCCACCGAGGAGTTCGACCTCGAGAAGCCGTCGATCACCATCGACCTCGCGCGTCCACCACGCGCAACGGCCACGATCACGCTCCGCCCCGGTCGAACGGGTGGTCACCTTCTTCGAGCGCTTGTATCGACTGCTGAAGAAGAGGTTGAAGCGTCCCTCGGCCTCGATCGGCGCATCGACCAGGGCCTGGTAGCGCTTCAGGATCGACTCCTCGCGCATGCGGCCTCGCAACCGCTGGTGTTCGTCGGCGGTCTTCGCCACGAGGAGACATCCGGTGGTCCCGAAGTCGAGACGATGGACCAGTCCGGACTCCTCGAGAGAACCCAGCTCGGGACGTTCCGCCCACAGCCACCCCTGCACGGAATTGGATGCATCACCCTTGCGGGCGACGGTGTGCATCCCCGCCGGCTTGTCCAGGACCAGCCAGCCCTCCTGCTCGCGAAGAATGCCCGGCACGCTCATTCGGAAGCCTTGCTCACGAGCTTGTTCGCCGTCTTCCGGGCCTTGCGCGCCTCGATGAAGGACGCGATCGAGAAGAAGAGCAGGACCAGGCAGATCACGATCATGCCGATCATCGTGAAGCTCTTGGCGTCGAAGGTGAACCCGTTCTTGATGCTGGTCGGGATCAGTCGGCCGAGCGGCGCCAGGACCCCGAGCAGCGCGAGGATCGCGACCAGGTGCATGGCGTGCTTGCGAATCGACCGGGTCAGGAGCGACGCGAAGGCGCAGAGCATGATCGGGACGCCCCAGAAGGCGGGGATCAACGCGGTCATGGAGCGATCCTCACCGGTGGCGAACGCGAAGTAGGCGAGAAGACCGAGTCCGGTGAGCAGGAGTCCGGCGACGAAGACGATGAGAGGCATGGGGATGCGCATTGGTGGCGCCCTTTCCTTCTGTGGTGGTCCACCCATGGTAGACCAAGGACGGTGGCCCCGTCTTCGAGGAAGGGGCCGGGGTCAGGTCGTCGGTTCGTCGAGTTCCTTCCAGTCGACCAGGCCCGGTCTGTACTGGATCCAGCTGATGAGGCACAGTGCCACCAGCACGATTCCGAGCGCGAGCCGACTCGGGATGATGGCGATGTTCGTGGTGAACCGGAAAGCACGGGATCCTTCATGATCGAACTGCGCCCCATCGAACCACAGGAAGGGCTCCGTACGATCGGGCAGCATGATCCGAGTGCCGGTTCCCCCCGGATTCACAGCCAGCGTCTCGAGGAACAGTGCGAACCCCTCCGGATCCTCGAGCAGGGCCCGGGTGATGATCCCCCGCGGCTCGCCATCAAGACCTGAGGCGAGATCGGCGACGACCAGCGTGCCATCCAGGCTTTTGACGCCCCCTTCATCGGTCCAGCGCCCGGGTCCTTCCTGTTCCCAGACGATCGCCGCCTGGTCGGGTTCCTCGATCTGGAAGCTGATCCGGACGATGTCCTGCTGCTCGAGGAAGTCAACGCCTCGGAAGCGTGCGGTGAATCGCTCCCCATCCCGGGCGTCAAGGGTCAACCCGATCCTGACATCGACTTCATCCTTGTTCTGGTGACGCCACTTCGCGATGTCGAACATGACCTGCGTGCCCCACCACATGGCGCTCCCGGACAGCACCCCGGCCATGAGCAGGATCACTCCCGCCAGCCCCCAGCGGCGTCGACGACCGAGGCCACCGACCGGCACCACCCCGTGTTCGAGGGAACGACCGCACTCGACGCAGCGTGGTTCGGTCAGTCCACGGACATCGTGACCGCAGAAAGGACAGCACGGCGCGGTGCTCCTCGCTCGTTTCAGCAGCAGGAACCAGAACCCGATGGCGAGCAGTACGGCCAGTGACCAGCAGATACCGAGGATCAGTGCGCCCATGGCGTGCTCCCGATGCGTGACAGGGGGATGGTAGTTGATCAGGAGGAACCGAGTAGCGAGCATGACGGCACGTGACATCGCCTCAACGTGCGAAAATCCCATGCCTGCCAAAACTCCCGGATCCATCGATGCTTTCATGGCGACGCAGGATGCGGACGCTGCGTACAATGGCAGGCAGCCCGGAGAACAACGATGCCATACTACAGCTCACTCGGACAACTCCCTCCCAAGCGACACATCCAGTTCCGTCGCCCCGACGGCGCCCTCTACTCGGAGGAGGTCTTCGGGACCGAGGGGTTCGTGGGACCGACCTCGACGATCTACCACATCCATCCTCCGACCCAGGTGACCGGATGGAAGACGCTCTACTCGACCAAGGCCGAGTACGTCGAGACCGACACCATGCGCATGCGGCATGTCAAGAGCGCACCGATGCCCCCCAAGGGCGACCCGATCACCGGCCGCGTCGTGCTCTTCGGCAATGCCGACTGCGAGATGAGCGTGTGCTGCCCCGCCGAAGGCATGGACTACCACTACAAGAACGGCCAGGGCGACGAATGCCTCTTCATCCACTTCGGTTCCGGCACCTGCTACACCCAGTTCGGGACGCTCAAGTTCCGCAAGAAGGACTACATCATCATCCCGAAGGGGACGATCTACCGACTCGTGTTCGACGAGCAGCCCGCTGACGAACCGGATGTGAAGTTCCTCGTCATCGAAACGTGCAACCACTCGCACATCCTGCCCCCGCCGAGGTACCTCTCCAAGAAGACCTCGCAGTTCCTCGAGCATGCCCCCTACTGCGAACGCGACCTCCGAGGACCGGAACTGCCGCTGACCTTCGACGAGGCCGGCGAGTTCGAGGTCCGGATCAAGGCACGGGACTGCGTGCACACCTACACCTACGACTACCACCCCCTCGACGTCGTCGGATGGGACGGGTGCTACTACCCGTACTGCTTCAACATCGACGACTTCAGCCCGATCACCGGCAAGCACCACATGCCGCCCCCGACGCACCAGACGTTCGAGGCGCACAACTTCGTGATCTGCTCCTTCTGCCCGCGGACCCTGGACTGGCATCCGGAGGCGATCCCCGTCCCCTACAACCACTCCAATCTCGATTCCGACGAGGTCCTCTACTACGTCGAAGGCGACTACAAGGCCCGGAAGGGCATCGAGGTCGGTTCGCTCACCCTGCACCCGCAGGGCATTCCGCACGGGCCGCACCCCGGGACGATCGAGAAGTCCCTCGGCGCCGAATTCACCAACGAACTCGCGGTGATGTGCGACACGTTCCGCCCGCTCCACCCGACGAAGGCCGCGCTGGACCTCGATGACATCGCGTATCCCGCCAGCTGGGAGGGTGAGCACTTCCCCCAGACCTCGGGCACCCACAAGGCGGATGGCTCGCACAAGGCCGGTCGCAACGGAACCCGGTCCGACAGCAACGCCAAGAAGGCCAAGGCCGACACGTGGTGAACACGGCGAGGGCACTGCTCCTGGTCGTTTCGATCGCCGTCCTGATCGCCTGTACCGGCAGCGGGCAGGAGCAGCCGCCTCAAGACGTCGTCGTCCAGGACATCGACACCACGCAACCTCCGCCCGAGCCGCACCCGACCTCCGGCAGGGACAGGATCCGTCTCGGGATCGGAACGGAGTCCTTCCTCATGGAGGTCTCCGATGATGACCGGGAACGGATCCTGGGTCTCGGCGGCAGGACTCGACTGGGCAGGAACGAGGGCATGATCTTCGTCTATCCGAAACCGAAGGTGCTCGGTTTCTGGATGAAGGACTGCCTGATCGATCTCGAGATCCTCTACGTCCGGGGAGACGGGCGCATCATGTCGATGCACCGCATGCCGAAGGAGCCTCCGCGCGGGGACGAGGAACGACTGAGCACGTACGAGGAGCGACTCCCCCGCTATCCAAGCCGGTACGTCGTCCAGTTCGCACTGGAGTTCGCCCCGGGAACCATCGAACGCCTCGGACTCCGGACCGGACAGGTGCTCGCACTTCCCGCGAAGACGCTCCTGGACGATGCGCGATGACTCCCTATCGCCACACCCAGTTCAGCGTGCTGAACATGATCCTGCTGGGCCTGCCGATGATCTGGACGGTCTGGGGCGGCCTCTTCCTCGGGATTCCCAGCCCGTTCAACTTCCTCGTGCTCGGACTCGGCATCTTCTTCCTCGGGCTCGCCATCTGCTTCTATTCGCTGAAGATCGAGGTGGACCAGGAGTCGATCCGAATGGCGTTCGGGCCGGGCCTGTTCAAGAAGTCATGGCCGCTCGCCGGATGCACCGCCGTACGCCAGGTCAGGACCCGGTTCATAGAAGGCTGGGGCATCAAGCTCACGCGCGATGGCTGGCTCTACTCGGTGAGCATGCCGCACGCGGTCCTGGTCAGGCTGAAGAACGGCAAGGCGTTCATCCTGGGCACGGACGAACCGGAAGCGCTGCTCGCCGCCCTCCTCGAAGCGGGGCTCGAGCTCGAGGACGAACCCGCCTGAGCACGATCAGGTGGCCACCGGCTCCAGAGCCGGAGCGACCACGCCGGAACACGCACCGAAACCGATTCGACGAGCGCCCTCGCGTTCGCACCAGCCGTTGATGATGACTTCATCACCATCCTGGAGGAACTTCCGTTCGGTCCCGTCGCCCAGCGTGATCGGATGCTGGCCACGCCAGGTCCGCTCGAGCAGGCAGCCACGGGAGTCCTCGGTCTCGCCGGACACGGTGCCGGAAGCGTAGATGTCGCCGGGCCGGAGCGGGCAGCCGGTCGAGGTGTGGTGCGCGAGCATCTGGGACATCGTCCAGTACATGTCCGCGTAGTTGCCTCGACTGACGAGGGTCGGGTCGATGCCCTGTTCGCGCATCCCCTCCGAACTGATCTCGACGGTCAGGTTCAGGTCGACACCGAAGTCATCGGCCCAGGTCAGGTAGTCGAGGTTGGTCGGGTCGTCTTCGCCGCGCCGCGGTCCGGGGACCATGAAGGGTTCGAGCGCATCGAGGGTCACGATCCACGGACTGAGCGTGGTTCCGAAGTTCTTCGCGTTGAACGGTCCGAGCGGCTGGTACTCCCACTTCTGGACGTCCCGTGCGGACCAGTCGTTCATGAGCATCAACCCGAAGAGGTGCTCGCGCGCCTCCTCGATCGGGATCCTCCGCCCCATCGGGTTCCCCGGTCCGACGACGAAGGTCACTTCCAGTTCGTAGTCGAGCAGGCGGACCGGGCCGAAGGAGGTCTCCTCACCGTCGGCGGACACCGTCTGTCCGCTCGGTCGGACCATCGGGGTGCCGCTGACGACGACGCTCGAGGAACGACCGTGGTAGCCGACCGGGAGGTTCTTCCAGTTCGGGAGCAGCGGATTGTCGGGACGGAACATCGAGCCGACGTTGGTCGCGTGGTGCAGCGAGGCGTAGAAGTCGGTGTAGTCACCGATCTCCATCGGGAGGTGCAGGGTGACATCCGCCTGCGCGACGAGGCAGGCATCGTGCTGGTCGGCGCTGTCCTTCAGGGATTCCGGCATGTCGGAACGCAGCAGCGAGGAGACCCGCTCCCGGACCGCACGCCACTCCTCACGACCGAGTCCAAGGAACTCGTTCAGACGGTGGGAGCTGAGCGCGCATCGGGCCTCGGGGGAACAATGACCGTCGAGGTGTCCGAGCTCCACCAGGGCACGGCAGTCGAGGACCCGATCACCGATGGCGATCCCGATCCGACGGGTGTCGTCACCCGATCGGGAGAAGAGTCCGTAGGGCAGGTTCTGGATCGGGAAATCGCACTCCGGTGCGTTCGCCGATTCGATCCAGGACTTGAGATTGGGGTCGGTGGTGGTGTTCATGGGTACCTTCAGGTCGTCGCCGCATCCGGGCGAAGGAGTTCGAGTTTGACCAGATCTTCCAGTGGTTCGATGAAGCTGCAGGAACCGAAGCCGTGACAGAAGCGCTCACGAGCCTCCTCGATCCGAGGCAGGTCGATCACGCATTCGCCCCAGCCGATCGTGTCCGGGGTGATCGAGAAGTCATCGAGCGAGCGAGCATCGAGCAGGGCCGCGAGATCATCCTCGGACAGGTCGTCACCCCACCACGCCAGGCATCCGCCGATGAAGACGTTGAGGAACCCGAACTGATCGCACCCCACGGCGTCCGCGTGGTGGCGCAGCGGATGATGCAATCCGGCCGTCGCCTTGAAGGGCACTTCGGCACCACTGCAGGCGATGATGAATCGCGCCAGTTCAGCAGGCGTTGGATGGAGGTCCGGCGTGATCCCGCCGCTGCGCACCTTCGCACCGGCGTCCATGCCGGCCATCGCCGCGACGAGCCCGCGGATGTCGGTTCGATGATCGAGTTCGAAGTAGGGGAAGATCGACTCCGGCAGCTGTTCGAGCGCGTTGTCGATCTCCGCAGGATTGGAGGCGCGACACTCGATGGTGTCGACCACCACCGCCCCGGCGCCCCGGGCGACGTGTCGTTCATTGAACGCCTCGATCGCATCGATGTGGTCGGCGAAGAGATCCTCGCCGGCCGGCGCGGTCAGTGCGCTGATCACCCAGCAGTCGTCCTGCGCGGGATCGTTCGAGACCGGAAGGAGCTTCTCGGCATGTCGTTCGAACTCCTCGAAGCGGGACACGGGAACGATCAGGCGGGAGAGCATCCAGCTGTCGTTGCAGGCACGATGCTTCGCGTAGTTGTCGACGGTGGGCCCCATCTCGAGGTCCGCCGGAGGAAAGAGCCCGGCGTAGTCGAGAATGCCGTCCATCAGGGTGCGTATCGAGTCCATGGTCCTGCTCCAGGGGTGACAGGGGATTCTATCCGACGAAGACGAAACCGGCGTGCATCCCCGACGATGGCAGCCGTCGAGCACCCGGAACCGGGGTTCTCGATACCCTAGCGGGGCACCGGAACACCCGTCCCGGAGGACTTCCTGTTGTCGGCGACACTCTCCCGGAATCCCCTGCTTCGCATCGCGGCACTCTGCGTGCTGTACTTCGCACAGGGCATCCCGTTCGGTTTCGTCACCTACGCCCTGATCGCGTGGCTGGCGGAACGGAAGGTCACGACCGAGGGCATCGCGACGATCAGCGTGGCGGCGACGCTTCCCTGGGCGTTCAAGTGGGCCTGGGGTCCGATCGTGGACCGCTTCCAGATCCCAGAATACGGTCGACGCCGACCCTGGATCATCTTCGCCCAGACGATGATGATCCTGACCGCGTTCATGATCGCCATCGTGCCGGACCCTGCGGATGCACTGAAGGTGCTCGCGACCGTGATCTTCATCCACAACCTCTTCAGCGGTCTCCAGGACGTGGCGGTCGACGCTCTTGCGGTCGACCTGCTCCGACCCGAGGAACGGGGACGCGCGAACGGCTTCATGTACGGATCGAAGTACGTCGGCACCGCGGTCGGTGCCGCGGGACTGGGTCTGGTCCTGTCCAGATCCGATGGCAGCCTGATGCCGGCGGTCCTTCTGATGATGGGACTGCTCGCGGCGATCATGTGCGTGCCGATCTTCATCCGCGAACGTCCCGGCGAGCGGATCCTTCCCCTGGTCACGCCCTCGACCGGCCACCTGACCACGGAAGTCCCGACGGAAGAGCACTCCGACAACGCCTCGATCCAGGAACTCTTCCGACGACTGCTGGAGGCATTCGGACGTCGGAGCACCCTGATCGCGGCGCTCCTCGCGCTCCTGGTCTGGCTCCCGAACGGCATCGTCTACCCGGTGAGCATGACGCTCTTCATGGGCGAACTCGGCTGGACCCAGGAGGCATACACCTCGCTCACCGGCACGTGGGGCCTGGCGGCGGGCCTTGCCGGCGCGGTCCTCGGCGGTCTCCTCGCGGATGCCATCGGGGCGCGACGACTCGCCGGCACCGCGGCGGTCGTGCTGGGCATCCTGCTCGCCCTCTTCGGCATCGCACCCGATGCCTGGTGGCAGGACACGCAGTTCGTCAGCATCTACCTGGTCACTGAGCAGGGCGTCCAGGGCATGCTCAGCGTGTCGCTCTTCGCGATCTTCATGTCGGTCAGCTGGAAGGTGGTCGCCGCCACCCAGTTCACCGCCTACATGGCGATGCTCAATCTCAGCCAGTCGATGGGCAACACCCTCAGCCCGACGCTGGAATGGCTCTTCGGCGACATCCGGACGATGTTCATCATCGCCGCCGTCATCCAGGTGCTGGTGGTGCTGGCCCTCCCCTACTGTCGCCCCTGGAAGACGACCCAGACAACGACGCGTTCCGACTTGATCGACTCCTCGAATGAAGAGAAGCTGGACCCATGAACACCCTGATCATGATGCTGTATCCGTTGCTTTCGATGGCCGCGACCGGTGACCACCTCGTCCCGCTGCCGCTCCACAACGGCGAGACCACCAACGGTGAACACTGGGGCTGGATGCATCCCGAATCCCGGGGTGGCGGACCGCTCGAACCGGACGGCGCGGCACGAGTGACCCCCCTCGAACAGGATCCGGACTTCAAGACCGGGTTCTTCGAAGGCCACGTGCTCGCACTGGATGCCGGTGCGACCGCGGTGATCAACGTCGCGGACCGGACCGGCGCGAGCATCAGGCTCCTCCCGGGGCGGACCTATCAACTGGCCTGGAACCAGGGCGCACTCGCCGTGGATCCTCCCCCCATCGTCGCGGTCTACCTGATCGACCAGAACCTGCGGGAGGTGCCCGGCACCCGGACCGTCGAGACCTCGACGGCCATCGGTGGAGCGGGCTGGTCACGACGACAGGCTCGCTTCACGATGCCGACCGGGGAAACGGACGAAGGCGGCGGGCACATGATCACCTTCCAGAACCTTGCGAAGGCGGATGCCCCCAGGAACTCGATCGCCGCGATCGACAAGGTGACGATCGCCGAGGTGGGTGCCGATGAACAGGGTGCGTTCCGAAGCCTCTTCGACGGTGTCTCCCTCGAAGGCTGGACCGGTGCGATGAAGGGCTACCGGGTCAGGGACGGTGCGATCGAGCTCGACACCAGCGCGAACGCCTGGGGCAACCTCTATACAAAGGACGAGTTCTCCGATTTCATCCTGCGGTTCGAGTTCCGGTTGACGCCGGGCGCGAACAACGGCATCGGGATCAGGGCACCGCTCGGCGGGGACGCGGCCTACCAGGGCATGGAGCTTCAGGTGCTCGACAACAACCATCCCAAGTATGCCGGCCTCAAGTCCTGGCAGTACCACGCCTCGATCTACGGGATCGCACCCGCCCGCCGCGGCTACCAGTTGCCGGTGGGCACGTGGAACCAGCAGGAGATCATGGTGGAGGGTCGGCGGGTCAGGGTCGTCCTGAACGGCGAGGTGATCCTCGACCAGGACCTCGACGAAGCCACGAAGGACGGCACCCTCTCCGAACGGGAACACCCCGGACTGGCCCGCACCAGCGGGCACATCGGGTTCTGCGGGCATGGGGACGAGGTCGCGTTCCGGAACATCCGGGTCAAGGACCTCGGGACCACGAATGCAGGCAACACCCCTGGAAGTTGACCAGACCGGCACCCAGAGTCGATAGAATCACCAGACGACCCCGCCCCGAGACACCGCTCGGGACCCCCAGGTCCCGGCCCCAGAACAGGAGTTCCCAGTGAGCAACCTCAACCGACGTACGTTCATCAAGACCACCCTTGGCAGTGCCGCCGCAGCATCGATGGCAGGCATGGCCTGGAAGCCCTATCGGGGCCGAGGTGGATCGCTTGAACTGCTCCGGGTCGCCTCGGTCGGTGTCGGTGGCATGGGATGGAGCGACCTGAATCGCGTGAGCGACCACGCCGCGGTCGAGATCGCCGCACTCTGCGACGTCGACTCGAACAACCTCGGTCGTGCCCGAGACATCTTCGAGGACGCGCGCGGCTTCAGCGACTGGCGTGAGATGTTCGGTGCCATGGGCAATGAGATCGATGCGGTCACCGTCTCGACCCCGGACCACATGCACGCCCCGGTCACCATGACCGCCCTGATGAACAACAAGCACGTCTACTGCCAGAAGCCCCTGACCCACACCATCCATGAGTCACGCCGGATGGTCGAGGTCGCCAAGCGGAAGCCGCTGCTCACCACGCAGATGGGCACCCAGAACGCCTCCCGCCAGCACAAGCGCCAGGCGCAGCAGATGCTCACCGACGGCATCATCGGCGAGGTCAAGGCGATCCACGCCTGGAGCGATCGACCCGCGGGTTGGTGGCCGCAGGGCAAGGACCGGCCCTCCGGAAACGATCCCGTCCCGGGGTACCTCAAGTGGGACCTCTGGCTCGGCGTCGCACCGACGCGTCCGTACGTGAGCGAGACCTATGCACCCTTCAAGTGGCGTGGCATCCGCGACTTCGGCTGTGGCGCGCTGGGTGACATGGCCTGCCACATCGCGGACACCCCGATCCAGGCCTTCCGTCTCTACAAGCCGACCAGCGTGCTGGTCGAGGCGACCGATGCCACCGCGGACATGTTCCCCTCGACCGAGCGGGTCATCATCGAATTCGCAGGCGTCGACGCCAGTGGCGGCAAGCCGGTCACCCTCTCCTGGACCGACGGCGGCCGCAAGCCGACTCCCCAGGAACTCGGTGTCGCCGAGGACGTGGAACTGCTCGCCAACTGCTGCGCGGTCATCGGCAGCAAGGCGACCATGCTCGTCGACCAGGAAAAGGGATTCCTCGAGATGTGGTCCGACGGCAAGCGGATGGACTTCAAGAAGCCGAACCTCGAAGGCCGGAACCACTGGCACCAGTGGGTGGATGCCGCCTTCGACGGCGACCAGACCCAGTCGAACTTCATCTTCGCAGGCCGGATGTGCGAGACCCTCGCCCTCGGCGCCCTCGCATCGAGGTTCCCGAACCAGAAGCTCAAGTACGACTCGAAGTCGATGACGTTCCCCGACTTCCCCGAAGCGAACCAGTGGGTGAAGACCGACTATCGCGAAGGCTGGGCGGTCAAGGGACTCAGCGAGCAGACCTGAGCACCCATCGGGACGCGCCTGGAATGGTCAGTTCATGAGGTGTGAGGTCCTGGATCGACTTCACTCGGCATCCGCGCCCTTCACCTCGATGGCAGGAAGCGGCGATTCGACCAGGACCGTGGCTTCGAGACCGTTGCCACTGCCTCGATCGCCGGCACAGGTGGCAAGTCTCATCCGATCCCCCTCGACCAGCATGGCGACGTAGCAGTACCAGCCGTCAGGGTGATCGAACAGCAGTCGACGTGGTCCCCAGGTACGGCCGTCGTCACTCGACCGGGCGGCGACCAGGGGTGTCCTTGGTGCCGTGGACGGATCGGTTCGTTCGAGCGGCGGCTCGTTCCAGATCGCGAGCAGGTCGCCGTCGGCAAGCCGTTCGATCGTGGCGGGACTCAACGGGGAACGAAGTGTCCAGGCTTCCGGTGTCGTCCAGGTCGCACCGAGATCGCTGGAGCGACAGACATACTGAACACCGGCGTTGGTCCTGGCGAACATGTGGATCGAGCCGTCTCGAGCCTGGAAGAGCCCGGGCTCCTGGAGCGCGACCCCCGGTACCTCGGGAGCCCAGGCACCGACCGACCATGTCATGCCACCGTCCGTCGAACGATGACACCGGAGTCGACCCGCGGGGTTGAACCGTTCACCAACACCCGCTCCCGCGTGCCGGGCGATCGCCAGCAGCAACGTGCCGTCTTCAAGCTGGAGGACCCGGTCGTTGTTGAGCACGTCGTACCCGACATCGCCTTCGGGCACGATCGCCACCGGATCGCTCCAGCTGGCCCCCTGGTCATCGGAGAAGCGGACGACGGGACGACAGTCCTGCAATGACCGCTTGTGCAGGTGGAAGAGGGCCAGTCGATCCTCGGCAAGTCGACGCAGGCTCACGCTCATGACGTTCATGCCATCGTGCGCCGAGACGACCGACACGTCAGGGGTCCAGGTGTCCTCTTCCGGGTGGTAGCGCGCGCCATGCAGGGACGCCGGATCATGGTCCCCGCCGGTCCCGGAGTCGAACCGAGTCCAGATGAAGAGCAGCGAGCCATCATCGAGACGCAGGAGGTCCCCTTCACTGTTGCGGGGGTTGGAGGGGCCGGGGGGCAGGTGCCGAAGCACGCGAACCTCCCCGGAAGCGGGCGTGGCAGGGCCATCAGGCATGTCGAGGACTCCGACACCCTCCTGAAAGGGCAGGCAAAGGGCCATGAGGAGCAGGAGGAGGGGCATGAACGGATTCCACTGGGGTCAGGATGCCCCGCCTATCGGTCAAAAAGTCGCTCCGAATGCAGGATTCATCGTTGTCTCGGGGCACCGGGAGGGGGAAAATGCGGGCAGAGAGAATGTAAGTGACATCCTGACTCCCAGACGACCACGAGCGACCAGCCGGTGGAGACTCGTTTCGGACTTCCCGAGAGAGGCTGTCCGAGACACCGAAGGCTGCTTGCCCACGTCGGCTTGAAGACTCCCAGGGACTGTCACTTGCACCACATGCGGGAAGAGGCGACACGTGCTGCACGGACTCGTGCACTGCGACCTGTCTTCGGTTGAACGCCGCAACGGCGTGACTCCGAAGACGAGTTTCGCAAGACGAGCCGAGGCGCGAAGGCTGTCTCATTGCCGATGCTTTCAGCATGAACAAGAGGGTGACGAGAACTGCTTGTTTTCAAGGGATTTTGCCCACGCAAGAAAAATGCGAGTTTCCGTCAAAGGACAAACTATGTCTTGCCAACCCGCACAACCAGGTGGAAGATTATGCGTGAAGAAGCTTCCCCCCTGCTTTCCCTTATTCCCTCAAAGTTTTACAGCAGAGCGCGTCCGGGGGACTTGGGCGCGTACTCCAAAGAGAAGAGAGTTGGAGACTCAAATGAAATTCCTCGCAACATTGGGTGCATGCAGTGCACTCGCGGCGACTTCGGCCCTTTCGGCCGACTTTGCCGGCTTCAGTTCAGACGGCTGGTACGGCATGAACCTGGATGGTTCGTCTGCCGATATCAACGGTGGCGCAGAATTCTGCGTGATCGACATCTACGCTCAGTACGACAGCAATGAGAGCGATGGCTTCCCATCCGCGGATTCCACCGTGCTCAGCCTGTTCGACGCGACCATCGAGATGAGCGATGGCCGTACCTTCAACCAGGCGGACGTCGCCGGCGGTTCCTGGGATCCGAAGTTCAGCTTCGATCTTCCCAGCGCAGGCAGCCTCCCCTGGGTCGACAGCTTCGTCACGATCGGTGGCAACCCCGGTGCGACCAACAACACGAACCTCGACCCCAACTTCGACCCCTCCACCGGCGGATTCGTCCCGAGTGGTGCAGGCTGGTTCACCGGCGCCCCCGAAGCCCTTCAGGGTCGCGTTGACGGGAACCTCCAGACCCTCGTGGGTCGTTTCGTCGTCACCAACATCGACGCTGCAGGCGAGTCGATCTCCTTCAGCTCCCAGATGTCCTACAACTACGGCATCGGCACCGGCACCTACTTCGCTGACGGCTCCGGCAGCTGGGAAATCCCGGTTCCGGCACCTGGTGCACTTGCCCTCCTCGGCATTGGTGGCCTCGCCACTCGCCGACGTCGCGCCTGAGACCGTCTGACGGTTTCACCGGACGCCCACTGACATCGAGCCCTGCTCGTTGTCGGAATGGAAGCTCTTCACGCCGCCGCGCACGAACGTGCGCGGCGGTTCTTTTTCGGTTGGATGCTGAAACCATGACCCAGGAGAGCACCATCACGTTGGAGACGCTAAAGTTGCCCCAATGTCCAGCGTCATCGACATCCAGAAACTGCAGTTCGCGTACGGCGGCACGCCGTTCCGGCTTCAGGTCGACGGCTTTCATCTCCAGACACGGGAGCGTGTGGCACTCATCGGCCCCAGCGGCTGCGGCAAGTCCACGTTGCTCGGTCTCATCGCCGGCATCCTGAGTCCGAGCACAGGCTCCGTCGAAACCGTCGGAACACGAGTCGATTCGCTGGGACAGGGTGCTTGCAGGCAGCTCCGGCTCGAGTCGATCGGCTTCGTCTTCCAGGAGTTCAGACTCCTCGAGTACCTGTCGGTCAGGGACTCCATCCTGCTCCCCCTCCGACTCGCCGGCCGCGCCATCGACGGCGCCACGAACGAACGCGTGCAGGCACTCGCCTCAAGGGCCGGCATCGCCCACCTGCTGAAGCGCCGGCCGGCAAGACTGTCCCAGGGGGAACGCCAGCGTGCCGCGATCTGCAGGGCACTCATCAGCGAACCACGGCTGGTGCTCGCTGATGAACCGACCGGCAACCTCGATCCGATGACCGGGGAGGCGGTGCTGGACCTGCTCTTCGAGGAAGTCGATGCCGCCGGGGCCGCGATGCTGATGGTGACCCACCAGCACGAGATCCTCCCGCGATTCGATCGGGTCGTGAACCTCGGAGAGACCTCGAACGAGGCTTCAACGGAGGACTCGCGATGAACGGACGCGCCCTCTGCCATGCCTGCGGACTGGCCTGGAGACATCTGTGCTTCCATGGTGTTCGAAGCGGGATTCTCGTGCTCTCACTCGCGATCTCGATCGCGCTGCCCCTCGTGATGCAGTCACTGGTCACTCGAGGCGAGGAAGCCACGACGGAACGTGCCGAACGCACTCCGATGATGATCGGCGCCCCCGGCGGCAGCGTCGATCTCGTCCTCGGTGCACTCTGGTTCCTTCCCGAGGAACTGAAACCGCTGAAGGCGGGGGAAGCCATGGAGATCAACGAGTCGGGACTCGCATCTGCGATTCCGCTCTCGCTGACCTCCCGCGCCTCCGGGTATCCCGTGGTGGGCACGAACATCGAATACCTGTCATTCCGCGAGACCCGCATCGAGTCGGGACGGCCCTTCGCGGTGCCGGGTGAATGCGTCCTCGGATCCGAGGTCGCTCGGGCCAGGAACCTCGGTCCCGGCGACACGATCCTGACCGACCCGGACGGCCTGTTCGACATCGGTGGCGGCTATCCGCTCAGGCTGCGGATCACCGGAGTCCTCGCCCCCACCAAGACGCCGGATGATGCGGCGGTGTTCTGCGACCTGCGAACCAGCTGGATCATCGCGGGACACGGCCACGTGCACATCGAAGTGTCGGAAACAAGCAATCCCGGTGCGATCATGGGGGAGAACGACGGGCGACCGATCGCGAGCTCCGCCGTGACGCCCTACACGGAGCTGACCCCGGAGCTGCTCTCGACGCTGCACTTCCACGGCGAACCCGAGGACCTGCCGGTCGAGGCGATCATCCTGATTCCCCGGGATGCGAAGAGCGGCACGATCCTCGCCGGCCGAATCGGACTTCGGGACGACGTCTCGCTCGTGAACCCGACCGAGGTCGTCCGTGAAGTCCTCGAGCGCGTCTTCCAGATCGGTGCACTGCTCGCGGGGATCCTGGTGGCGACCGGCATCGCGACGCTCGGCGTCGTCCTCCTGGTCCTCGCACTCTCGATCCGCCTTCGCAAGGAGGAACTGGACACCCTCGCGAGAATCGGCGCCTCGAGGGGAACGACACTGACCCTGCTCCTGGCGGAAGTCATCATGCTGGCCGCCCTGGCCGGTGTCATCGCCCTGATCGCCCTGATCGCCTCGGCGGAACTGCCCGCCGACCTCGTACTCCGACTCGCCACCTGATGGACCACCACTCATGACCCGCACCAGATCACTGCTCGGCCTGCTCGTGCTTCCCTGCCTCCTCACCGGCTGCGACCAGGGCGAAGCGAACGCACCGACCGGGAACAACGCCACGACCCGCCTCAAGCCGGAGGTCTTCGCGGTCAACTTCCCCCTCGCCTCCTTCGCCGAGGCGGTCGGTGGCGACCTGATCGACGTGAAGACGCCTCGACTCGACGGAGCACCGATCACCAGCTTCAGTCCGTCCCCCGAGGAGATCATCAAGATCCAGGACGCCGACCTGATCCTGCTCAACGGAGCCGACTTCTCCCCCTGGACCCAGCACGCGAGTCTCCCGGTCTCGAAGACCATCACGACGGCGCGACCATTCAAGTCACGCTGGATCGAATCGACCCACAGTCACGACCACGACCACGACCACCAGCACGGACCGGAAGGCGACGGTGTCCATCACCACGCGCACTGGGCATCGTTCACCTGGCTTGACCCGACCAACGCCTACGAACAGGCCAAGGTCGTCGGGGATCGGATCAGGACGCTCCTCGGGTCTCCGGACGAGGCGTACCAACGCCAGGTGGCGCTCACCAAGAGGCTCGACAACCTGATCGCGATCGGCAAGCGGATCCGGGATCTCGATCCCCCGACGATGATCGCCTCCGAGCCGCAGTACCAGTACCTCGCCGCCGGCTGCGGGATCGAAGTCCTGGACGCCGACTGGCACTGGAACGAACCCACCCCCCACGACGGCATGGACAGCCTTCGGGACCTGGTGACCGCCAGTGGAGCGAACCTGATCCTCGTGCCTTCCGAGCCGGATGCGGAACGCCGTGCCGTGCTCGAGGAGATGGGACTCGAACCGGTCGTCTTCCGACTGCTGGCCGATCCTGCCGAGGCAGAAGGCGAGTCCTTCGCGGATTGCTTCGAGGCGGACCTGAAGAACCTCGAAGCGATCTGTGGTGGTCAGTCGGCGGAATGAACGATGATCGCCCGGGTGGTCTTGCCCAGGCGGAGTCCGAACACGACCCAGGTGCATGACCCCGTCCCACGAAGACGTTTCGCCCAGCGGTCGACCTCCACCGCACCACCACGCGTGCGAACGATGACCTCGCCCGCATCGTGGTCGCGCAGCCAGGATCTGATCGCCTTCTCGCGAAGCGGCAGGACCGCGGCGATCCGCCAGTCGGTGAACCATGGACTTCGAGCTGGTTCCCCTGCCTGCAGGAGACCAAGCCCCGGGGCGATCTCCTCGGGCACGACATCGAGTGCGCCAAGCACCTGATGACACAAGCCCGACCGTTCAAGGGCCGGTTCCGGTTCGATCAACCAGGCGCCTTCTTCGGGCAGCACCTCGGCAAGCGGGAGTTCGCCAGGCAGGCCGGACACCGTCAAGTCCTCGGGAAGCATGGTCGCGGTGCGCTCGCCCGGATGTTCCGCGAGGGAACCGGTCCACAGGACCGACTGCACGAGGCGCCCCCCTTCCTGGATGAATTCGAGTTCACTGCCGTCCGGCCTCCCGGGCAGCGGCAGCGGAATGCCCGGCCCGAGCTTGCATGCCCCACCGCGAACCCCCTCGAGCAGCCCGAGCACATCATCAAGACGAGGTTCATAGGCATCGGGTGTCCAGGCACGCCGACCGGTGGTGCCATCCCGACGTGCAGGATCGATGTGCACGTGGTCGGGCAGGTCGTCCATCCCGAGGACATCCGCGACCAGGTGTGGACACCCGGCATTGGCACCCGCCATCCACGCTCGAACCGGATCCAGGTCGACCGCCAGAAGATCCCCACCACGAGCGAGGGCCATCGCATCACCACCGATTCCACAACAGAGATCGGCGATCGAGGTGGCACCGGCCCGTTCGAATCGAAGCTGCTTCCAGTTCGCGGTGCGCATGGAACTCGCCTGTTCCAGCCCGGAGACATCGCACCACAATCGATCCCGTCCCGGGAACTTCACATGCGCTCGGGCGCGAGCACGTGCAAGTTCGACCGCCGCGGTGACCGCGGCAACCGGCCAGTCCCGTCTCAGTTGACCGATCACCGCCGGAGTCGGCTCGCCCGCTTCAAGGGCGGCAGCCACCAGGGGCGCCCCCTCGTCGGAGGCCAGCAGCTCCCACGCAGCCAATGAACTGAAAGTATCATCTGGTGCAGGTGGCACGGCCGATGAATCTCCGAGCATGGGAACAGCCGGGAATCCGACGATCCGGTCGGATCGACCAGGCTTCGCCGAAGTCAAGAAACGAGGAACGACCCCGTGACCGACATCGCCAGTGTACGACGTGAACTCGCCTCGAAGTGGTGGTTGTTCACCCTCGACGGACTGATCCTCGTGGTCATGGGCGGCCTGCTGGCCTGCACCCAGCTGGTCGCGGCGACCGCCTTCATCGAGATCGTGGGGATCATGCTCCTCATCGGGGCGATCATCGGCATCTTCACCGCCGCCCAGGCCACCAGCGCCGGCAGCACCTCCGCGACCAGATGGATGCCCGCGATCATCGCTGCCGCGCTCGGCATCTTCCTGCTGGCCGACCCGACCGGATCGATCAAGGCCATCGCCTGGGTGTTCGGACTCGGCACCCTCCTGCTGGGCGCGCTCCAGCTCTCCGCCGGTCTCGGACTCGTGGGGCATCAGGCACGAGGTGTCTTCATCGTGCTGGGCCTGCTCGCACTGATCGCAGGGTTCATCATGATGTCGAACCCGTTGCTCACCGCATGGGTGCTCTCGATCTTCTTCGGCATCCAGTTCATCCTCACCGGACTCTTCAGGATCGGCATGGCCTCCAAGCTGCGTCGAATCAACGGCTGACAGCCCGGGAATCGACACCGACCGCCCGGACGGGCGGGACAGGATGATGCGACATGCCTGACCAGGACAGGACACTTGCCGGAAACGAACATGACCATGCGGCCCATGACCGCCTGGGACCGGCCAATTTCTGGAAGCGGATCGCGGTCACCGCGATCGCCGGACTCCTCATCGGGTTCGCGGCGTACTACTTCGTCCTCGCCGAGAACTGGGGCGACATGCTCATCAAGCGGCTGCAGGGCAAGGAACTGCTGCTGGGCATGGAGATCACCGGTTTCTGGACCTGGCTGCTGCCCGCGCTCTTCATAGCGTTCATGATGATGATGATCGTGGTGGTGCAGCGGAAGTTCTTCCCGGGCACGGAAGGCACCGGCATCCCGCAGGCGATCGCCGCGATTCAGGTCGGGGATCGCAAGGAGCGATGCCTGATGCTCTCGCTCCGGATCGCGATCGGCAAGACCCTGCTCCTCACCGCCGCCCTGATCAGTGGCATCACCGTCGGCCGAGAGGGACCATCGGTCCATGTCGGCGCCTGCCTGATGCACCTGTGCACGAGGGTCACCCGGCTGCCACCCTTCCTCGTCCAGCGCGGCCTGATCCTCGCGGGCTCGGCGGCCGGCATCGCAGCTGCGTTCAACACGCCGATCGCGGGCGTGATCTTCTGTTTCGAGGAAGTCGGCCGGATGTTCGACAAGAAGAGCGTCGCCTGCATCATCCAGACGGTTGCTCTGGCCTGTGGTGTCGGCGTCTTCTTCCTCGGCGACTACATGTTCTACACCGATGCCAACATCGGAGCCCGACTGCCTCTCGGCTTCCCGGAAGAAGGTGGATTCCCCGCCTTCATCCACGACCTCAGGCAGTGGATCGCGGTTCCCATCGTGGGGATCGTCGGTGGCTTCCTCGGTGGTTGGTTCGGACGGGGTGTCGTCACCACCAGCCGGTTCACGGGACCGCGCCTGGCAAAGCATCCATGGATCATGGGGGCACTCCTCGGAATCACCCTCGCGGTGATCGCGATCGCGTCCTTCGGCGTGAGCTACGGTGGTGGCTACGACCAGGCCAAGACGATGCTCATCGAAGCCAGTCCCATGGCGGGCGGCGCAACCACCGTGGAGTGGTATTACCCGTTCGCCAAGGCGGGCGCGAGTTTCGTGAGCCTCGTCAGTGGCATTCCCGGGGGACTCTTCGATCCCAGCCTCGCCGTCGGTGCCTCGCTCGGCCAGGTGACGTACCCGCTCTTCAACAACGACTTCGTCGCGCCGGGCATCGGGCTTCCGGAACTCATGATGCTCTTCATGGCCGCCTACTTCGCAGGCGTGGTGCAGAGCCCGATCACGGTCTTCGCGATCATGTTCGAGATGACCGGCGCCTACGGCATGATCCTTCCGCTCATGTTCGCCGCGATGATCGGGGCGAGGGTCGCGGGCAGGATCTGCGAACCGTCGATCTACGAGGCACTCGCGGTCCAGTTCATGAAGGCGAAGGGGATCACGCTCACCCCGGACAAGAAGTCCGATGGATGACCTCTCCGGGGTCATCTGGGTGATCCTGGCGCTCGGGTCGGGCACGCTCCTGATTCACGCCGCAGTCAACGCACCAGTTCATGCCCGAGCCATGACGATCGGCTCGATCATCGCCCTCGTGATCACGACCATCGCCAGCATCGACCGGGGCGAGTCGACACCGGCAGGCGTGATCGCACTGCTGTGCGCGACCGCGCTGCTCATCCATGCCTGGAGGAAACGGAACGAACCCGACCCGATCGGATCGGGACGCACCATGCTGGTCGGTGTCATCACCGCGGGGATCGGAGTCGGTGCACTCGTCACCTCACCATCGCCGAACCGAGGCAAGGATTCCGACGGGAACCCGATCGTCGTCTTCGACATGGACTCACGTCGCGCGGAACTCCTTGCGATCATCGATGCGGCCACCGCGGATCTCGATCTCATTCTGGAACGGGATCTCCCGACACGCGAACAGCAGGCCCGTGAATCCGGAGACTGGGAGCGGCTCGAAACACTCAGCAGGATCCGGGAACGTCTGAGCCGGGAACGCACCGGACTGGCGGACCTGTCGAGGAAGATCGTGGTCCCCGGCGAGACCATGCCGACAGCGGACTCGATCAGGTCGCGCCTTGACGGCATCGAACGACTGGTCGGTGCGGTCCGCCTGAGGGACTGAAGTCCCAGAACAGGCTCCATACGACCACCCCTCCAGAGCCTCTCAGGGCCACAACCTGGCAAAAAACTCGCCAAGGTCACGATTCTCTCTGGCTGTTCCGACCCCAACGGCAACAATCAGGCAAGGCCGGGATGACACACAGAGGATTTCGAGAATGACACCGATGTTGCGAACACTGATTCGGTCAGGTCGTGAACAAGCCTGCGTTGTGGTCTGCCTCCTGGCCGGCACCATGTTCCTGACCGCGCCCACGTCCGCCTCCGAACATCTTGGACGGGACTGGGAGGGCGATGCCAAGGAGGATGCCGGAGACAAGCCCGGTACCGCACAGAAGGTCATCATCGACACCTCGACACAGGTGAAGACGATTGCAGGCGAGCTCAAGGGCGACTCGGAAGGTCTTGCCGGTGATCCCGGGGACTATCAGGATTGCTACAAGGTGGTGATCAAGAACCCCGGCACCTTCGTGATCTCGACACTGCCGCCGCTGGGCAGTTCGACCTTCGACACCCTTCTGGGCGTCTACGACGAATCCGGCAGGGCGCTGCTCGCCAACGATGACGGTGAACAGGGTGCCCTGGGTTCACGAGTCGGCTCGCAGTCATCCAGCGGCAAGTTCGTCATCGACCAACCCGGAACGATCATCATCTCGGTCAGTGGCGCACAGTCTCGACCGATCACCGAAGACGGCCTCCCCGTCTTCGCCTTCAGCGACAACCCGCTGGAGGTCGTCGGTCCGAGTCAGGCCGGACTGGCCAAGCCCTTCGCCGGATGGGACCAGCCCGGGCAGGTCGGCTTCTACGTGGTCGAACTCACCTCGGTCTCGCCGATCCCCTCCTCCTGCGCCGTCGAGAACACCGAAGACTGCTTCATGATCCACGCCACCCCCTACTGCGACGACTCGGCCTGCTGCGAAGCCACCTGTGCCGTCGAGCCCTTCTGCTGTGAAGTGACCTGGGACGCGACCTGCGCCTCGGTCGCCAGCTTCCTCTGTGGCGATGGCGAAGGCGGATGCGGTTCCGAGGCAGCGGAAAGTTGTCGGGATGCGCACAACACCCCCTATTGCGATGACCCGGTCTGCTGTGCGATCGTCTGCGAAGAACTTCCGGAGTGCTGCAGCATCGAGTGGGACCAGTCGTGCGTCGATCTCGCGAACAACATCTGCCCGCCCCCCTGTAACTTCGACTGCCCCGCGGACCTCGATTTCAGCGGTTTCGTCGATGGCGCGGACTTGAGCATGCTGCTTGCGAAGTGGGGACAGCCGGGCTGTCAGGACCTCAACGGCAACGGGACGACGGACGGTGCGGACATCGCCATCCTGCTCGGCTCCTGGGGCGCCTGCAAGAAGTGATGCGTCAACCCGGATCGGCATGACCTCGAAGCCGGTTGTTCAGGGCGTGGCCTGCAGCAGGTCGGCCTGTTCCGATGCCTCTCGTGCCCGGCCCCTCGATGCCTCGGATTCCATGGACATGCCACGAGCATCCTGGACGTCGGCGAGCAACGACAGGGTCTCCACGAGTTCGAGCCAGGACGCGGCCGTCATCCGTTCCCTGGCAAGTCGTTCCTGGATGTCGATGACGGTCCCGAGTTCGAGTGAGAGTTCCTCGAGCCCGCGTTCAAGCACCAGGCGGGATCGTGCCCTGTCGATCCGGACCGCAAGCACCTCGTCCGATTCCGGTCCCTTGCTGGACAGGATGCGGATCGCCTCGTCGAACCGATCGACCGCGGAATCATGCCGACCAAGTCGTGACAACTGGGCACCGATCGAACGTTCCGATCGCCCGAGTCGATAGTCGTTGGGAGCGGTATCCAATCGAATCATCAGGCCCGCCGTCCTGAACATCTCGAGGGCCTTCTCCTGCAGCTCCCTGCCACCAGCCGGATCCCCCTCCTCCATGGCCTGGAGTGCCCGTTCGTTCTCGAGCCAGGCACGACTGTTCAAGAGGCGCGCGGCTCGCTCGCCATCGAAGAGCTTGAGTGAACGCAGGACCCGCTCCGCCTCGTCGAAGTAACCGACGGACGCCTCGAAATCCTTCAACTTGCGGGTGCATGCACCAAGATGCTGCAGCGTCATGGCGACATCTGGATGGTCGCCCAGTGCCGTCTTGCGGAGATCGTAGGCCATTGAATAGTGATCGAAGGCCCTGTCATGATCACGCTTGTCCATCCAGACCCGGCCGAGATTGTGGTGCGCCTCGCCACGCTCCTTGGGATCCGAACCGGCACGGAGCTCGAGCACCTGCTCGAGGATCTCGTGCGCCCGATCGATCTTGTCGAAGCTGAGATGGATCAGGCCGACCGCGGTCAGGATCGTCGATGCGACTTCCGGCTGGTCCTGGTACTGCGCCTGCACCTTCTGGTCCATCAACTCGATGGCCTGACTGACGCGCATGTCCTCGGTCCCCTGACCGGTGTAGAAGTTGAAGAGGCCGATGAAGTCCGCGAGGGCCGCGAGTCGTTCCTCGGCGAGCACCTGCTTCGCCTCCGCCCTTGTGGCGAGCACCGCGAATCCGATCGCCGAGCCGATGGACAGGAGAAGGATGAGCACCGCAGCGACGAAGGGAAGCTTGTGACGACGAACCAGCCGACCCATGACGTAGGCGGTGCTGTCCGCACGAGCGATGATCGGCCTGCCATCCAGGTGGCGGCGAAGATCCTCCTCGAGTTCCGCAGCGGAACCGTATCGTCGTTCAGGTTCGACCGAGAGGGCCTTGAGGCAGATGACGTCGAGATCACGGTCCACATCGGGGCGGTGCTGGGATGGAGGCTGTGGAATCCTTCCGACCCGGTTCTGCACGAGTTCGGCCAGCGAACTGCCCATGTCGAAGGGGCGCTCCCCCGTCAACAGTTCGTAGAGGAGGATGCCGAGAGCGAACACATCGGTCCGAACGTCGATCCGATCCGGATTGCCTTCAAGCTGCTCCGGCGCGGCATAGGCGAAGGTGCCGAGGAACTCCCCGGCCATCGTCGCCAGTCGTTCAGGATCGTCCCCTTCGGCATCGGTGACACGTGCGAGGCCGAAGTCGAGGACGTGAGGCTTGTTCTCCTCGTCGACGAGGATGTTCCCCGGCTTCAGATCACGGTGGATGATGCCCCGCCCATGCGCGAACCTGACCGCTTCACAGACGTCGGCGAAGAGACGGACTCGCTCCCGCACCGAGGGTTGGATCGCACGTTCCCACTGGTCGAGGGTGGTGCCTCGAACGAACTCCATGGCGAAGTAGATCTCTCCACCTCGGGCCAGTCCGCTTTCATAGAGGGTGACGATGCCTGGATGCTGGAGGCCGGCGATGACCTCGACCTCGCGCTCGAATCTCTGACGCTGCTTCGAGGTCGCGAATCGTCCCTGCAGGAGCATCTTGATCGCGACGGTCCTTCGTGTCGAGATCTGCTCCGCCTCGTAGATGATCCCCTGTCCACCACGGTGGATCTCGTGGAAGATCTCGTAACCCTCGACCTCGTGCTCCTGACCTCCTCGGGACCGGATCTCATCGATGTTCGCGCCGAGGAACTCCCCGAGGAAATCGTTCTCGGATCGGATCTTGTCGAGGGCAGCGCGACAGATCGAACATGAAGAGAGATGTGCCGAGACATCTTCATCGACCGTGATGCCGGCAGCGACCTGTTGGAGGAAGTCGTGCTCGAGACAGGGACCCGTCGATTCACTGGTCATCGTCGTACTCGGACTCGATGCGTTCGACGATCTTCCGAAGACGCTGTGCCACCCTGCTCTTGGCCAGGTAGACGTCATGCACGCTGACTCCGTGCTCCTCGGCCACCGCCTGCGGCGTCATCGAGTGCACCATGAGCATCTCGAAGATCTTGATCGTCCTGGGGTCGGTCTTCGAGCTCTCGTTCAACTCCGACATCGCGGCACGGAGGACCGCTCGCCGTCGTTCATCCTCCCAGACCTGGCTGAGGTGCTTCTTGTCATCGAGATCGACGATCGCGGATTCCCCGGCCAGCTGGAACTTGCCGGCACGCCGACGCCTGAGATCGAGGATCCGGTAGCGGGCGATGCCGACCAGCCATGCACCGAGCCGCCCCTTCTCACGGTCGTAGCGACCATCCCGGTATTCGGCCAGGAAGCGTGCAAGCGTCTCCTGGGCGATGTCCGCGGCATCCTGTTCACCAAGACCGAGGTTGTGCGCGAACCCGATGAGGATGGGGCGATAGCGACGATCGAAGACCTCCCAGATCTCGGTGTTGTCCGCATCATGCAGAGCTTCGAGCATCGCTGTCGTGGTTCTGGTGACGTTCATCGGATGGTCGTCTCTCCCTGATCGGCGCTTCCGTACGCCTACAGTCTGGTCGCGATCCCGCCGCGTGGCAAGGGGGAAGCCGCCGTTCAGGCATCCTCCCGGAGACTGGCCGCAATGGCAGCCTCATGAAGCCGGACGCTTTCTCGATCCAGGCGCTCCTTGCACTCATGGAATGCGTCGGCATCGACCGCCTCGGGCTCGCGGGCGGCTCGTTCGATGTAGCCGTGGATCTCCTCCAGCAGGGCATCGATCGATGCCACGTACTCGGGATCGAGGTCCGGGCGGACCCGGGCAAGGGCCTCCGATATCCACTTCGCATCGAGGGCGGCATTCACCCGAAGGTCGATGATCCGGTGGGCATGCATGTCGCTTCGGGCATGAGTGAAGGAGTCCTGCTCGATCAGTTCCACCTCCTCGGCGGTCAACCCATAGCTGGGGACCACCTGGACCGAAGCGCGGCGTCCACTTCGAGCCTCGACGGCGTGCACCGCAAGGACGCCATCCGCATCGACGATGAACTCGACCTCGATCTTCGGAATGCCCGCAGGCATCGGGGGGATGTTCCTGAGGTCGAAGCGGGCGAGGCTCCTGCAATCGGCGACCAGCTCACGTTCCCCCTGGAGGACGTGGATGGCGACGGCGGTCTGACCGTCGACGGAAGTCGAGAACCGCTCACTCGCCCTGGCGGGAATCGAACTGTTGCGTGTCAGAAGCTTCGCGACCGCACCACCAACGGTCTCGATGCCGAGCGAGAGCGGGATGACGTCGAGGAGAAGCAGGTCACCCCGGGTGCCGTCGAGAATGGAAGCCTGGACCGCTGCGCCGAGTGCGACCACTTCATCCGGATCCAGCGCGGTGTAGGGCTCGCATTTGAAGAAGTCCCGGACCACCCCCTGCACGGAGGGGATCCTCGTCGACCCGCCGACCATGACCACCCGATCGATCTCGTCGGAGGTGATGCCGGCATCGGACAGCACATGGGCGCAGGCCTCGACCGTCTGGGTCAGGCGTGGTGCGATCATGGCCTCGAAGTCTGAACGAGTGATCGTCACCATGATCGTTCCGGGCAGGTTGGGATCGTCGGTCTCGAGACTGATCGTGGCCTGCTCCTCCTCGGTGAGTTCGATCTTCACCCGTTCAGCACAGCTGCGCAGAGCCTGTCGTGCCTCGGGGGCGAGCCTAGACCAGGTGTCCGGCTGGACGCCGGCCTCGGTCATGATCCGTTCGATCAGCATCTGGTCGAAGTCATCGCCGCCCAGTCGGGTGTTGCCAGCTGTTGCAAGCACTTCGACCAGGGCGTCATCGGCACCCTCCTCGGGTGGCGAGAGACGCAGGACCGAGACGTCGAAGGTTCCGCCACCCAGGTCATAGACCACGACGGTTCGTTCGGAGTCGGCGTTCTGCCCCAATCCGTAGGCCAGAGCGGCAGCCGTCGGCTCGTTGATCATCCGGACCACGTCAAGACCGGCCATGCGGCCCGCATCCCTGGTCGCGGTGCGCTGTGCGTCATCGAAGTAGGCAGGCACGGTGATCACCGCACGGGTGATCCTGGTGCCGAGCAGCCGTTCGGCACGATCTCGAAGCGCACCCAGGACGTGGGCTGCCACCTCCTGGGGCGTGACGACGCGGCCCTCGAGCTCGATGGCGGCAAGACCACGTGGACCTTCGACGACCGTGTACGGGAAGTGTTCGCCGGAGTGATTGCATTCCTCGGCGCTGCGTCCGAGCAGGCGCTTCGCGCTGGTGACGGTCCGGCGCGCATGAGCGATCGCACCAGCACGAGCCGACTCACCCACCTGGACCCCATCGTCCTCGAATCGAACGACGGAGGGCAGCAGCGCAGACTCATCCGGGCCGGTGAGCACACGTGGCCCCCGCTCGTCGCAGATCGCGATCAGCGAGTTCGTCGTTCCGAGGTCGATGCCGATGATCGGACCGTCAGGATGTGATTCGTCTGCCGCCATGCAGGCAGTAGTGTAGAACGAGGCCGACCCGGAAGGATGAACAGGCGGAGGGATCCGCCATCAAAGTCAGTTCAAAGGGGCGGTTTCGAGGAGATCATCGGAGCAACCGAGCTCGGAATCCTCCAGGATGGCTTCATCCCGCGACTCGAGCTGCAAGTACTGGCTCAGATGCCCCCCGTGCCCCGAGGGGTGTCGATTGATCGCTTCCTTCAAACGGTCTCGTACCCTGCCCTTGCTGGCCAGAGCCTCGAGTCGAATCTCGTCTGAAGTCATTTCCAGATCGGTCTTTGGTCGTGTGCTGCTGAACATCGGCTTCCACTCCAACTTCTATGATCTCGCGCAACCGAGCAAGTGCCCTGTACTTCCAGTTGTTCACTGTCGAGACGGGCACACCGAGCACCCTTGCGGCCGAAGCGTAGCTCATGCCCTCGCAGACGATGAGCCGCAGAACCTCGTGTTCGCGAATCGACAGATGCCTGATTGCCAGATCCAATCGCTCGGGATCAACGGTGATGGTGCTGGATTCCGAAGCCTGGTGAACTGTGATTCGATGTTGTTCATGCCTGAATTCGTCTTCCAGTACCGCCCGCTTCCGTGCCAGGGTGTTGTACCGCCGGCGGATCAGATTCTGGGCTATACGGAAGAGATAACTGATACTGATGGACATCCTTTCAATCTTCTTGTGAGAAAGAAGTCTCAGGAACGTCTCCTGGGCCAGATCGTCAGCCACATCGGCCGAGACCGAGCGCCTGAGGAAGCTGTAGACCCTCGGATAGCAGGTGTCGTAGAGCCGAAGGATGATCTGGTACCGGGCACGTGCGGGGTCGTTCTCGGCCAGTTGCTCATACGCCTCGGCCGAGATGATGAAGTCGGAACTTCGCTGATATGGGGCCATCAAGGCCGTTTTTGAGGTCTGGGTACCTCTGGTTGGGTGGTTGTCCTGGCTCGTCATCACTCCGCCTTCCGAATGTCGTTGTCAGTTGGCCTGGCAGCTCGAACCGAGTCCGGGCACGTGACAACAGTGGGGATCTTGCTCGTTCGCCCCTGCTGGTCCCCCGACGGATGAACTTCTGATATCCGCCGATGTCAGGCACCGGAGTACTTGGCCTCACTGGTGCGCAGACTCCAGCCTATCCGGAGACCCCAGAATCCCCTCCATACGCTGCCTTTTTTCGGCTGATTCCTGCCAAATCAGGCGGATGGCGCCCGTGCTTCCAATAAAACGCCGCCCAGAGCTCCCAAAGGAGCTTCAACCGCCGCTGACAGATCCTGGCAGGACACCCTGCCCTCTCGACCGCTGGGGTGAGCACCCCATTGTGGGCAGCTCGTGAAATGGCACACCAGAAGCAGGATTCTCACTCGTACCGGCCCGGATCACACGGATGTGATCGAGGCAGGTGGGTCGCGAGCAATCGCGTGGATGGCTGGGCAGGCCACCCTTCAACCCACCAGGCACCGCCCCCTGCATGGAAGCAGGGCCACGGATGGCAGAGGTTTCCGATCACGCGAAACCGCACCCAGGCATGGACAGGCCCTGACATGGCAAGGATGCCAGCACAGGACCGGATCGGGCCACGGACGGCCTGACGGCAGAACAGAGGAGCGAACGGCGAGCGGGGACCGCCCGCCAGATCCTCACCCACCTTCGTCGATGGTTCGATAGCGAGCCCAGGGATCGGGACCGAAGTCATAACGCAGGGGCGCGACCGTGCTGTCCTGCAATGGCGTGTCCCGCAACCAGGCGAGGGCACCGAGGGTCCGGACCAGGACGGTGGTCGCATCTTCCTTGGCATCGGGGGACAGGACGCGCTGCACGATCCGAAGACGCTCGTTGTTCATCGTGTATTCGACGATGTAGACGAGCTCCTTCGCTCCCGGCGAGCGAACCGGTCCACTGACGGGCTTGCCTGCTCCGATGATTGAAAGCTGCCCGAGCAGGGCCCAGACCTCGGCGACCTGGTCTCGATAGAGAACCCGCGCCAGCCCCGGTCGCGAGCCCGCTCGCACATCCGCCCCCACCGCCGCATGCAGCGAGCCGTCAGGCAGGACGACGATGTGGGTCGTCCGCCGTTCAAGCCGATCCCGATCATCGACCTTGGAACCGGCAAGGACCTGGACATCAAGCTGGAAATCAGGGGGAACCAAGGCGATCGGATCGGTGCCTGCTCCGGGTGGGACTTCAGGAGGTGCCGAACACCCGCTGAGGAGCCAGGCGGATCCGAGCAGGAGAACCAGCCCGATCCGTTGTCGAAGGAGGTGGGCGGTGGGCGGGAATCGAGGCGATCTGGTGCCAGTCATGATGGGCAGCGTACCACCACCGGCCAGGTTGGTTTGGAGGGAAGTGCCCCGATGCCATTCCCGAACCGATCAAGACCGGATACCGTGCGCACACGATGAAAAGCAGCGTCAAATGGCTCAACGACTACCTGGACCCTCCCGCCGATCCCGAACAGCAGGCAGATGCCCTGACCGCCTGTGGTTTTCCATTCGAAGGACGGGAGTCCCTGCCTGACGGTGACGTCCAGCAGGAGATCGAGATGGCGAGCAATCGAGGCGATTGCGTCTGCCACGCCGGCATGGCGCGGGAGATCGCCGCGATCACCGGCCGATCCTTCAAGGCTCCATCCGGCAAGGCGATCGCAACCGGTCCCCCGAGCTCCAAGCTGATTCGCGTCGAGAACACGGAGCCGGAGCTCTGCCCGCTCTACACGGCGCAGGTGATCACCGGGGTCAAGGTGGGACCATCCCCCGACTGGCTCCAGGAGCGCCTCAAGGCGATCGGACAGGTCCCTCGCAACAACCTGGTGGATGCCACGAATTTCGTCCTCTTCGAGATGGGCCAGCCGACGCACGTCTTCGACCTCGACCTCATCGAGGGCGGACGAATCATCATCCGTCGCGCGCATGAGAAGGAACCCTTCACTCCGATCGGCGAGGACGCGGTCAAGATCGAACTCTCAGCGGACGACCTCGTCATCGCCGACGGTTCGAGAGCCGTCGCCATCGCCGGGGTCAAGGGAGGCGACGACACCGCGGTCAGCGAAACCACCACGAACATCCTGGTCGAAGCCGCCACGTTCGATCGTGTCGCGGTGCGGAACAGTTCCCGTCGCCTGGCCGTCGCAAGTGATTCGAGCTATCGCTTCGAACGTGGGGTGCACCCCGCCGAAGTCGGAACCGCAGCGGATCGACTGGTCGCACTCATCCTCGAGATCGCCGGCGGAACGCTCCACGAAGGTGTCGTCGCGGACGGTGCGCCACTCCCCCAGCCGAAGCAGGTCACCATGCGGCCGGAACGGTGCTGCACGATCCTCGGACACGACCTCGACCCGAAGGACATGATCGAGCGCCTCGAGACCCTGGAATTCAGCCCGGTCCTCGAGGGAGACCTCATTCGTTGCACCATCCCCCCACGGCGCCTCGACGTCGCCGAGGAGATCGATGTCATCGAGGAGGTCGGCAGGACATGGGGCTATGAACGACTCCCGATCAACGATTCGATCAGTGTCCGCCCGACGGCACCCCAGGGAGAGCAACTCGCGCTGAACCTGATCCGGACCCTCCTCGTCGGCGAGGGCTTCATCGAGACGATCTCCCACTCCCTGGTCTCGGACCGGGATGCGGGACTCTTCCTGCCGGAGGGCCGGGAGACGCTGCGTGTCGAGGAGAACCGGGCCGGTGGAGAACCCAGTCTCCGTCCCAGCGTCCTGCCGAGCCTGCTGCACATCGCTCGGCGGAATCGAGACCGTGCCGGGATCTCCATTCGAGGCTTCGAGATCGCCTCGATCTTCGACCGAACGGGCGAGGAACATCGAGAGCGTCGATCCCTGGGCATGGTGATCGATGGTCGTCCTGACTCGGATCCCTCGGAGCAGTACCGAACCCTGAAGGGAGTCGTGGAACAGATCGGCACCGCACTCCGTGGCTCGACCGAGGCCGTGTCCTTCCGTGCCCCCGAGCCCGGCGACGAAGGTGCCTGGCTCGCCCCGAGAGCCACGATCATGCTCGACGGCCAGGCCATCGGACAGATCGGTCTGGTGGAAGGCGGGATCGCCGGGACATTCGATGCAGATGGTCCGATCGCCGCGGCGGAACTGATCATCGCGGACCTGATCGAGGGCTACCCCCCTGCCAAGGAGGCAAGTGCACTCCCGCACTTCCCGTCGATCGACCGGGATCTCTCGATCGTGGTCGCCGAGGACGTCCCCTGGACACGACTCGAGGAAGTCGCACATGGCGCCGGCGACGAACTCCTGGACGGCATCGAGTTCGTGACCACCTGGCGCGACAAGAAACTGGGCGCCGACCGGAAATCGGTGACGATGCGACTCCGGTTCCGTGCCGGGGACCGGACGCTCACCCATGCGGAAGTCGATCCACAGGTCAAGGCGATCTCCGACGCACTCACCACGAACGTGGACGGGGAACTCAGGACATGAGCACCACCACCGGCTCCCTTGCCGAATCGACCCTCGAAGGCCTGCTCGAAGCGCTGGCATCGAAGCAACCGGTCCCCGGAGGTGGCGCGGTGGCGGGCATCACCACCGCCCTGGCCGCCGGTCTCGGCGGAATGGTGGTCGCCTACAGCCTCGGGAAGCCTGCGCTCGAAACAGCCCAGCCCATGCTCGAGGAGACGGCACATGAACTCGAGACCCTCCGACGACGGGCCCTCGAGGAGGCCGAGGGTGATGCCGCAGCCTACGGCCGACTCAATGCACTCTGGAGTCTCGAGAAGGAACACCCTGATCGCGTGAGCGGGTGGAACCAGGCGGTCGAAGGTGCGATCGAGGCTCCGGGCGCGATCATGCGAACCGCGGATCGGGTCCTTGAACTGCTCGAACGCCTTCCCGGCAACAGTGCACGCCATCTCGCGAGTGATCTCTCGATCGCGGTCGAACTCGCGGCAACCGGCGCTCGTTCCGGCGAACGGAACGTCGCCGTCAACCTCCCGTTGCTCGAGGACGAAACGGCCCGAGAACGATTCGACGAGACCTATGGCGAACTCGGTGCCCGCGTCGATGCCCGCGCACGCTCCATCCTCGAACAGATCGCCTGAGTCGGCGACCACCTTTCGGCGATTCCATGCATGCCCTCAGACCCTCGTGACAAACTCGACGTCGAGAGCCTCGGCAACCGGGATCGGACGCATGAGGAACAGGAGCCCCTCGGCCCCAGGCGCAGGTTCCTCTCGATCCTCTTCAACTGCTGCAACACCTACGGACGGCTCTACATGAACGAGGCGAAGACCCAGTACCGCGGCCGATGTCCCTCCTGCGGTGCAGAGGTCCGGGCGCGGATCGGTCCGGGCGGCACCGACAAGCGACTCTTCGAAACCAGCTGATCCCGGAACGTTCACGACCGTGCTCATCGGACTGCTCACACTGCTCGGACTGGCGACCGCGATCATCCTGATCGCGTACATCACGATCGTGTGCTGGGAGGTCGTCCATCCCGAGCGCAGGACGGCGGGCTGGGCGCTCGCCCACGGGATGCCGACGACGCCGGAAGACTTCGACCTGCCCTACGAGGAATGGACGGTCGATCGGCCCGACGGCACCAGGCTGCCGGTCTGGGACATCCCCGCGGATCCCATCGAGGATGGAACAGCAGAGGATGCACCGACGGTGATCGTCATCCACGGATGGTCACGTTCGCGCATCGACTCCCTTGTACGCGTGCAGCAGCTCCTCGTGGACCCGAACGGCGCACGTCGCCGATTCCGGACGATCCTGCCGGATCTGCGAGGCCATGGGGATGCTTCCGAAGGACGGACCACGCTCGGTTCCTCGGAGGTGGGTGATCTCGAAGCCATCCTCGACACACTTGGTGAGGGACCGTTCATCCTCGTCGGACACAGCCTGGGAGCGGTGCTCGCACTCCACCTTGCCGGAAGGCGAAGCGAACAGATCCGTTCCGTCCTTGCGATCGCCCCCTACGACAGGCTCGCCACGCCGTTCGACGGCTACCTCAGGAGCAGGGACTTCCCGGCCGGTCCCTTTTCGCGCATGCTCGAACACACGCTCCGTCTCTGCGGCATCAGGATGCGCGACACGAACGAGATCGCCGCCGGACTCTCGATGCCGATCGAGGTCATGGTCGGCAGTGAGGACCGTGTCTGCCCGCCCTCGATCGCCCGCCGGATCACTGCATCCGCCCAACGGGCGCAGTGCCACGAGCTCCCCGACACCGGGCATTCCAACCATCATGTCCGTGGCCCGCAGGACTTCCGCAGGCTGTTCGAACGCTGTCTCGAGGCGGAATGAACTCCAGCAGAAGAAGAGGCCCGTCTCCGATCGGAAACGGGCCTCGTCGGTCGCTGCACTGTCGATGAGGAGTCAGTTGCCGGGTGCCATCACACCAACTCGGAAGTTGATGCCCTCGTCATCGGAATTCATGAACCACCAGCCGGGTCCGAACATCTCGGCGACGGCTTCCTCGTCCATCTTCATGACGCGCTCCATCTCGTCCTGGATGGCTCCGGGATCGATGCCCGCCTGGCCGAGCAGCATCGGAAGCATCGCGGCCATCGCCTGCTGCGCCTCGATCTGCCTCACGAAGTCGAGCACGCCCCAGCCCATGAGCTCTCCTGACGGGAGGGCATCGGTCACGGCCTGGACGGCAGGACTGTCTTCCATCTGCGGGAGCCCCTTCTGACCGGAACTCCTGAGCACGGCCTCGACGCCGTCGGACTGGCCGATCACGAGACTGCCGGCGCCGATCCCGACCGCGACCTGGCTGAATTCATCCAGGGGATCGGAGTAGATCGTGTCTCCGTTGAAGTCGCGGGGCATCAGCCCTGCGGCGGGCGCAAGCATCGCAAAGACCTGCTCGAGCGCTTCGCCGTTCGAGGTCGGAATCGCGATCGTGGTCCGGGTCGGCGTGAACGGACTGTCGGTCTCGACGGTGAAGACGTGGATCTGCGGGCCGAGCGTGTCGAGTCCGGACTGAAGCATCGGTGCGAACTGTTCGAACATCGGCTCGATCTGCTGGGCATCACCTTCGGGAAGGTTCCCGAGCACGTCTCGAATGGTGGGCACCAGGCCCTTGAAATCGAAATCCATCCGTCCATAGGAGACGGCGCCACCAGGCACGAAGGCCGGGACGTCCTCGACCGGAGTCGAGACATCGAGCAGCTTCACGAGACCGAGGCGTTCTCCATCGACCAGGATGCTGACGCCGCCTTCGATGACGCTTTCATCCTGACCCATGTCCATCCAGAAGCCGTAGCCTCGGATGTCGCCGAACAGCTGCTGGACGATCGGCAGGATGCCACCGGCCATCGGACCCGCGACCGGTGCGATCATCGGCTGGATGCCACCGGTCAGGATCATCGCGTTCAGGTCATGCCCCCCATCGGGAATCATGTCCAGGAGCGCCTGGTAGTCATCATTGTCGGCAAGCACCCTGGCCTTGCCACCATCGATGACGGAGAGGGCGTCGTCGATCGCGATCGGCTCGGAACCGATCAGGAGACGAGCACCATCCCGGACCATGTAGGTGGTCGAGAGGGAATCGTTCATGAAGTCGGTGTCCCCACCGATCGGGAGCATCATGTCCTGGTCCATGAACTCGTCGAGACCGGGCATCTCGATGCCGGCATCGATCACGAGCATCTCACGGCCCCGCATCTCCTCCCGGTCGAACTTCGCGTTGGAATCGACGGTCATCTCCGTCATGCGCTGCTCGAAGATGGCCCTGGCCATCGCTTCGCTCTCCCCGAAGGAGATGTGCAGGAGGTAGGCGGGCACCTCGATGCCGAGGTCCTCGTCGAATGTGATGTAGGCGGCAAGCCCGACCTCCTCGGGAAGCACCACGTCATTCGGCCCGAGTTCCATCCCTCGCCCCATCTCCTCGAGCATCGGCATCAGCATCTCATCGAGATCCTCACCGTCACCGATCATCTGCATGAGAGGCGAGGCAGCGAAGTCATCCATCGTCCCCCTGATGTCCGAAGCTCGTGCGACGAAGAAGGTCGATTCGGGGAAGAGGTCCTCCCCCCGGACGGCATCAATGGTGGAGGCGTCGGCTGCCGAGGCAAGCGCCATCGCGATCAGGGTGCATTCGAACACGTGTACTCTCCTTAGGGTGATCATTCCGAGCCGTGTCTTGTTGGCATCGGGTTCACTTCGATTTCAATCAGTCCTGGTTCGAGGTGCCGTCGCGAAGCTGGGGCGGATCCTCGAAATTCCGGCGACGTGGTGGTTGGTGGTACCGGTGACCTGAATTCGGGTTGTCCTTGTCGTAGGCGAATGCCTCGCGATTCCGGACGAAGTCCTTCACGTACCGGGCGGGAATGGCGAACCCGAGGGACTGCCCCCCGCCGATGATCATGTTGGTGATCCCGATCACCTCCCCGCGGGAGTTGAAGAGCGGGCCGCCGGAGTTGCCCGGATTGATCGGGGTGTCGGTCTGGATGAACGACAGGCCGTCGATCGCGCGGTTCCGGGTGGAGACGACGCCCTGGGTCAGGGTGCGCTCGAGTCCGAGGGGATTGCCGATCGCGAAGACCGGTTCACCGCCCTCGATGGTGTCCTCGACCTCGATCGTCGCGAAGTCGAACGAATTTTCGTCCGGATGGGTGATCCTGATGAGGGCGAGGTCGAGGTGGTTGTTGATCGCGACCAGTTCGACCTCGTCGATGACGGTGCGCTTGAGCGTGCCGTCGGACTGGGGGAACCAGACCGTCGCCCTCAGGGCGGTCTCGCCCTGGACGACGTGCGCATTGGTGATCGCGGATCCATCCCGGTTGATGATGACGCCGGAGCCGAGTCCACCGGGCGTCGAGACCTTGATCACGGCAGGGCCGAGTCGCCGGGCATGCTCCCTGGGGCTCAGCTCCCGAAGGTTCTCCGCCGTGGAGAAGAGATCATCCTGAACGACCTCGATCATCGTCGCCTCCGGATTCTCGGCGACGACCTCCGCGACATCACTCATCTCGAGCTTCAGGACGGTCGGGCCGACATCAAGCCAGAGGGACTGGTCGGTTCGCTTGAGGATCGTTCCCTGCAGGCGGGCACCGCTGTGCAGGAGGACATCGTCCGCCACCACGATCGAACCAAGCAGCAGGGAGCTCATGAAGACGGTCAGGGCGATTCTCATCCTGAGTGGTTCCTCTCGAAAACGCTGTGTTTCAGGAAGGACTACTATACGCGGACCACGGGCTCCCGGCCCGCTTCTCGTGAATGGAAAGACCAACATGCCGCATCTCGTCCCGACAACGGCCTCCACGGCCTTGATCTCACTCCTGATGACCTCCGCTGCAGGGGGCCAGGCTCCGGATCTCTCAGACTTCTATGGGTTCGACGGCATGGAAGTGGTCCGCATCGATCCGGGAGCAGGTCCCATCACCCACGGTGACGTGGATGGTGACGGACACCAGGACCTGATCGTCGTGAACAACTACAAGAACCGGATCGAGCTGCATCACCAGAAGCCCGATGCCGAGCCGAACGACGAGCTCTTCAAGCCCAGGAGCGCGAACGACCTCCCGGAACACTGGCGCTTCCGCAGGGTCCAGCTGCCTGCGGTCAATCGCGTCACCGCGATCGCCCCGTACGACTTCAACGATGACGGCCTGATGGATCTGGTCTATGCCGGACAGGACCCCGCCGCGATCGTCTTCCTCGAGCAGACCGCACCGGGAGAGTGGAAGGTCTCGAGGCGCCACTTCATCAACGGACTGATGGCCTCTCGCGACGGCATGACGATCAGGGACGTCATGGGCGACGAGCGCCCGGAACTGATCGCGATCACCAAGGGGAGGATCAACGTCTGGCCACTGGACGGCGACGCACTCGGATCCGCGACGGAGCTGACGGCCGGTGACACCCCGGTGGCAGCGTTCTTCGTCGAGGACATCGACGGCGACGGCCTGGAGGATCTCTTCGCGGTCGCGCCGGATGACTCCGCGCCCATCAGGATGTGGCTCTGCGAGGAGGGGCAGGAAGGCAAGGCCCTGGGTGCGCAGCTGCGATTCGAGATGCCCCCGCTCCGGGAGGCGGAGGTCATGCGCATTCCGGGACGCGACGAGGCGATGGTCGCCGTCATCGAGAAGCCCAGCAAGCGCGTCGCCCTGATGGAACTCGCTCGAGAGCAGGTCAGCGACCTCGGCGATCGTGAAGCCGCCTACGAGGTGTTCTCCTTCCTCGATCCCGGCAATCGTGCGCGGCGGGTCGAGATCGTCGATCTCATGAACGACGGCACCGCCGACATCCTCGCGACCAACACCGATTCCAACGCCATCTCGATCTACCGGAACACACCCGGGGAGGGACTCAACGCCCCGGTGCTCTCCCCCGCCTACGCGGAGCTGAGCGGCCTGACCTCGGGTGACCTCGATGGCGACGGCACGATCGAGATCTACCAGCTGAGCGAGAACGAAGGCGTGGTCGGGCGAAGCCACGTCGACGAACAGGGCAGGCTCACGTTCCCGGAGGTCATCCCGGTCTCCTCGGGCTTTGAACCGGTGGCAGCCGATGTCGTCTCACTCGATGGCGGCAACCGACTCGCCGTGATCACCAAGTCCGGTCGCAAGTACGCACTGGAACTCATCGGCAAGGACGGCATCGAGCAGACCATCGATCTCGGATCGATGAGTCGAGCACCCGAGAACGTGCTGTCCGCCGACACCGATCGGGACGGACATCAGGACCTCCTCCTGCTCACGCCCGAACGCAGTGCGACGCTTCTGCTCGGGAGCGAGGATGGCTTCCAGCTGGTCGAGAAGCCCGGACAGGAGAAGCTGCTTCGAGCCGCAGGACCGCAGAACACCTCGATCATGGATTTCGAGGGTGACGGGCAGCCCGATCTCATGGTCGCCGACAGCAACTTCGTGCGCGCCCTCGAATTCAACCGCCCCGATCCGAACGTTCCGGAAGGTGGCTGGGAGGTGGTCGACCAGGTCAACGCACCACGTTCAGACATCAATCTGGTCGCTCTCGAACCGCTCGGCGAAGACCGCTTCGCGGCAGCCGATCGCGAGAACGGACAGATCGTGATCTTCGACCGCCGGGACGACGACTCGGGGTGGTCGACCGGCGAGACGATCACGGTCCGTGGTTTCCGATTCGACGACCTCAAGGTCGATGGAAGCGCCGACTCAGAACGCATCCTCGCCATCGGAAGCGATGGTTTCGCGGTCGTTCACCTGGGAGGCGAGCGGCAGATCCTGAGGGAGTTCTCCAGCTGGCGCCCCGAGGATCCGCGAGAGGTTCCACACGAGTTCGCCATCGGCGACATCAACGGCGACGAGCTCGTCGACCTCGTCAGCCTCGATGCCGGCCGGCAGGCGGCACGCATCCTGGCCCTGACCGAAACGGGACAGCTCCTTCCGGCGAACTCCTTCGAGGTCTTCGAAACGCGGATCTTCAGTGGCGGCGAACCACGCGATTTCGAGCCCCGCCAGGCGTTGATCGCTGATTTCACCGGCGATGACCGGGAGGACCTGGTCCTGCTGACCCACGACCGGATCCTGGTCTATCCGCAGGACACGACACCGGAGGACTGAACCAAGACCGCCCCGGAACGTCTTGATCCGTTCCTGACTGAAAGACCACGCTTCCTTCTCATTCGCGCACTTGAAACTCCGGCCGATGAAGGGAAGGATGAAGGGATGAGCGGAACGAACGACATGCGCAGGAGGGACTTCATGACCTCCTCCGGAGTTGCCCTGGGACTCGGCTTCCTCGGGCTGCAACGTGTCGTCCAGCAAGCCGCGGCCGGAACGGGAACGCTTGCTTCTGACTACGGTCCGCTCAAGACCGATCCATCCGGTGTCATCGACCTCCCGGAAGGATTCAGCTACTCGGTGTTCAGCCTGAACGGCGAGGAGATGGATGACGGGCTGCTGGTCCCGGGTCTGCATGACGGCATGGCCGCCTTCCCGATCGATGCGACCACCTGCCTCCTGGTGAGGAACCACGAGGTCAACTCCGGCCACGAACCGCGCTACGGTCCCTTCGGCCTGCAGAACGAAAGGCTGGGGAACGTGCCGCCCGAACTTCTCTACGATCCGGGCACGGAATCAGGCACACCCTCGCTGGGGGGGACGACCAGCGTCCTGTTCGACCTGAAGCAACAGAAGCTCATGAGGCACTGGCTTTCGCTCGCGGGAACGGGCCACAACTGTGCAGGCGGCCCGACCCCATGGAACACCTGGCTCTCCTGCGAGGAATGGACGCAACGAGCGGATGACCGCCACCTGCGCGACCACGGCTATGCGTTCGAGGTCCCGGTCACGTCCGAACCCGCTCTGTGCACTCCACGTCCGTTGACCGACATGGGACGTTTCTATCGGGAGGCGGTCGCCATCGACCCCTCCACCGGCATCGTGTACCAGACGGAGGATCGACAGGACAGCGTCCTCTACCGCTTCATTCCCGACGTCCCCGGCAGCCTGCACGAGGGTGGTCGGTTGCAGGTGCTCGCGATCGCCGACCAGGATCAATTCGACACCCGGAACTGGAACCATGACGGCACGGACATGATGCTGCTCGGGCAGACCCTGCCGGTGTGTTGGCTGGACATCGATGATGTCGAATCCCCACTCGACGATTTGCGCTACCGGGCCTACGACATGGGTGCCGCACGTTTCGCGCGCAGCGAGGGGATCTGGATGGGTGAAGGTGCCTTGCACTTCGTCTGCACCACGGGTGGGCGTGCGCAACTCGGACAGATCTTCACCTACACGCCGAGTCCGGACGAGGGCGGGCCGACGGAGCGGTCCTCGCCGGGGACCCTCAACCTCTTCGTGGAGACGAATGACGGTTCCCTGGTCAACAACGCCGACAACATCACGGTCGCCCCCGTCGGGGATCTCTTCGTCTGCGAGGACGGTGGTGGTTCCAACGGCATGGCCCGGGTGACACCCGACGGCGTGGTCACCCGATTCGCGGAGAACCGCATGAATGACAGTGAACTGGCGGGTCCCTGCTTCAGCCCGGACGGCAGCACGTTGTTCGTGAACATCCAGCGACCGGGCCTGACCATCGCGATCACGGGGCCGTGGCGATCCGCCTGATCGGTCCGTGGACCCTCGTCAGCTGCCCTGCACCCACTCGGCGAGGTGCCGTCGCCTGAGGAAGAAGATGATGCAGCCGATCGCGGCGAGGCCCGCGCACAGGAAGAAGACATGTTCCGGCTCGAGCTGGAGCACCTTCACCCACACCAGGTAGATGATCGCGGCAAGGGTCATGAAGGTGAAGCTGATCGCATTGGTCGTGCCGAGGAACCGTCCACGTTCACCATCCGGTGCCCGCTTCTGGATCAACGTCATCAACGGGATGAGGTAGAACCCCGCGGAAAGACCCGCGCCGGCCGCCATCACGACCCATGACCAGAAGAGGGTCTTCGGCTCGAGCGGCAGGAATCCAGCCAGCGCGAACATCAGGAAGAAGAAGGTCATGCCGAGTGCACCGAACGGAACATGACTGGGGTGGATGGTGCGCCGGGAGAAGAGACCGCACAGGACGGACCCGAGGCCGCTGGCGATACCCAGGGTCGAGAAGAGTGTCGCCGCACGAACCGGATCGAGACCCGGCACCTCGACGAGGGCGAAGGACACGACGTTGCCGGTCCCGGGCAGGAAGACCAGCCGCCAGGACGGATCGGCGAGGCGGGTCTGGAGATCGGGAAAGGCGACGAGTGCGATGGCACCGACCAGCCAGAAGCCGGACCAGGCCAGGGCGATCCGCAGCACGGGACCGTCCGCCATCCCCTTGATCGCGGTGATGTAGGTCGACAAGGGGTTGAGCGAGAAACCAAGGCCGGGTTGGATGGCAGGCAGTCGGGGAATGATGAAGGTCGGCAGGAGTCCGAGGAGCGCGAAGAAGACCATGAAGACGCCCGGCAGCCAGACCAGGTCGTAGTGGACTCCGTCGGGTGAGTACAGGCCGGCGATCATCCCTGCCAACTGCGCCCCCAGGACGATCGCGATCTGCGTGGACATGCTGATCCAGCCGTTGGCTGGTCCGAGCCGGGAGCGACCGACGAGTTCGATCAGGATGCCGTACTTCACCGGGCCGAAGAAGGCGCTCTGCGTCGCGATCAGGAAGAGACTCACGAGTGCGAGCAGCGGACTGCCGTCGTAGAAGGCGAGGAAGGCGAGCAGGACGCACCCGAGCTCGATGAGCTTCAACCAGATCATCTGGGAGCTCTTGGACATCCGGTCCGCGACCTGCCCCCCCCAGCCGGAGAAGAGCAGGAAGGGCACGGTCAGGCAGAGTGCCGCGAGGGACGTCCCCCCGTAGACACCGATCGAGGTCTTCGACCAGATCCCATCCCGGGCGACGGCATAGGAGATCGTGCCCCGCAGGATGTTGTCGTTCATCGCCCCCGCGAACTGGATCAGCATGAGCGACGAAAAGCCGCGGTTCCAGATGCTGTTCGGCGTGGATTGGGACTCCGGGCGAGCGTCCATGTGCAGAAGGGTACCACCCGACTCGGAAGGACGTATCTTGGTGGCATGAAAATCAACCGCACCACCCTCGAAGGATCGATCGATCGTCGTGAAGCAGTCACCAGACTCGCTGCCCTGGGCGCGACACCCGGCATCCTCGCGCTGCTCCAGGGCTGCGCCACCGGAACAGCATCGGTGTCGACTGTTCGACCCACGAGTACCGCCCCGACCCCCTATCGCAATGGTGCAGTGGCGGCGGATCACCCGATTGCATCGCGAACCGGTGTCGAGATCCTGAAGGCAGGTGGCAATGCGGTGGATGCGGCGATCGCGGTCAACGCGATGCTCGGCGTGGTGCGTCCGTACTCCTGCGGGCTCGGAGGCGGCGGGTTCCTGATCACCTACTCGGAGAAGACCCGCGTCACCTGGGGCATGAATGCCCGTGAAGTGGCGCCACCCGGGGTCTGGGAAAGCTACTACATGGACCTGCGATCCTCGGGTGGACCTGAACAGGCCTCGCGGTACGGCGGGCATGCCGTGGCGGTCCCGGGAACCGCCAGTGGATTGTTTCACGCGCACGCCCAGGGTGGCTCCCTGCCGATGGAGCAATTGCTCGCACCGGCGGCCCGGGTCGCTCGTGAAGGATTCGAAGCGGATGGCAACCACATCGCCGCCGTGAACAGCATGCGCAGGACACGGGAACGACTGCCGTGGACCAGGACCATTTCGGGATGGGTCTGGGAGCAGTGGTGTCACGAAGGCTCGGTCGAGGTCGGAACACGACTCACGAATCCCGCCCTGGCCAACACGTTGGAACGTCTCGGTGCCGAGGGCATCAGCGCGTGGCGCACGGGCGAGATACCAGAGGCCCTCGCCAGAGCCGCCCGGAGTTCCGGTGGCAAGCTCACGCCGCAGGCGATCGCCGGCTACCGCGCCTCGGCCTGCACGCCGCTCGTGATCGAGGATGCCTTCTTCGACGACTCACTGATCACGATGCCACCGCCCTCGAGCGGCGGCATCGCCATCGCCCAGATCCTGGGCATGAACGAAGTCCTCCTGAAACAGGCGGGACTGCCTCGGGTGCCCGATGCGGACACCAGCCACCAACTGGTCGAGGCGATGAAGATCGCCTTCGGACTCCGAGCGGAGTACCTGGCCGATCCGAAGTTCGCCCCGGTCCCGATCGAACAGCTGACCGACCGCGAGGGCATCCGCCGCATGGCCGAGGCGATCGAAGCGGACCGCGCACGATCCGCTCGCGAGGTGAGTGAGGCCCAGCAGCTGCCCGAGGACCGCGGTACGAGCCACCTCGCGGTGATCGATGGCGACCGGACCGCAGTGGCCTGGACCAGCACGATCAATGGCACGTTCGGCTCACTCGTTGGAGATCCCGTGAGTGGTGTCATCCTCAACAACGAGATGGATGACTTCACGACGATGGCCGGTGAAGGCAATCTGTTCGGACTGAGGCAGTCGGAATGGAACGCGCCGGAACCCGGCAAGTGCCCCCTGTCCAGCATGTCACCTTCGATCGTCCTTGATGGGAACGGGGACATCCGGGCGATTGCCGGAGCCTCCGGAGGACCACGCATCATCTCCGGCACCTTGCAGGTGCTCATGGGCATGCGCTACTGGGGCGACACGGCAGCCGAGGCGATCGCCAGGCCACGGTTGCACCATCAGTGGATGCCGGATGCGGTTGCCTGGGAGCCTGGTTCGAAGGCGGAGCATGACGCTGATGCACTGGCCGCCAAGGGCCATGTCTTCGAGAAGAACAGTCGAGGACTCGGCGTGGTCCAGGCGATCCGGGTCGAGAAAAGCGGCTTCGAACCCGCCTCCGATCCTCGCAAGGGTGGTACCCCAGCCGGATATTGAGCCATTGCTTCCGGATCAGATCGGTTCAGCCCTTCTCAGCTGCTGCTGCGGGGGCTACCATCTCCCTCCCGCTCGCGGATGTGGCGGAATTGGCAGACGCGCTAGATTCAGGTTCTAGTGGGGGTAAAACCCCGTGGAGGTTCGAGCCCTCTCATCCGCATCGTGAAAACGCCCCGGCATCTCCTGATGCCGGGGCGTTCTTCATGGCTCTTCCAGACATCGATCAGGCCTTGGGCTCAGCCTCAGCCGGTGCACCAGCCTGGGCCGGAGCTGCCGCCGGCAGGTTCTGCTCCATGACCTTGCCCCGAATCTCGTCGAAGAGATCGGTGTTGTCGCGGAGGAACTGCTTGGCGTTCTCACGGCCCTGACCGAGCCGCACATCGCCGTAGCTGAACCAGGCACCCGACTTCTTGATGATGTTGTCCGCAACGGCCAGGTCGACCAGGTCGCCGGAGAGCGAGATGCCCTCGTTGAACATGATGTCGAACTCCGCATTCCGGAACGGCGGGGCGATCTTGTTCTTGACGACCTTCGCTCGGACGCGGTTGCCGACGTTCTTCTCGCCATCCTTGATCGCACCGATGCGTCGGATGTCGATTCGGACGGAGGAGTAGAACTTCAGTGCGCGGCCACCGGTGGTGGTCTCCGGGCTGCCGAACATGACGCCGATCTTCTCGCGAAGCTGGTTGATGAAGATCACGATGCAGTTGCTTCGAGCGATCGCACCCGTGAGCTTGCGCAGGGCCTGGCTCATCAGACGGGCCTGGAGGCCGACGTGGCTGTCGCCCATCTCCCCTTCGATCTCGGCACGCGGGATCAGCGCGGCGACGGAGTCGACGATGATCACGTCGACGGCGTTGGAGCGGACCAGGAGCTCGCAGATCTCGAGCGCCTGCTCACCGGTGTCCGGCTGGGAGACGAGGAGTTCGTCGAGGTTCACCCCGAGCTTCTTCGCCCAACTGGGATCAAGGGCGTGTTCCGCATCGATCATCGCAGCGACCCCACCCTCCTTCTGGGCGTTGGCGGCGACCGTCAGGGCGAGGGTGGTCTTGCCGGATGACTCCGGTCCGAAGACCTCGACGACGCGTCCTCGGGGAAGGCCTCGGCCACCGAGGGCGAGGTCCAGGCTGATCGTGCCCGCGGACACCGAAGGGATCTGCGGGATCGAGTCACCATCGAGCTTCATGATCGAGCCGGAACCGTAGGCCTTTTCGATCTGGCCGAGCGCCCGTTCGAGCGCCTGCTGCCTGCCGGCCTCCTTCTTGCGGGCATCTGCCTCTGCGGCGTTCTGGGAAGCGTTCTTCGAGGTCGGCTTGGAAGTGGTCGTCACCTTGGTCACCTTCGTCATGGGGCTGATGGAGCTGTCTGCTTTCGACTGAGCGGCGGTGCCGTTCGTGCCTTGCTTGGTTCTGGCTGCCGGAGTTGCTTGGGGCATTTCGAGTGGTCCTCGTGGTTGTTCCGTGACTGTCCGTGTCTGTGGGAAACCGATTTGTTCGGTATCCGTCAGGGTACGGTCTGGGTCGACCACTTTGACCGATGTTCGGTAGATATTCGGGTCTCTTTTTCAGGACCCGAGTATCCGGAGGTGCTCCAAGTCGTTCAATAGTTGGGAGTTGGGGCTCGATACTGACTCATGTCGATCGACCTGAAAAAGTCGATGGTTTGCTCGATGCCCTCCGCCAAGGCCACCTTCGGCGACCAGCCCAAGGTCGATTTGGCGAGGGAGATGTCCGGTTGTCGCTGGAGCGGATCATCTTCGGGCAGGCCGCGGGTCTGCTCGATCGCGGAGGCGGACCCGCTGATTCGAACCACGTGTTCGGCAAGCTCGCGGATCGTGAACTCATCGGGATTCCCCAGGTTCATCGGACCGGTGAAGTCATCCGGCCCGCCCATCATCGCCAGCAGCCCGTCCACGAGGTCGCTGACGTAGCAGAAGGAACGCGTCTGGGAACCGTCCCCGTAGAGGGAGATCGTCTCCCCCGCCAGCGCCTGGCGGATGAAGTTGCTCACCACCCGGCCGTCATAGGGGTGCATCCGGGGACCGTAGGTGTTGAAGATCCGGACCACCTTGATGTCGACCTTGTTCTGCCGGTGGTAGTCGAACATCAGGGTCTCCGCCGCGCGCTTGCCCTCGTCGTAGCACGCCCGGGGCCCGATCGGATTCACGTTGCCGCGATAGGACTCGGTCTGCGGGTGCTCGGTGGGATCCCCGTAGACCTCGCTGGTCGAAGCGTGCAGGATCCGTGCGCCCACGCGCTTCGCGATGCCGAGCATGTGGATCGCACCGAGAATCGAGGTCTTGGTCGTCTTGATCGGGTTGTACTGGTAGTGCCCCGGTGCCGCCGGGCAGGCGAGATTGAAGATCTCGTCGACCTCGAGGGTGATCGGTTCGGTCACATCGTGGCGGATCAGCTCGAAATTGTTGTGATCCAGCAGATGGGCGATGTTCGACTTCTGGCTGGTGAAGAAGTTGTCCAGGCAGATCACGTCATGCCCGCCGGCGACCAGTCGGTCGCACAGATGAGAACCCAGGAAACCAGCACCACCCGCCACGAGAACGCGTTTAAGCATTTGTTGCCTCCGTGCAGCCCGGATTCTACGAGGTTTTCCGACTTGACGTAGGGCTGGACGGTCCTGAAGGTGCACCCATGGCAGACACTCGGAAACCGAGAATCGTGGTCGGAACGATGACCGGGACCAGCATCGACGGGCTGGACGTCGCCATCATGGAGGTGCAGGGCCGCGGACTGGGCCTGTCCGCTCGACTCCTGCAGCATGGAACGAGCCCGCTGGGCCCACTGGCCCCCGACCTCCGGAAGCTCGCCGAGCAGGTGCCGGCCTCCACCGGGGAGATCGCCCGAATCGCCCATGCGTTCGGCACACTCCATGCAGAGGCGATCTGCGACACCCTGACCTCGGCCGGCCTCACGCCAGAGGACCCGGAACTGATCGCACTCCACGGCCAGACGGTCTTTCATGCCCCCCCCTTGAGCTGGGCCCTCCTCGACACCTCCCCCATCACGCAACGACTTCCCTGCACGATCGTCTCGAACCTGCGTGCCAATGATCTCGGCGCCGGTGGTCAGGGTGCTCCGATCACCCCCCTGGCAGACTGGATCCTCTTCCGGTCCGCATCCCCTCGTTCAATCGTCAACCTCGGTGGTTTCTGCAACGTGACCAACCTGCCGGCAGCGGACGACGGTCCGGAGGGCATCACCGGCGGCGATGTCTGCCCCTGCAACCACCTTCTGGATGCCGAGGCCAGGAACACCCTCGGCACCCCCTTCGACCAGGACGGGGCGCATGCACTGCAGGGCGTGGTCGATGAGGCACTGGCCTGCCGAATCCAGGACGCCATCGGCAGTGACTCCGCCCAAGACTTCGAACGCTCCCTCGGGACCGGTGACGAGATGACCCGTGCCCTGGCACCATTGGGCGGACTGGCACGTGGCGAGGACCGCCTGGCCACGGTCGTGGATGCGGTCGCACGCTCGATCGCAGCCAGCCTGAAGGGGGCGACGGACACGTGTTTCTTCGGAGGAGGGCTTCGTAATCTGGCCCTCCAGGCCGCACTCCGGAGGCATCTGGACCATGAGGGCATCCAGTTCAAACATCCGTCGATCCAGCCCGAGGCACGCGAAGCCTGCGCCATGGCGGTCCTCGGCACGATCGCCCGGGACGGTGAAGCGATCACCCTCCCGGCCGTGACCGGACGATGCGACAAAACGACCCATCTGGATGGACTCTGGTGCCTTGCATCCCAGCCCGACTTCACAGATCCTTAACCAGGGATGAACACGTACCATTGATTCAAGACGCACACTTCGAACAACGAATGCGGATCATGCTCTTCTTGTCTCATTTTCCGCCACCAGTTCGATGAACACGTCTTACGTGAAGGCCGACGCCCGTGACTGAGAGTTTCCTGCTCATCGTCGAAGACGAACTCGAGATCGCGGAACTCATCGACTTCCACGCGAATCGAGACGGCTACGAGACGAAGATCGTGCATTCCGGCCGGACGGCGCTCGAGGTCATCTCCCAGGACCAGCCCGACCTGATGATCCTCGACCTGATGCTCCCCGACGTCGACGGACTCGAAGTGCTTCGAAGGGTCCGCCGACTCGAAAAGGGCAACGACACGCCGATCCTGATCGTCTCGGCGAAGGGCGATGAATCCGACGTGGTCGCGGGCATCGAACTCGGCGCGGACGACTACGTGACGAAACCTTTCAGCCCGAGGATCCTGATGGCCAGGATCAGGAACATCCTTCGGCGGAGGAATCCCGAGATCGATGCGGGCAAGAACGACCCGGACCGCTTCTCCCTCTGTGGAGGCAACCTCGTCATCGATCCGGGCAGACACGTGGTCACCCTCCATGGTGATCAGATCGAGCTGACCCTGACGGAGTTCGGGATGCTTCAATACCTTGCCGCGAGGCCGGGTTTCGTGCGCACGCGTGAACAGATCATCTCCGCGGTCCATGGCCGGTCGACCGTCCTCTCGAGTCGGACGGTCGACGTGCACGTCACGGCACTCCGCAGGAAGCTCGGTGAGTTCGGCGATCGGATCGAGACGGTCCGGGGTGTCGGCTATCGGTTCGCGGAAGCCTCCGAACGAGTCATCGATGACTGATCGAAGGGCCAGGTGGGCGATGACTCCGGAACACACGGTTCGTCCCGGACACGGTTCATGACGGCGACGACCGGCATCCGAGGATCATCGATGCTGCATGCCGTGCTGCGCGCGTCCCTGCTGATGCTCGTGATCGGAGCGACCGGGGCCATCCTGGGGATCATCCTCAACAACAAGCTGGATGCCCACGCGAACGAACGACTTCGCGAACGGGCGGAGGCTGTCGCGCGAGTGCTCGGCGAGACCCCGCCTCGGGAGACCGACCGCATCATCGAATCGAGCGCGAGCCTGCTGGGACTGACCGTGGCGGAGGTACCGAGCGCGAGCATGATCGCCGCCCCCGCCGACGCTCGCCGTGTCCTGGTCGGGATTCCCGGCCGGGACACCTTTCTCGAGGTGACCGACAGTTCACCGGGATTGGCGGAGCAGGCGAATTCGATCCTGATCGCCTTCTCATGGTTGACCGGCACGGCACTCGTCGCCGGGATCAGCGTGGTCGCCTGGCGGACACGCCGCAATCAACAGGCCTTGCAATCGGCGCTCGATGGTGCATCGAGATTCGAGGCCGGCGACCTGTCCCACCGGATCCCGCTCACCGGAGCACGGGAATGGGACCACATGTCGATCTCGCTGAACCGGATGGCCCGACAGCTCTCCCAGCAGATTCGCTCGATCCGCGTCCAGAGACTCCAGCAGAGCGCGATTCTTGAATCGATGAGCAGTGCGGTCATCGCACTGGACAGGAACCACCAGCTGCTGTCCGCCAATCAGGCAGCGGAACTCCTGTTCGGGCTCGGTCCTTCAAGTCAGGGGCGCCCCCTGCTGGAGCTCCTGAACGAACCCGAACTGCATCGGATCGTGGAGCATGTCCTGACCTCGAACATGCGCGAGACCCGTGAATTCGAATCCCAGGTGCTCGAAGGCAGACTCCTCTCCGTGATCGCCGAGCCCATGCGGGTCACCGAACAGAAGACGATAGGCGCGGTGATTCTCGTGGATGACGTGAGCGACATCAGGCGGCTCGAAAGCATGCGATCCGATTTCGCGGCGAACGTGAGCCATGAACTCCGGACACCGATCACCAACATCCAGGGGTACGTTGAAACGCTCCAGGAGATCGATCTCGGTGACACGGCACAGGCCCGGAAGTTCCTCGGCATCGTCCAGCGCAATGCAGAGCGCCTGGGCATGATCATCGAGGACCTGCTGACCCTCGCCCGACTCGAGGAACCGGAGGATGCGACCGGGGAGGATCTCCACCCGGTCTCCTTGGACGCCATCATCGAGGAAGTGATCGACCGGCAGGGCCCGGCGGCCCAGAGGCGGTCGATCGAGCTGATCCTGGAAGGTGGCGAGGGATTCGAGGTCCGGACGCGGGGGGACCTCCTGGTCGAGGCGATCTCCAACCTGGTTTCCAATGCAATCCGGTACGGACCCGAGTCAGCCCCGGTACGGATCAGGATGTCGGAGGGCGAGACACCCGACATGCTCGAGATCACCGTCATCGACCAGGGGCCCGGCATCCCGCAGGAGCACGTGCCGAGGCTCTTCGAGCGCTTCTATCGAGTCGACAAGGCGCGTTCCCGCACCGAAGGGGGCACGGGACTGGGCCTTGCGATCGTCAAGCACATCGCGCTCGTGCACGGAGGCTCCGTCCGGGTCGAGACCGCCGCCGGGGCGGGTGCCGCATTCACCCTGGAGATCCCGGGGTCAGCCATGCCGACTGCCAACGTGATGCACACACCGTCTTAACAATTCGCCGAGGAATATCAGTACATTGCCGGCATGAACACCTCGGGATCCCTCACGAAGACAAGCAAGACGAGGACCTGGCTCAGCGCGCTCTGGGCACTCCTCTTCCTCTATCTGTTCCTCTGCGCCATCAATGTGATGGGCGCGGGTCTCAAAGGGGTCGGCAAGGGTTCCGACTGGCTTGAGACGATCATCGCCCAGGGCACCAATCCCCTGGTCGCCCTGCTCGGAGGCGTCTTCGTCACCTCGGTCGTGCAGAGTTCGTCGTTTACGACATCACTGATCATCACCCTGGTTGCCGCCGGACAGATGGAGATCGAGACAGCGATCTTCGCCGTGATGGGCGCCAACATCGGAACGAGCATCACGGGCCTCATCGTCAGCCTCGGAACCATGCGCATCAAGCGGCAGTTCCGTCGTGCCTACGCAACCGCGCTGATGCATGCGATCCCCAACATCCTGACCGTTCTCATCCTGTTCCCCGTCGAGTGGATCAGCAGTGTGATGATGGGCAACGGGCGCGGCATCCTCGCCAACATCGCCAGCTGGGCCGCCGACCTCATCGGCTTCGGCGACGTCACCAAGCCCACCAACCCGATCAAGGTCATCACCAAGCCGATCGTGAACCTCGTTCAGGGCACGATGGAGTCGATCGGCGGGGACGGCTCGCTCGGGGCTTCGGTCGCGGTCGCGGTCTGCGGGCTTCTCCTGCTCTTCATCTCCCTCCTCTTCCTGGTGCGGAACCTCAAGGGTGCGGTCCTGACCAGGCTCGAGGGGCTCTTCTCGACCGTCTTCTTCAGGAACGACTTCGTCGCCTGGCTCAGCGGCATCTTCTCGACGATCAGCGTCCAGTCGAGTTCGGTCACCACCAGCCTGCTGGTCCCGATCACCGGTGCCGGTGCGGTGAAACTCAAGCGTGCCTTCCCCTTCCTCCTGGGATGCAACATCGGAACGACGGTGACTGGTGTGATCGCTGCTCTGGCGAATCCCACCCATGCGGCGGTGACCGTGGCCATCGCACACGTGCTGTTCAACTTCTGCGACAACACCATCTGGTACCCGTTGCGGAGGATCCCCATCAGGATGTCGAAGGCCTACAGTCGACTGGCCTGCCAGTCACCCAAGTGGGCATTCATCTTCCTGGCCACCGTCTTCATCGTGGTCCCCATCATCGGACTCGCCATCACGGAATGGCTCTTCTTCTGACCTCCGCCCTCGAGGCCCAACCGGTACGATCCAGAAATTCCCATGAAGAATCGGCGCGTACAACGCCGAATCTCATGAGAGGAGCAGCACAATGCTTGGAAGCCTGATTGCAGCACTTCGATCCAACGACGCACTCGACAAGGCGTTTCTGGAATTCAACCAGATGCTCGAGTCCGGTCACTGGATGTACAAGGAGGTGCAGGACGTACTCGACGGCACCAAGAATCCCGCGGAGAGCCGGGAACCGATCTTCTCCCGGGACCAGGAGATCAACGACCTCCTTCGTTCGCTGCGCTCCAACCTCGTCACGCACCTGAGCATCAACAAGAATGCCGACATCGCTGCGTGTCTGGTCCTGATGAGCATCGCGAAGGATGCCGAACGGATCGGTGACTACTGCAAGAACCTCTTCGAGATCGGCGTGCACGACCAGAGGAGCCAGGAGAACACCTCGTACACGGAACGACTCGACGCCCTCCCCGGCAAGGTCGAGGAGGTCTTCAAGCTGGTCGAAGAGGCGTTCCCGGAATCGAGCACCAAGATGGCGAAGGACGCGATTCGTGCCGCGGATTCCATCCGCGCGGAATGCGACTCGATCGAGAACGACCTCCTCGCGGAACGGGAGACGATGCAGACGCATGATGCCGCGGCCTGCAGCCTGAAGGCACGCTACTACAAGCGACTGGCCTCGCACCTCGCGAACATCGCGACGGCGATCTTCGGGAGGATCGAGGACCTCGACTTCAGGAAGCCCCCGAAGGCCGGGGACGCTGAACCCGAAGAGGCGAGCGGCTGAGCGGCACGTCAGCCCGGACAACCCGAACCTCTCGGGAATTCCCGTGAGGATTCACACTTGAACGAACCGAACAGGCGCTAGGATCGTCCTCTGAAGGCCGCTTCCGGGGACCACCGCCTGATGAAGTCAACCAGATCCACGCACGTGCATGACACCCGAACCTCTTCGATCCAGGTCGAACGGGTGGACATCCTCGCGCGAACCCTGCATCTGGTCGGCCAGCGAAAGGCCCGGGACCTGACGGCGAGGCAGGCGGTCATCCAGGAGAACCGCTCCAGCGCGAAGGACGTACCGCCACCCTCGGATGCCCAGCTCAACCTGGTCTCGGAGATCATTCGCAGACTCCAGGGCTCGATGCTCACGCCCGAGGACCGAGCAGCGATCATCGCCATCGGAGAGGGAAACGGCCTGCGCCGTTTCGACATCAACCTGCTGATCGCGAAGATTCAGGACCGGGTCAGGCGAGCGGAACCGACGAGCTGCAGAGCACTCGTCCAGACCAGTCGAGGCCCGTCGAAACCAGCGACCTCACGATGGAACGAGGAGCTTGCGCACGCGGCAAGGCTGGCCATGGCGCTGATCGCCAGCACAGCCCTCGCGATGCTCGCGATCGAGTGGCTCCTGGGTTGAGTCCGGACCGGGATGTTCAGGCGTCGTGATCGAGTTCCGCGCCTGCGGGCGTGGTGGTCGGAGCAGCGACACCATCCTCCACCCCGAGCTGTCGGACCCGATCGCTGAAGGCATCGATATCAAGCTCCTCCACCTCGACGAGGCGGATCTCCCCATCGTCGTCGTTTTCCGCGATGCCGAGTTCGATCAGGGTGGCGAGCGCGGCCTGCTGCTCGGCCTGCTTCTTCGAGTTGCCCCAGCACGAGGCATAGCGACGCGAGTCGATCTGGACGCAGACGTGGAAGCACTTCGCGTGATCCGGACCACGTTCCTCGAGCACGGGGTAGACGGGGTTCTGCCCACCCAGTCGCTGCAGCGTCTGCTGGAGGACGGACTTGAAGTTGTGCTGGTGACCGAGCCTTGCCGCCTCGCTGACCAGGCCTCCAAGATGCCTGAGGATGAACTGGCGAGCGGATTCCAGGCCGGCGTCGAGGTACATCGCACCGATCAGGGATTCGAAGACGGCGGCGGCAAGTGACTGCGGAAGGTCCTCGCGGCCGCCCATCCCCTTGCCGAGCTGCAGCAGTTCGGACAGGCCGATGGCGTTGGCGACGTCGGCGCAGGTCCGACGGCTGACGACGTTCGACTTGATCTTGGTGAGTTCACCCTCGAGGTACTCGGGGTATCGCTGGTAGAGGTGCTCGCAGACCACCATCCCGAGGACGCTGTCCCCGAGGAATTCGAGTCGTTCATTGCTCTTCAGGCGGGTCTCAGCCTGCGAGGCATGACGCAGCGCACGCTTCAACAGCGTCTTGTCGGTGAAGGTATGACCGAGCTTGAGCTCAGCCTCATGCAGGATGGCGTCATCCATGGTCGAGTTCCAAGCACCCCAGAAGGCGGGCGCAGTGAGTCTCGACCCGGGCGGCTTCTCCGTTCGCCGTCTCCCACGGCGAATGGAGGACCCGCGCGGGTCCGATCTGATCCTAGCATGCCCCCATCCAGAGAGGCATTCATGAGTTGATATCGGCTCAACAGATCCCCTCCTGAAGCCCGATAGCCCCCATATTGACTCTTCTGGGCCGGGGAGTGGCCTCAATGGCGGTCTCCGGGTAGACTGTCGGACTCGCTTGAGGGGCCGACGGCCCATGACGAAGCCCCTGGAAAGGCACTCGGATGCATTACCCCAGACGAACCAGCCGCATCAAGAAGATCCGCAAGCAGGGTTTCCGTGCGCGCATGCGAACGAAGGCCGGCCGCAAGATGATCAATCGCAAGCGCGCGATGGGTCGACGGCTGAACGTCCGCTGAGCAGAGAATTGACCACCAGGCGTGAACCAGATCGATGATGTCTGCACCATCGAAGGCTGTCGTGTTGATCGGCCTGCGCGGTGCGGGCAAGACGAGCCTCGGCCGTCGCCTCGCGGAGACACTCGGTCTTCGCTTCGAGGATCTCGACGACCTCGCGCTCGCCGACTGCGCCGAAGCCTCGATCGCCGAGGTCTTCTCATCGCGTGGTGAGTCCGCCTGGCGAACTGCGGAAGCCCACGCCTTCAGCAGCGCGCTTTCAAGGGGTGTGGAGATTCTCGCCCTCGGTGGCGGTGCCCCCATGACCGACGCGATCAGGGATCGGCTCCAGGCCGGCAGGGAGGCGGGCACCCTCACCGTGATCTGGTTGGATGCCCCTGATGCGATCCTCGCGGAGCGGATCGGTGCACATGACGATGCGAGGCCCGCCCTCCTGAGCGACGAGGACGGGCAGGAGGCGACGCCCGAACAGGAAACCAGCGCGCTGCGCGAACGGAGGGCCCCGGTCTTCGCGGCGCTTGCAGACACCCTCATCGACACGACGGCCGCGCCATCGAGCGTCCTGGAGGACCTCGTCAAGGCGGCGGGAAGCTGACACCCGTCGCGAGCGTGCAAACTCCTTCACAGCCCGGGGGATCAATCTGCCGATGAGGTGAGGAGCCCCCCCACCTGAACCAAGGACGAGGCACCGCAGGCTCCCATGACGATTCTCGATGCAATCATCCTCGGCATTGTCGAAGGCATCACCGAATACCTCCCGGTCTCCTCGACCGGGCACCTGATCATCACCTCATGGCTGCTCGGACTCGACGAGAGTTCGGAGCAGGCGGAGGCGGTCAACGCCTTCAACATCATCATCCAGGGCGGTGCGATCCTCGCAGTACTCGGCCTCTATCGGAAACGGGTGCTGCAGATGATCCGGGGGCTTGCGGGCAGGGACGTCGCCGGCAGGAAGCTCTTCACGAACCTGGTCATCGCATTCATCCCGGCCGCCATCCTGGGCGTCCTGCTCGACGACATCATCGAACGACACCTCTTCACGCCGATCCCCGTGATCGCGGCCCTCTTCCTCGGAGGCATCCTGCTGCTTGGCATGCGACGCTGGCAGGACCGGATCTACGCCGCACAGAATGCCGGGCCGGGCAGCGGTTCGAGCGGCGATCATGAGGAACGGGAAGCGGATCGCTTCGTGGACATCGAAGCGCTCTCCTGGAAGAGCGCCCTGATCATCGGGTTCCTGCAGTGCGTCGCGATGTGGCCCGGCACCAGCCGCTCGATGATGACGATCGTGGGCGGGATGTTCATGGGGCTCCGGCCGCGACAGGCGGCGGAATTCAGCTTCCTCCTCGGACTGCCCACCCTGGGCGGGGCATGCGTCTACAAGCTCGGCAAGGCGCTGCTTCGCGACGGTGACGGCTTCATCACGACCCTCGGTGGCTGGGTACCGGTGGCGGTGGGCATCGCGGTCGCGACCCTGGCCGCGGCGGTCGCGATCAAGTGGCTGGTCGAATGGCTCGCCTCGCACGGACTCGCCCTCTTCGGCTGGTGGCGCATCGCACTCAGCGTGTTCCTCGGAGGCGCGATCTACATGGGCTGGTTCACCATCACCCCACCAGCCGATGCGGAGATGACCGGCAACGGTTCGACGACGGCGACCCTGGCGACTGCAGGACAGGTGGACGTCACGCCCGAAGGCTGAGCGCACACCACCTGATCCACTCCAATTCATCGAGAGGCCCCACGTCAGTCGGAGGACGTGTCTTCCTCGTCACCAAGCTCGATCAGGTCCTCGCGAAGCGCACGTTCCTCGTCACGCTCCTGGAGAGGCAGTCCGTTCTCGACGCGAGCGAACTGCCGTTCGACCGAGAGGCGATCGAGGGCCGGGACGATCCGGGAGACCGGGGCGATCTGCTCGAACACCGCGATCTGCCAGCCGTCCCGAGCGGTCTGGTAGCCGACGTAGAGGACGTTGTCCGCGGCGACCGGACCGACCGCATCAAGCCAGACCAGGGAATCCTCCGCCTGGTGCAGGTGCGGCTGCTCGAAGGTCTTCCCGCCGACATGTTCCATGAGGTACCAGCGCACCGCACCGGGCTGGTCGCCCCCGGCAAGCATGCGCAACCACCAGTCACCGCCCTTGAAGGAGACCTTGCCGAAATCGACGACCTCCGGACGGGGAAAGAGGGTGCCACCAAGCGCCCACGCAAGGAGGGCCGCCATGATGAAGAAGATCGCCGACTTCACGATGAGGCTGCGGAGACCGAGGATGACTTGGACGATGGCCATGGGGGGAACAGGATAGCTCAGTCAGGCAGGCTTGACCGGACCCGGTCCTCGTCCCAGACCTCGATTCCGAGCGATTCCGCCTTGGTGAGCTTGCTGCCGGCACTGGCACCGGCGATCAGGAGATCGGTCTTCTTCGAGACGGAGCCGGTGACCTTCGCCCCGAGCCCCTCGAGCCGCTCGGTGAGTTCCGGACGGGTGAACGCCTCGAGCGTGCCGGTGATGACGATCGTGAGTCCGTTGAAGGGGGAATCCAGATCGGCCTCGACATGATCCCGACTCGCGAGCTCGACCCCGACCTCGGCCAGGCGCTGGAACGTCTCCTTCGCGGAGGCGGTATCCAGGTAGTCACGAAGGGCACGGGCGGTGATCTCACCGAAGTCGTCGAGTTCCGCGATTGCATCCTCATCGGCGGCAAGCAGGGCATCCGCATCAGGAAAGGCGCGTGCGAGGGTCTTCGCCGCGCTGGTTCCGATGTGCCGAATGCCGAGACCGGCAAGGACGCGGGAGAGTCCGCGTGACTTCGAGGCCTCGGCGGCGGCAAGGAGGTTGTCGGCCGACGTCTCGCCCATCCGCTCGAGGGCGAGCAGGTCCTCGCGATCGAGCGTGAAGATGTCGGCGAAGTGCGTCACCAGTCCGGCGTCGCACAGCTGGTCGATGAGCTTCTCGCCGAACCCGTCGATATCCATCTGGCCCCGACCGACGAACCACTTGAGTCGCTCGCGGAACTGTGCGGGGCATTCCGGATTGGTGCAGTAGAGCTTGGGCCCCTCCTGTTCGACGACACCCGTGCATTCCGGGCACGCCTCGGGGGCGACGATCTCCCGTTCCTCGCCGGTGCGGGCACCAACCCGCGCCTCGATGACCTGGGGGATGATCTCACCGGCCTTCTCGACGACGACCAGGTCACCGACCCTGACATCCTTGCGCCTGATCTCCTCGATGTTGTGGAGGGTCGCATGCTGGACGGTGGTCCCGGAGACGAAGACCGGATCCATCGTGGCACGCGGGGTCAGGGTGCCGCCCTTTCCGACCTGCCAGTCGACCCGAAGCAACCGCGTTTCCGCCTGTTCGGCCGGGTACTTGAACGCGATGCACCAGCGGGGTGCCTTGCTGGTCGCACCGAGCTCCTCCTGCTGGTCGAAGCGATCGACCCGGACGACCATCCCGTCGATCGCGAAGCCGAGATCACCACGCTCCCGGTCGAACCGCTCGATCCGCTCGATGACCTCCTCGATCGAACCGCACCTGCTGGACGCACCGGAGACCGGAAGTCCCAGTGACCTGAGACGTTCGAGGAACGTCCAGTAGTCGGACACGTCTTCAAGTCCCTCGATCTCCCCTCGACCGTGGGCGGTGAAGCGCAGTCCGCGCTCCCGGACGACGTTGGAATCGAGACTCTTGAGGGACCCGGCGGTCGAATTGCGGGCGTTCGCGAACAACTGCTCCCCGGCGGCGGCGCGTTCCTCGTTCACCCGCTGGAAGGAGGCGTCGGGCATGTAGATCTCGCCCCGGACCTCGAGCAGCTCCGGAGCCCCGTCGGCGAGTCGCAACGGAACCGAATCGATCGCCCTGACGTTCGCGGTGACCAGGTCTCCCTGCTCCCCGTCGCCACGGGTGATCGCCGCGGCCAGCGCACCCTGTTCGTAGCGGAGGCTGATCGCGACCCCGTCGATCTTCGGTTCGCACACGTAGCCCGGCACCGCCCCCTCCAGGCCCTTCACGACCCGGTCATGCCAGGCGCGGACGTCCTCGAGCGAATAGGTGTTGTCGATCGACATCATCCGCTGCGCATGCGGGACCGTCTCGAACCCCTCGAGCGGTTCGCCGCCGACGCGGCGGGTCGGACTGTGCGGATCGTCGAGCTCGGGGTGAGCGGCCTCGAGATCGGCCAGCTCCGCGAGCAGGCGATCGAACTCGGCGTCGCCCATCAGGGGATCGGCATCGACGTAGTAGGCTCGATTGGCACGATGCAGCAACGCTCGAAGCTCGTTGATGCGTGCTGCGTCGTCCTGGTTCGGTGCCACGCTTGGTCCGCCCTGCCTGATCAGTCTCGGGAGATCACGTCGGGCCCCTTGCCCGCCTTCTTCTCGTAGTGGCCGTCACCGGCCTTCTCGTACTTCGTGAAGCCCATGCGATCGAGGTTCTTGTTCGACATCTTGGTCTTCTCGGCGGCGTCGGAATGGTTCAGCGGCAGGTTCGGCATGGTCGGTATCCGACGCACCGCCTTCCCGGTCTCGGGGTGCTTCTTCAACGGAGGATCGGTCATCTTCTGGACCACCTCGAAGGGCTCCCCGTCACTTCCATCCTCGAGCACCTCGACATACACGTAGGTCGGCATCAGGCAGTCTCCCGGGTGTCGTCACCCGTCGCGTTGAATCGTTCCTCGATCACCCTGCGTGCCGTGATGATATCCGCCACCCGAGCCTCGCCGGCCTCCCTTTCGATCACCAGGTCCACTTCCCGCGGCATCGAGGCGACGACGTCGAAGAAGGCCGGCCAGTCGACGGCACCGGTGCCGACCGGAACCTCGGCACCCCATTCCCCGGGCACCTCGGAGGGGACGGCATCCTTGACATGGACCTGGACGGTCCGTTCGGCGAGCAGGCGAATCCCCTCGATCGGATCCCCCATGCCGTAGAGAATCATGTTCGCGGGATCGAAGTTGATCCCGACACCGGGACGATCGAGCTCATCCAGGACGTCGAGGATCGTCCGGGCGGTCTCCTGACCGGTCTCGAACGCGATCGAGACCCCGCGTTCCCCGAACATGTCGATGAGCTGCCGGAGTCGATGGAGCACGGTCTCCCGACACGGGTCGTCGGCATCATGCGGGATGAAGCCGGCATGGAAGGAGATCAGTCGGATCCGGCACTCCTCGGCGAGATCAGCGACCCGGATCGCCGACTCGAGGATCTCCGGCCAGTGTGCGTCGGGGCGGACGCCTCCCGTGGCCTTGATCGTCTCGAGGGTGGTGTAGTCCTCATGGACCGTCGAGAACATCCCGCTCAGGATGCGGATCCCGTGATCCCTCAGGATCTGGATGCTGTCCGCCCAGATCCGGGGCTCGTCGACGAGGGGCAGCAGCGCCAGCTGGACGGCGGAGAGCCCGGTTCCCTCAAGCGACTCCAGGAGGTCCCTGGGGTGACCGGGCCGGAGGCTCCAGCTGCAGACGCCGATACCGGGCATCGATCGAGGGGGTTCATTCGATTCGGGGTCCCTGTGCACCATGGGCTCCTTCCGGGGTTCCTGACCCGGAAAGTGTACCTTCGATGCGGATGCTGGCCCGAACTCCCGAGGGACTCTAGGATGTCCCATCGGAGAACTCCCCAGTGACCAGCGCCAGGGTTGACCACGACACGATGCCGACAGACGACGAGGACCCGAAGCGACGGGGCCTGGGACGTCGTCTCGGGGCGTTCTTCAGCCGCCTGTCCACCCGGAACGTGTTCTTCAACAAGCTCTGCTCCCTGATCTGGCTCCCCTACGCCTTCCGGAGCGGGATCAGCTTCCGGCAGCTGGACAAGGACACCTTCACCGCCAAGCTCCCCTTCCGGCGCATCAACCGCAACTGGTACAACGCGATGGCCGGTGCGGCCCTTCTCGGCAATTCCGAGGTCGCCGCCGGGATGTACCTCTTCGCGGAATGCGGCTCCGACTACATCGTGATCTGCAAGGAGATGCGCTACCGCTTCCTCCGCCCGTGCTTCGGACCGGCGATCTACCGGATCGTCAACTGCGAGGATCTCACCACCAAGGTCGCCGATGGCGGTGAGTTCAACATCGAGCTGGAGCTGACGATCACCCAGCACGTCCACAAGAAGAAGGGCAAGGATCGACGGGTCGGCCGCTGCTTCATCACCTTCCACTGCACCCCGAAGGAGATGTACAACGATCGTCGCGTCAGGGGCGGAGCCAGGGACCGCACCCCACAGGTCCGCCAGATGATCGAGGAACAGGCACCGGAGGAGTCGGTCGAGACCCGGGACGTCGCGACGACCCCCTGACGCCACTCCCGCCGTAGACTTCACGCCATGCAGGCAGCGAACGCACGCAGCATCCTCGGCTGGGGCATCTACTCGGCAAGCAGCTGGACCTGGTGCATCGGGCTCTACCTCCCGATCATCATGCTTCGGCTCTTCGGCTGGCCGGGCTTCCTGCTCTTCGCCATACCGAACATCGCAGGCGTCGTGCTCTTCGGCTACCTCTTCGACGAACGAAGGAGTCGGGATGCGCTTGAAACGCACCGCCCGGCCGTTCGCCTGTTCTCGATCGCGACCGCGGGCTACCAGCTGTTCTTCATCGGCTGGCTGTGGACGCGGCTGCTCGGAGACGGCTCCTCGAACCTCGGGGCGATGGTCGCCCTCGGGGCCTGGCTGATCGGCCTGGTCCTGGTGATGCTCCCGGATCGCGCATGGGTCTGGCTGGGTGTCGGCACCTGGGCGATGTCGATCGTGCTGTTCACGCTCCATGGGGCGGACGGCCTGGGTTCGCTCCCCGCATCCGGCAGCCTGGAACGGAGCGATCTCCTCCTCCTCGCGCCTGCGGTCATCTTCGGGTTCATGTTCTGCCCATGGCTCGATGCCTCATTCCACAGGGCGCGAATCCGTTCGAAGAGCCCCCACGTCTTCGTGGTCTTCGCCCTGACCTTCGCACCGATGATCCTCTTCACGTGCTGTTACGGAAGCGAGGGCACGCTCGCACTCGACGGCATCATCCTCGCGCAGCTCACGATGCAGGCGACCTTCACCACCGCCGTCCATCTCCGTGAAGCCTGGCTCGGTGGACCGGACACCGATCGTCGATCGATCACCCCCTGGCCCTGGGCGGCGTTCCTGCCGGGCTGCGCGATCCTGCTGGGCACGCTTCCGTTCATCGCCGGCGAGACGACCTACCTGCGCATCCTCGGCCTCTATGGCCTGGTGTTTCCCGCCTACGCCCTCCTCTTCATGCGCCGGCGAAACGTCGCCACTCCGAATCGAACCAGCCTGCTGCTCTTCGCGCTGCTGCTCATCCCCTGCGGGATCGCCTTCGACCGGGCCTTCATCGATCTCGCCACGGCCTGGGTGCCCTTCGCGGTGGGAGGCCTGCTTCTGTTGGTCTGCGCGACGTGGCTCCTGAACCGCAGACCCACCAGCAGCTGATCCGCGCGTGAATCCCCCGGAAACGGGAAAGAAGACCGATCTCGGGGGGGTTCTCATGGATTGGAGGCCGTGGACGCGATAGGCTTCATGGAGAAGCCGCTTTGCCGGATACCGGAGCATCGCCATGCCGGAAACGACACTGAGAGCACTGAATCGCCAGGACTTCGACTTCTGGGCCGCGCATCACCTCCTGTCGAGGGCGGGATTCGGCGGTACCCCGGACCAGGTGCTCAGCCTCTCCCGTCTCGGCCTGGATGACGCGGTCGACTTCATCGTCGACTACCAGTCGCTCCCGGAACCCGAGGTCAGTGCCGGCTTCCAGTCCGACATCATGCGCCCGCCGACGCGCGAGGAGAGCATGGCGTACCAGCAGGCACGCCGCTCCGGTGATGAAGAGGCCCTGAGCGAATTTCGGCGACGACGCCAGGAACGACAGGCCGCCGACCGCAAGCAGGTCGAGGAGATGAGGAAGTGGTGGCTCGAGCGGATGATCGAGACCCCCCGTCCGCTCGAGGAGAAGATGACCCTCTTCTGGCACGGACACTTCGCGACCGGCTATCGAGCGATCGAGGACAGCTGGCACATGTACATGCAGAACCGGATGTTCCGGACCGAGGCCACCGGCAACTTCGGCAGGCTGCTCTACGGGATCATCCGCGACCCGGCGATGCTGCGGTACCTGAACAACAACCAGAACCGCAAGCAACGACCGAACGAGAACCTCTCCCGGGAACTGATGGAACTCTTCTCCCTCGGCGAAGGCAACGAGTACACCGAGAGCGACATCAAGGAAGGTGCGCGCGCACTGACCGGATACACCTACGAGGACGACGAGTTCCGGTACAACGAACGCAACCACGACCAGGACCAGAAGACGATCCTGGGTCGGACCGGCAACTTCGATGGCGACGACCTCGTGGGGATCATCCTCTCTCGAAGAGTGTGCAGCGAATTCATCGCCATGAAGCTGTACAAGTTCTTCGTCAACGACGAACCGAGCGTCCCGAACAAGGAGCAGCGTACGTTCATCACCGCGATGGGACGGAGACTGCGCACCCACGAGTACGACCTGAAGCCGCTGCTCAAGGCGCTCTTCAAGAGCGAACACTTCTATGCGCCGGAAAACCGCTGCTCGGTGGTCAAGAGCCCGATCCAGCTGATGGTGCAGACGATCCGTTCGCTGCGGACGCCGGTCCGGGACCTCTCGACCCTCTCCGCCGCGGGCGATCTCATGGGGCAGAGCATCCTCGAACCCCCGTCGGTCAAGGGCTGGGACGGCGGCCGAAGCTGGATCAACACCTCGACCCTCTTCGTGCGACAGAACCTCGCCGTCTACCTGCTGACCGGCAAGCGTCCGGACATCTACGACTGGCAGGTCAGCGGGGTCCGGTACGACGGGGACCACATGCTCTCGACGCTCGAACGGGACGAACGCGGGCGGGTGTCGCCGCAGGAGGCACTGCCCTACCTGTGCAGGTTCCTGCTCGGAAGCGAACCGCACCCGAGTCGCCTCGAGACGCTGAACGCATTCCTTGACCGACACGGCGGACGGATCGACGGCGACCGCCTGGTCGGTGCACTCTGCCTGATCACTTCGATGCCCGAGTACCAACTCTGCTGAGGCCTGGAGGAGCAACCGCATGACACGCGAAGAACCAAGAGCCTATTCCAGACGACTCTTCCTCCAGCAGGGCGTGACCCTCGCCTCGATCGCCAGCACCGTGCCCTGGTTCATCCAGCGAAGTGCATCAGGCATCATGCATCCCCTGGACTCGGCGGTCTCCAGTCTCGCCGGCGTGCCCGAGGAACGAATCCTGGTGGTGGTGCAGCTCGGCGGCGGCAACGACGGTCTCAACACCGTGGTGCCGTACTTCTCCGACAGCTACCGACTCGCCAGGCCCGGCATCGCGATCGGTGCCCCCGGGGCACCCAATGGCGGCGCGGGCGAGGCGATCCAGCTCGATGAGAACGCGGGACTCGGGCTCCATCCGCAGCTCGGCGGGCTCAAGGAGCTTCATGACCAGGGCCTGCTCTCGGTGATCCAGGGTGCCGGCTACCCGAACCCCAACCGTTCGCACTTCACGTCGATGGACATCTGGCACACCGCTCGCCGGGATGCCAAGGGCAACGGCTGGATCGGACGGTACTTCGACAACACCTGCAACGGCACCCCGACCCCGGAGGGTGCGATCTCGATCGGTCGCAAGGCTCCCCTTGCGATGATCGGTGACGTCCAGAAGCCGGTCAGCTTCGAATCGGAGGATCTCTTCAGGTGGCTCGGGCAGGACCTCCACGATTCGATGAAGGATCCGTACGACAAGATCAACCGCATGGGCATGCCCGGTGACGTCGAGCCCGACACCCAGGCCTCGTTCCTCATGAGGACCGCCCTCGACGCACAGCTTTCCTCCGACCGGATCCGCACTGCGGTCGGCCGGCGACCGCTGGTCGAGTACCCGAACAACAACCCGCTCGCCGCCCAGCTCCGCATGGTGGGCGCGATGATCCGGGACGAGATGCGCACCCGGGTCTACTACGTCACCCTGGGTGGCTTCGACACCCATGCCAGCCAGCTGAACAGCCACGGCAACAAGATGAGGCAGTTCGGCCAGGCGATGAACATCTTCCAGCAGGATCTCAAGGCCCAGGGCAATGACAGCCGGGTCCTGACCATGGTCTTCAGCGAGTTCGGCAGGCGAGTCGCCCAGAACGCCTCCGGTGGCACCGACCACGGCACCGCCGCCCCGATGTTCCTGGTCGGCCCGATGGTCCGTCCGGGCGTGCTCGGCCAGCATCCTTCGCTCGACAACCTCGATTCCGGGGATCTCGTGCATACCGTCGACTTCAGGTCGGTCTATGCTTCAGTCCTCGATGACTGGATGAAGAGCTCCTCGGTCGACGTCCTCGGTGAGCCATTCCAGAAAGCCCGCATCTTCAATCCGGAGTCCCTCAAGTGAACCACCTCAACGCGACCTTCCTCATCAGCACCCTCACCCTCGGCCTCATCGGGTGTGACCTGCAGGACAACGAGCAGCCGACCGCGGTCGCCTCGGAAACCAGCGAGGTCGTGCCGGCCTCGACGAAGACCTTCGTCTTCAGCGTCAAGGGCATGAGTTGCGGTGGTTGCGCGAACGCCGTCGACACCAAGGTCGAGAAGGTGGACGGGGTCATGGCCTGCGACGTCTCCCTCGAACAGCAGAAGGCGACGGTCGAACTGGCCGAAGGCGGCTCGGCGACGGACGTCGAGGAAGCGATCCGGAGTCTCGGTTACACCGTGGAACCGGAATCCACGAATCCCGCATCCTGAAGCGCTGCAACCAGCGCATCACGAACGGCATCCTTCGCCGCGGCCAGCGGAAGCTGGATCCTCGCACCTGCCGCATGGACATGACCACCACCGCCGAACACCGCGGCGAGCTGGTTCACGTCGATGAAGGGGCTGCCGGGGTCGAGTGGCGGCTTGGAACGGAAGCTGACCTTCACCCCGTCCGCGTCCACCGCGGTGATGAGGACCGAAACCTCGACGGAACGCACGCTCATCGGCGCGTTCACCAGACCGGAGAGCTCCTCGGGGCGTGCGGTGGTCTCCTCGAAGTCAGCCGGTGCCAGCTGCATCAGGACGGCACGATCACCACAGATGAACTCCGCGGACTGCTGGGCACGGCCGGACATGAGGATGCGTGCGGGTCGGTCGTTCTCCTCGATGATCCGGAAGATCCGACTCTTGTCGGCACCGGCCTCGACCAGGCGTGCGGCCACGCGAAGTGAATCGGCGCCACAACTCTCGAAACGGAACCAGCCGGTGTCGGTGGCCAGGCCGAGCAACAGCGCTTCCGCGATCGAACATCGTCCCGAATCGTCCCCGCCCGCCTCGAGCGAAACGCCGAGAGCATCGACCAGGGAGACGAGGAGTTCGGTGCAGGAGGCGGCCTCGACACGGATGAGCCGCTCGGAGGCGACGTCGTCACCGCGTGCATGATGGTCGAAGCCGATGATCGAATCCCGCCGGTCACGGAGGAAGGATTCCAGCGGCTGCAACTGGGACCAGGCACCGGTGTCGACGATCACCACGAGGTCATGGTCGTCCGAAGGCTGGTCGGGGGGTGCCTCACGGATCGGCAGGTCCGGCACGAACTCGAGCAGGGAATCCGAGATCGCTCCCTGCACCCAGACCTCGTTCTCGATCCCGAGTTCACGCAGGGCACGCGCGACGGCGGCGCATGAACCGATCGCATCGCCGTCAGGCTTCTCGTGACTGGTGACCAGGACCTTACGGGCCGACTTCAGCCGCCCTGCCAGGTGTTCCATCGTTGTGTTCGACGTGTATTCGAAACTGGTCATCGGACGAGGTGCTCCTGCAGGCAGCGTTGAGCCTCGGCGCAGTCGAGGGTGATCCGGTTCAGAAGATCATCGACCGAGTCGAAGCGGGTCTGTTCACGTAGCCAACGCTGCAGATCGACCTGCAGGGTCCAACCGTAGTCGTCGACCGGACCATCATGACCGATCATGTGCACTTCCGCGATCCGATCATGGTTTCCGAAGGTGGGTTTGCGCCCGATGCTCACCGCAGCCATCCTGCGCTCCCCGTCGGGCAGCGTCGCCAGTCCCGCATAGACGCCATCGGCCGGCAGCAGCTGCTCGCCATGGTCGAGGTTCGCGGTCGGGAACCCGATCGTCCGCCCCCGCTTGTCCCCCTCGACGACCCGGCCATCCAGCCGGTAGGGACGGCCGAGTGCGGTGCAGGCATCGACCACCCGGCCCCGCGCGAGGAGCCATCGGACCAGGCTCGAGCAGACCCGGACCCTCGATCGATCCTCGAGCTCCACGAGCTGGTCCTCGACCACCTCCACCCCGAAGCCGTACCGGGTTCCGAGCATCCGAAGTTCCTCGATCCCGGCACTCCGTCCGCGGGCGAATCTGAAATCGGCGCCCTCGACGATGCCCTCGAACGGCAGCTCCGCCTGGAGCCGCTGGATGAAGCCTTCCGCACTCGAACCGAGCAGTTCCGGATCGGGCATGAGTTCCCGGACCTCGTCCACCCCGGCCTCGAGCAGCAGCTCACGGCGTCTCGACGGATCGGAAAGCCGCTGCAGGGGCGAGCCAGGACGCAGAATGGCGGCCGGATGGGGCTCGAAGGTCACAACGACCACCCTGCCGTCTCCAGCCAGTTCCCGGGCCCGTCTGGCGAGGGCCTGGTGCCCGAGATGAACACCATCGAAGTTTCCAATCGAGATCACGTTCATGCCACACTCCGGCAAATCCGATGCAACAATGTAGGATCGAACTCCCCTGGACGGGGGAGTCCAATTACAGGGTATCGAGCACCGATGCGAACCGACACCAGCGAACCATCAGAAGCCCTTCCGACCGACCCGGAACCCCTGATCAAGGAGCTCGCCCACGAGTTCCGAGAATCCGCCGAGAGCGTGGTCCCCTGGTTCCTCAGGTCGATGCCCCGGATGTACTTCCAGGACACGGACCTGCAGGCCCAGCTCGCCCACCTCAGGACGATCATCGCCCTCCGGGCGTCCGGCGGGCCGCTCGAGATCACCATGCGCAGCGAGGACGGTCGACTCTGGACCGCGATGCGCCCCACGAACTATCCCGGCGTGCTGGCGGAGATCATGGCGGAGCTTCCGCTCGACCAGTCACTGCGCAGCGCGAAGATCCACACCGCCGCCGACGGCTCGTTCGTCCTGGACACCTTCGAGTTCGGCGACCAGGACCCGTTCGATCTCTCCGATCCGGAACAGTGCGCGAAGATCGAGGCGACGATCGAGTACGTGCGCAACAACGGGATCGACTGGAACGAGGAGGCGATCAGGGCCTACTGCTCGCAGTGCACGGCGGACTACATCCGCACGCTCACCCCCTTGCGCATCGAGAAGCACCGCGCACTCTTCGAAGCCGTGAGTGGAACGGACTCGTCCGTCGTCTCCCTCGAGGCCGAAGCGGATCCGAATCACTCCCGCGTGACGATCGCGCTTGCGAACGCCCGAACCAGGACGACGATGGAACGTGCCGCGAACCTGATCTCGAGCTACGGCGTCGACATCCACCGCGCGTATCTCGACGTCGTGGGCGACGCCCCCCACGGTTCGGTCACCTACGTCGGCTTCATCATCGAGGCCCCGGGAGGCGGCGCACTCGACGAGAACAGCGAACTCTGGAAGTCGATCCAGCGCGAACTCCGCCGAATCAAGTGGATCGACTTCAACGTCCTTGGTCTCTCGAAGCGACACGAGGAACTGCACATCGACCGTGCGGAGCTCCTGCTCGCACTCTGCCATCTCGTGCACCAGATCCTCTCGCCGCGGAACGCCTTCGCGTTCACGCGGGACCGGATTCTCGCGCGGGCCGAGGATGCCATGGACGTGTCCAGGGCGATCCTCAAGCTCTTCACCGATCGTTTCAAGCCGTCGAACCCCCTGACCGAGGACGCCTTCCTCCAGCAGGCGGAGGAGCTTCGTGCGCGGATCGATCGCGAGGTCGATACCGAGACCAGTCGGGAGACGCTCGCCGCGATGGTGGATGCGGTCACCGGCACGCTCCGCACCAACTACTTCCTGCCGAACCGATTCGGACTCGCGCTGCGCCTCGATCCCAGGATCCTGCTGAGCGAACGGCGACCGGAACTCCCCTACGGCGTCTTCTACGTCCACGGGCGCGGGTTCAGCGGTTTCCACGTGCGCTTCCAGGACATCGCCCGGGGCGGCCTCAGGGTCGTCAAGCCGCGCAACATGCTCCACCACGTCAGGGAGAGCGAGCGACTCTACGACGAGGCCTACGGACTGAGCTTCGCCCAGCAGTTGAAGAACAAGGACATCCCGGAAGGTGGCGCCAAGGCGACGATCCTCCTGGAACCCGAAGCGGGCATCGATCGCTGTGTGAAGAGCTTCATCGATTCCCTGCTCGACCTGATCACGCCGGACGAGACCACCCGTGAGCGGATCGTCGATCGTTTCGGCCAGAACGAGCTGATCTACCTCGGACCGGACGAGAACATCACCCCCCGCCACATCCAGTGGATGGTGCGGAGGGCCGGGCTCAGGGACTACCCGATGCCCAACGCCTTCATGAGCTCGAAGCCGGGTGCCGGCATCAACCACAAGGTCTACGGCGTGACCAGCGAGGGCGTGAACGTCTTCCTCAGGGAGTTCCTTGATGCCCGCGAGGTCGACCCGACGACGACACCGTTCTCGGTGAAGATCACCGGTGGCCCCGACGGGGACGTCGCCGGCAACATGATCAAGATCCTTGATCGAGACTACGGCAAGAACGTCTCGATCGTAGGCATCGCGGACGGATCGGGCTGCGGCGAGGACCCCGATGGCCTCGACTACCAGGAACTCCTCCGGCTCGTCCGCGAGGAACTCCCCATC
>JAKVBQ010000006.1:105991-126248 GCA_022447205.1 Phycisphaerales bacterium
AGTCGAAGCTCGGATCACGCGGCCGCGTGGTCTCCCTGGACGACCCCGACGGGTTCCACCTCCGGAACAACATGCACAACCGCGTGGTGGCTGACGCCTTCCTCCCCTGCGGCGGACGGCCGGCCACGATGCACGAGCACAACTGGCGCGATTTCCTTGATGAGAACGGCAAGCCGACCAGCGCGCTGATCGTCGAGGGTGCGAACCTGTTCCTGACGCCCGCAGCCCGGGAACGCCTGAGCGCCGAAGGCGTCACGATCGTCAAGGACTCCTCCGCCAACAAGTGCGGCGTCATCTGCTCGAGTTTCGAGGTCGCGGCCAGCATGCTGCTCGACGAGCGGGAATTCATGGAGATCAAGGGCGAATTCGTCGAACAGGTCCTCGAAAAGCTCCGCGAACTGGCGCGTCTCGAGGCGCTGCTCCTGATTCACGAACAGCAGCGGCACCCGCTCACTCCGCTGCCCGAGATCAGCGTCCGACTGAGCCGGACCGTGAACTCGGTGGCGGACGCCATCCACAACCGACTGCAGGAGGCATCCGAGGATTCACTGGAGTTCGGGTGGAGCCTGGTGCTCGCCCATCTCCCGGAGATCCTGGTCCGGACCGCCGGCGACCGGCTGAAGACGAGTCTCCCCGGCGCCTACCTCTTCAGGTTGATGGCCTCGAGGCTCGCCGCCGAGATCGTCTATCGCGAGGGCATCGCCTTCTTCGCCTCGATGGAACCGGACACGATCGCGGAGATCGCGTGTCGCTACCTCACCAAGGACCAGGAGACCAGGCGTCTCGTCGACCTCGTGAAGTCGAGTCCGATCGAGGAGGCCGACCGAATCGCGGAGCTTCTCCGTCGTGCAGGCACACGGGCGTCCTTGCAGGACCCCTGATCAATCACCCTGATCCTCACGGAGCAGCCTGATGCACACCATCCTCATCATGACGATGCTCCTGACGGCCGCACACGCGTCCGCCAGTGAAGACACCCGCCTGGTCGAAGCCCCCATCACGGAGGTCGTGGTGCATGTCGACGGCGCCCGACTCACGCGACGATGCGAGATCGAACTTCCCGAAGGCCGCTCCACCCTCTGCTTCAAGCTGTACGAAGCCGGCGACCCCGAACGCGAGGACGACAGGATCCTCTCGAGTTCGACCCGTGCAGGCACCCAGGTGCTCTCGGTCCGGCTCGTCGAACTCGAACACACCGATGACGCGGATCTCCGCGCCGATCTCCGGGAGCAGGTGGAGACCGCGCGCCGCAGAGTCGCCGACGCGGGCCGAGGCGTGAGCAAGAGCGAGGCGGACCTGCGATTCTTCGATGACCTGGCCGTCCAGATCGTTCGCGGGAACGAAAACGAAACGACGCCCGACATCGATCCGACGAACATCGGCGATCAACTGGACTACATCACCGAACGCAGGCAGATGCTCCTCGAACAGCTGAATGTCGCGGAGGACTACCTTCATTTCAGGACAGGAGAGCTCGACGCCCTGCTGTCGAAGCTCGAAGGCACCGAACCGCCGATCGCCATGACCTGCGCGATGATCGAGGTCGATTCACCTGGCGGACCGGAACGAATCGAGCTCAGCTGGATCGAGAACCGTTCCACCTGGCGCCCCGAGCACACCATCAGGACCAGCTCGACCAGCGGCGAGACCGCGGTCGAGACCCATGCCATCATCGACAACCTGACCCGGACCGACTGGGAAGGTGTCAAGCTGATGCTCTCGACCGGACGACTGGCGGGGAACACCCCTCAGAACGTCGAACCGGTCACGATCGAAGTCATCGATGACGACGATGATGAAGAGGTCACTGACACCACACCGATGCTCGCGGAAACCACCGGTGACCAGACGAGCGGAGTGCTGGTTCTCGAACTCGACAAGCCGACCAATCTGGGTCAGGGCCGAGGACGACTCCTCGTCAAGCGATTCCTGACTCAGTGCCTGATGATCGCGATCGCAAGACCGGCACTGGGCAGCGAAGCATGGAACCTCGGATCGATCAAGAACGCCCAGACCGTGCCGCTCCTGGAGGGACCCACGGCTCTCTATCTCGACGGCACGTTCATCGGAACACCACGTATCGAGACGATGGTGCCGCCCTATGGCTCGATTGAACTCTGGTTCGGCGTGAACACGATGCTCGAGATCGAACGGACGATCATGGAACGCGAGACGGTCAAGACCGGACTGCTGGGTGGAGGTCGCCTCACCAGGACCCGGTACAGGACCGAGATCCGCAACCTGAGCGACCGGGAGATCCCACTCCTCCTGGAGGACAGGATTCCGACATCCACGAGTGATGACATCGAGATCTCGGTGAAGAGCATCGCCCCCCCGCTGATGGTGGGCATCATGGACGATGAAGGTGCGATCCCCTCCGGACTGCTCCGATGGGAACTGTACGTGCCTGTCGCCGAACCTGGAAGTTCCGATCCCCAGCAGTCGGTGGAGTGGACGATCAACGTCTCCCACGCCTCGGAAGTCGAGACGACACCGATCCCCGAGTGAGGACCGGTCCTGCCGAACAAACCCGCATGAAGATGCCGACGCCCGGAACGAGCCGGGGGAGCATGGTTCCGGCTCGTGATCCCGGGACGCCGGCATGGAGAGGCGACCGCGAGGGCTGCGTCCGCCCTTGAAGGGTCAAGGGAAACATGACAATCGAACCCGGAAGACGGGAGCGAACCAAAGAAGACGCCGTCACCTCGGGGGTGAACGGCGTCGGTCGTTCCAATGATGCGAATCGAGCCGGGCGTTACCCGGACCGGATCACGTCCACCAGGGCGTTGCCGGCTGGTCGTAGATGATCGCTTCGGTCAGGAATTCGATCGCTCGCTGCAGGCCCTCGTCGATCGACATGTAGGCATCCTCGTGCTCGATCGAGAGCACGTGGTCGTAGCCGTAGCGCCGCAGCATCGAGATGAAGGGCTTCCAGAACTCGTGCCCGTGACCGTATCCGCAGGTCCTGAAGGTCCAGGACCGATGCTTCAGGTCGGTGTAGGGACGGGCATCACAGAAGCCGTTGACCGCACCCTCATGGGTGTCCAGTTCGGTGTCCTTGGCATGACAGTAGAAGAGGAGCCCCGCCTCGCCGAGTTCTCGCGCCGCGAGCACCGGGTCGATCCCCTGCCAGAAGAAGTGTGACGGGTCGAGATTCGCGCCCAGGACGGGCTTGCCCCGCCCCGCGGCCTTGGTGGCCTTCTCGGAGAGACGGATGAGGGTGTCCGGGTTGTAGACGCAGAAGCCGGGATGGGCCTCCCAGGCGACCTTGACCCCGTGCTTGCGACACAACTTGGCCTGCTGCGTCCAGTACGGAACGAGCACCTTCTCCCACTGGTACTCGAGGATGCCTGCAAAGTCCGGTGGCCAGGCGCAGGTGACCCAGTTGGGCTGCTTGTCGGTCGCGGAACCGCCCGGGCAGCCGCTGAACGTGATCACGATGTCGGTGCCCAGCATCGGGGCGAGCTTCACGGCACGAACGAAGTCGTCGTGGTCCTTCTTCGCATGGCGCTTGTTCGGATGCACCGGATTCCCATGGACCGCGAGTCCGGAACAGACCAGTCCGTAGTCACCGAGGAGGCCGTTGATCCGCTCCCGCTCCTTCTTGGACGAGAGGGCCTTGGCCGGATCGAAGAGACCGCTCCCGGGATAGCCCCCCACCGGGAGCTCGATGGCATCGAGTCCGCTTTCCGCGCAATAGGCCAGGACCTCCTCGAAATCCCGCCCGTTGAAGAGTGCCGCCATCACGCCGAGTTTCATGAGCTTCTCCTGTGCCACATGGTCGAGTTCATCCGAATCGTTCGCCGCACCTGCCGACGAAACGGTGGAGACGGACGTTAGCAGAACCAGCCATCGCCGGTCGCCAGAAGCGGTTCCTGACGTACAGGGCCCCCAGTTCAGGCTCGGGGGTTGCGCTGAAGCCTCACCCGACGAACAATCAACCGAATGCGCCTCCTGATCCTGCCGATCCTCTTCGCCCTGCCCGGCCTCCACGTGACCTGGACCGTCGCCCAGGATCCGGCGAAGCCGGCTGCGGAAGTCGCGGATGACGCCCCCACCGATGCCCCGAAGAAGCGGGTGCATGTCGTGATCGACCGGTTCAGGGAAGTCGGGGGCACCATCATCAGGGAGGATGATCTCACGATCACCATCCTCCGCGAACAGCGCGAGGAGACCTTCGAGCGGAACAAGGTGCTCGCGATCGTCCCGCTCATCGACATCAAGGAGGACGGGCAGCCCGGCATCGTCTACATGCGGGACGGCAGCACCCTCCAGGCCAGGATCATCGAGGACGCCTTCACGCAGGTCACGGTCGAGGTCGAGGGGATCCGTCACGACATCCCGAGGGACGACGTGGATCACGTCGAGGTCTACCCGGGATTCGACGAATGGCTCGAACACGTCAGAAGCAGGATCGCCACGAACGACCTGGAGGCGCGGATCGATCTTGCCAAGTGGATGCTGGAGAACGAACGGCTCGACCTGGCAAGAACCGAACTCGTGTCGATCCTCACCATCGACGAGCATCCGGAGGCCAAGCAGCTCCTTCAGTTGGTGGACGCCCGTCTCTCGCTGGACAACGAGGGCAGCACGGCTCCGACGCCGACCACACCCAAGCGTGACCGGACCGCGGGCATACCGGAGCGGACGCTGACCGACGAGGACGTCAACATCATCAGGGTCTACGAGATCGACTTCAACGACCCGCCCAAGGTGACTCTCGACCCCAAGGCACTGGACCGGGTCATCAAGGACTATGCCGCACACCCGAGGATTCCCGACGACATCCGCAAGCGCGAGGCACTCTATGCGCTGCACGACATCGACAAGGTGAAGCTCCTCTTCGACGTCAAGGCACGTGAGCTCTACCAGTACATCAAGGTCGATTCCATTCCGAGGTCCCTCTCACTCTTCAGGAAGAACGTCCACAACACCTGGCTCATCAGGAACTGCGCGACCAGCGGGTGCCATGGCGGGCAGGATGCCGGCAAGTTCTTCCTGCACCGGACCGATCCCACGGACTCCCGGACGATCCTCGAGAACCTCCTGATCATGGAGCGACTCGATCTCGACGGACCTCATCGCGTGATCGACTACGAGAACCCGGAGATGAGCCTGCTGGTCCAGTACGCACTTCCGCAGGCCGAAGCCCGCTTGCCGCACCCGGACGTGCCCGGCTATGCATCGGTCTTCCCGGTCGGTGAGAGCCGGATCAAGAGCAAGACGATCGACTGGATCCGTTCGATGTACCAGCCGAGGCCCCAGTATCCGGTAGAATTCACCCCTCCGACGCAGGAAGCCCCCCTGAAAGCCCCGGAAGCGCCCAGAGTTCCGCGTTGACCGAGGTGTCCTGACCCCCTTTGGGATACACTGTTCAGCTCAGGCAGGGCCATGGGTCCTGACCCAATTCACGTGAATCACGAGAGTTCCAAGATCATGATGCACCGCCAGCTCCCCCACGCCAGCCGAACGCTTCTCCGTTGCGCCCTCCTGGGCACGGCAGTCACACTCGGTGGATGTGGCCTCTTCTCCGACAAGGCATTCCAGGCACAGCTGCAGGCACAGGCTGAGATCGAGGATGCAGGCGCCGAATACAGCGCGCTTCTGTCGGAGTGCAAGACCGGGGATCCGGTGGACGTCGCCGGCAAGGTGGACCGCCTCATCGGCAGGATGCAGTCGATTCAGGGACTCAGCGACGGGCAGAAGCAGAGCGTCGACCGCATGGTCACCAGCATGAACGCCCTCGCCGGCAGCCTCCGTGCCAGCGCCGTGATGCAGCTCATGGGCGACCAGGCGATGCTTCGGGAGCAGATCGAGGAACAGGCCGTTTCAGCACTCATCCTCGGAACCGCCGCACGCTCGCGAACCAACGCCGAATTCTCCGAATCCGGAGCCTTGATCGAACAGAAGAAGGCCACCTTCCAGGGTGAAGAGGCCGACATGAGGTCGATCATCGCCGCGATCCAACCGGAAATGACCAAGATGACGCAGCAGCTGGAGCGTTCGACCGACCAGTTGAACAGCCTCCAGGCCGACATCCTCCGACTTCGGCAGAAGGCGAATGACGCAGGTCCGGTCGAGGGCTACCCGATGGTCGAGGAAGCCGCCGGCGTGAAGACGCGGGCGATTCCCCTCAAGACCTCGATCGCCGAGGTGGAAGCCGAGCTGGGCGTGCTCCAGCCCGAACTCGAGCGGATGGAAGCCGAACTTGCCGGCATCTCCGCGAAGTGGGAAGCGACGCTCGGTGCAGAGGAACGAACCAACCGGCTCAAGGACGCGGTCAGGGCCGCAGGTGCGTCCGGATTCAGCCATGCCGGTGAGATGATCGCCGGGATCCGGGAGAACCTGGACGTCTACAACCAGCGCGAGCAGAACGAGATTCTCCCGCTCCTGGAGCAGGCGATCTCGAATCTCCAGAAGGCGCAGCGCGCACGTGACGCAGGCAACGGCGCGAACGCGGCACGCAAGCTTGGAGACCTCCACGCGCTTCGCGCGGATGCTGCCATGAAGCATGCCGCCCTCTTCGGAGCACTTGCCGGGACCGGCGAGCTCCAGCTGGGTGACGGCGATTCCTGGGCGAAGATGGCCGAGAGTGCCCGCGATGAACACACCACCTCGATCGAAGCGGCTCGAACCGCCTACCAGAGCGTGCTCGAGAAGCTCGGCCAGTCCAACAAGAACCAGGTCGCCAGGGCATCGGTCGAGAAGCTGCTCGGTGCGCTCGACGGCGAATCGATCATCCCCACCGAACCGGTGGCGATCGAAGCGCCCCGCAGGGCGACCGAACGTCGCACCCCCGACGGCAATCGCCGTCGCGATCGAGCCGGCGGAGGCGATCTCGGTTCGCTGATGGGCACGATGGGCTTCGCGACGCCGGAGGAACTCGCCGAGTTCCTGAACGGTCTCGCTTCGCGCACCCCCGGCCCGCAGCTGATGATGGAAGTCATCGGCGCCAGCTACACCACCGACCCGGCGACGATCGCCCAGATGTCAGACCCCCAGGCCGGCAACCAGTCGATGGGCATGCTCGGTGGGATGCTTGGTGGCATGACCCTCGAGGTCGAGTCGATCTCGGGCTCACGCGGCATGCTCGCCCCCTTGAACCCGCCTGCGAACATGCCGATCAAGATCACCTTCCCGATCATCAAGCACGAGGGCAAGTGGTACCTCGATATCGATGAACTCGGCAGGCAGATGGAGAGCATGATGAACTCCGCCTTCGAGAACATGGACATCGGCGGCGGCGAAGGCTTCGCTCCCTCGGGCGGTGGTGGTCGCGGCGGTGGCCGACCCGGTCGAGGCCGTGGCAACTAGGCTCGGCACGACCCACGACAGATCAATCGAGTGATTCCAGGACCGCGCGAGCGGTCCTGTTCACCTTCGGGTCCTCGGCCGGATCAACGGCGATCGATTCCAGTCGGGACCTGAGTTCGGCATCGTCCCGACGTCTCAGGACGTTGCCCGCACAGATCAATGCGTTCCGCTTGAACATCCACAACTTGGCCCGCTTCAAGGCACTGGTCACGAATGCCGAACGGCGATCCTCCTCGGTCCAGCCCAGGACCTCCAGCAGGTCGAAGCCGTCCCGGCGTGGCGCGTACTCCTCGAGGACGGGCAGGCGATGCGTGGCACGGGTGGGCTGGTTGTGGGGACAGACCTCCTGGCAGATGTCACAACCGAAGAGCCAGTCGCCGGTGGGCTCGAAGAAGGGACGAGCGATCTCCTCCCGATGCTCGATCGTCGTGTAGGCGAGGCATCGAGAGGCATCGACGCTGAACGGTTCGATCGCATCGGTCGGACAGGCATCGATGCAACGCGTGCAACTGCCACAGGGATCCTCGCGATCGATGGGCCTGTCACATTCGATCTCGAGGCTGGTCAGGAGCTCCCCGAGAAGGAGCCATGACCCCTCCCCCGGACGGATGAGCAGGGTGTGCTTCCCGACCAGGCCGAGCCCCGATCGAGCCGCATGTTCCCGTTCGAGCAATGGTGCGGTATCGACGACCCCTCGGGCCTCCGCGCCGGGACAGGAACGCCTGATGCCTTCGACGAGGGCGTCGAGCCTTCGTCGAAGGACATCGTGGTAGTCACGTCCTCGTGCATAACGTGCGATGCGGCCTCGAGCGGGACCGGTCTCGCGGATGCGATCCCGACCACCCTGGTACCGATCCGCGACGCAGATGATCGTCCGCACACCGGGCAGGACATGCTGGGGATCGACCATCGCGTCGATTCGTTCCGAGAGCCAGTCCATCTCACCGTGACGTCCGCCGTCGATCCAGTCGCGAAGCTCCGCCTCCCGATCGGTGGGACGTGCCAGGCAGATCCCGACATGAGCGAACCCGAGCGCACGACATGCCTCGAGCACTCGTTCGCGACGCTCCTTCGGAGTGGCAGCGAGCAGGTCACCCAGATCGGGAGGTTGTGGACGTGCCGCACTCATCGCAGCCCCAGCAACCTGGCACCTCTTGCGATCGGCAGGTCGTCCATGACACCCCGACCACCGACGGCCGCGGCAGCCGCGGCGTAGCCGGTCCGGACCGCACCTTCCATGGTCGCCGGCCATCCGCTTCGGCACCAGTCACCGGCGAGGAAGAGGTTGGACACGCCGATACCCGGCTCGACCGAAGGCCGCAGGCGATCCACTCCGGGCACCGCCCTGAAGGTCGCCCGCTTCTCCTTGACGGCACGATGACCGATCGGGGCGAGCCCACGTGACCTCGGCACCGCCCAATGCAGATCCTCGAGCACGCGTTCGATCACTTCGGTTTCGTCGAGTGCCATCCAGTCATCCGCACCACTGATCACGGCATGGAGGTGCTGTCGACCGGCGTCATCGACGCCCTTGTTGAACAACCAGTGCGTCGATCGACCGGGGAGGACCATGTGCGGCAGGGCCATCACCTCGACATCGAAGAAGAGATGCACGCCAAGGATCGGACTGACCTCGAGTTCATCGAGATTCCGGAGCCTCGGGTCGGCCTGTTTCAAGGGCGTGGAACAGAGCTTCGACAAGCGGTCGAACGGAACGGTCGCGATGACGGCCGAAGCGTCGATCATGCCGTCACGAGTCACGAGCCCCCCGACTCGCCGACCGTCGTAGGCGATGCCGAGAACGCTCGTACCCAGTCGAACCTCGCCCCCGGCCTCCCTGATCCGCGCGACGACCGGGTCGTAGAGCTGTTCGAGTGGCACCGTCGCCAGTCCCATCGCGGAGGCGAATCGATGCCCGAGGAAGCCTTCCTGGAAGACCTGCAATGCGAAGTCAGCCCCAACCTCGTCCACCCGGAGGTTGCAGGCGCTGACCACCACGACCTCCCAGAAGAGCCGGATGCCCGTCTCGGACTGTCCGTTCGCCCGCAGGAAGTCGCCGAACGTCCGGTCGGACCAGTCGGCCCGGCCACCGATGCCCAGCCTGATCATGGCAAGCATCGCTCGGCGGATCTCCCGCTTCACGCCTCGATCGAGGAATCGCATCCGGGCGAAGCTGCCCAGGAAGTGTGCCGGTGCTGGAAGCAGTCCAGGTGCCATTCGAACCGGGTCATGTGGTGGATCAGCCCACCAGGTCGCCTCGTGCCACTCGATGAGTTCGCTCACCCCCGTCGCCTCGTAGAACTCGAGGAGATTGGTGCAGCAGCCCATCACCACGTGCTGGCAGTTGTCGAGGATGTCGCCGGTCCGAGGATCGCGGAAGCTCGTCGCCCGTCCCCCGAGTCGCTGTCTCGTCTCGACCAGGACGGGCACTTCGCCCGCCTCTGCAACCCTGATCGCCGCCGCCATGCCGGCGAGACCGCCTCCGAGGATGGCGATCCTCCGCTTCATTCGACCGTGACTCCACGCTCGCCGGTGCGATACCACGCGAACCGCCTGGCTCTGAGGGCGATCGCCGCCTTGCGAAGCGAACTGAGCCGGACCCGACCGGTTCCCGCAAGCAGGCGCGGACGATGGGCGATCTTCTCGAGCAGGGAACGGTAGATCGTGGTCATCGCCCAGCTGGTCGGACGACAATCCGGTTCAATGAGGTCATCGAGTGCGGCGGACCGTCGGTAACCTTCGCGAGCCATCGACGCGATCTCCCCCACGACGCGACGACATCGTGCATCATCCCGCCATGCGAGAAGTCCCTCGACATCGAGCTCGTTCCGCGCAAGGAGGTCGGCAGGCAGGTAGACGCGGCCCCGACCGTGGTCCTCGCGCACGTCCCGCAGGATGTTGGTGAGCTGGAAGGCGACACCACGTTCACTGGACATCCGAAGCGCCTCGGGGCTCGAGGCGCCCCAGATCCGAACGCAGGTCCTGCCGACGGTCGAAGCGACCTGGTCGCAGTACTGCAGCAGTTCATCGACATCCGTGATCACCCGAGGTTCGAGATCCGCAAGCTGCCCGTCGATCATCAGGTCGAAATCCACGAGGTCGAGCTCGTGACCCATGACGACGTGACCCATGGCGAGCCAGATGTGCCCTTCCTCTGCGGGGTGGGCTTCGGGGGATGTCCCGGAGAACACCCGGTGGGTGCAGTTCCGGAAACGATCGAGCGCATCCCGACGCGCCTGGATCGACATCCCGGGTGCGTCCTCGTCGGCAAGATCGTCCGCACGACGCATCCAGGCGTAGATCGCACAGAGCGCGCGAAAGCGCTCGGGCGGCAGCAGGCGCAACCCGTACCAGAAGTTCCTCGCCCGAATCCGGACGTCCTCGCTGCAGGCGGCAAAGGCCGACTCCACGCTCCCCGAACCGAGTCCATCGTCAATGGCCTTCACGACGAATGCTCGCTTCGGGTACCGGCAAGGCGACTCCCGAGCCAGGCACGGGAGAACAGGAGGAACTTCCTCGCCCCCCCGAGTCGGGGACGATGCAGGACGGTCTCGCAGTCCCAGGACTCGATGAGCTTCAGGACATGCATGCCGCCGTCACGGAAGAGTCGGACGATCGGCCGACTGGTCGGCTGGAGTCGTCCCAGGAGTGGTTCACCTTGCTCGTAGTAGTCCCAGGTGCGCTCGACGCACCTGCGAATCACCACGCGACTCTCCTCGAGGAAGGTTCCGTCGACGGCCCAGCCCTGCAACGAACTGGCCCGGAGCCGTTCCTCGAAGTCCTCGCCCGGCATGAACTCGCGTGGAATGTAGATCCGATCCCGATCAAGGATGTCACGACAGACGTCCTGCCAGTGATTGGTCAGCTGAAGTGCGGTACAGATGGCATCGGATGCCGCCAGGCACGACGCATCGCGCGGTTCACCGAGCAGCATCAACACCAGCCTGCCGACCGGGTTCGCACTTCGCGTGCAGTAGTCGATCACCTCGTCCCAGGTCTCGTAGCGGGTCACGTGCTGATCCTGGGAGAAGGCGTCGATGAGATCCAGGAACGGCGTGATCGGAAGCTCATGATTCCGGACGGTCCTGGCGAGGGCGATCATCACGGGGTGCTCGGGCTCCCCCGAGAAGCACTTCCGGAGTTCATCCCTCCACCAGTCCAGGAGCCGGGCCGATTCGGCTCGGTTGTCCATCTCGTCACCGAGGTCGTCAGCCCACCGGCAGAAGCTGTAGACCGCGGCGAAATCGTCACGCAATCGGACGGGGACCAGCGACGTCATGACCGAGAAATTCTCGTAATGACCGCCGGCAAGCGTGCGACAGTAGGCCATGGCCTCGTCCTCGCCGACGGTGGCCATGGCTTCGGGGCCCCACTGGAGGACCTGTTCGCGGACTGGAAGTGGTGTGGTCGACATCATCAAAGGGAGCACACCTTAGCCGACGAAGCCCCTCTCGCGGGTATGATTGTGGGCATGAAACTGATCCTCGCGAATCCCAGAGGCTTCTGCGCCGGCGTCTACATGGCGGTGGATGTCGTGGATCAGCTTCTCGACATCTGCGAGGACGAGCAGATCTGCGTCTACCACGAGATCGTCCACAACCGAAACGTGGTCGATCGGTTCCGCAGCCGCGGCGTGCTCTTCGTCGAGGACATCAAGGATGCACCCGACGACTCGATCGTCGTCTTCAGTGCCCATGGGGTCAGCCCGGAGATCCGAAGGCAGTGCGAGGAACGGAACCTGCTCGCCGTCGATGCGACATGCCCGCTGGTGACCAAGGTGCACGCCCAGGCGATCCGCCTCGAGAAGAAGGGCTATCAGATCCTCCTCATCGGACACGCCAATCACCAGGAGGTGATCGGAACCCGTGGTGAGGCACCGAATGCGATCCAGATCGTGGAGACCGTCGAGGACATCCCGAACCTCAGCATCGACGACCCTGCCAAGGTGGCCTACCTGACGCAGACCACGCTCTCGACCGACGATGCCGCGATCATCATCGAAGCACTCCGCAAGGCGTTCCCCCTGATCAAGGACCCCCCGTCAAGCAGCATCTGCTACGCAACCACCAACCGACAGCATGCGGTGCGCATCCTGGCACCGGCTTGCGACGTCGTCCTCGTGGTCGGAAGCCGGAACAGTTCGAACTCGGTCAGGTTGACCGAGATCAGCGAGAACATCGGCACGAGGGCGTATCTGATCGACGATGCGGGCGAGATCGATCCGACCTGGTTCGACGGGGTCGAGACGGCGCTGATCACGGCGGGGGCAAGCGCACCGGAACACCTCGTCAAGCGGGTCATCAAGGAACTGATCGAACGTCACGGTGGAGTGGTCGAACAGCACCATGTGGATCGGGAGAACGTCGAGTTCGGTCTGCCAGGCTCACTGAAGAAGATGATGCGTGAACGGGACATCGATCCCGAGGGGCGCAGGATCCAGATCAACATGGGCAAGGAGTTCAACGACTGGCTCGACAGCGAGGACATCGACCATGTCGACGTGGACCTCACCATAGGTGAGAGCAGTTGACCGCCCACTTCTTCGACATGGATCGCGAGGGGCTCGCCGAATTCGCCGGAGAGCACGGCTTTCGTTCCTTCCTCCCCCAGCAGCTGATCGAATGGGTCTACCAACGAGGCGTGATCGACCTTGACCAGATGACCAACCTGTCCAACCGGGATCGAGAGCATCTTTCGGAATGCCTCTCCTTCCAGCACGGCACGGAACTCGCGCACCAGGCTGCCACCGACGGGACCAGGAAGCTGCTCCTGGGCTGGCGGGACGAATCGAGACCCGGCGCCCTCGACATCCTGCAGGACGAGAAGGCCGGGCTCGAGACCGAATGCGTGATGATCCCGACCGAGAAGCGCCGGACCGCCTGCATCTCCTCCCAGGTCGGCTGCCCGGTCGGTTGCCGTTTCTGCGCGTCGGGACTGGGCGGACTCGACGGGAACCTCACCGCGGGACGGATCGTCGAGCAGGCCTGGAGACTCGGGCGTCTCGATGGTGTCGGCAGGATCACCAACGTGGTGTTCATGGGCATGGGCGAACCGCTGGCGAACTACGCCAACGTCACGCGCGCGATCAGGACGATCCACGCGGACTGGGGGCTCGGCATCGGGGCGCGCCGCATCACGGTCTCGACGGTCGGACTCCCCGTGGCGATCAGGAGGCTCGCGGAATTCGAACTCCCGGTGACCCTCGCCCTGAGCCTGCACGCACCGTTCGACGAACTCCGGCGGGAGATCATCCCCTGGGCGAAGCATGCCACGATCGACGAACTGCTCGATGCCTGCAACGACTACTTCAGGGCGACAGGTCGGGAGATCACCCTCGAGTACATCCTCCTGGGCAACCTCAATGACCGACCGGAACATGCACACGAACTCGCGAGCCTCGCTCGAACCCTCCGCGCGAACGTCAACCTGATCCGATACAACGAGGTCGCCGGATTGCCGTTCGAACGGCCGGTGTCCGAGGACGTCCACCTCTTCCAGTCGATCCTCAGGGAGAAGAAGGTCAACGCGCACATCCGGGCCAGTCGCGGCCGGGACATCGCGGCGGCATGCGGTCAGCTCCGTCACGAACAGAGGACGACCGACTGATCCGGGCTCCGGTCACTCCCCGAGGAGACCCTCGATCTCCTCACCGCTCATCGAACGAAGATGTCCCATCTCCGCCTGGATGTTGAGTCGCAGGAGGATGCGCTCCCACTTCTCGGGGTTCGCGTGGGATTCCCTGGTGGCGCGCTCGACCAGGGCGATGGTCGCTTCCGAGAGGGCTCGATCGGCGGCACTCCCCCGCCACTTCGCCGGCACGATCCCCACCAGCGAGGCCACCACCTTCGCCGGCCAGTCGCTCGAACGAAGATCGAAACGGGCGCGACGCCTGCCGGCGACCAGTTCGATCCGGGTCAGGTAGCGACGAGTGATCACGTCGCCACGTGCATGCCGGACGGCAAGTCGTTCCCGGATCCGTCGTCGTTGCTCGAGACCGGTGGCCATCGTCGCGACGAAGAGGGGATCCCTGATCATCATCGCCTCGGCAAGCGGATAGATCGCATAGCAGGTCATGCGGCGGGCACGTGCGCCGCTGTCCGCCTCGTAGAGGTCACGGACCAGTCGTGCGAATCGATTGGCCATGACCATGCCGCCCCATGCCAGGGCATGTCGCACCCCGACCGCGAAGTCGACGGTGGCCGGGCGACCGAGCTCGCTCTCGGCAAGTCCGGGCATGGCCTCGAGACTTCCGGTGATGAGCTCCTCGAGCCTTGCTGCATCACGTCGACGGAAGAAACCGCTCGCACGAACGTCACGGACCAGTCGGCGCACGACTCGTTCGATGTCCGGCACCCTCGGTGCCTCGTCCCGAGGCGTCCCGCGTCCGGACTCGAGGGTTCGTCCGTACCGGAAGGCGACCAGCAATCGACCGAAGTCATTCTCTTCAGCGGACTCGATCGCGTTCTCCAGTGATTCCAGCGAGAGTGGCAGGGTCCCGCGCTGGTAGGCCACCCCGAGCAGCAGCATGTCGAGGAGTCGCTCGGTGAGGAGTGAGCGCCGAGTCAGGGCGACCAGGTCGACGCACCAGGACTCCTCGCGACAGCGCTGCCGGATCGCATCCTCGAGCGCCTCGTCGGTGCGGCGAAGCCGCACGCTCGAATGTTCCACCTGATCGGCGAGCAGGCCCGTGTTCACCACCGCATCGGTCCGGTCCGGTGCAGCGACGCGAAGGGCGGGGTCGGGGCCCAGTGAACGAAGGGTCTCGACGGGATCCACCCCGACCAGCAGATCCGCCTCACCGTAGGGGATCGCGATCGGAAGTGTCGGAGCCGAACCTTCCCGCGGTCGACTGAAGAGCACCTGGGCCCAGGCGCTGCGCGCGGGCCCCGACTGCTCGGGTGACACCAGGCAACCAACGCGATACCCCATCTCCCGTCCGGCGGTGCACAGGATCCTGGCCGCAAGGCCCGGATCACTTCCGCGCAAGCCGGCGATGTGGCATCGCCACGTGGATGCCGTGGCATGACGCAGCGTGGGGGGCGAAGGCCTCGTCCGGGAGCGCCCGTCGGGATCGACGATCGGTGGTCGGGTGCGAAGCACCTCCACCTGCTCGGTGTGGGGACGGACCCTGAAGAGCACGCCGCGTGACAACCTGCGAGGCAGGCGGTCGTAGCGGATGCTCGTCTCGAGCTCATCACCCTGGCGATCGAGTCCGGTCCCCAGCAGGTCCGCGAAGAGCGGAGGTCGGAGACTGCATGCCTGGTCGGCAGGTCGAATGATCCTCTGGACCGGCGTGAAGCCCAGTTCGTCGACCTCTCGGAAGGAACGTTCGATCGCATCACGATCGAAGCGTGGCGGTGATCCGTCACGGGCCACGATGATCGTGACCCCCTCGTTCAGGGATGACTCCCGGACCATCTCGAGGAAGGCATCGAGATCATCAAGCTGTCCGCTGGTGACGCTGACCCGGATGCCTTCCTGGTCGGGGACCGACGCGGTGGCGAGTCGGACGAGATCGGTTCCGATGACGCCGCCGACATCGCAGACGACGAGCAGGCGATCGGTCCGGTCCCGCGCACACTCGCGGACGACGGCGGGGCCTTCCGCCAGGAAGCGCTCGCGCGTCCAGATCTCGGCATGCACCACCCGGTCATGCTGACCACCCTCGAGCTCCTCCTCGAGGACCAGGCCGACTCGCTCGCCCTCGGGTTCCTCCTCGCGTTCCTCCAGCCACTGACTGGTCGCGATCAGCAGGTTCCGGACGGTCCGAACCGCCCCCTCCACACCAAGCCCCCCGCCTCGCGGAGGCACCGGGAGCTGTTCGAACTGGGGGTCGGGCGCCTTGAGGGCCTGCGTGACCGTGCTGCCGCTGGACACCGAATCGAGGAGGTGTGCGATCTTGCGGGCGAGGCGAGAGGAACGGAGCGCGTCACCGGTCTCGAGCGTGACGGGAACGCCGTCCCGGTCGGGCAGTTCACGCCACCAGACCGTCGCGACCTTGATCCCCTTGCGACGCGCGGCTTCCGCGGCGGCGAGGATCTCGGGTGCGGAGAGTCCGGGTCGGCCTTCCAGGACGACCAGCTGCTCGCAACGCGCGAGCATCCGCTCGATGATCGATTCATCGAGCGGCGCAGGCATCCCGAGCTTGAGGAGAGGCACGCGTCCGGTGAGGTTGAATCGACGCAGGAGGTGATCCGCCGCGGTGTGCGTCGGGCCGATGGTGACCAGACCGAGTGGTGCGCATTCACCGGGACTCGGCAGTCCGTGCACCTGATTCAATTCGAGGCGTCGCGCCAGTCGCAGGAGATCACCACCCTCGGCACCACGGGGCAGCCTTCGACGACCGCGCAGCGCGACCGCGGCATCGAGCGTCTCGACCACTCGGTTGGGTCGGACGCCGATGGTGTCCAGGGACCTGAGGAGGGTCGAGGACGCCAGGATCGCCGTGGGTCCGTTCCCGGCACGAGACAACCTGATCCCGGCCTCGATCATGTCACGAAGCTCCGTGACGTCGTTCGGTTCGATGCGAGCGATCCCGAGATCATCGAGGAGCCTGGCAGGTGCCGCGCCCCCGGAGCTCTCGAGATCATCCTCGATCACGAGGACCATCCCGTATCCGCTCGCTGCCTCCAGCTGAGAACGCGCGCGGGCCAGGCCGGTCGCCGCACGCAGGACGTCCCCCGCGGCGAGGAGGAGCACCGTGTTGCAACCGGGCATCGAGGTGCGTGCGGCGAGCTCGATCGCCCGGCCGGGTTCGTTGACCAGTTCCAACCGGGTGCCGTGACTCTGGAGCAGCCTCGAGGCGGGGTGTTCGGGACCGATCCCGGCAAGCTGGCTGAACGGACCGCGAATCGGAGCGAAGACCGCGTCGACAGCCACTTCGGATTCGAGAACGCCCTTGAGCAGCGCATCAAGCGCGGACATGACCACATCGCCTTCGGCCAGCTCAAGGACCGATCGGGTCATGCTCGACTTGTTCGTCGTGCCCTCGTACACGGCTCAATCCTAGCCGTTCCCGACGAGGAACGAGAGGGTGAGCTCGATCGCCTCGGCGACTCCCCCGCTCGAATTGCAGCCGACGACATGATCCGAGACGGCATGCACCCTCGAATCGCCTTGTCCCATGGCGATGCCGCGGCCCGCCTCCCCGATCATCCTGACGTCATTGAGACCGTCACCGATCGCCACGACCTCCGCCGGTGTGATCGAACGCTGACCGAGGAGGTGCTCGACCATCGTCCACTTGTCGACTCCGGCGTTGAAGACCTCGAGGAGGTGGACCGGCTGACCGGTGGCCTTCGATTCGACCACCGCAGGCCAGTGCTGGAGCATGACCCGGTCCCCGTGCGACGCCTCGAGCTCGAGGACCGCGGACTGCAGCGATGCCTCGTCACCCACGGTGCCCACCCGCACCGTGTGTTCGAACGCGCGAGCTCCCGGCTCGTCGATCCACTCGACCGACACATCATGAGCATCGAGCCACCAGGCGGTGGCCGGATCGGGCGGGCTGGAACCGACCATGACGTAGTCGAGCCCGGCCTCGCTGTGATCCTGGAGCAGATGAACCAGGTGGCCATGACGCAGGAGGCAGTCGGTGACGCTCCTGACCAGGTCCGCCGGCAGCGCGGATCGATGGAGGGTGTCCCCCGACCGCGCATCGCACAGCATGGCACCACCGGCTGCGATCATCACGCCATCCGCCTCGATGGCCGCCAGAGCCGGACGCGATTCCGTCCAGTTCCGACCGGTCGCGACGACGATCTCCAGCCCCTGTTCACGTGCCATCGAAACGGCCGCTTGGTGGGCTTCAGGGACCGCGCCTGCCGGGTCGAGCAGGGTCCCGTCGAGATCGATGATGATGATTCGAGGTCTCATGGCAGGTTCAGGGTACTCGGAGCGTGCAATCAGGCCTCGAAGAGGTCACAATGGTGTCGTCATTTCTCGTGGAGTTCGACGCCCTCGATGGAAAAGACCATCGCACGCTCACTGGAACCTGATCTTCGCAATGCATGCGAAGGCTCGCTCGGCACCCTCAGGTGGGTCCGGATGGACTGGCAGCACGGAGGTGCCCTGACCGGCGTCTCCGAGTACACGGATGACGAGGGGACGCACCCGGTCTTCGTGAAGTTCCCCGTCCCCGGCCGTGAACTGAGATGGACCCGACATTTCCAGGGCTGTGACACGCAGCGCCTCGTACCGAGGCTTCATGCGAGCGGTTCGTCACTGGGCAACCACGACATCGCCTGGCTCGTCCTGGAACGAGTCCCCGGCGCACCGCTCGGTGCGCAGTGGGCACCCGGCAACCTGAAGAAGACCGCGGAAACCGCAGCCAACCTGCATGCCTGCGCACGGCATGTCCCGATCGATCGACCGAAGAGACGGGATGACTGGGAATCCCTGCTCGAGCGGACCGAGAAGTCACTCTCGATGAACCGACTCCCGGATCATGATCGGTGGGTCGCCGAGGTCGGCCATGCGGCACGATGGTGGAAATCGATCATCGCACTCTGGCGATCGAGGGAGCCGATCGAGTGGATCCACGGCGACCTGCACCTGGCGAATGCGATGCAGCGCGATGATGGCTCGATCTGCCTCGTCGACCTTGCGGAGGTCCGCCCCGGCCACTGGCTCGAGGACGCCCTGTACCTCGAGCGACTCTCGTGGGCGCACCCGGAGCGGATCCAATCGGATGATCCGGTCGGGTCGATGATGGCCTGTCGGGAACGGCTCGGGCTGGAGAACGGTCCCCGGGTCATGGAACTGGCTGCGGCACGCCGAATCCTCCTCGCCGCCACCACGCCCGCATTTCTGGCCCATGAAGGGTCCCGTATCCATCTGGATGCCTGCCTGAACGAGCTGACAAGCGCGCTGGAGTGGTGGTCGACCCACCAGCCGAGCTCCCTTTGACCCCCTCCTCTGTTGCTGCAGGTGGCCCTCAGGGGTATCCTCGACGATTCTCACGGACTGCACTGGTGTGCAGCGTGGATCAATCCCGGAGATGCCGATGGCCAAGAAGTCTGATCAGGACCCGGAGCGCCTCGCTCAAGTGCAACAATCCGACCTCGCGGAAAGCCGCGTCAACGAGGAATTCGTCGACTGGCTGAAGAAGTGGGGCAACTCGATCCTGCTGGCCGTCCTGCTGGTGGCTCTGGCAGGCGTCGCCTGGAACTGGTGGCAGCGCAAGATCGACTCCGCACAGGACACGGCCTGGACGAACCTGAATCTGGCACAGCTTCCGGCATCGCTTGAGGAAGTGGCCGCCGACTCCAAGGGCATCGGTTCGGTCTCCACCCTCGCCCTGATCAGCGCAGGCGACCAGTACCTCTTCAGCGTGCAGACCGGCACCCCCATCGGTGGCGCCGTTGATGAGACGGATGGCGCCGCGCCCGGCCTGGACGAGGCCACCCGTGCCGACTACCTCAAGCGTGCCGATTCGATGTACGCGCAGGCACTGGCTTCGATCGGGGACTATCAAAAGGACTTCCCGAAGAAGATCCTCGCCTGCAGTGCACTCTTCGGTCAGGCCGCTGTGGCGGAAAGCCAGGGCGACATCGAGGCGGCCCGTGCCGCGCTCGACAAGGTGATCGCGACCGCGAATCCCGAATACCCAGACCTGGCGGCCCAGGCCTCGACCCGGATCGAGACACTCACGCCCCTCGCGACGGCGATCGTGCTTCCGGATGACGCAGACCTGCCCAAGCCACCTGAACCGGAACCCGTTCCGAACCCGCTCGACCTCCTCCGAGGCAACACCACCGCGCCCGCGACGGACACCACCGAAGGCTCCGACGAGGCGACCAGTGAAGCCGAAACGTTGATCATCGAAGGCGCGGACACCACGAGCGAGCCCGCAGCAGACCCCGCGCCGGCAGAACCCGCAGCAGACCCCGCGCCGGCAGAACCCGCAGCGGACCCCGCTCCGGCAGAACCCGCAGCGGATCCC
>JAKVBQ010000060.1 GCA_022447205.1 Phycisphaerales bacterium
GCCGGTTGCCGAGGCGGCCCGCCAGCTCGATCTCTCCGAGGCGGCGACCCAGAAGGCGAAGAACCGGGTTGCTGGAGCGGTCCGCGAGGAACTGGATCGCATCCGGCTCGAAGAGGGCTGACCCGCTTCATGCACGGCTGAAACTGGTTTCCCGGCCGCAGGCCGGGTTTTTCGTGGTGAAATTTCTCAGCGAAAGTGTCCTCGGCCCGTTCAGGCCGGGTAGGTGCTCCTGAAGCACCATTTCCCTGAATCCTCGATCTGGAGAAGACACATGATCAATCGAAAGCCTCGTGCCACCAGCCTTCTCGTCGCCGGCCTGTCCAGCCTGACCCTCGCCGGCTCGATGCATGCCGATGCCTACCTGAACGGGAACACCTATCCCACGATCCAGGCTGCGGTGAATGTCGCCTCGCCCGGTGACGTCGTTCTCGTGTCGCCCGGCACCTACGACGACGGCGGCGACAACGTCCTTCACTTCCTCGACAAGCCGATCACGGTGCGTTCCACCGGTGGACCGACCCAGACGTTCATCGACGGTCGGGACGCGCGTCGTGGCGTCCTGATCTCCGCCCCCGCGGATGGTCCCGGTGGAGCGATCCTCGAGGGCTTCACGATCATGAATGGGCGGTCAATCGAGCATGGCGGTGGCGTCCTGATGGCCGGACGCGCATTGCTGGTCGACTGCCGCGTGATGGCATCAAGCGCGCCCATCGGCGGAGGTGTCGCGGTCGTCGGTTCGTATTCCGCAGCAGGAGGGGTCGGCCCGTTCACCGGTGGTTTTCATGACGTGGCGGTCAGCGGGAACGAGGCAGACAGCCATGGCGGTGGCGTGGCCCTCTTCGGTGAAACCGAGATCGAAGACCTCACCTTCCAGTTCAGTGGTTCGGTCCTGGTCACGGAGAACCAGGCTGGTGGTCGGGGCGGCGGCCTCTACCTCGATACCGCCTCGATCGGCATGGCCACGGGGACCGGTCCCGGGAGCGTCTCGTTCTCCGGGAACGAGTCGACCGGAACCGGTGGTGGGGTGCATGCGCGGAACTCGATGATCGATTTCGACGGAAGCTCGAGCTTCGAATGCTTTGAAAACCGATCGTCCTCCAATGGCGGTGGGTGTGCCCTGGTCTCGTGTCAGGATGTGCGACTCCAAAGCGGTTACATCGGCAAGAACGAGACACTCGGCCTCGATGCATACGGAGCCGGTCTGTGGGCGAAGGACAGTTCGTACGATCTCCTCGAGGTCGCATTCGAGGGCAATGTCGCGGGTGGCGGTGGGGGCGGGATCCGCAATCGTCGCAGTGATGCGCTCGTCTCCTCCTGCAACTTCTCGAACAACCGGGCTCTTGGTGCCGGTGGCGGCGGGTTCTCGAGCGAGGAGTCGATCACCACCGTCATCAGCAACTGCAACTTCATCGGCAACCAGGGCAACGTGTTCGGTGGCGGGATCCTGATGGATGACTGCGGCCTCCTCCAGCTCGAGGGCAACCTCCTCGAGTCAAACAGCGCCTTCTCGTCGCTCGACCCCGACCACACCTATGGCGGTGGGGCGTACCTGAGCATGACCCATCTCGACGCTTCTTCGAACAACTGGTCACGCAACATCGCCGGCTACGGAGGCGGCCTTGACTCGATGAACCTGCAGTCCGTCAACGGAAGCACCGTTTCCGTGATCGAGTCCGATCGGTTCAGTGACAATGAAGCGACCTACGCCAGCGGTGGCGGCATCGGCCTCAATGGTGACGGCATCTACGAAGTCAGGTCATGTGAATTCACCGGAAATCGATCCTACAGCGGTGCGGCGGCGCTGCATGCAGGTGGGAACAAGGGTGTGACGGTCGAGATCCTGGATTCCCACTTCCTCGGCAACGGTGGTTCCTTGTCGGATGAAGCAGTGGGCCTGATGAACGCGAATGCCGCCATCCGGAACAGTGTCTTCAAGGACAATGTCCACGGTGCAGTGCAGGCGATTCTCGACACGAACCTCGAAATCACGGACAGCTGCTTCTGCAACAACCGCTACGGCGTCAGGAATTACTTCGACAACGCGACAATCGGAATTGGTGGGTGCAAGTTCGCCTCGAACGTCACCGACATCGAAGGTGTCTGGTCCGAGATCGGCATGAACTTCTTCATGACGTTCTGCCCCTGCGGGTCAGGCCCCGACTGCGACATCGACGGTGATGGCGTCGTTGACGGCACGGATCTCGCGGCACTGCTCGGCGCCTGGGGCACTTCGGATCCCTCCGCGGATCTCGACCAGGATGGCAACGTCGGCGGAAGTGACCTCGCGATCCTGCTGGGATGCTGGTGATCGAACCAGGTTGCTCATCCCTTCGTTCATGGCCCGCCATACCGGTCTCGACCGGGTGGCGGGCCGTGTTCGTGCGTTCTTGCTCGGCTTGTCGCGGGTGCGTGGTATTCTCTTCTCATGGTTGATGATCCCAAAGAGACGATCGATTTCGGCGATCTGGGACCGACCCTTGCCGACACTTCGGGAGCCGGGGGGCGTGCGAGCCACCGGATCGTCCCGGGGGACAGGATCGGGCCCTTCAAGATCCTGTCCGTGATCGGGGAGGGCGGCTTCGGCATCGTCTTCCTTGCGGAGCAGACCGAGCCGGTCAAGCGTCGCGTCGCCCTCAAGGTGATCAAGGCCGGCATGGACACCGACATGGTGGTCGCGCGCTTCGAGGCGGAACGCCAGGCTGTCGCCATGATGAATCACCCCGGCATCGCCAAGGTCTTCGAGGCGGGTGCGACCGACCAGGGGCGACCCTACTTCGTCATGGAGTACGTCAGGGGCGAACCGCTCAGCGAGTACTGCGACAAGCAGAAGCTCGACACCTCGGAGCGACTGGATCTCTTCGCGAAGGTGTGCGACGCGATCCAGCATGCGCACCAGAAGGGGATCATCCACCGCGATCTCAAGCCGGGGAACATCCTGGTCTCGGTCAACAATCGCGACGAGCCCCAGCCCAAGGTCATCGACTTCGGCATCGCCAAGGCGACCTCCCAGCAGCTGACCGAGAAGACGATCTTCACCCAGCACGGCCAGATGATCGGCACCCCTGAGTACATGTCGCCGGAGCAGGCGGAGATGACCGGTGCCGACATCGACACCCGGTCGGACGTCTATTCCCTCGGCGTGATCCTCTACGAACTGCTGAGCGGCAAGCTGCCCTTCGATCCGAAGACCCTCCGGTCGAAGGGATACTCGGAGATCCAACGGATCATCCGGGAGGAGGATCCACCCCGGCCGAGCACTCGACTGACGACGGTCGCCGGGGGCGACGAGGAGATCACGCGATCGATCGCCATGGCGCGACAGACCACGATCGACTCCCTGTCCAGCGCTCTGCGTCGTGAACTTGAGTGGATCCCGCTGAAGGCGCTTCGCAAGGATCGGACCGAGCGGTATTCCTCGGCGGAAGCGCTGGCCGAGGACGTACGACGTTACCTGCGTGGTGATGCACTCGAAGCCGGGCCGGAAACGACCACCTACCGGATGCGCAAGTTCATCCGACGGAACCGAGCGCCCTTCACCGTTGTCGCCAGCATCGCGCTGGCGCTGGTTCTCGGAGTGATCGGCACCACGATCTTCGCCTTCGAGGCGTCCCGGCAGCGTGACGAGGCCCGTGCCGCGCGGATCCAGGCGGAAGAACGGCTCGAGGGTTTGCGCACCCTCATCGGGGACATGACCGGTTCGATCAACCTCAGCGTGAAGAACCTCGAGGGCGGTTTCAAGGTGCGCGGACTGATGTTCGAAGCCGCGGAGAAGCAGTTGGATCTGCTGCGGGCGGAAGCGGTCGCCTCGGACGACCCGCTCCTGCTTCATGCGGTCGGTGGCGCGTTGTTCTCCTTCGGCGATCTTGCCGGTGGCGATCGGGTCGCCAGCGAGAGCGATCCCGTGCGTGCAGAAGCCTACTATCGCGACGCCGCCGAGCTCTACGCCCTGCTTCGAGTTCGTGGTGATCTGCCGGAAGAAGCGTGGTTCGAGATCCAGTACATGCTGCCACGCATCCGCAATCGCCAGGCGGATCTCCGCATCCTGGCGGATGAGGTGGATGATGCACTGGCGTTGATCGCCGAAGCCGCGGCGCTGCTCAAGCCACTGGCCGAGACCGGAAACGTCGCCGCGCGACGTGAGTACAACCTCGCCTTCGAACGGCGCGGCGATCTGGAGGCCGCCCGTGGAGATTTCGCCTCCGCCCTTCGGCATTATCAATCGCATCTGGCGGAGATGGAAACGCTCCTTGAAGAGGACCCCAGCAACGCCGATTTCCAGCGCGGTCTCGCGATGTCTCTGCGTCGTGTGGGGTTCTCCCTGGGGGAGACCGGGGATCGCCCGCGCGCACGCGAGTCACTCGAACGTTCGGTCATGCTCATGCGATCGGTCTCCGAGCGGAGGCCTGACGACCTGCGTCGTCGCTGGGATGTCGGGTGGTCACTCTTCTTCCTCGGGCAGTTCCTGCTCGAGAGCGAGGACGAGGCGGAGCGAGTGCAGGGGGCGGATCATTTCGTCGAATCCTCGAGCCGGATCGTCGCGGTGTGCGTCGCCGAACCCGATGTCCCGACCTATCGACAGGACGTGGCCTCCCTGGTTCCTGCGATCCACGCCTCCCTGGAAGCCGCCGGCTACCAGCGTCGCGCGAAGGATCAGCTGAGATCCGCGCTCCTTGCCCTGCAGCCGGTCGTCGAGTCGCAGCCCGAAAATATCGCCCTGCAAGACCTGTACCGCACGTTGCTTGACCTCGGCAGCTGATTCGCTTCGGCGGAACTCCCGGTTTTCGTTTGTCTGGGGGGATTCTTCTGGGAGAATCGAGCCGACCCAGAGTATGGCCCGGAGTCCACGAAGAGATTGATGAGCCCACTCATGAAGCCTGCGCTGTCATCGACGATCGGTCTGCTCCTCAGCACCGCCATCCTGAACGCTCAGTCGATCACCGTCTGTCCGGACGGATCCTGTGACTTCACCGAACTCCAGCCTGCCATCGATTCGATCCCCGTCGGTGGTTCCGCCGAGATTCATGTTTCCGCCGGCACCTACGTCGATGGTGGCATCACCTTTCCGGGGATCACCGTGGTCATCAAGGGCCTCGAAGGGCCGGAGAACACGATCCTCACCCAGTCCGGATCGCAACGGATCATGCGCATCGCCTCCGGCAACGACGTCTCGCTCCGGGGGCTGACGATTCGCGACGGAGTCGCCTCGACCGCCAATGATGAAGGCGGCGGCATCCGGGTCGCCAACGGCGCGTCGATCTCGCTCGACAACTGCATCATCCGGGAGAACACCTCGATCGGTGACGGTGCCGGGGTATGGGTGGCCGACGGAGCCAACGCGGTGGTCACCGACTGCGAGTTCATCGACAACGTGATCACCGGTCCCGACGGTGACGGTGGGGGGCTCTACCTCGGCTGGATCGACGGCAACACCATCGATCGCTGCGGGTTCCATCGCAACATCGCCACCGGAAACGGCGGTGGGCTCTTCCAGGCTCGTGGAAACCAGTCGACCGCCCTGAACACCGAGTTCTGCCAGCTTCGTAATTCGGTCTTCTGGGCCAACCAGGCCTCGGGTCTCGGTGGGGCGGCAGTGGTCGAGCCCGCGCTCGCGGACTGTGAGATTCCACGTGTCATCGGGTACGTGACCAACTGCACCTTCTTCAGGAACGGGGCGGTGTATGCGGGGGGGATCTACGGGCACGATGCGAACTGGTGCGGCTCTCCCACCTCCGCGGAGGGGCTCAACATCCCGGTCTTCAACTCGATCCTCCGGAAGAACTACGCGATCAGCATCCTCGACAACCAGCCCACCTACTACAGCTGCAGCATCAACCACCTCACGTTCACGGAGGCGCGGGACATCATGGGGAACAACCTGAATCCCCAGCTGCTCGGTGACTCCCGGGATCTCGAGGACAATCCGCCCGACACCATGGATGCTCGACTGATCGCCGAATCCTTCATGATCGAACGGGGACGACTGACCTACGCCGGGCTCCTCATCGACCCCGGCACCGAGGACTACCGGGGCGGTGCCCGCGAGTTCGACGATCCGAACACCGACAACCTGGGGCCGGATCTCATCGACATCGGCGCGGTCGAGTTCGACACCCAGGACATCGAGGACCTCGACGACACCCTCGGCATCGGGCTTTCGATCTGGACCAACGCAGCGGGGGACAACAGATTCGACGAACCCCTGAACTGGTTCAACTCAACGCCTCCCGACTTCGAGCGGGGCTGGATCATCAACGATCCCGAGATCACCGTCGAACTCCCGGACAGTTCCGGAGAGGCCGGGCCTTCCGTGGTCGGAACCCTCACGTCCTTCCGCGGCACGTTGAATCTCGTCGCACCGGTCGGCGGAGCCTCCGTGTTCCAGGTGCCCAAGAACGACACGCTCCCCTTCGACAGCGGCATCTATCTTGGTCTGGTCTACCCGAGCCAGCTGGTCATCAATGACGCGGTCACCATCGAATGTGACGTCCTCGAAACCAGGCGAGCACGCATCAGACTGAATGGCGGCAAGATCCTGGTGGATGGCGCGGTGTCGCTCGATTCCGACCAATCCGACGACCCCGGCCCCGAGGGGCTGCGCATCTCCACCCTGCACGGACCCGGCATCGTAGAGCGCAAGGAACCCGACAAGAACAAGGCCTTCGACCCCGTCCTCATCAACAACGGGCGGATCCGGGTCGATGATCTCCTCGAGATCCGGGGGGACTACGAGCAGACCGGTGGAACACTCAAGTTCAGGAGCCGTGCGGGAGACAGCCTGCCCTCCCTCAACCGCAAGGTCGAGGTCGATGGTCGTGCCCGACTGGGTGGTACCGTCGTCTTCGACATCGGCCCCGGATCCTGGGAACCGGAGATCGGTTCCTGCTTCCCGCTGCTGACCGCCTCCGAGGGATTCGAAGCGGGGTACGAGAACTTCGACTTCGTCGTCACCCGCTGGGCGAGCGATTCGCAGAACCGCTTCTTCGTCCTCTCGAACGAACCCTGCAAGGAAGGGCTTGGGGGCAGCGGTTCGGAGGAGACGGTGAATGGGATCGTGGTCAGCCTCGAATCCCTGCAGTCACAGAACGAGACGCTTCAGTCCGCAGGGGTGGTGCTTCGGGACCTCCTGATGTTCGACGTCGATGAAGACGGTTTCGAGGACATGGTCCTTTCGATCGACACCGGCAGCCTGGACGGTCAGGTGGTGGTGCTCCTGAACCAGGGCCTCGACGTCGCGAACCAGTGGCAGGGCTTCCAGTCCTTCGGCTCGGTCACCGGCGTGACCGTCGCACCCGGCCCTCGCGGCCTCGATGCGGGGTACTTCGCCCAGGGCAAGGCACCCGGCGTCAGTCGAGACATCGTGGTCGCCAGCCAGAGCGGTACCGTGACCCTGATCCGCAACCTGAGCCTGCCCGGCAGCGCGAACTTCTCCGTCATGCAGGCGATCGATCTGGTGAACGGCGAGGCCGATTCCGATGGCGTGAACCCCCAGCCGGTCACGGTCTGCGCGCTCAACTTCGACGAGGATGACTGCGGCCTCACCGATCTCGCGGTGGGGTGCCTGGACAACTCGGTCTGGACCTTCCAGAACACCTTCGACTGCAACGGAGGTTCACAGCTGCTTGGAACCGATCCCCTCGAGAACTCCAACCGGGATGATGATGCGACCGAGGAACCGATCACCAAGTTCGTGCCCGGCCTCGGCACCGGCGGTGGCAAGCGCAACGACAAGCCCACCTCCACCTCGGCAAGCAAGGATGGCGGCAGCGTGGAAAGTGGCAGCAAGAGCGATGGGTTCACCGGCGTGGGTTTCACCCTGGACTTCACCCGGCACCCGGTGCTCACGGGTTCCGAGTTGGTGGATCTTGCCAAGGGCGACCTCGATGGTGACGGGGATGAGGATGTCGTGGTCGCCAACCGAGGGGACGATTCCTTCGGGATCCTGCTCTCGACCGGACTGGAGGCCTACGAGCCCGTGATCATCATCGAACTCGATCAGGGGTACGTCGAGACCGAATCCGTCACCCTGGCCGACGTCGATGGTGACAGCGATCTCGACATCGCCCTGATCTGCAAGAACAACTTGACCGAGTTCCGGGTCGCTCGGGTGATTCGAAACACGCTCTTCGAGCAGGGGGTGCTCGGTTGGGTCTTCGATTCCAGCGAGATCCTCGTCGGCCAGGAACCCTATCTTCTGCGGAGTTCCGACGTCGACGGAGACGGGATCGGAGACCTGCTCGCGCTCACCGAAGTCAGCAACTTCGCCGGAAACGGTCCGGATGCCTTCGGCTTCGGTGTGGTGGGTGCGGCCGGTGCGTCGACCTGCTTCGGCGATCTTGATGGCGACGCCAACGTGGGTGGTTCGGACCTCGCGATTCTCCTCGGCAGCTGGGGCACCTGCTCCGGAGCGTGTGCTGCCGACTTCGACGTTGACGGTTCGGTTGGTGGATCGGACCTGGCGTTGCTGCTCGGTGCCTGGGGTTCGTGCGACCTCACGGTCGATTGATTCCGGCGGTCATCGAGGCTCGCCGATCATCCGGCGTTGAGCATGCAGAAGGTCATCACCACTGCGATCCGTCCACGGGCACTCCAGGCCACGGTGCGCACCCAGTTGCCGAGGAACCGTCGTTCATGGATCGAACGCTCGGGATTCGGACGGCCTTCCAGTCAGACCTCGATCGGTGTTCCACCCTCGGCACCGGATCGCATGATTGCATCGGTCACGCGCTGCGTCTTCAGGGCGATCTCCGGCCAGAAGGGATCGATCGGGTTCGTCCCGAGCGCGATCGAGGAGAAGGTCTCGATCATCGCCTGTTCCTGCACGCACCCCGTGGTGGCCAGGGTCTCCGGCCCGTCCTCGACTCCGGCGGCCATCGGCTTGAGCGTCATGCCGGTGTCGATCTGGAAGGAGGCCTCCTCCCAGTCGCCGTGGACGAAGTCGTGCACATGCAGTCGTCCTTCCGATCCGCAGGCATCGGCCCACTGCCTGGTGGGGTGATGGAAGGAGCACTGGAAGTTCGAGACCATGCCGTCCGGGAAGACGAGTTCCGCGGTGGCATGGGTCGGGACACCGTTGAGCATCCTGTGGAAGACCCCTCGTGCGGTGGTGGGCAGTTCATGGTTCGCGAGGAAGAGGCTGAACCGGATGTTGTACCAGCCGAGGTCACCCACGCATCCGAGCGGTTCGGCGTCCGGATCGACCCTGATGTTCTCCGTGAAGAAGGCGTCGTCCGCCGGGCGGAAGGAATGGACGCTCGACACGTATTCGACGCGTGGTCCGAGCCTGTGGAGGTGGTCCTTCATCGCAGCGAGTCGTGCGTGATGCATGAACATCACGCCATCCATGAACTGGACGCCATGTTCTTGGCAGGCGGAGACCATCTCCTCGACCTCGTCACGGTTTCGTCCCACCGGTTTCTCGCACAGGACGTGCTTGCCGGCTTCCGCGCACCTGATCGTCCATTCCCGGTGCAGGGTGGTGGGGAGTGGGATGTAGATCGCGGTGATGTCGGGATTCTCGAGGACCTCCTGGTAACTGCCGCAGGCCTGCACGAGGCCGTGTTCCTCCCTGAAGGCTTCGGCAGCCTCGATCGTCCGGCTTCCGATCGAATGGGGGGCGGCGTTGTCGGCACGCTTCATCGCGTTCACGTACTTGGGTGCGATTCCCGCGGTTCCGAGTATCCCCCAGCGACAGATTGACGGGTCGTCCTGCATGAAGTGCTCCTGATCGAACCTGATTCTCCAACAGTCTATCGTGCGGTGGAGGGCAATTGACGTGCTCTTCGGGCTGCAGTGCGGGCCTGCGGATTCCTCATCCGGTCATTCGGGGGTATTCTGGATCCATGACCGATGGTGCTCACGAGCAGAGACCCGACGATCCCGGACCGACCATCGATCCGCCGGGGCATGGCTCGCATTCGGATGATTCCTTCAGGAATCCGCCGGGGCTCGGTTCCGCGCCGGGGGACCTGATCGGTCCCTTCAAGATCCTGCGCACCCTGGGGGAGGGTGGCTTCGGGGTGGTCTACCTCGCGGAGCAGACCGAACCGGTCAAGCGCACCGTCGCCCTCAAGGTCATCAAGCCGGGGATGGATACCCGAGAGGTGATCGCTCGCTTCGAGGCGGAACGCCAGGCCCTGGCGATGATGAACCATCCCGGGATCGCGAAGGTCTTCGAGGCTGGTGCGACCGCCGAGGGGCGGCCGTACTTCGTGATGGAGTTCGTCAAGGGCGAGAATCTCTCGACCTACTGTGACCGGCATCGCCTTGATACCCGTGGTCGGCTCAAGCTCTTCGCAACCGTCTGCGATGCGATCCAGCACGCCCACCAGAAGGGTGTGATCCATCGGGATCTCAAGCCGGGCAACATCCTGGTGACGATCGATGCCCGGGACCACCCCCAGCCCAAGGTGATCGACTTCGGCATCGCCAAGGCGACCGCGCAGGCGTTGACCGAACGGACCCTCTTCACCGAACAGGGTCAGATGATCGGAACTCCGAGTTACATGAGCCCGGAGCAGGCTGAGATGAGCGCGGTCGACGTCGACACCAGGAGTGACGTCTACTCCCTTGGCGTGATCCTCTACGAGCTTTTGTCCGGCCACCTGCCCTTCGATCCGAAGGAGCTGCGGGAGGCCGGATTCGCGGAGATCCAGCGCATCATTCGCGAGCAGGATCCACCGCGACCGAGCACGCGCCTGACGACGATGGCGTCCGAGGAAAGCCAGCGCATCGCCGACGCTCGCAAGACCAGGCTTGGTGAGTTGCAGGCGACCCTGAAGAAGGAACTCGAGTGGATCCCCCTCAAGGCGTTGCGGAAGGAACGTCAGGAGCGCTACAGCTCGGCGGAAGCGCTTGGTGACGATGTCCGTCGCTACCTCGCGGGCGAGCCCCTGGTCGCCGCACCGGAATCGGCGACCTATCGACTCGGGAAGATCCTGAAACGGAATCGCGGACCGGTCATCGCAGGATCATTGGTGGCGTTCGCCCTCGTGCTTGGGATGATCGGGACCACGATCTTCGCACTTCGTTCCGCAGAGAACGCCCGTCTTGCCGAGCAACGTGCGGAGGAGGTCGAGACCCAGGTCACGCGGGCGACAACGACCAGGGACTTCCTCACGCAGATGCTTGCCGGAGTCGATCCCGCCTTCGCGCAGGGGCTGGACGACAAGCTCATGCGGAAGATCCTCTCACGGGCTTCCGAAGGTCTCGAGGAGCAGTTCGCCGAGATGCCGCAGGTGGAGGCGGAGATCCGCCTGATCATCGGAAACACCTACTGGTCGCTTGGTGATTTCGAGGAGGCTCGCGGCCATATCCAACGGGCCTTGACACTCTACTCCGACACGCTCGGTCCTTCGGATCCGCTTGCGGTCACCGCGGCCAATCGCATGGTGGTCCTGCTCTACTCCGAGGGTGAGGTCGAAGCCGCCAGCGGGGAGGCCGCGAAAGTGCTCGAGGCCAGCAGGCGCGATCTAGGTGATCTCCACGCCGACACCATCGTTGCGATCGCGAACCATGCCTTCCTTCTCGATCAACTGGGACGTTTCGAGGAAGCAGCCGATCTCTATGGGGAAGCAGTCACATCCTCCATCGAGGTCCTGGGTCCGGACGATGATCAGACGCTCATCGCGACGAACAACCTTGCGTCGTTCTTGTACAAGCAGGGCCGGCTCGATGAGGCACTCCGATCCTTCGGTGATCTCTACGAGATCCGTCTCCGGACTCTTGGAGAGAAGCATCCCGACACGATGCTCTCGATGGCCAATCTCGCATTGGTCACGCTCCAGGCCGGTGATCGGGAGACCGGTGGTCAACTGACCCGGCGGAGTCTCGACCTTCGCATCGAGGTGCTCGGAGAGAACCACCCGTTGACCCTCACGTCAATGC
>JAKVBQ010000061.1 GCA_022447205.1 Phycisphaerales bacterium
GAAAGTTGCACGATCCACGGCAACGGAGACGATGAGACCGACCAGCAGATCGACGGCCTGCTGGTGATGCATCTGGGCGACAATCACATCTCCAAGCACCCTCCGCCGAGCGGTTGCCCCTCGGACCTTGACGGCGACGGCACTGTCGACGGCGCTGACTTGGCCTTGCTTCTCGGCGCATGGGGCGTCTGCCCGTAAGCCAACGCCTTTGTTGCATCTGTATATATAGAAACTGAAACACCCAACACCCCGCCTAGCGCGGGGTGCTTTTCTTATACACCCCCACTACGCACCCACTACGCATCTACGCGCAACAGATGCAACAAACGCATAGGATGACCCCCGACAGAGACGCGAAGAGCGCGATTTCGGAACGGGACCTTCCGCTTCCCAAGCTGAATGTCGAGGGTTCGATCCCCTTCACCCGCTTTCAAGTCCACCACCAACCGCCCTCGGCTCAGTCCGTGGGAGGTCGTCGTTGTTTCCTCTATCGGATCCCCCGCTCACCTGAACCGCTTGCCTTCCCTTGATTCCTGGAAGTACTGGATGGGATCCGCCCCCAACTCCCGCCTGAGCATGCCGATGATCCCCATGTGCATGTGTTCGTGGTAGGCGATCCACTCAAGGGCTCCGCCCTTGCGCTCGAAGATCGGATGATGATCGAATTCGCCTTCGAGAAAGAGGCATGGCTCGTCCAAGGAAGACGGTGTCATCTCACGGGCCTCGGCCAGGAGCTGTCTGTGCACCGCGTCGAGCGTGTCGGTCATCTCGGAAGGACTGGGGTACGACTCGGGGTCGGGTTGCACCACGGAGTTGTAGCCGAAGAGTTCACCGTAATTCATCGGAATGAAGGAGCTGTCCGATTCCCTCTGCCCACGAGTGAAGACGAGCCCGAGGAAGTATTCCGCGGTGGCGATGTGACCGACGTTCCAAGCCACGTGGGTGACGCCCATCGGCATCACGAACCACTTGTCGTGTGGGATTCGTTCGATCAGCTGAAGAGTCAGCACCCGGGTCCGTTCGAGTTGGTAGATGATTCTCTCTTTGTCAAACATGTGATCTTGATACCTCCATGCAAAGACATGACGAGGACGTAGTGACAGACGATGGCGCACTTACCACGACCCATACCGGCTCGTCAACTTAACGGTTCTTTCGAAATCTTGTGTCGGGTCCGAATGGCGTATGCAACCACCAGGCACCAGCGCTTTTCGAACAACCACCGCCGAACTCGACCGACATTTCAGGCGACCGCCGAAGGCACGCCGACCGGAAACAAACAGCCAAATGTCCAGCCCACCTCGGCGGGGCGCTTTTCCTGGCAACCGAATCAAGCGTTTCAACCTGAAGGGAACAAATGCCGTTGAACATTCGTTTGAACAACAGAACATACAGATTGACTCCACTCTGAACACAGAACAAGCCTTTGATACAAGCCGCATTTCTTCTATAACTAAAGATCTACTTCAAAATTCCGACATGGAGAAAGAATCACCTATGCCGAGCCTCAGCCCCTCTGTCGTCATCATGCTGCCTGTCCTCCTGACGGTAGGTACCTGCTCCGGAATCGCCAGCGCCCAACAGGTAACCTATGAATTCACCGACTCCGGGCAACTACTCGGAGGAGTCGAATCAAGAAGCTGGTCAGTCGCCCTCGGTGACATCGATGGCGACGGCGACCTTGATGCCATCGTCGCAAACTGGGATAACAATCCCAACGCTATCTGGATCAACGACGGCACAGGAAGCTTCACTGATTCCGGTCAGACACTGGGAAACAGCGACAACAGCTATTCAGCCGCCCTCGGGGATCTCGACGGTGACGGCGACCTTGATGTCATGGTCGCGAATGTCAACGAGCCCAACACCGTCTGGATCAATGACGGCAATGGGAACTTCAACAACACCGGACAACTTGGAAACAGCGGCAGCGTCTCAGTCGCCCTTGGCGACATCGATGGCGACGGCGACCTCGATGCCGTCTTCGCCAACGGCGGCATCGTCTCCGAGCCCAACACCGCCTGGATGAATGACGGCGACGGAAACTTCATCGACTCCGGACAGGCATTCGGAAACGGCCAAAGCACGTCAATAGGCCTCGCCGACCTCGACGGTGACGGTGACCTTGATGCCATGGTCGCCAATGGAGGCTTTTCAGGATCCGGTGCCAATCCCAACACCATCTGGTTCAACAACGGCTTTGGCAACTTCGTCGACTCCGGACAACAACTCGGAAACGGCATAAGCTGGAGGTTGGCACTCGGCGACCTCGACGGAGACGGTGACATCGATGCCATGGTCGCCAATGGTGGCTTCGCCCCCGAACCCAACACCATGTGGACCAACGATGGCACCGGTATCTTCACCGACTCCGGACAAGCACTCGGAAACAGCAGCACCTTTGGAATCGCGCTCGGCGACTTTGACGGTGACGGCGACCTCGATGCCATGGCTGCCAACGACGGCCAACCCAACACTGCCTGGACCAACGACGGCACCGGTACCTTCAGCAACTCCGGTCAGGCACTTGGATTCACTAAGAGCAGATCTGTCGCACTTGGTGACCTCGATGGCGATGGCGATCTCGATGCCTATGAAGCGAACGACCGAAAGAACGCCCAAACCCCCAACGCCCCCAACACCGTCTGGACAAACACGGTGACTGGCACCGGAGTCTGTTGCACGCCTTCAGGATGCGCGCTGGTCACCGAGAACATCGCCGGTATCTGCGTACAGCTCGGTGGCGTGTTCATTCCTCAAGGAGACTGCGACGACTGCCCCACCAGCTGCCCCGGCGACATCGACGGTGACGGCGAAGTCGGAGGGCAGGACCTTGCATTGCTCCTCGGCGCATGGGGTGTCTGCCCTTAACCGTTTGCAGAGACCAAGCAACTGAACCACAAGTGCCCCCCTTGACGTGGAGGCTGTGGCTGTGCGCTCAGTGTGATCTGTTGACGTATTCCTGCGGCCAGGGATCAGGGAACGTTTCGCCCGATTGCCAGCGAAGGATCTCATCTTCCGTCAGGAAACAATGCATCAGCGACTCCGTGAACTGGTCGACCTGATTCTTGTCTCCGATCACCGTCAGATGGCAGTGCCTGTCGCCAAACCTTCCGGTCTCTCTTGCCAGTCGCTCCCTGAGACCCTCTCGCTCCATGTCATCCAGGTTGAATCTCGCATCATCGAGGATTCCTGCGCGCCAATGACCGACCAGTTCGAGGTTGATTCCGGCTGCAGCCTGGTTCCAGAGGAGCGAGACATCATCCCTGCTCGGGAGATAGAAGAAGCCCTTGCTTCGATAGATCTTCTGGCCGAGATGCCGGGTACAGGTGTCCCAGAGACGTTGCGGATGAAATGGCCGATCGTCCTTGATCACACGGGTCGCCAGATCATAGGGACGCTCATCGGCGGACTCTGATTCGAGGCAAGGGGCAAGCTCCTTGATCAGTGGCTGGACTCGGTGAAAGTCGTATTCCGTCATTGCGCGGAGATCGTCAAGGGGGAGGTTGCCCCATGGCAGGGACATGACTGGAGCATATGGATTGAGGTCATGAATGCATCTGGCGATCGACTGGACACGTTCAGCAGCGATACGGTCAGCCTTGGTCAGAAGAAGATGACTGCAGAAGAGGATCTGCTCGACAAGGAGATTCGTGGTGTCCCTCTGGTTGGCCTGAAGGTTTCGCTGCATGGCAGGCAAGATCTGCTGGCCACCGTCGTAGTCCTGTTCCACCATTGCGGCGTCAACCAATGTCAGGAGTCCGGTCAGCCTGAATTGCGTCTGCGAGGCGAAGAACTCGACGAGAGGCATCGGGTGGCAGCTGCCACTGGTTTCGATGATGACCAGTTCCGGGGCCCCGCCGGACAGGATCGAGTCCAGAGCCTGTTGGAGTTCCCGGATTCCCCTCCTGCTGCTCAATACACATGAGTGGATCGAATGAAAACGGGGGTCCCCCTCTTCGAAAATCTCGGTATGAGCGACGATTTCGCCATCCACATCCAGGTCGCTCATGTCGTTGACGACGACGCCAATGTCGAGATCGGCATCATTGGCCTGAATCATCAGGCTTCTGAGCAAGGTGGTCTTTCCCGAGCCCAGAAACCCGTTCAGAATCAGGACCGGCACCCTGTTTCCAGGTTCGTTCATCTCATGTCCAGTGGTCAAGACAGCCCTTTCGAATGAGCGTGACGACGATGGCTGTTGCCAATGATGCTCATGATGTCCCATGTCATCTTCAACATGGCCAGAAGAAGATCGTGTTCGTGCCGAAGGTTCTCAATCTTGTTCGGACTCGAAGACCTTTTCAAGAGCGGCCAGGTCATCCTGTCCGAGGCCGATCCGTTCGGCCTCCTCGAAGATGCTGCTCACGGCGTCTTGAAGGATTCGATTGGTCCCCAATGCCTTCGCCACTGACCGAACGGCCTTCTGCCCTTCACCCCAGGCGTTGATCGAGGCCTGGGTCTCGCTCGTGTTCCCGTCACGGATGGCTTCGATGAGCCTGATCTTCTCCTCGGGAATGATCGATCCGACGTTACGCGTGTGCTCGAGAAAGACATCAAGCGAGATGCCACCGGCACGGGCAAGCGCCACACCGTTGACCACACCGATCAGGGACAGACCCACATCGACCATGAGCGCTCGGCTCAGAATGGTCGGCTTTCTTACATCCTCGCCAAGGTTGGTCCAGGACGGCGCCAGCATGGAGAGCAGGGAGTCGCACTCCTCGAGCACGTCTGGCGCGCCTGCCATCAACAGCGAACTCGTTTCCGTTCCGAGATCCCGTGGGTAACACATGACGGCACCATCTGCGAGTCGGCCACCGTGCCCAAGAATGTACTGTTCGTGCTCACGAACCCTGTCAAGCGTGCCGGTGGTCAGCTGAATGAGACACCTGTCTTCAAAGCATGTGTCAAGCCCGTTGGTGTCGATGATCGTCTTCCACGCCTCATAGTCGGTGAGACAGACGACGACACGGTCGTTCGCCCTGACGGCATCCTCCGGGCTGGCACAGCCTGCGGCGCCTTCCGCCACAAGCGCGTCGACCTTGCCACGTGATCGATTCCAGACGGAGACCTGGCATCCGGCATGGATGAATGTGCGAGCGATGCCGGTCCCCATGGCACCCAGTCCGATCACTGAGACACCTCGATCCGAGTCAACGGGTTTGTTCATGAAGTCGCCCTCTCTTCTTCCGATTCGGAGTGTCCTGATGATTTGCCACGGTGCGAAAGCCGTCCAATCATACAACCACTCTTCGATGGCAGCAGACGATGCAACAGGCTCAACTGCGCGGCTGGTTGGCGGCGAACACCTCGACAAGGGCGGCAAGATCGTGCTCGCCGTACCCCATCTGTCGTGCTTCCTGCAATGCAGATTTCACCGCATCCTGAAGGACGAGATTCGTTCCGAGAGCCTCTGCCACGGCATGAATCGTCTGGTGCGCCCCCACCCAGGTGTCTATCGATGCCTCGGTGTGTTCCGTTCGTCCATCTCGGACCGCTTCCGCGAGACGGCGCTTTTCGCCCGGAACGATCGCGTCGGCCTTCACGGACTGGTTGATGTAGACGTCGATCGGTATGCCAGCCTCGCGACAGATGGCGAGTCCGTTCACGTATCCGACGAATGAGCTCAGGATTCCAGCGGTCAGTGCTCGGCTGAGGACAGCTGGTTTCGTGATGTCCTCTCCGAGATTGGTCCAGTCGGGATCCAGCACGCGAAGAAGCGGGTCGCAATCCTCAAGGACGTCGGGGGCACCCGCGACGAGAATCGATGCCTCCGACGTGCCGAGCTGCGATGGGAAGCACATCAAGGCACCATCTGCCATTCGCCCTCCGGACTCCGCGATGAATGTCTCGTGTTCGGTGACATCATCGATGGAGCCGCCCGTCAGCTGGATGATGGACGTGTCGGCAAGACGCTCCTCAAGTCCGTGGTTTCCCACGATCTGCATCCAGGCGGCATAGTCGGCAACACACACCACGACATGCCTGTTCGCTTCGAGCACCTCGTCCGGCTTGTCACAGGCGATCGCCCCCAGTGCAACCAGTGGAGTGGCCTTGTCTGAACTGCGATTCCAGATCGATACCCGGTACCCGGCTTCAAGACAGGTGCGAGCAATGCCGGAACCCATGGCTCCGAGGCCGATGACCCCAACACGCTTCTTCGACTCGACTTCGGCGCCCATGCGATGTTCTCCCTGTGCGTGGAAGCCCCCATACTATCTGGCTGGATCGGACAAGGGCGGGCATGGATTCACCTGCACACGTCATGTCTGATGCTTCTAGGCAATCTACAATCATCATGATCGTCGATGATCCAGTCGACATACGACTTCCACATGCAACAGGCGGGCAACACGATGAACAAATTGACCTCGAGATCGCTCGCAGCCCTTGCCGGTTTCGCCATCCTGACCGGATGTGCGACAGACAACAGAGGGCCCGCTGTCGAGTTCCTCGATCCCGGGACGATCCTGCCGAGCGGGCTGCCGTTCTCGGAAGCGGTCCGGGTGAATGACACGCTCTACCTCTCCGGGATGGTCGGCGTGCTCCCCGGAACGCTCGAACTCGCCCCTGGGGGGATCGAAGAGGAATCCCGCCAGACGATGGACAACATCAGAATGACGCTCGAGGCACACGGGGCATCGATGGATGACGTGGTCAAGTGCACCGTGATGCTTGCAGACATCTCCGAATGGGGCACGTTCAACGAGATCTACAAGACCTACTTCAACGGACGGTTCCCCGCTCGCAGCGCCCTCGGAGCCAACGGGCTGGCACTGGGCGCCCGAGTCGAGGTGGACTGCATTGCCGTCATCGAGAAGCGTTGAGGCACCCGCCGCTTTGAACAACAGTGAACAAGCCGCCCCTCCCCTGCCGGAGCGCTTGTGCCGAGTGCCGCATTGCGAAGGAATTCCTGACCCTGATAGAATCAGGAGTTCAATGGATGGAGCGACATGACGGACGAACAGGACAACCTGAGGCTTGGCGATCTTCTTCGCCGGATCGAATCAATTGAAAAGCGCCTTGATGCGCTGTCCCCACCGGTCGAGGACACACCACAACCGCCACCCATCGTCCCCCCCACGATCGCACCCCAGCCCGCTGAGGAGTCCGAGGTAAGTCGTCCTGACCCGATTCCGGCCGAAACCCCCGCGACCAAGCCGGAAGCTCCGAAATCGCCCGGCATCGACAAGGAGCAACTCCAGAGACTGGAGCCTCAGCTTCCGGTCGCACCGGGCACCGTGGGCAGGCTTCAGGGTGCGTTGAGCAACCTGACGATCGAGAATCTCGTCGGCGGTCGTCTCTACGCGATTCTCGGCGCGTTGCTGGTGATCATTGCCACCGGCATCCTGCTCAAGCTGGCCTGGGATGCAGAGATCTTCAACCTGCTGCCTGACCAGCTGAAGTGCGTGCTCGCCGCGGCCTTCGGAGCAGTACTGCTCACAGGTGGCGAGTTCGCTCGTCGACGAATCTCCGCCTGGGCGTCGATCGGACTGACCACTGCCGGCCTCGGTGTCCTGTACGCAACGAGTTACGCGGCCTGGGGCGTCTTCAGCGTCGTCCCAGCCGGGGTGGGATTCGGATTCCTGATCGCGACGACCGCACTGGGCATCGTCATCGGTGCGCGAGGGGGACTCGCCAGTGTCGCGGCATTCTCTCTTGTCGGCGGCTATCTCTCGCCACTCATGTTCGTCGATGTCGAGGCCTCCGCTTTCACGCTGCCCGTCTATCTCTTCGCGCTCCTCTGCGTGGGGATGATCCTGTGCGCGCGATATGGCGGCACATACGCCCTCCTTCGGTCGATCTCCTGGTGGGGAACGATCGGATTCGGCACCGGCTGGCTCCTGACCAACGACCTGGCTTCACCTGCAGGACACATGATGTTCATAGGTTGCGTCTGGTCGGTCATCCAGCTTGAACTGGTCTATTCGGCCACCCGAGGTGGACTGGTACCCACTTCGAGCGAATCCGAACCGACGATACTCGAGTCCTGGTGGAAGATCAGGCCGCTCGCCTCGTCCATCACCACGACTGCATGGGCCATCGCCATCGCCCTCGTGATCTTCAATGAGAAGGACATCGAGACCGGGCTCTGGCTGATTCCGATCTGCCTCGCCACGGTGCTGATCGGGCTCTCGGCCTTCAATGTCGGCCTGCGACCGATCCTGTGCACGCGACCCGTGACCGATCTGCATCGGCTCGCCACGGTCTTCGTGACCCAGGCTGGTGCCCTGGTCCTGGTGGCGGTCGCGATCGCGTTCGAGGACTGGACGGCAGTCATTGCATGGACCGTCCTGGGTGTCGGGGCCGTGCTTGCCGGGGAGGTGATCCGTTCCAGAGCGCTTGTCGTCTACGGCATCATCACGCAGGCTGTCGGCGGCACCAACCTCATGCTCCTCAAGTGGTGGATGATCAAGGTCGTCGACAGCGACGCCATGGCCGGCTTCGTGATCACTCGCGGCACGATCCTGATGGCCGTGGCCGCACTTGGCTGGCTCATCACGGGCATGCTGATCCGCCGCTCTTCATCTCATGCTTCCGCGTGGAGGAAGGCGGCTCACGTGCTGATGGGGCTGGGCATCACCATGAGCCTCCTCGGATTCCTCAACTCGGAGTCGACGATGTTCCAGTCGACCTGGGTGTTCATCGTCATGATCGCATTGATCATGACCGTCGGCACCTACCTCGGATCGAGAGGCCTGCAGGCATACGGCGTACTCCTCACCGCATGGACATTCCTCCTTGTCATTGCTGGTCAGTGGTGGTGGGCACCAGTCGATCTGCAGTTCGTGAAGGTCAGCCTGACTGCCTGGTGGTGGCCGATGCTGTCCCTATCCGGCGTCGCGTTCGGATCTGCATGGACCCTCTCCCGGATCGACCGAGCACCCTGGCGGGGGACGGCGGTCGGTCTTGCTGCATTCAGCGTGGCTCTTCTCTTCGCAAGCTTCACGCATGAGGACTCGGCGGCAACATCAATCATCGTGATCTGGCTTGTGCTTGCGGGGATCGTGATGGCTGTCCACCCCCTGCTTCCGCGACTGGCCCTCTCGCGAACAGCCCTCATCGGCACACTCGCCACGATCATTCCATGGGCACTTTCAGTGGCGGACGGACCATGGAACGAACAACCTTCAGTGGTTCTTTTCACGCATGGCCTGTGGTGGTCGCTGCTGGTTGTCGCCGCCATCGGTTCAGCTGCATACGTCGAGCGTCGCCTGAACGCTGATGATGCCCGAAGCCGGGAACTCTGCGCTGTCGCCATGACCATCGGAACATTTCTGGTGTTCGTGGCGTCCAGCTTCGAAGTGGCGAAACTCTCCGGAGACATCTTCACCGCACAATCAGCCATCCGCTCGGCGGTGTCGATCTGGTGGGGTCTCTTTGCGATCGGCCTGCTGGTCCTGGGCTTCGTTCGCGACATCAATCTTCTTCGCTATGGCGGCTTGTCACTGCTGGCACTGGCGGCAGGCAAGGCCGTCCTGTACGACCTGGCTTCGGTGTCCGCGGCCTGGCGAGCCATGAGCTTCCTCGTCCTCGGTCTCCTCATGCTTGGTGTAGGTGTCGGGTACGCGCGTGCCATGTCGGCACGGAAGGAACCCGGTGATGCCACGCCGGACAGCCCGCTCGAGACACCAGAAGATTGACGCCCGGCACGCCGAAACCTTTTCCCGATCGCCCGAGGACGCCATGATGAAACCACGAGCAAACGGTCTGCTGCTGACAATCATGCTTCTTGGAATGGCCACGACTTCCTGTGCCCAGCATGCACCGGACAAGACAAGCCCGTTCGAGATGATTCGCTGGGTTGATGACACGCCGCAAGTGCTGGTCGAGTCGACCTGGTACGAACCGGTCGCAATCGAAGGCGTTCCGGTCACGGACATCCTGGACTTCTGTGCCACCAGATGGCCCGGGTTGATGAAGAAGCGTTTCGGCGAAGATCTGCCCGAAGCCTTGCAGTTGATGGACCGTCGACTTCCTGTTGGTGTCGATCTTGATCTGATCCGACTTTCCGATCGAGCAAGCATCACGCTCGAGGATGTCGAGATGTCGAAGAGCAATCGCAGGGCGATACTGCAAGCGAATCGGAATGCCGCTCTCGGAACAGGGGCGAACGACGATTCGAGAAGTCAATTGCCGAGATTCATCACGAAAGAGCAGGCGCTTTCCGACATCACCGAATTCGAGCGTCGTCTCGATGAACGTTTCGCCTATCGCACATGGCGCAACATCGACCTGGATTCAGAGCTTGATGCCGTCAGGTCAGCACTGGAGAAGAGAGTCGATGTCAATGAGTTCGCGCAAGCCTTGAATGCAGTCCTGGCGAAGTTCGGCGATGGCCATGCACGCGTGGCAGCAGGATCAGGTGCTCGGCCTTCCTTCTACCCACCCTTCCTCGTCGAGTACGCCGGAGACGGCTTCATAGCCGTGCGCCCGGACCGCTCAGGATTCCTCGACCCGGACCGCCCTTACATCGTGGCAATCGACGGAATCGCGATCGAGGACTGGCTTGAAACCGTCCGACCTCAGGTGGTCGATGGCAGTCCGCAACTGATCCGTGCCCGTTCAATCCGTCTGCTCCGTGAACTGGAAGAGATCAGGGAACTTCGTGGCCTTCCCAGATCAGAAAGCGTCCTGTGCAGCCTGGCGTCCACGCCATCCGGCGACGACACCGTCGAAGAAAGCGTGGCCATGACCCGGTCACGCCCTGTCTATGGATCCTGGCCTCGCGTCCCACCGGATGGCATGCAGGGCCGTTCATCGATCTCCGGGATCCTGCCCGGAAACATCGGCTACATCCGAATCGAAGCCATGGACTCCAGGCTCGTCCCCGAGTTTCGAAGATCGATGGACCAGTTGCGCGACACCGACGGATTGGTGATCGATGTCCGTGGCAACGGTGGAGGCGCTCGAACCCTCCTCATCGCACTCGCGGGCTACCTGAAGGCTCCCGATGACAGCCCCTGGGTCGGCAACGTCGCCCAGTATCGACTGTGTGATGAATTCGACCGTGACCACCTCGACGCCCGTTTCATGTATCGCAGGAACGATCGAAGATGGACGGACGAACAGCGTGTCGTGATCGACGAGTTCGCTCGGGACTTCCAACCGGAGTGGCAACCCGGATCCGGATTCAGCGAGTGGCATTACCTGGTGCTCGACAACACCGATGACGATGCCGAATACCACTACGACAAGCCGGTCGTGATCCTGTCCGACCCGAACTGCTTCAGCGCCACCGACATCTTCCTGGGCGGCCTGAGCGGTCGCCCGGGCATCACGGTGCTGGGGAAGGCAAGTGGTGGAGGCAGTGCCCGTTCCCAGGGATTCCGCCTCCGTCGCAGTGGCGCTGAAGTGCGATGCGCCTCGATGGCATCATTCAGGCCCGATGGCCGGTTGTACGACGGTCGGGGGATCGAAGTCGACGTCGAGGTCGATCCCGAGCCCGAGTTCTTCATCAATGGAGGCAGGGATGCCCAGCTCGATGCTGCAGTCAAGATGATCCTCATCCCCCCCGCCGATCCATCAGATCCTGCGCTCGACTGACACGGGGCCAGCAAGACCTCTCCCCTGTACGGAGCCTGCCGTGGCCTCGATTCAAGCCCCTGATGCAGGGACTGTTGACATTCCTTTGTCATCAGATACTATTGGCATCTCATTGCCAGTACTTGCTGACCGCTGTTGGCCATCTGTTCTCGCGACTCGGCATGCACAGATATGAACAAGGACTTCATCCGTGCCCCAC
>JAKVBQ010000062.1 GCA_022447205.1 Phycisphaerales bacterium
CGACTCTCGCACGCGACAAGCCGGGCCCGAAAGCTCCTCGGGTACTGACATCATGACCAAACGGCCTCCGGCATTGCGGATCAAACTCGAGCGAGCCGCAGGACCGATGGGACGCCATCTCGTGAGCACCACCCCCACCCTTGCAGGACGTATCATCTCCGGCTGATGTCGATCACGACCGACCACCTGCATGACGATCTCCCTCGCCGCTCCGTTCGCAGCGGCGCAGCGGTCCTGATCGCCCAGGCGATCTCGATCGCACTCGGCATCGTCTCTGTCGCGGTCCTTGGCCGCCTGCTCAGTCCAGAGGACTTCGGTGTGGTGGCGATCGCCTCATCCTTCGTGGCCTTCGTCACGATGTTCGCCGACCACGGACTCCCCCAGTCGATCGTCCAACGCGAAGGGATCACCGAGCCACAGGTGAACGCGCTCTTCTGGCTCAACTGCGCCTGCGGGCTCGGAGCGGCCCTGATCGGATGCCTCGTCGCCTGGCCGGTCTCGATCGTCTTCGAGCGCCCGGAGCTCTTCGGGGTCATCGCGGCGCTCTCGGCGATCCTCGTGATCACCGGCCTTGGCGCGCCCCACCTCGCCTTGCTGCAGAGACAACTTCGCTTTCGAACCCATTCGATCATCGGTGTGGTGGCGAGCTTCCTGGGGATCATCACCGCCACCGTCACCGCCCTTCTGGGCTGGGGCTACTGGGCGCTGGTGATGATGACCGTCGCCAACACCCTCTTCAGGACCGTGGCCGCCTGGGCGACCTGCCACTGGCGCCCCTCGAAGCCGGCACTCGCGGAGGGAATCGGCCCGATGGTGAGGATCGGTGCCTATCTCGCCGGAACGTCGCTGGTCGGGACGATCGCCCGAACCGCCGACCGGATCATGATCGGCTACGGCCTCGGCAATGCCGCTGCCGGTTTCTATGCCAACGCGAATCGTCTGATTCTCCTCCCTACCAACCAGGTGAACACGCCTCTTTCATCCGTCGCGGTTCCTGTCTTCAGCAGGCTCCAGAACGATCCGGACCGATTCCGCGCGTTCTACCGCAGAGGTGTCGAGGTCATCTTCTTCGTGCTGAGCCCGTTCATTCTCGTCGCAATGGTCGGTGCCGACCACATCGTGCCGCTCTTTCTCGGCGCTCAGTGGGCGGATTCGATCCCGATCTTCCAGGCACTCACGCCCGCCGCGCTGATCGCATGCACGCGTGTCGTGACCAGCTGGGTATACGTCCCGCTCGGTCGCACCGACCGACAGTTCAAATGGCGCGTTTTTGCATCGATCTTCATGATCGGCGCGTTGCTGATCGGACTCAACTGGGGTGCGGTCGGTGTCGCTGCCGCCTTCAGCATCCAGGCCCTGTTGATTCGAGGGCCGGCGATCCTCTACTGCCTCCACGGAACGTTCGTCCAGTTGAACGACGTCCTTTCCGCGACCTGGAGAGTCGTACTGGCCATCATGGTGACCCTGGGCGTGGGATTCACGTTCATCTCGTACCTTGGCGACCGGTTCGACGACTTCTGGTCGATCGTGCTGATCGCCATCGTGGTCTTCACGACCTATGCCGCAGCATTCAGCTGCACTCCGGGCGGTTGGAGCAGGATTCGTGCGATGCGTGAAGTGAGCAGGCACCTGCGCAGCGGTTCCACTCGTGAGGATGCCGCGGTCTCCGAGGCCGACTGAACCCACATCCGGGTCAGGTCAGGACTGACGCCATTCCGGGCGAAGCCATCTGTCGTTCGCCTGTTCACGGACGTGAAAGGCATACGAACCGGCCAATCCCCCGTACCATGGGGGCATGCGAAGAACAGCCATCATTGCCGCAGTCCGCACCCCCATCGGCCGTTACGGAGGGGCCCTTGCCAGCGTACGCCCTGACGACCTCGCTGCACACGTGATGCGGGCAGTCGTCGAGCGATCCGGAATCGATCCCGTCCTTGTCGACGACATCTATTTCGGCGCCGCGAACCAGGCGGGTGAAGACAACCGGAACGTCGCCAGGATGGCGGCCCTCCTGGCGGGATTCCCGGAAAGCGTGCCCGGAACCACCGTCAACAGGCTCTGCGCCTCCGGTCTCGAGGCGATCAACATCGCCTCCCGGATGATCGAATCCGGACACGGTGATGTGCTCATCGCCGGGGGCGTGGAATCGATGAGCCGAGCCCCCTACGTCCTCGGCAAGGCTGAGACCGCCTACGGACGCGCCCAGGAGCTTCATGACACTTCGATCGGCTGGCGCTTCGTCCACCCCCGGATGGCTGAAATGGGCCACACGGACCCCCTCGGCATCACCGCGGAGAATGTCGCCAAGCGCCATGGCATCAGCCGTGAGGACCAGGATCTCTTCGCCCTGGAGAGCCAGCGACGATGGGCGGCCGCCCAGGAGAAGGGACTCTTCAACGACGAGATCGTCCCCGTCGAGGTCCCGCAACGGAAACGTGACCCGATCGTGGTCGATGTCGATGAACATCCCCGACCCGACACGACCCTCGAAGCCCTGTCCCGACTCAGGCCGGCCTTCTCGAAGGCCGATGACGCCACCGTGACCGCAGGCAACGCCTCCGGTGTGAACGACGGAGCTGCCGCCCTCCTGCTCGTCGAGGCCGATCGGGCGAAAGCCCTCGGTCTCGAGCCTCTGGCCTACGTGGGTGCCAGCGCCTCGGCAGGCGTTGAATCCGCCTACATGGGCATGGGCCCAGTCCCCGCCGTCCGCAAGGCGCTCGAGCGTGCGGGCCTCACACTCGAGGACATCGATCTCATCGAGCTCAACGAGGCATTTGCCGCCCAATCAGTGGCCTGCTGCCGCGAGCTCGGACTCGACACCGATCGAGTCAATGTCAATGGCGGCGCGATCGCCCTCGGCCACCCCCTCGGATGCAGCGGTGCGAGACTCGTGACGACGCTGGTCCACGAGATGAGACGCCGGGAAGCCCGGCACGGTCTGGCATCCCTGTGTGTCGGTGTGGGCCAGGGACTGGCGACGATCTTCGACAGGTCCTGAACCTGCTCAGGGCATCTGCGCGATCTTCTCGAAACCGGCACCGCAGGCCGCGACCAGGGCGTCGATCTCCGTCTCGGTCATGGGCGTCGACATCATCGCGGTACAGGTGTTGATCATGATGAAGCCCGACTCGAAGAGGTGATCGAGCAAAGCCTTCAACCTCGCGTTCTCGTCCGGCGAGAGGAACGCCTCCCGGAAGTTGCGCGGCGCATGCTCCTTCATGTGCACCCGAAGGATCGATCCACCGCCGGTCACGCATGCCCGAGCACCGGTCGAGCGGGCGGCTTCTGCGATACCGCGTGACGCACGCTCGGTCAGGGCGTTCAGGCGCTCAACCGCAGGTTCGTCAAAGTCTTTCATGGCGGCCAGACCGGCTGCCATGCTGATCGGATTGGCCGAGAACGTGCCGGAGTGCGGAAAAAGATACTTGTCACCACTCGGATCCATGAGATCCATGACATCGGCGCGACCGGCGACGGCACCGACGGGGAATCCCCCGCCGATCATCTTGCCCATGGCGGTCAGATCCGCCTGGACACCGAACCGCATCTGGAGGCCGCCGTGGGTCGAACGGAACGTGATCACCTCGTCGAGGACCAGGAGCGAACCGTTTCGCCTGGTCCAGTCTCGGATCGCCTCGAGGAACTCCGGTTCGACGGGATTCAATCCCACTCGATGAGGCATCAGGTCGAGAAGCACCCCGGCGAGATCCTCGGCATGCTCGTCGAGAATCGACAGGGCGCGCTCGATGTCGTTGAACGGGATGATCACGACATCATCAAGCGCGGAGTTCGGGGTCCCATGGACGACCGGGACGTTGTTCGGGTGGTCGACGCTGCCCCAGTTGCCGGGATTGGGTGTCTGGCTGACCTCCGCGTAGTCGTAGCCGCCGTGGTAGGCACCCTCGACCTTCGCGATGCGAGGCCGGCCGGTGAACGCACGAGCCGCCTTGATCGCGACCATGATCGCCTCGGTCCCCGAGTTCACGAACCTCAGCTTCTCGAAACCCGGATTCCGCGAGCAGAGGTGTTCCGCATAGACCACCTCGAGTTCGGTCGCCATCATGTAGGCGGTACCGCGCTTCACCTGCTCCGACACGGCTTCGACGATCGGGGGGTACGCATGACCATGGATCAGCGACGCCATGTTGTTCGAGAAGTCGATGCGGGTGACCCCGTCGAGATCGGTGAGACGGCACCCCTCGCCATGGGCCGCGTAGGCTGGGTGCGGCTGCCTCAGGACGGTGTTGCGGCTCACGCCACCAGGAAGGACGCGACGGGCGCGTTCGAAGAGTTCGGCGCTGCGGGACTGACTGGTTGCAGTGTCGGGTCGTGTGGTCATGGGTTGCCGTCTATCCCTGATCGCCTGCCGGAAGCAAGGGTGCTCCGGTTCGTTCCTGAACGGTGCCGAAATCGACACCGGGCCCGAGTTCGATCACCCGGAAGCCTTCCTTGGTCACGTCGATGACGGCCAGATCGCTGTAGATTCGATCAACAACGCCTCTGCCGGTGAGGGGGTAGGTGCAGGCGTCGACGAGCTTGGGGTCACCGGTCTTCGTGCAGTGCTGGGTCATCACGAAGACCTGCTTGACGCCAGCCACGAGATCCATGGCTCCACCGACCGCAGGTATCGCTCCGGGCTTCCCGGTCGACCAGTTGGCGAGATCCCCCGTACTGGAAACCTGCATGGCACCCAGGACGCTGAGATCGAGGTGGCCGCCTCGGATCATGGCGAAACTGTCCGCATGGTGGAAGTACGCCGCACCCGGGTTCGCGGTGACATGGCGCTTGCCCGCATTGATGAGTTCCGGGTCCCCGGCACCTTCCTCGGGCGAGGGACCCATGCCAAGAAGACCGTTCTCGGTGTGGTAGATGAACGTGCGTCCTTCGGGGACGAAACGAGCCACCAGCTCGGGGATGCCGATACCGAGATTCACATAGGACCCGTTGGGAATGTCCTGGGCCAGACGCCTGGCCATCTCCTCGCGAGTCCAACCGATTGTTTCGGTCTGCTGGCTCATGGGTAGGAGACTCCGGCTGCAATCAGTTCGGATTCATGGGCTGGCTCGGGAACCTCGACGACTCGATCGACGAAGATCCCCGGCGTGACGATCGTCTCGGGGGGAAGCGCTCCCGGCTCGACGACCTCCGCAGCCTGGACGATGGTGACCGCGCCGGCCGTCGCCATGATGGGCGCGAAGTTTCGAGCCGTCTTGTTGTAGAGGACGTTGCCGTGGGTGTCGGCGGTGACGCCCTTGATCAGGGAGAAGTCGGCGGTCAGACCGAATTCCAGAAGGTACTCCCGACCGTTGAGCTCACGGTGCTCCTTCCCCTCCGCAAGCGGGGTGCCGACAGCGGTCGGGGTGTAGAACGCCGGGACACCAGCCCCGCCGGCACGAATGCGCTCGGCAAGGGTGCCTTGGGGCACGAGTTCGAGTTCGGTGAAGCCTTCCTCGTACAGCTCGGGAAAGACCGTGGAGTTCAGTGTCTTCGGGAAGGAACAGATCACCTTCGTCACCCGGCGATGCTTCAGGAGTGCGGCAAGGCCGACCTCCCCACTGCCGGTGTTGTTGCTGATCACGGTGAGGTCGGAGGCACCCTGGTCGATCAAGGCGTGGATCAGCTCGATCGGACTTCCCGCCTCGCCGAAACCACCGATCATGATGCTGGAACCATCTGCGATGTCCGCGACGGCCTCCGCCGCACAGGTCATCCGCTTGTCGATCATCTGCAGCCGCCGTCAGTCCTTGGCATGGAACTCGCGAGGGTGGCCGGTGCCTCACCGGTCTCCGTGAATCGCTTGTATTCGAACAGACCCGCTTCATCGAAGAGGACACGGTCCTCGTAGTCATCGAACCAGACCGCATCGGGATTGCGGCCGACGATGCACACCTTGCCACGATCCGGGGCACTCAGCGCGTTGCGCAGGAGCTTGAAGATCACCACGCCGTTCTCGCTGCCGGGCAGGCCGGGAATGGGCTCGTTGGTGACAGCGGCGACTTCGGTCTTCCCCTTGTAGTGCGTGATCGAGAGCCGAGCATGGTTCTCGATGCCGGACAGCCCCTTCTGGGATTCATTGAGCGCCTGCCAGGCCGTCTCGATCGGAACGTTGAACGCCTTGTAGGCGACGATGTCGCGACCGCAGAAGAAGTAGTGATTCTCGCCGCCGACACGCTTGAACTCCCGCTGGAGGGTTCGAAGCGCGATCGGATCGTCGTTGATGTCCTTGATGATCGGAGTCTGGTTCTGGATGCTGAGCCAGCCACGAGAGGCGAGGCCACGCATGGCACGGCCGGTCTCCGGCACCCACTGCAGGAAGCCCTGTTCATCCTCGATGTAGTTGCCGTCATCATCCTTGGCGAGGATCTCATCGGGGTGCTCGAAGTGCAGCATGAAGTGCATCGCGACTTCCGGATAGGCCTCGTGGAAGCTGTCGAGCATCGCGAAGAAGGCATCGTCGAATCGAGCGGGATAGAAGGCCATCTCCTTCGTGCCGATCCTGATCGACTCCACATCCGCCTCTGCGAGCGCTCCGAACCAGGCCGCGAGCTTCGAGTTGTTCAGGACCATCGGGTCGCCGCCTGAGAGCAGGATCTCACGAAGCTTCTCTCGTCCCGTGTCGGGATGCCGTCCGCCGTTCGCCTTGACCAGCTCGTTGTGCTCGCGGATGTAGGCTGTGATCTCGGGGATCTTGGCGAGCCCCTTCTTGGCGACTGTGCCGTCGTGTCGCTCGACCTCTTTCCTGGCGATGAGCTCCTCGCGATAGCAGAAGCGACAGTGCGCAGAGCAGGTCGAGACCACGTACATCAGGCCCATCTCGTACTTGTGCAGCAGGCCTTCGACCGGACTGAAGTCCATCTGGTTGCCCGGATCCTCGGACCCGGTCAGATCGGTCGTCTCGGCCGCACTGGGCTTGACGATGCGCTGGATCGGCTCACTCTTCTGTGCAAGCTCGAAGTAATGCCGAGTGATCTTCACCGGCATGCGCTTCTCGACATCACGTTCAGTGCCCTTGAGCACCTTCAGGCTGACGACCTCGTCGTTCGTGTAGAACGAAAGCATGTCATCCGGAGCCTTCTCGTCGAAGAAGGGCTTCAGGCCGTTCACGATCTCACGTTGATGCTTCGTATCCTCGACGGTATCGAGGAAAGCCTGCTCCCGATCGGTCGGGGTGTAGTCCGGTTTCTTGATCACCTTGTGCTCCATGCCGAAAGAGGCGAAAAGTCAGTTGGCACTGTCTGTAACGAATTGTACGCTACGGATACGAATTTGGAACGAAATGCTCACGGGGAGCACGAAATTGTCCATCGAAGAGCGAATCGCAGCCGTCGGGGTCCGCCTGACACCAACCGAACGTCGAATCGCGGAAACGGTGCTTGAAGACCCGACACTCCTCGCCTTCGGGACCGTATCGGACCTCGCTGCCCGGGTGGACACCAGCCGACCCTCCATCGTCCGTTTCGCCACGAAACTTGGATTTGAAGGGTACGCCGATCTGCAGGGCTGGGTTCGTCAGAGTGTGGCACACCAACTTGCCACGCCAGGCCAGCGCATACGCAGTTCGAAGGGGCTGAATCCTGAAGTGGGCCAGACCATCGAGCAGGCGATCCAGCAAACCCTCTCGGCCCTGGATCGCGACACGCTTGCCGAACTGACCAAGCCCCTGATCGCCGCTGAAAGCATCTGGATCCTCACCGGCGAGACCTCGAGAGCGGGCGCCTACGTCCTGCTCAGCGGCCTGTCGATGATCAGGGACGGTGTCCGTCTCATCGAGCCACACACCTTCGGCAGGGATCTGAGTGGTGCCAGCAAGCGTGATGCGGCCGTTGTCTTCGACTTCGCTCGGTACCGTCGGAGTTCCATCCTGGCCGCACGCGCTCTACGCGACCTCGAGGTCGGTCTCGTGGCGATCACGGACAGTCCACTGTCACCGCTCGCCGCACTTGCCGACACCTGGTGCGAACTTGCCGTGCCGGCGGTCGGACCGTTCGACAGCTCGCTTCCTCCGGTCCTTGCCGCTGAATTGATCGTGCTCGAGATGGCCGAGGCACTCGGCTCGAAAGTCCACCCCAGGATCGATCGACTGGAGCAGCTCTGGCAGAAGACCGACACCTTCCTCGACCCTCATCCGTGAATTGACGAAAACGGAACGTTCTCAGGCATTCGATTTTCGGACATCGGGCGGCGCAGCGCGTGAATATCGAGCGTATCGTTCGAATCGACGCTTCGAACAGGTACACTGGCGTGCATGACGACCATCACGATCCTGCTGTCCATCGCACTCAACGGTTCGGCCTCTGAACTGCCTGGTGACTGCTGCGAATTCCCCATCCTGATCGAATCGAACGTCACCACCTACAACACGACAGGCCTCACCACGAGCGAGTACGACCTCTTCTCGGAATGTTCGCTCATGGGGATCCTCCAGAGCGACATCTGGTTCGAGTACATCGCACCGGAAGACGGGGTGGTCGCCGTCACGACCTGCGACCAATCCTCCTTCGACACGAGTCTCATCGTCTACGAATCCAACCTGCTCGGTTGCGATGACCTCGAGTACCTCGCCTGCAGCGGCGATGCTCCGGGGGATGATGACTGTCAGCTCTACCACTCCGCTGCCGATTTCAGTGTCACCGAAGGTCGGACGTATCTGATTCGCGTGGGCGGATGGGTCGAGGACTCCTTCGGACCCGGAACGCTGACGATCAAGTTCGACGACCAGACGACGACGACCTACTGTCCTGCCGACATCACCGAGGATCGTCAGATCGACGGACAGGACCTCACCATCCTCCTTGGTGAATGGGGCGGCAGCGATCCGATCGCCGACCTCAACGATGACGGACTCGTCGATGGCGAGGATCTCACGCAGCTGCTTGGCGAATGGGGACCATGCCCGATCCAGGGCTCATGGGAGGTGCTGGTGAACTCCCCCGTCGCTCCCTACCTGCATCATGATGACATCGCGGTGATCGGCGACACCATCTGGATCTGCAATGTCAGCGGCCAGATCTTCAAGTCGTTAGATGCCGGCGAAACCTGGGAGCAGGTGGCGGATAAGCCCGGGACATCGTTCAGGACGATCGACTTCATCGACGAACTGCGAGGCGTGGTGGGCAACCTCGGGCCGGGAAGCTGGGTCGGCCACACCACCGACGTCACGCCCCTCTACATGACGGATGACGGCGGTCGATCCTGGAACAAGGTGCCGACCGAATCGATCGAGGGCGACCTCCCCGATGGCATCTGCGGAATCGACTGGGTCGACGAGAACACCATCCACGGTGCCGGACGGTACGCAGGCAAGGCGTACTTCGTCACATCGACCGATGGCGGTGCGACGTGGACCACCCGGGACCTGACCCAGGACTTCGTGACCTTCGTCGACACCTGGTTCGAGAACCCGCTGCACGGGTACATCACGGGAACCAACCGCAACGGACGTGCCTCCCTCGTCGAGACCCTCGATGGCGGTCTCACCTGGAACACCCGCATCACGAACCAGTCGGGCCACTACTGGAAGATGGGCTTCGCCAATGATTCCTTCGGGTATGCGGTCTGTTCGGGCGGAACGGACGGAGACAAGTGGGTTCGCACAACCGACGGAGGCACGACCTGGAACGAGGTCACCTTCATCGACAACTTCCACGCCAACGGGATCGGATTCCTGAACGACGATGTCGGCTGGATCGGTGGCTACCCCGCCCACACCCTCCAGACCTCGAATGGCGGCCTGACCTGGGAACCGATCCAGATCGACCTCATCTACGGTGATGTGATCAACAAGTTCCTCAAGGTCGACGAATCCACGATGTACGCGGTCGGGAACCGTGTCTATCGATATGCCAATGACGATGCAGGCCTTCGCAGGGCGCGACAGGCGGAATCGTTCAGGAACGATCTGTGTTCGGTTCGTGCGATCACCCGAGGCGAAACCACGACGATCACGTACAACGTCCCCGAGGACGGCCACGTCCGGATGAACATCTTCATTCGAGGAAGCCTGATCGAGGATCGCCCTGTCGACCGGTTCCAGCTGGCGGGCAGCTACACCATCGAGTGGCCGACGCCGAAGGGTTCGCCGGAACTCTTCGTATCGATCGAGGTCGGCGACCACCGCAAGTGGACCCGCTTCGAACCGGCACCGCTCATCGACTGAATTGAAAACAGTTCAGCTGCACGGGCCCCACGCCCCGAGCACCAGCAGGAGATCCTCTCCGTCAACGATCCCGTTGCCGTCGACGTCACCTGACGGGTCGTCGTCCCCCCACCCGGCGAGAACGAGCAGGAGATCCTCTCCGTCAACGGATCCATTGCCATCTCGATCCTCGTTGCATGGCCGATCGACCAGGATCGTGCCAACCATGCCGTTGATGCAGTGTGGCGCGCAGAAATACGGGATGACGGCCGGGGCGTCCTCTGGAACGACCCATTCGTAGACCGGCTCGACGATCGAGACCACCCCGAAGAAGCCACCATCCCAGCGACATGAGTCGCCCGAACTCACCGTGTGCGGAGTCCCGCTGACGTACTCCCATCGGATGGTGTCGCCAACCGAGACCTGGATGATCTCCGGCTTGAAGGTCATGTCGTACGCACCCACGACATGCACTTCCGCCGACCCAATGGAGGAAAGCATGAAGAATGAGGCCATGAACGCAAGCAGTCTCATGCGATCACGATAATTCTCCAGCCTTGCGATCGCAAGAATCAGTGTTGATTCTTTTCGCCTTCCGGCACCTGGCCAGACCGAAAGACGAATGGTGCGATTGAGAACGAAGTATTCTCCGCACTCGTTGATGCGACGAGCGTTCGAAGCACATGATTACGGACC
>JAKVBQ010000063.1 GCA_022447205.1 Phycisphaerales bacterium
AATACCAACAATCATGACAATTAAGATAAAACTGATAACAATCAGGCTTTGGTGAGAGTGAGCCAGTCATTCAGTCTCAGTTCGATGCTCGCCGGCTTCGGTTGCTTCGGAATGCCGTCCTGGAGCGACCAGTAGGCGCTCGCCGGTCGATCCACTCGAGGTGAGTCGTCTTCCGGTCGCTCTTCGAGTCGTACCAGGACCTTGCCGTGCGGCCTGGGGATCTCGAGGCCGAGGTCTTCTTCCGCCATGCCTTCGGGAATCTGGAAGACCAGCTGGGCTTGGACCGGAACCTCGGGCTGCAGCCTGTCTGCCCGCCAGTGGAATGTCACCGGCCTCTTCAGGGTCCTGCCGTATTCCATCTTGAGGGCGAAGATGGCATCTTCGTCCGGGGCGTATCGAGACCCCTCTGCATCGAGAAGAGCGCATTGGGTCAGATGCGCGATTTTGGAGATCCCCGAGACGTTGTTCAGGGTGATGTCCACGATGCAGTACACGTATCCTTCCCCGGCTTGCTGCGTGTACTCGTCCATCCCGGCATCGATCAGATCGACGAATTCGATCTCGTTGACGACGTAGGTGACGAACTCGAGCTGGACCCGGTCGCCGAGGAAGTTCCGGGTCTGGTACCGGTCGATCTTCGCCTGTTCGGCCATGAGTCCGGCCAACCATTCCGCATGCGCATCCCGGAGACGTTCCCTGAAGTCCTCCCTGGTGCGTGGTGGCTCCGATGCCGCCGGTTCTTCGGGCGGGTCCTGTTGGTCGATGATCTCGTTCCCGGTGTTGTCAGGACCCGCTTGGAAACCAACGGCTTCCAGGGTGGTTCCGGCGAGAAGGGCGCCGAAGAGGAGCGAGATGAGTCGAGGGCGTGACATGGCGGGCGATTCCGAACCTTTTCGACCTTGTGAAGTGGCTGGCGCACGCGCAAACCGGTCGTGTCTCAATGACTTGAGTGCTTCAAGGATTGTAGGGACGGAATGACACGACGACGGGGGGGATGTCGATCACCATGCATGATTTGATAGGATCTCGCTTGAAGGGTGGCCGACATGCTCAGGAACATACTTGCCGTCATCATTGGCCTGGTCACTGGGATGCTCTTCAACATGGCGTTGGTCATCCTGAACACCGCGCTCCATCCGATGCCCGAGGGGGTGACCTTCGAGGATGCGGAGGGGATGGCGACCTACATCGCCGGACTGCCGCTCCTCGCGCTGCTGATCATCCTGGTCGCGCATGTCGGGCAGGCGTTCGTCGGCGGCCTGGTCGCGGCGGCGATCAGCCGGAACGCTTCGATGGCGGTGGCGATGGTCGTCGGCGGGATGTCCCTGATCGCCGGTCTGATGAACATGCTGTCGATGCCCCTGCCCGCATGGATGTGGATCGAGATGCCGCTCTATCTTCTCGGCGCCTGGTTCGCCGCACGCATCGTGCTGTCACGACGTGCGGGCACCGGTGAACACCCCGGGAAGGATTCGAACCTTCGACCTGCGGATTAGAAGTCCGCTGCTCTATCCAACTGAGCTACCGGGGCAGGATCACATGATGGTACCGCCGGAAACGACGACCGGCGTGCACTTCGTGCACGCCGGCGTGGTGGCTCGTGGCCAATGACCCCTAGGGGATTCGAACCCCTGTTACCAGGATGAGAACCTGGTGTCCTGGACCTGACTAGACGAAGGGGCCAGCGAGCCCCGAAGAATAGCGGTCAACGCACATGCGGTCCAGCATTCAGGCGGGTTGTGGATCGGAATCCGCCTTGCGGCGCCCTCCCGGGGGGCGGGACGCCGCCACCGCGATGTTGCGGAGGAGCCGGATCCGTCGTTCGATCGGGGCGTCCAGGACCGGCGCAGGAATTCGCTCGCTGATCGGAAGCGGGGCGTCCTCGCTGATCGGCATCGGGTGACGCAGGCGCATGCCGCTCGCCTCGAGCAGCCCCCAGCCCTTCGGGAGTTCCGGCCGTCGGATCAACCCGCTCGGGGTGAAGAGGTAGAGGTGGTCGGCGAGGTGGTACTGCGGCAGGAGACCGAACTTCGTCTCGCCGTGGAGGCGCTTGTCGATCCGACGCAGTTCGCGCAACACGCGGCGGTAGGAATCCAGACGGCTTGCCGCGAAGTCCCAGGTCTCCATCTCCGGGAAGAGCGCGGAACCCTGGCGACGGAGGTGCGGTTCGCGCGGCTTCACGCGCTGCTCCTCGATCTCCTCGCGACGCTTCTCGAGATGGGCACGCGCGCGCAGGAGTTCATCGCGGTCCCCGTCGTCGCGCAGGAAGTCGGAGCGGGCCTGCTTGCACTCGATGATGATGGTGCGCGCGCGGTCCGCGCCGCGTTCGGAGTCGTCTCGACTGAAGAGTCGGCCGTCGGCGCGTCGACGATCGTGCTCGCCACCATCGAACCAGCCGGCGACGTCGACGCGCCAGCGGGAGATCGGGCAGCGCACCTCGGTGGCGACCGCACTGCACCCCATCCGGCGCAGCCATTCGACCGCGAGACGCTTGAGTTCCCGGTGCTGGATCGTCTCCTGGGACACGGTTCGCCTCCTTGCGGACCGTTTCGGTGGGGGGTCAGGTCACTTCGATTCCATCTGCGCGGTGTAGTGGACGCCGCGTTCGGCGAGGCCGGCGAGGATCATGTCGAGGATGCCGTCGCGGGTCGCGATCATCTCCGGCGCGAAGACGCCGGGCGTGTCCAGGGTGCCGTCGAGGATCATCCGTGCGACGACGGTGCACGTGAAGCCGGTGGTGCGCGACATGCTGGTGAAACCGGTCGCCGGGTCGAGCCGGTCGAGGAGGTCCCACTTCAACCGGGTGGGCACGCCGTCGAGTTCGCCCTCGACCACCACCCGCATCACGGTGATGTCCTCCTCCATCGGCTCGAACGTCCACTTCGGGAAGAGGAGCTTCGCGAGGAGGGCGCGCGGCACCACCTCGACGCCGTTCACCTCGACCGGTTCCTCGCTGAAGAGGCCGGTGTCGCGGAACGCGCGGGCGAGGTCGATGTGCCCCGGATAGCGCATGGTGCGCTCGCGCATGTTGGGGACGTCGAGGGTGTCGGCAAGGCTGCGCAGGCCGTCGGTGTTGAACGACTCGAGGGTGCCGACGCCGGGGAAGTCGAGGAGTTCCGGTTCGGAGAGCGCCTCCTTGATGACGATCTCGCCGTTCTCGACCACCCGCGAGGGCCGGACGTATTCCTCGATCACGTCGTAGGGGGAGAAGCCCGCCTTGTACTCCCAGGGCAGGAACCGTTCGCGCGGCACGCCGCCGACGAGGATCTCGATGTCGTCGGCCCGGTCGAGCTTCGACGCGCCCCAGCCCGCGAACATGTTGGTCATGCCGGGGGCGACGCCGCAGTCCGCGATCACCGTCACGCCGCGTTCCTTCGCCAGCCCATCGAGGGCGAGGAAGTCGTCGGTCATGAAGGAGATGTCGCACATCGGGGTGCCGACCTCGATGGTGGCCTCCATCGCCCGGTAGCCGAGGGTCGAGGGCAGGGCGCCGATCACGATGTCGTGTCGCTCCGCGACGTCGCGAACCACGGCCTGGTCGGAACAGTCCGCACACAGCGTCTTGATGCCGTCACGTCCCTCGACCTGTGCCAGTGAATCAGCCGAGGGGTCGACCGAGAGAACGCTCCAACCTTCCGATTCGGCGAGATCGCGGGCCATGACCGAACCGACCTTGCCGCAACCGAGAACGACAGCCTTGGGCATCGTGTACTCCGAGTGATTTCAATTCAGCGGGATTCGCGACCGATGACGTTGTAGTGCTCGCGTTCACCACGACCTCGCAGCGGATAGTCCTTGCGAAGCGGGTGTCCGGGATAGTCGCGCCAGAGAAGAATTCGTCGCAGGTCCGGATGGTTTCGGAAGCGGATCCCGAACATGTCGTAGACCTCGCGTTCCGGCCATTCCGCACCGGGCCAGATGTCGGTGACCGAGTCGACCTGGAGCTCGGGGTCGAAATCCGCCCCGGTGGTGTCGACCGAAGGATCGACGTAGGTCTTCAGGGTGAGCCGGAGTCCGTTGCTTCCACTGCCGAGGACGTAGGAGACCGCGAAGCGGCCCGGCTGCTTGGCCGGGTAGTCGAGGTAGTCGATGCCGACGACATCCGAGAGGAAGTCGTAGTCGCACTCGGGGGCGTCCCGGAGGTAGCGGGCGACCTCGTGGAGCTTCTCGCGGGGGACGATCAGGGTCGCCATGCCGCGGAATTCCGTCGCCTGGAAACCGGCGTCGGGAAAGGCGTCCTTGATCACCGCGAGGGTGGGATGGTCGAGTCTGGCGTCGCTGCTCATGCTGGGGTCCTCAATCCACCCGGAGGTGGTCCCCAATGGTAACAAGGCCCCCGTTCGATGTTCGAACGGAGGCCTTGATTGGTCGGAAAGAGGACCGGTTCCAGGCCCTTTTCGGATGCCTCAGGAACGTCGGCGACGTGCCACGAGACCGCCCAGGCCCAGAAGGGCCAGTGCGCCCGGTGCCGGGATCATGTTGGCTTCGAGTCGGGCGGGGCCACCCGCACCCGGGTAGGTGAACGTGAAGCTCGTGAAGTCGGCGATCGCCGCTGCGACGTGCGTGCCCTCGGGAACACCGAGATCATTGGCGGGCATGCCGCTGACCGGCCACTCCAGGCCGTCGGTGATGTTGAGGACCAGGCCTCCACCGACGTAGTCGGCCGAACCGGACATGATCGTGCTGTAGATGCTGCCGGTGTCGCCGGGCGTGCTCGCATAGGAGAGACGCCAGTCGACGGTGGCTGCGGCCGTCAGTTCCGAACCCATGAACCACGGTCGGAGTACGTCGCCGCTTCCGGGCAGAGCGAAGTCCAGCACGTAGTGCTCGGGGTCGAGGTACGAGGCCAGCGTGTCGGGTGCGCCGATCGGGATGACGTTGTCGGGCGTGTTGTCCATATCCCAGTCTATGTACGCATTCTCTCCCGAGTAGAGAATGTCGAACGTGTCATTCAGCTGGAAGGCGGATCCGCTGAGCATGTTCAGTGAGGTGTTGAAGTCGGACTCTGCGACAGCATGTTGACATGCAGCAAAGCCGATGACTGCAGCTGTCAAGAGAGTGCCGAGGGGGGCATTGTTGAGTCGATACATCGATCTCTCATTTCCCCCGATTCCCTGCCCACTCCAGATTGATGAGTTCTCTCCCACAGACAACTCAAGGATACTATCCCCGTCTCAAGCCTTGGAATCAAGTGTTTGAGTTCAAAACCCGAATGAAATTCGAGCTCCTGACTCGAATCTCACTGGACGGTGGTTTGCTGGTCAGTGCCGGAAATGCCGGACCCCGGTCAGGAGGCAGGTGACCCCGCGCTTCTCGCAGAGCTCGAACGTCTCATCGTCCCGTTTCGAACCACCGGGGTGGATGATGCACCCGACGCCGGCATCGATGAGAAGTTCCGGGCCGTCAGGGAACGGGAAGAAGGCGTCGCTTGCGGCAACTGGCACGCCGTCGCCGGTGCCAAGGCGGTCGCTGGTCTTCTCGATCGCGATCCGGCAGGAGGCGACGCGGTCCATCTGGCCGGCTCCTGCGCCGAGCAGTGCTCCGGCACGTCCGATGCAGATCGCGTTCGATTTGAGGTGCTTCGCGACCACCGCGAGGAGTTCCGCGTCGCGGGCCATCCGTTCGTCCGGTGCGGGACCGGCTGCATGCCTGAAATCACTCGCGGAGGGGAGGTGTCGGTCCTGCTCCTGAGCGAGCAGGCCGCCGGGAATGCTGCGGTAGATGATCTCCGGTCGGGTGGACCGTCTGAGTTCACCGGCCTCGAGGAGGCGGACGTTCTTCCACCGGTCTCCCAGGAGTTCGACCGCTTCCGGATCGAATCCCTCCGCGACCACGACCTCGAGGAACGCGCATTCGTCCGTCATGCGTGCGGCGGTCGATGCGCTGACCACGCCGCCGACCGCGACGATGCCGCCGTAGGCCGCAAGGGGATCGCCGGCATGGGCCTTCGAGAAGGCGACCGCCGGATCCGCATCCGATGCAGCTCCGCAGGGATTGGTGTGCTTGATGACCGCGACGGCGGTAGTGTCGGAGTGGATGTCTCGCATGTCCTGGACCAGTTCGAGTGCGGCGGCCGCGTCCAGGATGTTGTTGTAGGAGAGCGGCTTGCCCCGGAGCTGGGACGAGGACGGGATGCTCGCGCCTCGCGGGACCGGGTCCGCGTAGAGGGTGGCCTGCTGGTGGGGGTTCTCCCCGTAACGCAGCGACTCCTTCGCGACAAAGGACAGGTCGAGGACATCCGGGAAACGTGCCCCGGCACGGCGCGACATCCAACCGCTGATCGCGGCGTCGTATTCCGCGGTCCGGCTGAAGGCGGTCGCCGCGAATTCCTCCCGGAGCGCACGGGTCGTGCAGTTGTCGTTGGTCCGGAGTTCCATGACCAGTCGGTCGTACTGACCTGAATTGGTCACGACCGTCACGAAGTCATGGTTCTTGGCTGCGGATCGAAGCATCGACGGGCCGCCGATGTCGATCTGCTCGATGACCTCGGAGTCGCTCACTCCGTCGATCTGGATCGTCCGCTCGAACGGGTAGAGATTCACGCAGACCAGGTCGATCGGTTCGATGTCATGCTCGATCATCGCCGCCATGTGCGAGGTGTCGTCCCGCCTGGCGAGGACCGCGCCGTGGATCCTCGGATGCAGCGACTTCACGCGGCCGTCCATCATCTCCGGGAAACCGGTGACGGTATCGACGGTCACCACCGGGATGCCCGCCTCGGAGAGGGTTCGGGCGGTGCCACCGGTCGAGATCAGTTCGATGCCTGCATCATGCAGGGCCCGGGCGAACGGGAGCAGGTCGGTCTTGTCACTGACCGAGATGAGGGCACGGCGGACAGGGACGAGATCGGTCATGCGTGAGCTTTCACCCTGGGTGCTGGAGGACGGGGCGTCATCGGGAACCGAGACGCTGGACCGTGCCCTCCGGGGAGATCGTGACGAGGATCAGTTCGTTGCCGGCGTCTCGGAAGGCGAAGAGATCCCCGACCTTCGAGAGGTTGACGGTCGTCTTGACGTCGCCACGGCTGCTGTCGACGAGGGTGGCCTCACGGGCATCGGAGTCCCACAGCAGGAGGTCGTTGCCGAGCACGGTCACGATCTCCTGATCGAGCTCGCGGTTGGTCCAGACGACCTTGCCGCGCGGCGAGTCCATGGGGTCAGCCTCGAAGCAGACCAGACCTTCGCTTGGAATCTGCTGGAAGACGCGATCCCCGAACACCACGGGGCCCCTGGCCAGAGGGCTCTCGCAGAAGTACTTCCACTTGACCGAGCCGTCCTTCCGGTCCAGGCACCAGAGGCTCTGCCCCTTGGTCGCGATGAACACGTTGTCGCGGGAGGCCGCGGGTTCCGCTTCGATGCTGCCGGTGAGTCGTCGGACCCACCGCCGTGAGGCGCTGTTGGCATCGAGCATCATCACCTCGCCGATCGAGCTCACGCCGACCACGTCGGGGCCGGCGACCAGCGGGGTTGCGGTGACGCGTCCCTGCATGCCGTTGGCGCGAAGTTCGAATCCGACCTTCGTGTTGTGGAAGACGATTCGTCCGTCGGCACCGCCGAAGATGAGTTCCGGGCCGAACCGGGTCACTCCGGTGATCGGCGCATTCGGAAGGTTCTGTCGGCTCATCATGTGACCGGTGTTGCCATCGAGGACGAAGGCGTCGGTGTCCGTCGCCGCCACGATCCGGTTCTCGCCGTTGATGGTCGTCTGCATGAGTTCGAGGAGCTTCTCATAGCGCGGCAGCGGTGCCGAGTGCCAGATCGTGCTGCCGCTGTCGCCGCGCAGGAGGGTGAGTCGGTTGTCCGAATCAGCGACCGCGATGTCTTCCCCGATCAGGTACACATCCTTGATCCCGGTCCTGCTGTCGGCCGGGACCTCCTGCTGCCATTCGCATCGCATGCCCAGCTGGTTCGCCAACGTCGGCCCGACCAGAAGCTTCCGATCCAGCTCACTGAGGGGGTCGGCGTTTCGTTGTCCGTTGTTCTGGCAGCCGATGTGCATCAGGGTGGCCAGGCAGAGCCCCAAGGCGGTCATGGAGCGGATTCCGGGGCGTCGAGTCGGCATTGCGGGCCTCACAGAGGTCGTCTTGTTGGTCATGTCGTTCGTTTCTGGGGCGGTGTCCGTGGGGTTCATCAAGCAAGACTCCTGCTCAACTCGAGAGGGGATGTCCCCGCGGCAGTCGCGGCGAGTCACGCAGTATCGAACCCCTGCAAGGAAGCGTCAAGATTCCGGGTCATCCCCCGGTGATATCAGCCCTCTTTGCTCGAGAAGGGCACCGACCATCTTCGCCAGGCAATCTGCTTCCAGATTGACCTGATCCCCGGCTTCAAGGCTGCCCAGCGTGGTTCTGGAGAGGGTTTCCGGGATCAGGGCGACCTCCAGCAGGCCCCCGGAGCACCCTGCAATCGTCAGTGAAACCCCTTCAATGGCGATCGAGCCTTTTTCGACCAGATAGCCGGTAACCCGACCGCTTGGCCTGATCACGAGCTTCCAGCCGTCCGACCCGTCGCTCCCGTTGGACTCGACGGTGCCGATGCCATCCACGTGCCCCTGGACGATGTGCCCGCCGAGCAGGGTCTCCGGTGTTGCGGCATGTTCGAGGTTCACCTTGGACCCGATGTCGAGTCCACCGAGGGTGGTCCGTTCCAGGGTGATCGGGACCATGTCGAAGGCGAGGCAGCCGTCGGCCGAGACCACGGTCAGGCAGCAGCCGTTCACGGCGATCGAAGCACCGGGTTCCGGTTGGTGTGACCAGCCTTCCGCATCGATCTCGAACCGAGTCGACTCGGTGCCGCCGATCCGGGCACGGATGGTCCCGACATGCTGGATGAGTCCCGTGAACACGAGCTCAGGATAGGCAACCTCGCCTCATCCTGCTTGCTCGGGCGACCTCTGGTCCCGGTCACGCTGCGCGACGCAGCGTCGCTGCCTCACCCAGCCGGTGCACGCACAGGAGGGTCAGGTCGTCGCAGGGGTGGAGTGACCCCCGACGTGCATCGATCGCGCCACTGATCCGCTTCACCATCTCGTCGGTGTCCTTGAGATCGGAGAGGGACTTGAACACCTCGAGGTAGGCGTTGGTCGGCATCGTCATTTCGTTCGGGTCGGCATCGGGCAGCGGGAACGCCTGCTCGAAACCGTCCGAGTGGAGCAGGAGCGTCTCGCCCGGGATCAGTGGATACGTCATTGGCTCGAACGTCTGTTCCGGGAAGACGCCGAGGAGCCCGCCGGCCTGCTCGTTGGGCAGGGGGCGAAGCACGCTCCGGTCGAGAAGCAGGGGGGGTGGATGGCCTGCTGAACAGTAGGTCATGGTGCCGTCCGTGCAGTCGATCAGGGCGTACACCCCGGTGGCGAACCGAGTGATCCCGGCTTGCTGGAAGCAGAGCTCGTTGTTCAGGGTCTTCATCACGAGCTCCGGGCGATGCGGATGCTCGGCCTGTGCCCAGTCGAAGGCGCGTGCGATGATCATCGTCATCAGCGCGGACGGGACGCCGTGCCCCGCGGCATCGACCAGGAGGACACCGATCGTCGTGTCGTCGACCCGGCGCACGTCGTAGTAGTCACCCGAGACGTAGGAGGTCGGTCGCCACAACGCACCGACGTCGATGCTGCCGATCCTGGGGAGTTGGTCCGGGAGGAAGTTCCGCTGGACGATGCCTGCGGCCTGGAGTTCCTCGTCGATCTTCGTCATCTCCTCCTGCACGTTGTCCACCACACGCGCGGTGGCCGCAGCCTGCGTTCGGAGCGAACGGATCTCCGACTGTCGATCGAGCATGCCCGCCAGCACGGCTGCGATCGTGGCCGGCTCGGTCGCAGCGGCAACTGCGGGCACGTCGACGAGGTCGGGACGGTTCGGGTTGGTGATCTCCCCGACCACCAGCACCGGTGCCCCGTCCTCGCGGGCCTGGTCGATGCAGTTCGTGATGAAGCGGACCTGCCGGGCACCGCTCGAACCGGTGGCGAGGAGCAGGCGTGCCGTTCCTGGTGCCGGTGGGGTGCTCTTGCATTCGTCGTGCGAAGCGATCCGGATCACCGGAGGTGAACCGATCGGCCAGCCGTCATGGAGTGCTTGTGAGAGTGCCTTCGCGTCTTCGGTGGATCGGTCGTCCGTGATGACGACGAGTGCGCTGTTGCTCATGACACATGCTCCGGAAGGGGCGGGAGAAC
>JAKVBQ010000064.1 GCA_022447205.1 Phycisphaerales bacterium
CCCCTGATGGGCCTGGCATCCGGCTGGTGCGCATCGATCTGTGCAGGTGCCCTTGATGTGCTCGCCAGATCCGCTTCGTCGCTTCCAGGAGCCTGCCATGTCATCCCGATGCAGTCCTGGGCCTGGGTACTCTTCGTCGAAATCATCATCTGGCGCTGGTTTCTTCATCGTTCGGTGAACGAGCGTCGTTTACTGATGATCGCGACGGTCATCTCTCTAGGTGTCCCCTTTCTTCCTTCGTGCACGAAACAGGGCGACACCACCTTTCAACTGATGACACTTGACGTTGGGAATGGGAGCTGCCACATCGTCTCCGGCCCAAAGGGCCATGTGATGATCGACGGAGGATCCACCTCGAGACGGATGTGTGCACAGAAGATCATCATTCCCGCCCTTCACAGCATTGGTGCCGGGAGCCTGGAGGCGGTGATCATCACGCATGCGAACCTCGATCACTATGCAGCCATCGCGGATCTGGTCTGTCGGATCCCGATTGGGAAGATCTTCGTCGGTTCATCATTCCTCGAACGGGCGAATGCGCGTCCCGGTGGCCCGGAGGAAGGGCTTCTGGGTGCGGCAAGTACCTGGGCAGTCCCAGTGGAGATCGTCTCTTCGGAGAGTATTGAAAATCTTGCAGGATTGCGCTGGAGATTCATCCACCCAGAGCCATCCGTTCACTGGAGGAATGAGAACGACGCATCGCTGGTCTTTCGAGTCGAGCACCTTGATGACTCATGCATGGATCGGTCTATGGTGCTCTTCACTGGAGACATAGAGGAGCCTGCCATGCGTTGGCTTCTCGAACGGAAACGCGGTGTATTGCGAGCATCCATCGTCGAAGCGCCACATCATGGCAGTGTCCGAGCATCCACAGGTCAATTCCTGAAGGCGGTCGATCCCGATCTGATTGTGCAGTCCACGGGACGGAGAAGACTCCTCAAGGATGAACTGAAACATGTGATCGGATCGCGTCGTCGAGAGGTGACTGCACGATCAGGAGCGATTCGAAGCAGGATTCATCAAGATGGCGAAATTGAAGTCGCTCGATTTCTGGAAGAGCAACTCCCTGAATCGATCAGGTAACGATCGAATCAGAGTGCCCGAAGGACCGCCTCGGCGATCTTCAGATCCTGGACAGCAACACCAGTGAGATCGGCAACGGTGATCTCATCGTCGGTCATCCGTCCAAGAGTGGGATCACCAAGAAGCGCGCCCAGTTCGATGATGCCGGTTTCATTGATCGCTCCGCTCGAAAGTGCACGAGCCACTTCGCCGCGAAGTCTTCCCTGCTCCAGGCTGTCGACGACGACGCGATCCGCCCGAGCGAGGAGGGAGACATCGAGTTCCTGCTTCTCGGGGGTGTCGGAACCGACTGCGGTGATGTGCGTCCCGGGCCTGACCCAGTCCGCCTCGATCAGGGGTTCGGTTGCGGAGGTGCAGGTGATGATGACCCGACACGAATCAGCCAGCGAGGCGACATCCGCAGCCGCCTCCACATCAACGCCACGACCGGCAAATTGCTCCCTGAAGAGGTCGACACGTTCAGGAGTCCTTCCCCAGACGAGTGCATTGGTGCACCCGAGAGCACGCGAAGCGTGTTCGAGCTGCAACGCGGCCTGGACCCCGGTGCCGACGATCCCGAGGACATCGACTTCGCTGGGTGCGAGGGTTCGTGAAGCAAGGGCACCGGCGGCGGCGGTACGCACATCAGTGAGGTAGGCCTCGTCATGCAGGATCGTGTCGAGCTCGCCGGTCCGCTGGTTGAAGAGGAGCATCATGCCGTTGCCACTCTGGATGCCGAGCTCACGGTTCAGGGGGAACCCCGAAGCGATCTTGATGACGTAGCGATCGCCACCACGGATGTAGCCGTACTTGATGTGCACTTCGCCGGGCGCGGGGTCGTCGAGGATGAGCTCTCCAACCGGTGGAATCACGCACTCACCACGCGAGTAGGCGAGGAAGCCCGACTTCATTTCCTCGAGAAGATCGATGTCGGACATCACGGACTTGATCTCGGGCAGACCGATCGAACGGATGGGGCTCATTTCAGGACCTCGCACAGGACGCTTCGAGAGACGTTGGCACCGCAGAGGACGATCGCGACACGCTTCCCGGCATGACGTTCTCGTTCCTTCAGGAAGGCGGCGACGGCCATCGCGGCGGCACCCTCGACCATCAGATGCTGATCGCCGATGAGGCCCCGCATGGATGCCGCGATCTCCGCCTCGGTGACCAGGATCGACCGGTCGACAGCCTTGTGACAGAGTTCGTAGGTGATCGAACCGGACTCGACGCCGCCTGCCGTTCCATCGGAGAGTGTCGGGAGGGACTCCATCTCGAGAAGCCGCCCTGCCTCGAGCGAATGGTGCATGACCGCGGAGTTCTCCGGTGAACATGCACAGATCTCGACGTCCGGAAGATGTGACTTGAGGTAGAGACCCACACCTGAGATCAGGCCACCACCACCCATGGCGATGAAGACGGTGTCGACGGACTCCATCTGGCGAAGGAGTTCCACCCCGATCGAACCCTGCCCCGCGACGACATCGGGGTCGGTGTAGGGGGACACATACGCAAGACCATGCGCTTCGGCATGGTCACGAGCCGCCTCTTCCGACTCGACGCAATCCGAACCGACCTGCTCGATCACGGCCCCATCGTGCTGCATCGAGGCGATCTTGGAGGGATCGGCATTCCCCGGGACGAAGACCCTCGCCGGGACACCAAGTCGACGAGCCGAGCGAGCGACCGCGGCACCATGGTTGCCGGTTGAAGCGGTGACGATGCCTCGCGATCGAATCGACTCATCCATGAGGAGCAGCTTGTTGCAGGCGCCACGAAGCTTGAAGGAACCAGTTTCCTGATGGTTCTCGAGCTTCAGGTGCACATCGTCACAACCGTCACCCTCGAGCATTGGTGCGTGCTGGACGGGTGTCAACCTGACATGGCCCCGCAATCGGGACTCGGCTTCTGCTGCATGCTCCGCGACAAACATGGTTGAAGTATACGAAAGGCCGACGACACGCCGGGATGTGCCGACGGATGGCGAGTACAGTCTCATTTCCCGGAGCGATCGACGCCCCGTGTCCAACTCCCCGATCCGCCACTTTCAGGAGTCGCCGCATGCAGATCGAACCCTTCGTCATGGAGCGATGGCAGTCAACCTTCGAGCATCATGTGGACCTGAATCTCTCGGACAGCGGCGTCATGCCGTTGCGGGTCGACGAACTGCTCGATCCGGATGAATACCAGGACCTGCTGTCCCAGCAGATGATCTACACGCAGTCGAACGGGACTCCTGAACTCAGGGACAGGATCGCGGCCCTCTATCCCGATGCGACACGGGAGAATCTCGAGGTCACCAACGGCGGATCGGAGGCGAACCTGATCTCCGCGTGGTCCCTCGTCGAGGCTGGTGACGAGGTGATCGTCCAGATTCCGAACTACATGCAGCTCTGGGGTGTGACAAGAGCACTTGGTGCTGATGTGAAGCCGTGGCGACTTCGCCCGGATCTTGATGCGGGCACCTGGCATCTCGACCTCGATGAACTCGAGGCGATGGTGACTCCGAAGACGAAACTGATCGCGATCTGCAATCCGAACAACCCGGCGGGTTCGATCATCGGCGCCGATGATCTCGATCGGATCGCGGAGATCGCCTCTCGAAACGGAGCATGGACCCTGATCGACGAGATCTATCATGGTGCCGAACTCGATGGTTCGACGACTCCGACCATGTGGGGCCGACATGAGCGGGTCATCGTCACCAACAGCCTCTCGAAGGCATACGGCCTGCCCGGACTGCGCATCGGCTGGATACTCGGCCCGGAAGACACCGTCGAGCGGTGCTGGGGACGACATGACTACACCTCGATCTCACCCGGTGCGCTGAGCGATCATCTGGCGGAGAAGGCGCTCCAGCCCGAGCGACGTGAACGAATCCTGAAGAGAACCAGGGAGATGCTCACGAAGAACCTCGAGATCACGATGGACTGGGTTGAACAGAGGGAACAGATTCGAACGATCAGGCCCAATGGTGGTGCCTATCTCATGCTGTCCTACGGGAACGAGATCAACTCGAGCGAGCTCGCCGAGCGGCTCCGGGTTGAAAAGAGCATGTTGCTGGTCCCGGGTGATCACTTCGGAATGGACGGCTGGGTCAGGGTCGGCTTCGGCTACGACACCGACACCCTGGTCGCCGGACTCGAGAGATTGGATGAGATGCTGAAGGAGATCGGGTCTTCCTGAAGAAGGCCACGAACGATTCAGCGAGGGTCGAACAGAACCGCACGCTCGAGCCGAACGGCATTCTGAATCGGACCGGTTCCGGCTTCCCTGAGCTCCATTGAAAGTTGATCCGTGCTCATGGGAAGACTGATCGTGGTCGTTGGTCGGTCATGATCAAGGGTCGAAGACCAGACCTGCTCCCCGCCGTCAAGGATCGAGAGCTCGACACGACCATGCCTGCGATCCGACCGAGGAAGGGATACCTTCACATGCAGGCTCATTCCAGGACGAGGCAGGGTCCAGTCTGCTCGCAGTGGTCCTCGGAGTTCGATCGGCGGTGCATCAAGTGGCCAGGACCCCTGCATGATCGCAGGGCCGGGAATCCGGTAGCGAGGTGATTCGGCAAGTCCATCGATCCGGGGTTCGAGGCCCGCGAGGGGAGTGATCCGAGAGGAATCGAACGCCATGGCCTCCATGTGAGTCGGCATCAGTGGTTCACGACCCTCGATGCGAAGTCCGGTACCGGCATCGAAACGGAAGGAACTCAGTTCAACTTCGTCTCCGGGAGTCAACCAGGCACGAGCTCCTGAACCTGGTCGGATGGTGTTCACCAACGAAACGGATTCCACTCGATCCAACGAGACGGTGGAGATGTTTCCATCGGGACGCTCGACCGCGACCTCCTCACCGATCGAGTTGATGAGTCCCTTCAGGACATCGCCGTTCCTGAGCAGGACGATGTCCTCATCCGATGCGTGCACCGGTTCGATCCGGCCGTTCTCGACGAAGGCGAAGATGTCGTCAAGGCGAGGCCTGACGGTTCCCGCCCACCAGTTCCTCCAGACGAATCGGCCATCCTCAACCTCGGACCAGCCGGTGTAGCGTGTCCCATCGACCAGCCAGAGAAGTCCGTTCCTGGAACCACCCTTGCCCTGTGCCTTCTGGATGGTGCCAGTGAACTCGATGAATGCGATTCGATCGGGTTCGATCATCGTGTTCATGTCGTCGATACCTCGTATCGAGACACGCTCCTCGTCGATGAGCTCAAGGAAGCCCTCCACCTCCTCGAGATCCCACTGGACGACCCGAACCGACGTGGACTGGGCCACGAGGTTTCGAGAAAACAGGATCAGGCACGCGCACAACACATGCGGCATCCAATGGAGAAGTCGCACATGTCGGTTCGTTCTGGAAGTGAAGTGGTTCATTTCTGGAAGATGGGAAGATACCGCTTGGGCATCTGGAGAATGATCAGTGACATCGCAGTCGCATAAGCGGAACCGGTCTGGGGGCTCGACCAGGAACCGGAACTCGTCTGGGTGTCCAGGAAGATCTTCCTGACCGAGGGCCACCATCCCGCCCAGTCCTCACCCCCCGCGATGAACATCGCCTGGACCGCATAGTAGTGCCCGTAGAAGAAGTGAGACCTGCCGAATCGATTGCCATTGGTTGGGTGGACGGTCCTGTTCAAGTAGTCGACGCCGCGCCTGATCGAGTCATCCTCGTAGATGCCCGCATAGAAGAGTGTGGCGACACCCGCTGCCGTTCGAGGCCATGCACTCTGTCCAGGCTGAATCATGTAGCGGAACCCGCCATCTGGGTTCTGACAATCCCGGACATAGCGAACCGCACGATCAATCGTCTCGCGGGGAACCTTGATTCCGGCATTCCGTGCAGAACGAAGTCCCATCACCTGACAGATCGTCACCGAAACATCCGCGTCGTACGGGACGGGGTTGTATCGCCAGCCACCATCTTCGTTCTGGCTGTTCACGATCAACTGAACGGCTCGAACCAAGGCATCGCGCACCCTGGTGTCCGAGGGATTCATCCCATAGATCTCACCAAGGAACAGGGTGGCGAACCCATGGCCGTACATGGGTCCGTGCGAGGTGCTGCCCGATGCGATCAGACCGCTTTCGGTGGAACAGCTCAGGACGAAATCCAGGGTCTTCTGAACAACAAGTCCGTACTTGTCCTGGCCCGGCATGTGCCCGTCGGCAAGGAAGGCAAGTGCGCAGAGGGAGGCTATGCCAACATTGCGGCCATATCGACCGAGTCCGAACGAGCCATCGGAATTCTGCTGGGTGACGAGGTATGCCATCCCATCCTGGCACGCCTTCAACAACTCAGGGGTGATTTCATTCTCATCAACGATCGATGTGGGAGGTTCGGCTTCAGGCTGATCCTCCTGCGCATGAACAAGGCTTCCGCTGGTGAAGATCGCAGCCACCATGACGAGAACATGTCCTCGAATGCTCACTCCGACGCCTCCTCAGCGATCTTTCGATAATACTGTTCAGTCATCCTCTTGTAGCTTCGCGAGATCGACTCACGAAGACCCTGACGAATCATGTCGCGAAGCCTTCCGGGAAGCCCGCCCCATTCGACGGAGGATTCCTCGAACAACGCCTGAAGCGCCGCTTCCTCACGAGCCTGGGGCGTGTTCTCGTTGTTTCCATCACCAGCCTCTTGTTGTGGTTGTGAACCACTCTCCTGCTGTTGCCCGTCCTGGGGCTGGTTTGGCACCTGTTGTTGCTGTTGCTGCTGCTGCTGTTGTTGCTGTTGTTGCTGTTGGGAACTCGAAGAGGAGCTGGACTGCTGGTTCTCCGCTTCCTTGATCACCATGTCGAGGCGTCGGATGATGTCCTCCTGAAGACGCTGCAGGGCAAGGCCGGGATCCTTTCGATCACTCAGCATGGTCGCAGCGACCTGCATGTCGGTGATGGCAGCCGTGAAGTTCTCTGAAATCGATCGCTCCTCGAGTCGATCATCGAGCTCCTGTTTCCTGCGTTCCTCCATGGGATCCTCGACATCAGGCTGATCTTCGGATTCCCCGTCACCCTTCGTGTCCGGATCGAGACCAAGGAGATCGTCCAGGGTCGGTGCCGGCGACTCCTGCTTTGGATCGTCTTCCTGTCGTGTCGGCTCAGGTTGTTCGGAACCCTTGGTACCTTCATCCTGTCGAGCCCACGTCGTGGAGGCCAAAACGACGGACGCCAGGAAGATGGTCAGGAGTGGGTTCGAGACGGGCACTGTGTTCATGGAGTCGCCTCGCGTTCGGTTGTCTCGGGTTCCACGGTCGGTCGACGGCCGCCTCCCGACTCCTCCTGGAGTGACTCGAGAAGACGGTTGCCAAGGTCGTGCAGATCGTCCTGAAGATCGCCAAGTTCCGTCAATGAAGACTCGATCCTTTCGGAGTCGATCAACCCGGCCTCGACCTTTTCGGAGAGGCGTCGAGTTCGCCTGTAGACCTGATCCTGCATGGTCCGAAGAAGCTTCAGTTCGGCGATCGGTGGAACGAGCTGGTCATTCCCACCCTGTTGTTGCTGACCGGATGAACCGCCCTCGCCTCCAGCCTGTTCGTTCTGCTCGAACGGGTTGTCGTCGTCAGGTTCCCCATCCGCGAGGGCGTTGGCAAGACCAATCAGACCGTCGATGACGAAATCCTCGCGATCAAGGAGGGTCTCGTCGACATCACCGTCACGAAGGGAGTCGACGACGGAAGAGATCCAGCCATCAATGAGTTCATGCATCTGATCGAACAGGATCGAGTCGGCCAGTTCGGGATGGTCCTCCTGAACAGCACGCAGATCCTCTCGGATGGATTCCTGTTCGACGGCGATCAGGCCCGCCCTGACACGATTCCGCCTGGTGATGTCCTCTCCAGGTTCAGGAAGTATGTCGTCCGTGCCGGTACGCACCCCGACCTCTCGTTCAGCCAGATTTCGATAGAGCTGCTCGAGTTCATCACGCTTCTCCTCGGCAGCCGCCTCCCTGGCCTCCTGTTCGGCTTCACGAGACATCTCGAGCGCGGATTGAAGTTCGGAAAGACTTGCTTCGAGATGGAACTCGACATCCTGGAGATCGATGACGTCGGTCCGAAGGGCCAAGATCGCTCGCCCCTGCTCGTCGGCTGACCGATCGATCGCACGAGCGATCCTCTGAGCCTCGGTTCCGGCCGAGCGGGCCTCGGACGAGACACTTTCCGTGTTTCGAACGAATCGAATCAGCGCATCCGTTCGCTCACTCACCGAATCCGTGAAAGTCGCATCATCAGGGCCGGGGATCCTGGAAAGCGCGATCAGTTCATCCTCGTTGATCCTGACCAGTCTCTCGATCGACTGAACAAGGCTTGAAAGCTGGCGAATCAACTGTTCCGCTCGGGCGCGCTGATTCTCCTGGAGATCCTCCAACATGCTCTGCAAGGTCTCCACGGCAGCCTGCTGGGACTGCTGGGCGTTGGACATGCGGTTCTCCTGGATCTGCGAAGCCGCCTCCTCCATGGTCTGGGAGAGCTCCGCTCGTTCTGCGCGGCGTGCGGCAGATTGGAGTGATTCGGATCGCTGTGCATCCATCTCCTCGAGAACACGCCCACGATCCCTCAGATCATCTGCAAGTTCTTCTGTCCGACGCGCTGCATCGCGTTGTCTCTCAGCGATCCGGTCGATCTCCGATCGTTCCTCATCAGTGAGATCGCCACGCGCACGGCCCATCGTGTCCGCCCCTGCTTCACTGGTGCGTTCCTGGAGTTCAAGTGCCTCCTGAAGCATCGATTCAACCTGACGCGTGACGACCCAGGCATCCTCATCACGATCAAGCAGGGAGATCAGATCCTCGAGTTCATCCCGAACATCCTGCTGGGCCCGAAGGACCTCATCGAGTTCAGGAGAGCCACCAGCCTCAGGTTGTTCACCCTGTTGCGCCTGCTGACCTTGCTGACCCTGTTGACCTTGCTGGCCCTGTTGACCTTGCTGGCCGTGATGCCCTTGGTGGCCGTGATGACCGTGGTGCGCGGGGTGGCCGTGCTGAGC
>JAKVBQ010000065.1 GCA_022447205.1 Phycisphaerales bacterium
CCGACCCGCGACCACGCGCAGCACGTCGGAGCACATGCTCGTGAAACCGTGCTCGTAGCCGATCAGGTGAGCGGCGGGCCAGTAGTTCGCGACGTAGGGATGCGCCTCGCCGTCGGTGCACATGATCCTGCTCCAGCCGCGCAGTCCGGGTTCGAGGGTGTGATCCCACCACTCGAGTTCGTTCATGCGCTCGAAGTCGAAGCGGATCGAGCCCTTCTCGCCGTTGATCTCGATGCGGTTCGCGTTCTGGTTGCCGGTGGCGAGCCGGGTGGCCTCGAAACTGGCGACCGCGCCATTCTTGAATCGACCGAGGAAGAGCAGGCAGTCGTCGACGGTCGAACGACCGGTCTTCCTCCGACGGCGCCCCCCCTTGCCGGAGATCGCCGAACCGCCGCCGTCGGGGAGGGTGCGTTCGGTGATGAACGTCTCCTCGATCGCACCGGACACCTCGGAGAACTCGTCGCCGGTGATGAACCGTGCCATGTCGATGATGTGCGCGTTGAGATCGCCATGCGCCCCGGACCCTGCCTCCTTGCCGACGAACCGCCAGAGGAGCGGGGTCTCAGGACCACCCCAGTCCTGGAGGTACTGGGCACGCACGTGGTAGATGCGGCCGAGCTTGCCGCGCTTCACCAGCTGGTGGGCGAAGGCGACCGCGGGGCAACGGCGGTAGTTGAACCAGGCCCAGGCGTGCACACCCTTGCGCTTCGCCTTGCGGGCGGCATCCCGCATCGCACGTGCATCATCGAGCGTGCCGGCCAGCGGCTTCTCGCAGACCACGTGCTTCCCAGCCTGGAGCGCGGCGACCGACATCTCCCGGTGAACGTTGTTGGGGGTCGCCACATCGACCAGGCCGACGGCGTCGTCATCGACCAACGCCCGCCAGTCGGTGGTCCGCTCCTGCCAGCCCCAGGTCCGGGCGAACTCCTTCAGGGCCCCTTCCTGTCGGCCGGCGATCATCGCCATCGAAGCCTGTCGGGGCAGCTTGAAGAACTGATTCACCGAATTCCAGGCGTTGGAGTGGGCACGCCCCATGAATCCCGTGCCGATCATCCCGATACCGATCTCTTTTGCCATCGTCAGTGATTCTCCATGTGCCATGTGTGACGCGGACCCGTATGCTACAGCTTCCAAACGAAACCAGTCGGAGAACCTGCCATGCGCCTGATCACAAGCCTCATCGTCCTCCTGGCCGCCTCCCATGCCACCGCCTTCGGGGAGGACGGCTACCCCGATGACTGGTTCTGGGGGAACACCGCCCAGCGACAGAAGCACGAGGCACTGACCGGGAAGCCCGCACCCGCGCTCGCCCTGCGCGACGTGGAGGGCAAGGAGACGACGCTCGGCGACACCGAAGGCAAGGTCGTGGTGGTCGACTTCTGGGCGACCTGGTGCGGACCATGCCGCGCGGCGCTCCCGGAAAACGTCGAGCTGATGAAGGAGTACAAGGACGACGGGCTCCTGATCGTCGGTGTCCACGACTCGAAGCGCGGCTGGAACACGATGAACGACATCGCCGAGAAGTTCGAGCTGAACTATCCGCTCCACATCGATCGCGGCGAGAGCCAGGGCAACTGGAAGGTCGGCTTCTGGCCGACGATCGCGGTCGTCGACCAGAAAGGGATCGTGCGTGCCGTCGGCCTCAAGCCGAACCACCTGCGCGCGGTCGTCGAGGACCTCCTCGCGAAGGGGGACGAGAACGGGAAGGCGAAGTCGTCCGGATCGAAGGACGTCGCTTCGGGCACGCAGAAGACGCCCCCGCCGTTCCCCAAGGACTTCAACGAAGGCAAGCCTGATCGCCGCAAGCAGCTCGATGCCATGATCGGCAAGGCACCACCCGAGCTCGAGGTCATCACCTGGATCAACAGCGACTCGGTGGACCTCGCCGCCTTGAAGGGCAAGGTCGTCGTGCTCGACTTCTGGGCGACCTGGTGCGGACCGTGCATCGCCTCGATCCCGAAGAACAACGCACTCGCCGAGAAGTACGCAGACGACATGGTGATGATCGGGATCTGCCATGACCGTGGCCATGAGAAGATGGCTCAGGTCGGGGAGAGCCGCGGCATCAAGTACCCGATCTGCCACGACGCGGGCAACACCACCAAGGACGCCTACAAGGTCGACAGCTACCCGGACTACTACCTGATCGATCGACAGGGAAGGCTGCGGGTCGCGGACTGCTCGAACAGCAAGGTCGAGGAAGCGATCAGGATCCTGATCGCGGAAGACCCCTGAAGCGGGACGGGGTCATGCAGACGGCGTGAAGCTGATGTCGCTCTCGACGTAGAAGTTCAACATGTCGCCCTGCGAGAAGTCGGAAGCGAACTGACCGGTCACTGCACTCTCGACGGACACCCACATCGGGACGACGACGTCCATCAGGAGTCGATCGTTCTCGACGTCGACTGCGTACACGGTGCCCTGGACGATGCGCGGCCGACCATGCACGGGCTCGATGAACCTGCCACCGGCGGAAGCCTGGTGCATCTTCAGCGCACGAGCCTGGATCACGCCGCGGATGCGTCGATTGCGTTCCGACTTCAGCGGGGGGAAGTCCTCAGGAGCGACCGTCGGGGTGAGCTCCAGTCGGTAGTCGGTTCCATGCAGACCGAGCACGACCTGCGTCTCCGTCGGAGCACTCTCGAGCACGAAGGTACCGACCTCGGTCATTGAACTCGCTTCGGTCACGTCTGTGTCCTTTCTGGGCGTCGCGGTTTCCGATGGGCACATCCTAGAGAGTGTCCGGCTCCGGTCGAGGACGTCCGATGAAGTTTGCAAGGAGCATCGGCCCGACCCGGCAGAGGAAGCTCTCCGGGTGGAACTGGACCCCATCGAGGGGCGGCCCCTCCCCACGGCGCCGAAGCCCCATGACCATCCCGTCCTCGAGCCATGCGCTGATCTCGAATCGTTCCAGGTCGACGCTGTCCCGATCCACGATCAGCGAGTGGTATCGGGTCGCTTCGAACGGCTGGGGCAGGCCCTCGAAGACCCCCCGACCGTCGTGATGGACCATCCCGGTCTTCCCGTGAACGGGCAGCGGAGCGCGACAGACGGTCATGTCGTTCATGTGGCCGATCGTCTGGTGGCCGAGGCAGACCCCCAGAATGGGGACCCGACCCGCCAGGCGCTCGATGACCGACCGGCAGGCCCCGGTCTCGGTCGGGGTACAGGGCCCGGGAGAGACGATCAGTCGCTCCGGCGCGAGCGCTTCGGCCTCGTCAGCGGTGATCTGGTCATTGCGCACCACGCGCACCTCGATCGAGGGGTCGAGTTCGCCGATTCTCTGCACCAGGTTCCAGGTGAAGCTGTCGTAGTTGTCGAGCAGGAGGATCACGGCCCAAGACTACCTTCTGCCGCGCTGGCATGCAGCACTCAGGCGGCTTCGGAGGTCGTTCCGGCGATACCGTCCCTGGTGACCAGGAACAGGTTGCGGGTGATCGGGTACGGAAGCCTGCGGAATTCGCGGCTGATCCGTTCCTTGAGCCGGTCATTGAATCCATCAGGACCGATGGTCATGGCGAGGAAGGAATCCCTGGCGGGTGTCGCCACGAGGAAGTCACCGTCGAGTTCGGGAGCGAGCTTGGGATGCAGGGTCTCGAGCAGCAGTCGTGCCGCGTCGTAGCCGTCCTGCTGGGAGAGCATCGCGACACGACCACCGTCCTTGCTGTCGATCACGCGAACGGTGAGATCCGGGGTGTACCGAGCGAGGTTGCTGCGCGAGATCATCTCGAGCTCCTCGGCCGTCACGCTCCAGCGGATCATCTGCTCGGTGGTGATCGAGACCGTGACCTCCGGCATGTCGATGACGAACACGATCACGGTGCCGTTGACGAACGGAACGTGCGCGACCTGCTCGCGGTCGAGACGTTCGAAGACGGAGAGCGGCTGGATGCGCGGCATGATCCTGGGCTTCGCGACGGCGAGGGGCAGCGGCATGTTCAACGCGGCGTCACCCTCGATGATCTTCTCGAGGTAGTCCTCGACGATCTCGGTCCCCCGCTCGGGGTTCCTGAGAACCATCCGATAGAGGTTCTCGAGGTCGAGATGGCGTCCGGCGACGACAAGGTCCATCGGCCCGGCAAGCTCCGCTTCCCGATCCGGGAAGTAGCGGCGAAGCAGGCGCGCAACCTGTTCACCGAAAGCTTCTGGTTCTCGAGGCAGATGTGCCATGCCTGATGATCCCGTCCAGTTGAAGCCTAGGCAGCCCCCCGACCTCGAGGGGCGCATTCCACGGCGGGATCCACCAGACAAGGTGGCTCCCTCTGAACCTATTTCGGCCCATGGCCCCCCCGGCTTGCGGGAAGGAGGCTGGTCGGGGTCAGATTCTGGCCCTTTCGCCCCCTGATGGGGGCTCAAGACCCCGCTAGACTGGGCTGGAGCAGCCCCGGACAGCCCGATCAAGCCACCGTGGAACCCACCTGATGACCGAAACCAACGCCACGAAACCCCTCCGAGCCACCGAACTGGATGCCTGGTTCACCGCTCGACCGGCGGAACGGCCGATGCTGATCGTGGCCGGACCGTGCGTACTGGAAACCCCCGACACCAACCGGAGGATCGCGCACTGCCTGGCCGAGGCCTGCGGGGATCTCGGCCTCCCCTTCGCCTTCAAGGCAAGCTACGACAAGGCCAACCGCACGAGCCTGCACAGCGACCGGGGCCCAGGTCTCGAGGCCGGCCTCGAGGAGCTCGCGAAGATCGGCGATGAACTGGGTGTCCCGACCTGCACCGACATCCACCAACCGGAGCAGGCCGCGCTTGCCGCAACGCACAGCACCATGCTCCAGATCCCGGCGTTCCTCTGCCGGCAGACCGACCTGCTGGTCGCCGCCGCGGAGACCGGCGCAGCCTTGAACGTGAAGAAGGGGCAGTTCATGGCACCTTCCGACATGGGCAATGTCGTCGAGAAGATCAAGTGCGCGGGTGGCGAACGGTTGATGCTCACCGAACGCGGGACGTTCTTCGGCTACCAACGACTGGTGAACGACTTCATGGGCCTCGGCGATCTCATCGATCTCGCGAGGGAACACGCCTGCGCAACCTGCTTCGACGTGACGCACTCGACGCAGCAGCCCGGTGGCCACGGCACCTCGTCCGGTGGACGACCCGATCGTGCCCCATTGCTGTGCGGTGCGGCGGCATCGACGGGAGTCGACGCCTTGTTCATCGAATGTCATCCGGACCCGGCGAACGGAAGAAGCGACGCGGCCACCATGCTCCCACTGGATTCGATTCCGCTCCTGCTGCGCAGGGCGGTGAAGATCAGAAAGGCCGCCGGAAGCTGATCGATCGACGTCCGTTCCACTTATGATGCGCGAATCGGCACCGAATTCCCGACTTTTCAAGCACTCGAACGCCAGCCACGATATCGTCAGAGAGACCCATGCATAAGTGCGACCTATGTGACAAGCCAGCCGTCCTGAACGAACTGATCCGTGAGAAGGACGATCAGTGGCGGCAGATCCACCTCTGCGAGGATCATGCCCGAGCCTACGGATACCCGGGTTCCGGTGAGATCAAGAGCGAGGACCTGGCCGAAGCATCCGGCAAGGTCAAGAAACGAACCACGGGCCGACGGAAGCGACTCGCATCCTGTGATGCCTGCGGACTGACCCTCGCCTCCTTCAGGCGACATGGTCTCCTCGGTTGCTCGGAGTGCTACCACGCCTTCGAGGCCCACCTCGAGCCACTCATCGGAAGGGCACAGGCCGGTGCGACCCATCACTGCGGGCACGTGCCCGACCAGAAGGATGCGCACATCGACCGACGCCTGAACCGCATGCGACTGCTCAAGGAGCTCAACGACGCGGTGAGCACCGAGCAGTACGAACGCGCCGCACGGATCAGGGACGAGCTCCACTCACTCGAGGAATGCGGGCCCGAAGACTCCGGCGAAACCTCGGCAGAGGCAGAAAAGGAACAGGCGGACCATGGTTCGGCCCAGTGAGAACGGCCCCTGGCTCGGCGAGTCGGGACAGGACTCCGACGTCGTGGTCTCCACGCGGGTCCGGCTTGCTCGGAACATCGACGGCGTCCCCTTCGTCAACAAGGCGACGGATGCCGACCGCAACGAGATCGTCGGCATGGTCCGCAGGACACCACTCTTCGCGGCCGATGCGGGAGAACTCGACTGGGTGGAGGTCGACGAGCTCGATGGCTGCGATCGACGGAAGCTGGTCGAACGCCACCTGATCTCGAGACAGTTCGCAGATTCCGAAGCCAGCCGTGGCGTCGGGATCAGCCGAGACGAGAGCCTGAGCGTGATGGTCAACGAGGAGGATCACCTTCGGATCCAGACCCTGGGCACCGGCCTGATGCTGCACGAGGCCCACGACCGGATCGCCACGATCAATCGTGAGCTGGAGTCCCACCTCGACTTCGCCTTCAATCCTCGATGGGGCTTCCTCACCGCCTGCCCGACCAATGTCGGGTGTGGCGTGCGGTTCTCGGTGATGCTGCACCTGCCCGGCCTTCGGATCACGGAAGAGCTCGATCGGGTCCGACGTGCGGCGAAGGACCTGAACCTCGCGGTCCGCGGCTTCCATGGGGAAGGCTCGGAATCGACCGGGGACTTCTTCCAGATCTCCAACCAGGTCACCCTGGGCGTCTCGGAGCAGGATCTCCTCGAGACGTTTGCCGGGGACATCGTCCCCAGGCTCGTCGACTATGAACGCAGTGCGAGACAGCTCCTCCTCGACAAGCGCATCCGCAATCTCGAGGACCGCGTCCACAGGGCGCATGGCATCCTGGCCAGTGCGAGGATGCTCGAGGCGAACGAGACGATCAACCTGCTCAGTCGGGTCCGACTCGGTGTCTCCCTGGGCATCCTGAAGACGCCGTCGGTCAGGGAGGTCCACCGCCTCCTCCTTCATGTGCAGCCCGCGCACGTCAGTGCGATCACGAACGCACCACTGGAGGACAACGAGGCCTCACGTGTCGCACGTGCAGGGATGGTTCGGGGCATCTTCGGGGGCTGAATCGGATGGCGAGGACGCACCGAGCGCAGGGCGGATCGAGAGGCCCGGACTCAGGCGTAGCCGTCGCAGTCGGCAGCGAAGTTGAGATCACGTTCGGAGAGCCCACCAGCATCGTGCGTCGACAGGGTGAGTGTGACCTTGTTGTAGCGCACGAGGATGTCCGGATGATGCTGGACCTCCTCCGCACGAGCAGCGACTCGCGTCACGAAGGCCATCGATTCGTTGAAGTCATCGAACCCGAACGTCCGCTGGATCGACTCCCCGTTGAGGGTCCATTCCGGAAGTTGTTCCAGGGCTTCTTCGATCTGTTCCTGAGTCAGCTTGGCGATCATGGGGTACCTGTACGGGTCATCCTGCGCGACGCAGTGGGCCTTGAAATGAACTCGGTCTGGCAGCCATTATATCGATTCCCCGCGTGAACCCCCCATCATGACCACCCAGACGGCCACAACCCGACTCGCCCCCAGCCCCACCGGTGGGCTCCACCTGGGCAATGCCAGGAGCTTTCTCCTGAACTGGGCGATCGCACGCCGGTCCGGATGGCGGATCCTCATGCGCCTGGACGACCTGGATGCGGACAGATCCTCCGCAGAAGCCGAGCGCGGACTCCTCGAGAGCCTTGACTGGCTCGGGATCGACTTCGACGGGCCGGTCCTCAGGCAGTCGGAGGCGGGCGAGCAATACCACGATGCACTGCAGGTGCTTGCGGAAAAAGGGCTCGTGTTCAGGTGTGCGCGCTCACGGAAGGAACTCCGGGAGGCGGCGGACGCCCTCGGCGCACCCCATGAGACCGGCGCGACGATCCGCACCACCGCGTCGATGCGACCGACCGATCCCGAGGCCTGGACGCTCGGGGGAGGTGACCTCAACCACAGGCTCGCGCTCGAACCCGGCGCGGAGCAGGTCGATGACCGGTTGCTCGGCCCACTCTCGATCGATCCCTCGGACGCCTTCGGGGATCCGATCCTCTGGACGCGTCGGAACGTCGCCGCCTACCACCTCGCCTCGGTGGTGGACGATCTGGCCCATGGCGTGACCGACGTGATCCGAGGCGAGGACCTTCTGCCCTCGGCCGGTCTCCACCAACGGATGGCCTCGCTCCTCGATGGGTCGCCCCCTCGATGGTGGCACCTGCCACTGGTGCTCGACGCCTCGGGCAGGCGACTGGCGAAACGCGAAGGCGACCGGACCCTTGCCTCCTTCAAGGCACGAGGTGTCCCCCCTGAACGGATCATCGGACTGCTTGCACGATCCTCTGGCCTCCAGCCCACCCTCCTGCCGATGACACTCTCCGAACTCCTCGACGTCCTTGACGTGGAGCTCCTCGGTGCCCGGGCACGGGAGGAATCCGCACGAGGTGGCCACCGGATCACCGAAGAGGACATCGCCTGGCTGGAAGAGAGGACCACGTGAACACGCGACAGATCCAAGACAAGCTCCTCGGCGCATGCCTCCTGCTGACCGCGCTCCTCACGGCGGGATGTGGTTGCGAGACCGGGCCGACGGAACCGATCACGATCGCGGGACAGCCGTTCGTGCTCGAGGTCGTCAGCACCGATGAAGCGATCCAGCGCGGCCTCGGCGGACGCGAGCATCTCGGCGACGACGAGGGGATGCTCTTCGTCTTCCCGGACCCTCAGCCCCGTCGGTTCTGGATGAAGAACTGCCTGATCGACATCGACATCATGTTCCTCGACGGCCTGGGCAGGATCACCGCGATCCACACCATGCCCGCAGAGCCCCTCAAGGGGGAAAACGAGAGCCAGGAGGCCTATGAAACGCGCCTCAAGCGATACACGAGCCAGTTCGGAGCGCAGTTCGCCATCGAACTCCGGAGCGGTCGCATAGACGAACTGGGCCTCACGACCGGAAACAAGGTCGATATCCCCATTGATTGCCTCAAGGCGCGCCTCGACTGACCCGATGCCACGG
>JAKVBQ010000066.1 GCA_022447205.1 Phycisphaerales bacterium
CGGTGCCTGGGCAACGTCGGATGCGACAGCCGACATCGACGGCAGCGGCACCGTCGATGGAGCGGACCTGGCGCTGGTGCTCGGGTCCTGGGGCCCGTGTCCGGCCGGAGTGACACCAACCTTCTATAGGAGATCCAGCGCCCCGCCTTCGTGCGGGGCGCTTTCATGGGTGAGCGGTTTGTCATGTGGGACCGGATCAGTAGACGCGGGTGCCGGGTGCGACGGCGTCGTCGGCGACGGCGAGGAGCGTGACCCCGCCGGTCTCGTCGTCTGAATCGACGCCGGTCACGAGCACCTCACTCAGGTAGCGGCCGATCTGTCGTGGTTCGAGGTCGCAGACGCAGACGACCAGGCGACCGACGAGCTCCTGCGGCGTGTAGCGCACGGTGAGCTGCGCGCAGGAGCGTTTCGTGCCGAGCTCCGGACCGAGGTCGACCTCGAGGACGTAGCTCGGGTTGCGCACGCCCTCGGCCGGCGCGGCGGAGCGAATGCGCCCGATGCGGAGGTCGTTCGCAAGCGGGCCGCTCACCTCAGGAACCGATCTTCTCGTCGAGGAACTCGGCGACCTTGTCGAGCGCGACGCGTTCCTGGGACTGCGTGTTGCGCTCGCGCACCGTGACCGCCTGGTCGCTCGCGGTGTCGCCGTCGATCGTCAGGCAGTAGGGGGTGCCCGCCTCGTCCATGCGAGCGTAGCGCTTTCCGATCGACTGCTTGACGTCGAACTCGACCACGTGCTTGCGGCGAAGCTCCTTGTAGAGCTTCTCGCCGATCTCCGGCATGCCGTCCTTCTTGACCAGCGGGAAGATGCCCGCCTTGATCGGGGCGACCCGCGGCTCGAAGTTCATGTAGACCTTCGACGCGCGGCTGTCGTCCGGCGTGAACGCCTCGCAGATCAGGGCGAGGGTGCCGCGGTCGGCGCCCGCGGAGGGCTCGATCACGTGGGGGAAGTAGCGTTCGTTGCTCTGCTGGTCGAAGTAGCGCCACTTGTCGCCCTTGCCGCAGTGCTCGGCGTGCTGTCGCAGGTCGTAGTCGCTGCGGTGGGCGACCCCCTCGAGCTCGCCGTAGCCGGGTGCGGTGAAGGGGAACTTGTACTCGACGTCGCAGACGCCGGCGCCGTTCTTCGCGTAGTGAGCGAGCTCCGCGGTGTCGTGGTCGCGGAGGATCAGGTTGTCGCCGGCGAGGCCGATCGCCTGCCACCAGCGGTAGCGCTCGTTGCGCCAGAAGTCGTACCAGGTCTGCGCCTCGTCGGGATGGATGAAGAACTCGAGCTCCATCTGCTCGAACTCGCGGCTTCGGAAGGTGAAGTTCCGGGGCGTGACCTCGTTGCGGAAGCTCTTCCCCATCTGGGCGATCCCGAAGGGGACGCGCACCCGGGTCGAGTCGACCACGTTGTGGAAGTTCACGAAGATGCCCTGCGCGGTCTCCGGACGGAGGTAGGCCTTGGCGTCCTCGTTGCGGATCGCGCCGCAGTAGGTCTCGAACATCAGGTTGAACATGCGCGGTTCGGTGAGCGTGCCGACTTCCTTGGTGTCGGGACCGACGGTGATCGCCCGTTCCTCGGCGGAGAGATCCATGAAGGCGCAGGTGTCGAGTTCCTCGTCGGCGAGGTCGCGCTTGACGTACTTCTCGAGCTTCTTGCGTGCCTTCGCGATGCCGTCGTCGTCACCCTCGAGGAAGGCGTAGATCTGCCCACCCTCGGCCTGGCCCTTGACCCCGAGGCAGAGGATGTGGTCGGCGCGGTAGCGTGACTTCGATTCCTTGCAGTCGACCATCGGGTCGTTGAAGCCGCCGACGTGGCCGGACGCCTCCCAGACCTTCGGGTTCATGATGATCGTCGACTCGAGCCCCACGACCGAGACCGGGGTGCCGTCGGGACCGGGGAGCTCCCGCTCGACCACGTCCTCCCACCAGGCGTTCTTCAGGTTGCGCTTGAGGGCGGCGCCGAGGGGGCCGTAGTCCCAGAAACCGTTGATGCCACCGTAGATCTCGGAGCTCTGGAAGATGAAGCCGCGACGTCGGCAGAGGCTGACGATCGCATCCATGGATTTCTCGGAGACCTGGGACATCAGGGGCCTTTCGGATCGGGGTGGTGGGGGGCCGTGGAGTCTACCTCTCCATCGACTACGCTGGTCACATGACTCGATTCTTCATCACCATGTTCGCCTGCCTCTCGGCGCTCCTCTGCACCACGGGGACCGTGGCGCAGGATCCGCCTTCCGGGCCCTCCGGCACCGCTTCCGTCGATGTCTTCACCAGCGGGAACGAGGGCTACGACACCTTCCGGATCCCGGCGGTGGTCCGGGCCGCCGATGGTTCGCTGCTTGCCTTCGCCGAGGGTCGGGTCGGAGGGCGTGGTGACAGTGGGAACATCGACCTCGTGCTCCGCAGGAGTGTCGACGACGGGCGCAGCTGGACCCCGCTTCAGGTGGTCTGGGACGACGAAGGGAATACCTGCGGGAATCCGTGCCCGGTCCTCGATGCGACCACGGGGCGGCTCCACCTCCTCATGACCCGGAATCTCGGGATCGATCATGAATCGATGATCATCAACCAGACCAGCACCGGAACCAGGACCGTCTGGACCACGACGAGCGATGACCACGGGGTGACCTGGTCGAAGCCGGTCGAGATCACTTCGACCACCAAGCGTCCTGACTGGACCTGGTACGCCACCGGGCCGGGCAACGGCATCCAGCTTCGTTCCGGCGAGCATGCCGGTCGGCTGATGGTGCCATGCGACCACATCGAGGCCGGGACGAAGAAGTACTTCTCGCATGTGATCGTGAGTGACGACCATGGCGTGAGCTGGCGGCTGGCCGGGCGCACCCCGACCGACCAGGTCAATGAATGCGCGGTCGCGGAACTGACCGATGGCTCGCTCCTCCTCAACATGCGCAACTACGACCGATCGAAGCGGACTCGTGCCCAGAGCCGGAGTTCCGACGGTGGGGCGACCTGGTCCGCGATCGAGCGACATCCGGGTCTCCCCGAACCGATCTGCCAGGCCAGCATGATCGCGACCGACGAGGGTGCGCGGCTGGTCTTCTCCAATCCTGCCAGCAGCGACGGCCGGGTTGCGATGACGGTCAGGTCAAGCGACGATGGCGGTCGTGGCTGGTCCGAGGGGCTCCTGCTCCACGCCGGCCCGAGCGCCTATTCCTCGCTCGTCCTCCTCGATGGAGGGCAGGTGGGCTGCCTCTTCGAATGTGGTGCGGGCCACCCATACGAGAGGATCCGTTTCACCCGGATCGATCCTTCGGCCCTGCGTTGAATTCCCATTCCTGGTCCTGGAGTCATCCATGTCATCGTTCGAGGGTCGTTCCATCGTGGTCACCGGAGGCACCGGAGCACTCGGGAGCGCGGTCTGCGAGCGCATGCTCGCCACCGGTGCGGAGGTCCATGTCACCTGGCTGCACGAGGCGGAACGTGAACGGTTCTCACATGCCGATCGTTGCACGATGCACCGCGTGGAACTGACCGACGAGGCCGACGTCACGTCGCTTTACCGGGAGGTCGGCATCCCCTGGGCATCGATCCACGTCGCGGGTGGTTTCGCGATGGGTCCCATCGAGGAGATGTCACTCGATGACTTCGCAGCGATGCACCGGATGAACACCGTCACCTCGTTCCTCTGCTGTCGCGAGGCGGTACGCGCGATGCGACGAGGCGGCAAGGGTGGTCGCATCGTCAATGTCGGGGCACGTCCGGCGGTCGAACCGGTGGGCGGCATGATCGCCTACACCACCAGCAAGGCCGGGGTCACCTCGTTGACTCGATGTCTTGCGAAGGAGGTCGCATCGGACTCGATCCTCGTGAATGCGATCCTGCCCTCGATCATGGACACGCCGGCAAACCGGTCCGCGATGCCGGACGCGGACTTCGACACCTGGCCGAAACTCGACGAGGTCTCGGAGACGATCGCCTTCCTCGCATCACCTGACAACACGCTCACCACCGGCACCCTGGTCCCGGTCTACGGTCTCGCCTGATCACCCCTGGAGCAACCCATGCCATTCCTGACGACTCTTCTGCTCGCACTTTCGTACGCCACCTCGCAGGACTCCCTCCAGGACTTCGACACGCCTGAGGCGGGTCGTGCGGTACTGGAGTCGCTCATGATCAATGTGCAGGGTCAGGCTCGTCCGACGCCGGAGGAGCTTCGGCAGCGCACCATCGACATCCAGGCCTGGGTGGATCGTTCCGAGTCGCTTGGTCTCGACTACGGGCCGCATGACTACGTGACCAGCATCGCCCTCTACGGAAGCGCGGGCTCCGGTCGCGACGAGGCAGCGGTCGACAAGCGACGCGAAGCGAGCATGGCCCTGCTTGACCATGCTCGACGCAACGGCGGACTTCCCGCCGGTTCGGAGCTCTGGGATGACTGGATCGCCCGCCTGGCGACGGTGGGGTTCACGATCGCGGCCGAGGACTCCGATTGGAAGGAGGCCGCACAGGCGGTGATCCTCATGATTCCCCGCAGCCGTGACCCGAGAAGAAGTTTCGAACAGGCGATGCGCAGGCTCGAGGCGAGCGGAGGCTTGTCATCACCACTTGCACGTGCGGGTCTCGCAGTGGCGATCGCCGAGACCGCACGGTTCGATCTCGCGCAGAAGGATCGAATGCTGGCCGGTCTCTACGCAGACCGAGAGAAGAAGGATGTTGCTGCCTCGCCCGATGGTGGGAAACCTGCCCGACCCACGAGGCCCGCCGCGGAGTTCGTGCCGTTCACCGGACCGCTCCTTGGTGGTGGGGAGATCTCGGTCGACGACTTCAAGGGCAAGGTGCTCCTCATCGACTACTGGGCGACCTGGTGCGGACCGTGTCTCCGTGAGATGCCGAACGTCGTCGAGGCCTGGAAGAAGTACAAGGATGACGGCTTCGCGATCCTCGGTGTCTCGCTCGATCGTGCCGATGCGGAGGAGAAGATTCGCTCGACGATGACGAAGTACGGCATGGACTGGCCCCAGATCTACGACGGTGGTGGATGGAGCGCCGGCCCGGCCCGGCTCAACGGTGTTCGATCGATTCCCGCCACCTACCTGCTCGACCGCGAAGGGAACCTCGTCGCCACCAGGCTTCGAGGCGAGGCGCTCGGGGCGAAGATCGCCGAGGTCCTGGGGAAGGAACCCGCGACCACCGAGTGATCGCTTGCCGCCGCCAGTTGGTTGGTTGAATTCGGGCCTTCGAACTTCAAGAGTGTGAAGCCGCGCAAGCCGTTGCACTGCATGGCATTAGGCATGTGCACATCGGGCTGTTTTGATTGACTTGTTCAGATGATTCCCCTTTATTATGGGGCCTTGAGTTCTTCCTTATCGTGCACGCCCCCATGTGCGTGGCGATCGGTCTCGATGGGCGATGGCTCATCGAGACAGGTTCAGTTTCGTTTTTCTGTCGCGGAGAAAGCATGAGACAGCTGTCACTTGGCTCACCCTGAAGTGTTGTTTCATGTCTTGTGATCAGTGCTCGTAGTGCAGGCCGTTGGATGTCGGCTGGTCGGTGAGTTCGAACCTTTGCCTTGCATCAGGGTTTTCAGAGAAAGATAAAGATGTCATTTGCCACCATCAGTGCAGTGTTCGTTACGTGTCTTGCATCGCTGGCCTCCTCGATGGCGGAAGCCGGGACCACGGAGCCTGCTTCCACCACCTGGACCGTGTGTGAAACCGGTTGCGACTACTCTGATCTGCAGGATGCGATCAATGTTGCCAATGACGGCGATGTCATTCAGATTGCGAGCGGGTTTCAAGCAGTTGGTACCACCAACTACACCAACGGCAAGGCTGTCACCATTCAGGGGGAGACCGATGTCGATGGCTCTCTCTTGACGACAGTCTACACATCGGGAAACACCTGGCTCTACATCAATAACGGAGAAGGTCCCGGGACCATTGTCAAGGATCTGATCCTGGTGCGTGGGACGACTGCTTTCGTCACAACGAGAGGTGGCGGGATCCAGATTGGATTGAATGCAAGTCCCATCATTGAGAATATTGACTTCGTGGGTTTGCGCGCAGTGAACAAAGGAGGCGGAATCCACTGTCAAGGCTGCCTCGCCACCATCCGCGACTGCAGCTTCATCGACAACGAGACTGACGGATTTGGCGGTGGAATTTCCGTGTTTGACGTGACGGCGAATCCCATCATCGAGAATTGTACGTTCAGAGGCAATCAGGCCCAGATCTCCGGTGGTGCCATAGATATCGCGGCCAACGTCGATGCTTTTGCTTACATCAGTGGGACGACGATCTGCGGAAACAGCACGCCCCAGATTTCGGGCGAAATATTTGATGCTGGTGGCAACTCTTTCCTCGAGCTCTGCGATCTGGACGGGGACCATGACGGCGACACCATCGTGAACGACTGCGACCCGGACTTCCCGCTCTCCATCCCGGACAGCAGGGTGCAGGTGCTTGCTGGTGACGGGGCGGGGTATGACCGATTCGGTTCCAGCGTCTCGCTCTCCGGCGACCGCATGGTGGTGGGTGCGAATGCTGATGATGTCGGCGGCAATCTCAACCAGGGCAGTGCCTACGTCTACGAGCGCAACGCATCCGGTGACTGGGACCAGCTTCACAAGCTGACGGCCGATGACGGG
>JAKVBQ010000067.1 GCA_022447205.1 Phycisphaerales bacterium
CTGTGAACGATTCTATTGTGGTGACGGATATGAGAACGTGTGGTTCGAGACCGGGCCGGTCTCCCGTGAAGGTGAGGGCCTGACACTCTGCGGCCACGTCGACACCGTTCCGGCCGATGAACCGAACTGGAGGTCCGATCCGCGCGAACTCGTCGAACATGACGGACGCCTGCATGCTCGTGGTGCGTGCGACATGAAGGGATTCGATGCCATCGCCATCAATCTCCTCAAGGAAGCGGCCGAATCCGGCACTGACCGCCCATTCTGCCTGCTGCTCACCCACAGCGAGGAGATCGGCACCATAGGCGCTGGCCAGTTCGCCGAGCAATGGCCGAAAGACAGGCCGATGCCGACCTCGGTCGTCGTCGGGGAGCCGACGTCGCTTCAACCGGTCTGTGGTCACAAGGGACATCTCTCCGCTCGGATCACGGTGGGTGGTCGACCGTGCCACACCGGCTACCCCGATGACGGAGTCAATGCGATCTCTGAGTCGCTTCCGCTTCTCTCCGCACTGGATGGCCTGCGCGACGAACTCCGTTCCGAACGGACCGAGCAGAGTGCCTACTTCGACGAGGTCCCGTTCGCGGTACTGAACGTGGTTCGGATGACGGGCGGCAATGCCGTGAACATCATGCCGGAGTTCGCGACGATCGACATCGGAGTCCGCCTGCTTCCCGGCCAGTCGACCAAGGAGTTCCTCGAACGACTCCAGGACACCATCCGCGGCTGCGGGCTCACGCTCGGCGAATCGGCCGGGCCCGGCACCTGCACCCTCCAGCCCCTGAACAACACCCCGCCGTTCTGGACGCCGCCTGACGACCCGTTCCTGATGTCGGTCCTCGATGTCTCGGGTCAGGATCGTCCGACCGCGGTCGGATACGGCACCGATGCCGGTCGACTCGAGGCACTCGGCTGCCGTTCGGTGATCTTCGGTCCCGGTGACATCGCCCAGGCCCACCAGGCGAACGAGTGGATGCCGGCAGATGAGTTCGATCGCGCCCCCGGCCTGCTCAGGTCGCTCTTCGAGTCGATCTGATGGGCCTTCTCCTCGCAGCCTGCATCACACTTGTCGCACCGATCCAGGACGCCGATGGTTCCAGGCCCGTCACGACCATCCCGGTGGCGAGCACCGAGGACCGTGCCGCGGCTGCCGGGTGGCTCGATGGACGGGGCTGGCGCCTCCAGCACCTGGATTGCGTCGCACTCGCCACTTTGCCATCCCATGACCTCGTCATGCTGGGCGATTCGATCACCCAGTCATTCGGTGGCGATGGCCGTCGCACCGGTCAGGTCGCGCGCGCGATCCTCGATGAACTCTTCGAAGGCCTCAGGATCGCGAACATGGGGATCTCCGGGGATCGAACCCAGCACCTGCTCTGGCGACTCGAGAACGGCTGCCTCGACGGCCCAGCACCCGGCTGCTACCTCGTCGCCATCGGCACGAACAACATCGGACATGATGAACCCGGCGAGATCGCTTCCGGCATCAGCGCGATCATTCGGTCGATCAGGTCACGTCATCCAGAGGTGCCGATCCTGCTCTGCCCGATCCTGCCCCGTGGATTCGAACCCGAGGATCCCTCCAGACTCGATGTGGAACGTGTCAACGAGAGGCTGTCGAGCCTCCCGGAAGAACCCGGCGTCCATCTCATCGACTGCCATCGTCACTTCGTCAATGAAGACGGCAGCCTGCGAAGGGACCGCTACGCCACAGACGGGTTGCACCTGGCACCTGCCGGTTACAGAGCGTGGGGCAAGGCGATCCTGGGCGCCCATCGTCTTGCGACCGACACCGAAGAGCAAGACCGGGTCAGTACGCCCGCTCAGGACGACTGACGTCGCGCGCGCCACACAGGGCCGTCGGGGTAGACATGTGCCTCGAGCGATGCCTGCTTCATCGTGATCCCGTAGCCCGGCGCTTCAGGTGGAAGATAGGCTCCCGCCCGCTGGCGCCAGGGATCGGCGAAGTGCTCGTGAAGATGCGACACGTACTCGGCGACCCGGCCCTCATGGGTTCCTGAGATGCAGGCATAGTCGATCATCACCAGATGGTTCACGTACTGGCAGAGCCCGACACCCCCGGCATGCGGACAACACTTGACCCCGAGTTCCGCCGCCATCAGCAGCACGGGCAGGATCTCGTTGACTGAAGCGAGTCGACACGAGTCGTACTGGCAGAACTCGATCGCATCGGATGCGAGCAACTGCTTGAACATGACCCGGTTCTGACACATCTCACCGGTGGCCACACCGATACCGAGAGGACGCAGGGCATCAGCGACTGCCTTGTGTCCGAGGATGTCGTCGGGGCTCGTCGGCTCCTCGATCCAGAGCGGCTTGAATTCCGCGAGCTGCGTCATCCACTGGATGGCCTCCCGAACCTCCCATCGCTGATTCGCATCGGTCATCAGATGTCGATCAGGACCGATCGTCTCCCTGACGATCCGGCAACGTCTCCGATCATCATCGAGATCCTGTCCGACCTTGATCTTGAAGTGGTTCCACCCTTCGGCCATCGCTTCCTCGCAGAGCGCACGAATCTTCTCATCCGAGTACCCGAGCCAGCCTGCCGATGTCGTGTACGCGGGATAGCCGTGCTCCATCAGCTCGTCGATCCTCCGGTCTCGATCGACTGCCTTCTCCTTCAGGATCTCGAGTGCGCGTTCACGTGTGAGCACGTCGTCCAGGTAACGAAACTCAAGGAGTTCGACGAGCTGCTCCGGGTCGAGGTCACAGACCAGACGCCACACCGGCTTGCCCTCGACCTTGCCCCAGAGATCCCAGACCGCATTGACGATCGCGGCGGTCGCCAGGTGAATCACACCCTTTTCCGGACCGATCCAGCGAGCCTGTGAGTCATTGGTGAGCGAACGATGGAAACCAATGAAGTCATTGACGATCTCGCCGAGCGTCCTGCCCTCGACCATCGGAGCGAGGGACCGGCAGGCCGCACACACCACTTCAGTTCCACGACCGATCGTGAACGTGAGGCCATGGCCTTCTGGACCACCGTCGGTGTGGAGGACGACATAAGCCGCGGAATAATCGGGATCGACATGGACCGCGTCGGATCCGTCGAGGTCGTCCGACGTCGGGAACCTCACATCCATCACCTGCATGGACAGAATTCGATGATCCGATTGAATCTGAATGGTCATGTCCGAAGGCTACCTTCAATCATGGATTCATGCGGTGCCCTGAGAGGATGGACACACGGACTTCCCGCCGGAACCTCATGGCTGCGATCACCGTTGCCGCCGAAACGGGACCACCGGTCGTGAATGAACAAAACACCCGCGGTCGGAGCGTCGCGGGTGTCCTGAGTGACCTCATGGTCGGTTTGTTTCTGAACCTATCGTACAGCATGCAGCTCATGGAACGGGAATGCAAGTCAATTCCGGTCTGTACCTGCTCGCTCCTCGTCTCGAGAGTCAACGCCTCTTCCAATGATCCTTGCCGAGTCTTGCCTCTTCCGCGGCGGCATGATCGAAGACCGACGAACGTCCGGGTACCGGTTCGAGTCTTGCGGTATCTCCATGTGCCACACGTGATTCCGACAGAAGCGCCTTCATGACAGCGAGACGGTCCTGGAAGAGCTCGTCGCCGGACAGGTCGTTCAGCTCCGATGGATCATGCGCAAGATCGAAGAGCTGGTATCGGTCGATGGGGGGATACCAGATCATCTTCCAGTCATCGACTCGGATCGAACGCATGAGCCCCTTGTAGGCGAGGAGGACATGATCCCGAGGCGCTCCACCCGATTCATGGAGTGTTCGGCCTGATGAAGCGTCGTCGGTGATCCCCGCCCACTCAAGCACGGTCGGCGCGATGTCGTGGAGATACACGAATTCATCACGCATGCTTCCCGGTGTGAAACCGTCTCCGACCGCGATCAAGGGTGCCCGCATCGAATGTTCGTAGAGATTCTGCTTGCCCATCAGTCCATGGCTGCCGACAGCCAGGCCGTGATCGGAGGCGAAGATGATCATCGTCTCTTCAAGCAGATCGTTGTCTTCAAGCGCACCAACCAGTCTGCCGACCTGGTCGTCGATGTCCTCGATCAACGCGTGATACAGCCGGATCTGTTCACGAACCTCGTCCTCGCTCCTCGGCCATGGGGACAGTTCCTCGTCCCTGATCGTCATCTCGCCATTGTGGAACGGGTGGACGGGGAGGTAGTTGTCGGGAAGCCGGATCTCCCGAGAAGCGATCCTCTTCAGCGAATTGTCGGTGGGCGTCCTGGGATCATGGGGCGCGGTGAAGCAGATCTCCGCGAAGAAGGGCGAATCTCCATCATGGCCGTCGATGAACTCGATGGCTGCATTCGTGAAGCAGCCTGATGAGTGGCCGACAATCGAATGCGGTTCGGTGAATCCACCGTCCACCCCGACATCCACCACCGGCAACGTGAAATGACTGCCCATCCCGCCGAAGAAGACGGCCTTGCCATGCTCGAAGCATCTCTGGAACCAGGGACGACCCGAATGGAACTTCCCGGTGTGAAAGGTCACGTACCCTGCCGTCCTCAACCGTTCCGGGAAGAGAGCCAGGTCGTCGGATCGGATCGCACGAGACCAGTTCGGCCGATCGAAGAGAGCGGCACCGGAGAGGATCATCGAACGACTCGGCAGGCAGACCGCACCGTTCATCGAACCCTGACAGTAGGCACGTGTGAACATCGCGCCACGTGCCGCCAGTCGGTCGATGTTCGGAGTCCGAATCGATCGATTCCCGGCAACTCCGAGCGTGTCCGCTCTCTGGTCATCGGTGAGGATGAGCAGGATGTTCGGACGTCGATCATCGTCATCGACACCCTGAACGGCTCCGCCAGGCGCCTGAAGCGACAGGCCGAGGAGCAGCCATGCCACGAGGTTCATCGAGAGAACCTCATCGCAGCCTGTACGAACTCCTCGAGGTCGACGTATCCATCGGCGTCCAGGTCGACGAGCATGAACTGGGCGCGGCGGCGCTCGGGGACCTCCTCGCGAGAGACTCGGCCATCCCCGTCGTCGTCCCAGCGCTCGATCAGTCGCCTGCCCTGTTCCTCGAAGATCGTCCGGTCCGAGGCCTCCTGCATCGAGGCACGCAACTCGTCGCTGACCACCACGTATTCCGCGTATCCGATCAGCATCTCGTCATCGGTCTGCTGGCCCCACCGCACCTGCTGTTCGGGATCCGGATTGGCGGGATTGGAGGAACTGTTGTCGAAGATGCCGGTGATCGAGATCTCCGTCCCCTTGGCGAGCCTTGGTGGTTCTGCGTAGGCATAGCGAAGCTGCCAGTTGAAGTCATAGCTTGGGATGTCGAGAAGGGTGGTTTCGACACCAGAGGCGTCCCTGGCCGTGCACTTGAACCCGCTGCCCCGGACATGCATGTGCGGGGTGAGCGAGAGGAGCGTCACGTCATCCGGAAGACGAATCGTCGTTCCCTCGATGTGGCGTTCACTCCCCGGTGGGATGCGAATGCTGGTGTCCGCGATCCCGATGGTCTGAATTGCCTCTCGAGGCGGCACGTCACTCACCACAAGGCCGATGGCCAGCTGATCGGTCCTCTGGACACCATTCGGGGTGTAATGGATCTGGAAGTGGATCCTCGAACCGGCGGGGAGGTGCTTGGCACGTCCTTCCTCGTATCGAACATGTCCGTTTCCTGGCACGTAGGCGGCCAGAAAACCGTCGGTCGGGCCGAAACGACCACGCTCCCCGGGGGGCACGCTGAAGACGAGCGCATGATGCAGCACGGAACGCTCCGTGGGGAGCACCTCCCAGGCACGGACCCAGACATCCTTCTCGAAACCAGGATCGACGGTCACGTTCACGTAGGGCATGGTCCCTTCCGCCTTGATGACGACCGGATCGGGAATCCGGACCACGTGATCGGGTGTTCCAATCGACCAACGTTCGCTGGTCGGGAAGAGATGCGGCGCGTCAGCCTCGTCACCTTCCGGCCGTCCGTTGTCGACCCAGTTCACGATCGCGTCGATCTCCTGCTTCGGGAGCGAACTGTCGTTCATGAACAGACCGTGATCCTCATGTGACGAGGGATCCGCAAACCAGGGCGGCATCGTCCTGCGCGTGACGACACGCTTGATCATCCGGGCGTTGGCGGCGACCTCCTCGAACGATTCCAGGGGGAACGGACCGGGTCCGTCCGATCGATGGCAACGCACGCAGTTCGCCGCCATGATCCGACTGATCGAGCCGTGGTAGGTGGGTGTCGTCTCTC
>JAKVBQ010000068.1 GCA_022447205.1 Phycisphaerales bacterium
CTCCGGTGGAGGGTTCTCCGGTGCTGATTTCGAGAACAACTCCGGTAGCGACTACGACACCAGGGACGGCCGCGTCTCAGGTTCCGGTGACCGTCGCGGCGAGACCACCCTCGGAAAGCTCGAGGAGATCGCGCCCATTCCACCTGAACCACCTGTCTTCGAACCCGGATCGACCTACTACAGGGGATTCGTGACCTTCACGGTCGAGGTTCGTGATCCGGCCCAGGCCGCCAACGAAGGTGAGGACTGATCACCATGGACAAGATCAAGCCCGTACTCGACTGGATCAAGGGTCACCTGCTCATCTCCGCGATGAGCCTGTTGATCATCGCCTTCATCGCCTGCGGCTGGTATTACGCAGGTGCGCTCAATGTCGAGCTGAAGACCGAGGTCACCGATCGAATCAAGGAGTTCCAGAAGGTCGAGACCGCCGCGAAGGCACCGGTCAAGCTGACGCTGGTTGATGCCGGCGTCAACGGCTCGGGTACGCTCAACAAGCAGTTGCTGGACAAGCTCGACGTGTTCGCGACCCGCATGGGCAGCGACCTTGACGAAGCCAAGGTCAGCGTGTTGCTCCACAATGGGGATCCGTTCGCCGATGCGGGTGGTGGAGGTGATGATGCCTCTGAAACGCCTGCCGCGACCCATCCTGGCTACCAGGACCGGCTGGCAAGCGAGGGCCCCTTCTATCCGGGCAACGTCGGCACGGCGGGCCTGAGGGAATGGAAGTCCTACGAGCAGGATAGACGTGCTCGCGGTGCCAAGCGGACGCTGGTGTCGGAACGTCTGTTCCCGAATCCGCGGGCCTCCAAACGGGAGAACCTGCAGAACGAGGTTCATGCCGCGCTCGTCGCGAGCTATGCCGACTTGCTTGATGATGCTGGTGCCGGCACACCTCCGAACCCGGCGGCTGTCGATGGCGAGCTCCTCATGGAGCAGAGCAACTACATCCAGCAGGACCTCAACAAGGGCACCGTGTCGGACCTCGAACCGGAGGAACTCGAGCTGCTCAGGAAGAAGCTCAGCAACGAGCGCCTGAAGGTCTACAACGAAGCCGCGGACAAGATCACCTTCTATGGAGACACCAGCGCGTTCAACCTCCCGGTTGATCCGTTCGTCTCCAAGACCATGCACGGGCTCGGCGACCTCTACGAGTGGCACTGGGACTGGTGGATCGCAGAGGACATCGTGGCTGCGATCGCGTCCGCGAATAGTGACGAGCAAGGGAACGGGATCGGTGTCGCCTTCGCTCCGGTGAAGCGACTGATCCGTTTGACCACGCTCGACGGCCCGATCGTCAATGCCAAGGGTGGGGGAAATGCCTCCTCCAGCGGCGGTCGCGGTTCGGGCAAGTCCCGGGGTGGTCGTGGCGGGGGTGGGAACACCCCGGATCCCTCGGAAGCGGGCGGCCCGCTGCCAGAGCCGGACGTCTCGATGGACGTGGCCACGAACACCGACTTCTCGGTCTCGCTCACCGGCCGGTCGAGCAATGCGCTCTACGACGTTCGGACCGTGGAACTGGTCGTCATCGTCGAGACCACGAAACTACCGGTTCTCGTTGATGCCCTGGCGCGCGAGAACTTCATGACCATTACCAACATCGCGCTTGCACCGACCAGCAACTTCGATGCCGCCAGACGTGGGTACATCTTTGGTGCGGAACCCGTCTCCCGGGTGACCATGGAGATCGAGACGATCTGGTTCCGCAAGTGGACAGCTGCCTGGATGCCCCAGGAGGTCCGTGATGCCCTGGGGGTCAAGTCCAAGGGGACCTGATGTCTTCTTCATCGTTTCGACCTTAGATTCTTCTGTGGAGACTCCATCATGAAGAAGCAGTTGAAGAGATACATCAAGGAGCTGATCAGTCCTCAGGACCGACTCTTCAGAAAGGTCGTGGGGAGGATCGCCCGCAAGCCCGACTTCAAGTTCGTGCAGATTGGTTCCAATGACGGCAAGCGTGCGGATCCGCTCTATCCCTACATTCGGAAGCATGGCTGGTCCGGGATCATGGTCGAACCGGTTCCCTACCTCTTCGAGAGGCTCAAGGCGAACCACGCGGGACGCGACAATCTCACCCTCCGGAATGTCGCTGTTTCATCCGAGGGCGGCGTGATGACCTTCTACTACTTCAAGGAACACGGCGACCAGACCGACTGGACCTCCGGAAACGGACTCGGTTCCTTCAACAGGGAACATGCCTACCACGTCCGTTCCCAGATCCCCGGCTTTGAAGAGAACCTGACCGAGATGGAGATCGAGACGATCACCTTCACCGATCTCGTCGAAGGTCTGGACCACATCGATCTCCTGCACATCGACACCGAGGGCTACGACTTCGAGATCATCAAGACCATCGATTTCGAGTTGCATTCCCCCTCCGCGATCCTCTACGAGAGTGCCTGCCTGAACCGCTTCTACAAGGATGAAGGTGCGAAGGCCGCTGCACGCGCCTACCTCGATGAGAAGGGGTATGACTGCTATGAATACGGCAGGACTCTCGATACTCTGGCGATTCTCCGAGGTGGGGAGGCGAGTTCGTGACGCACCCGACCGCAGAGACTCCCCGTGCTTCGCATCATTCCCCGATGCGCCCCATGTCGGACGGCATCCGTCACGATGATTCTTGTTCCACTTATCCGCGCACGTGTGATCGTGCCATGACCCGTGATTCCGGAATGGACGGCTGATTTCATGAGACTCAAGGCAATTCCACTCTGGGAACAGTACATCGAGAAGCTCGTGCTCGGTCTGCTTCTCCTTCTCCTGATGTTCGTCATCGTCTGGGAGATCATCAGCGTTCCCAACAACCAGGATGTCCGGATCGGTGATGGATCCAGGACCTTGGCGCCTGGCGAGATCAACGCCGCGCTCCTGGAACGTGCATCCCAGATTCGTGCGCTGCAGGGTGATGAACAACCGCCTCATCCTGGCCTCGACCTCACTCCACTCGAGAACGAGAAGCCGATCGCACCAGAGCTGGCCCGGATCATCCAGGGTGGTGTCTCGGGGGGCACCAGCCTTGCGAGAACGGCCCCGACCGTTGCTTCGGCGATCATGCCGAGCGGCAAGCGCGAGCGAGCGATCTGGTATGAACCGAGCCTCCCTGCCGTCGCCATGCAGTCATCCGTTCAACTCTTCCATGACGAGTTGACGGACGATGCCCGTGCCGAATTCGCGTCCGAGTTCGACGCCCTGCTCGGTGTCGACCAGAACGAGGTCAACTGGACGATCCCCGTTGGGGTGATCGACATGACCGCCGTTCGGGCCGAGTTCTCCGGTTCGGATGACTCCCGTGACTCGATTCCTCCCTACTGGCGTGATGAGACCTATCCGATCGTCGACGTGCGTTTCGAGCGAGAGACCCTGCTCGCTGACGGCGGTTGGTCGGATGCCCAGGAGGTCATGCCCCTGCTCGGAGCCCTCACGTTCCGTGACGATGTCGAGGACTACGAGTCCGGAGCTCTTGGGATGGAGGAGGATGACCTGAAGGATGCGAGTCTCGAGCTTCGCGACCAGTTGCTCGATTCACTCGCCGTTCCGAAGCTGCAGACGGACATCCTGCAGCCCCGTTTCTATGACACCGAATTCGCGGTTGCCGCTGACTTCCTGCGCAATCCGGAAGGTGCGTCTGCTTCCGGTGAGATCGACCTGGCCATCATCAAGGCCGAGGAACGGTTCTACCGAATGAGCACCCAGCTTGAGCAGATGCGCGTCGAACTCGAGAAACTCGGTGGTGAACTCGATCCTCCCTCCGGCGACCAGAACCGAGGCTCCGGTCAGGACAGTGGTCGTGGCGGCCGTGGTGGTCGTGGTGGCGGCAGCGGGAGTGGGGGCGGCGGCAACGGCGGCGTGTCTGGCGGCGGCGGCGTGTCTGGCGGTGGTGGCGTATCCGGTGGTGGCGGTCGAACGGCCGGCAGTGGCGGTGGCGGTGGCCAGAACAGCGGCCAGGACAGCGCCAACGACAAGGCCCGTATCCGCATGACCAAGGAACTGCGTTCCATGGAGGAAGCACTGGAGAGACAGCTTGCGGTTCTGCCCGAGGATCATCCGCTGCGTACCGGTGCCACTGGCGAAGCTCTTGCCAGCCGGATGGTCGATGTTGATGGGGATGAGACCATCTTCGTCTGGGCGCATGATCCGACCGTCAAGGGTGGAGAGACCTATCGCTATCGATGCACTGCCGAGTTCTACAACCCGTTCTTCACCAGGGATTTCCAGCTTCAGCCCCAGCAGCAGGAGCTTGCCCTTCAGCCGGCGATGTCGACTCTGGAGAGTGACTGGAGCGATCCTGTCACGATCGACTCGGGTGTGAAGTACTTCGTGACCGATGCATCGATTGGTGCCAATGGCGAGCTTGGGAAGGTGACCATCGAGGTCTTCAAGTCCGAGGCGGGGCGGCAGTGGTCCTATGAGTTCGACCTTCAGCCTGGCGATCTGCTCGGTAGCGAACGGCCTCGGAACAGCAGTGGTGAGACGAAGATGATCGACTTCGCCACGGACTACATGCTGGTTGATGTCGTTCCCGTTTCGGATTCCGAATCCGCGGAAGGTGTCGGTGTCCTGCTTCAGCGTGTCGGAGATGCCGAGTGGATCTGCAGGTATCCCGATGTCGATCGTGATGACAGTGCACGTGCCGCCCTGGAGCTGGATGTCAGGCGCGCAGAGTCTGCGGATGCCGCTGCAGGCACGACAGCGACCGACGGTTGACCAAGGGTTGATCCCGGGCTGAACTCCACATGATTGCCAGCCGCCCCGTCCTCCGGGGCGGTTTCTTTTTTGTGCCGCCAAGGCGGTCCTGGCGTGGTTCTCATCCCTGAGGAGGTGCCCTGGCTGTTCTTGCCCTGGCTGTCAGGTACGTATGGGATAAAAACAGCCCTTACAGGCTCTCAGGATCGAATTTTGGCATCTCAACGCTCTCAGGCTGTTCTGGTCTCACGGATGGTGCGCTGGCCTCTGGATTTCGGGGCCTCAAAGCCCCCTCCAGCATCCCAAAAAGAATGGCGTTGAATTTGAACCAGCACCCTGAAGGAGTTGACAAAGGGCTCTCATTAGCTATCCTGCCCGATCTGCGCAACCCTTTCGGGGGTTGGGCGGTCGTCCCGGAAAGCGGGGCGGGTTTTCTTTGACAAGTCACGTATAGCAATGTCGCGATCGAGTCCGGTCTCGAAGAGGAGCCACCTCCCAGGTGTTCCTTGGACAGTCGGACATGTAATAAGAAAGCAACAAGATATCATTGAGTATCAATGGCCTGAGTGAGCTGCCGACAGCATTCATCTGTCGGTCGTCGGGGGGTATCTCTCCTCT
>JAKVBQ010000069.1 GCA_022447205.1 Phycisphaerales bacterium
CCGCTGCCGGACTTCGAGGATGCCTGGCAGACCCAGCGCGTCCTGCACGCCGCGGTGGAGAGTGCTCGTGAACGTCGTCCGGTGAAGCTGTCCCAGGTCAAGTGATCCCAGGGCGTGGTGACGCCACGGGAATCGCATTGGAGTCGTTCACGATGCAGCAACAGGTGACGCCGGAAAGACTGCAGGCCCTCAAGGTCTCCCGCAACGCCGCTGTCCAGGCGCTGCTGTCGCTGCAGAACGACGACGGTCACTGGTGCGCCGAACTGGAAGGTGACTCGATCCTGCAGAGTGAGTACCTCCTCATGAAGTGGGTCCTCGAGCAGGAACGTGCCCCGATGGCCGATGGTCGCGACGGCTGGCACGTTCTCGAGCGGATCGCGGAAGAACTTCGGGCCCAGCAGCGACCGGATGGTGGTTGGGGACAGCATCCGGGCAGTGACGTCGATCTCTCCGCGACCGTGAAGGCGTACTTCGCACTCAAGCTCATGGGTGACGACCATCGTTCCGAGCCGATGCGCAAGGCGGTGCAGCGCGTCCGGGAGCTGGGCGGTGCGGAACACTGCAACTCCTTCACGAACTTCTACCTGGCCTGTCTCGGACAGGTCCCGTGGAACGCGGTGCCTGCGATCCCTCCGGAGATCGTCCGCCTGCCCAGGTGGTTCTACTTTCACCTCGACAAGGTCAGTGCCTGGAGCAGGACGATGATCCTGCCGCTCGCCCTGGTGGCCACCCTGCGTCCGACACGCGAGCTGCCCGATGCCGTCGGGATCGACGAGCTCTTCGTCGATCGCCGGGAGCGTCATCGGCTCACGATGCGGCGGGACACGCCGACCTTCTGGAAGTACTTCTTCCGGACCGTCGACGGCGGCTTGAAGCTGGTGCACGACCTGGTCGCGGACTGGTCGTTCCGCCGTCATTCGATCGAACGCGCCACCACCTGGATCCTCGAGCGTGCCGGGCAGGAGGGGCCTGCGGAGACCGACGGGCTCGGTGCGATCTTCCCGTCGATGGTCTACATGCAGGTCGCGCTGAAGGCATTGGGCTGGTCGCGGGAGGATCCCGTGCTGCAACGTGCGGAGGCGGAGCTCGACGCGCTCTTCATCGAATCCACCGCGGGTCGGATCCGGATCCAGCCGTGCTTCTCACCGGTCTGGGACACCGGCATCGCCCTCTACGCCCTCAGCGACTGCGGCGTCGGTGCCGACGACGAACCCGCGCTTCGGGCTGGTGACTGGCTGCGTTCGAAGGAGTGCCGCTTCCAGGGTGACTGGGTGCGCAACCTCGATCGCGAGGTGCCGTTCACCGGCTGGTACTTCGAGTACCGCAACTCCTGGTATCCGGACTGCGATGACACGGCAATGGTCGGGAAGGCCCTGCATCGGCTCGGTCGTCCCGAGGACCGCGAGGCCAGTGCACGTGCCCTGGAGTGGATCCTCGCGATGCAGAACGAGGATGGTGGCTGGGCGGCGTTCGACCGGACGAAGGACCGACCGATCCTCGAGTACATCCCGTTCGCCGACCACAATGCGATGCAGGATCCCTCGTGTCCCGACATCACCGGTCGCGTGCTCGAGTTCCTGCACCTGCAGGGGCTCGACACGTCACACCCCGCGGTCTCCCGGGCGATCACATACATCAAGGGACGCCAGGAACCCGAGGGCTGCTTCTTCGGTCGCTGGGGCGTGAACTACATCTACGGCACGTGGCAGTCGGTGATCGGACCGATCCGTTGCGGTGTCGATCCCGATGAGGCATGGGTGCAGCAAGCGGGTGCGTGGTTGAAGCGTGTCCAGAAGGAAGACGGTTCGTTCGGGGAGAGCGCGATCAGTTACGTCGATCCCGCCTTGAAAGGGCAGGGGCCCTCGACCGCGTCGCAGACCGCCTGGGCGGCGATGACGATGCTCGAGATCTTCGGCCCGGATGATCCTGATCTCCTGCGCGCCCTGGAGTGGTTGTCATCCACGCAGCTGGATGCGGGCGCCGCCGCCGATCCCGAGCGCAACCCGGACGGTGATCCGCCCGGGTCCTGGTGCGAGCTCGAGTTCACCGGCACCGGTTTTCCCCGGGTCTTCTACCTGCGGTATCACCTCTACCGGCTGTATTTCCCGATGATGGCGCTCGGCCGCTACCTCAAGGCCCACGGCGTCGAGGGGGCCCCGGTTTCCTCTCTCGAGGCATCCATTCAGGGCTGACTGCTCGCCATGCGGGGCTCTTGACGGGCTCCGGGCCATTCCTCAAGAAAATTACGGGACTCGGTTAAGTCGCCCTTTCATCAGGACGAAACACCGATCGGGAGCTCCCCGTGATCTGCTCACGGGCGGCTGGGAGGCCGTATCTGCTCCCTGTTCCGGAACGGCTCGACGAGGAGATTCATCGACCATGACCGTACCACCAGAGGATCTGGCTGGACTGCTTGGGGAAATCGGGAAACGATCGAAGGGGTTGGTGGAGGTGCGTCAGGTCTATCGTGACGTGCCTTTGTGCCTGGCCTGCAATGAAGAGAATGACCTGGTCGATCACTGCCACGACCTGGATGAATTCCTTGATGTGATCTACGTCTACGACATGATGCTGGCCGACCCGGTCTGAATTCAGTCCCGATCGGTGTGCTCGGTACCTCTACCGGTCTGCAGCATCGCCGCAATCGTTGCGTTGATGCAATCGACCGCGATCCGCGCCGTCTGCCCATCCACGTCGTTCTCGGGATTGAGTTCGACGAGATCCAGTGACACGATGCGCGCATGATCACCCGCCCGGGCCATGCATTCCATCGCTTCCGCGGGAGAGAGTCCGTCAGGCACCGCGGTGTCCACTCCTGGTGCGAATCCAGGATCCACCACATCGATGTCGAAGCTCAGGCAGAACGGTTCCCGGTTCGGGGAGACCGTGGCGAGTGCCTGTGCCATCACGGACTCGACACCCTGTTCACGAACGTCGTTCGAGGACCAGAGCGCAATGCCGCTCTCCTCGAGGTGCCGTTGCTCACCGGTGTCGATGTCCCGGGCACCGACGTAGGCCATCCTGGATCGATCGAAGAGTCCGTCGTTCCCGACCACCCGGCTGAACCCATCGACTTCCCAGCCAAGCAGGGCAGCGGCAGGCATGCCGTGGGGATTCCCACTCGGTGTGGTCAGGTGGGTGTTCAGGTCGACGTGTGCATCGATCCACAGGAGACCTGGGCTGACCTGTTCGCGTGCCTGCCATCCGGCGCAGGCTCCGGACATCGAGCCTGCCGCGATCGAGTGATCGCCACCCAGGACCAGCGGCATGGCCCCGGCCAGGACAGCCTCCCTCGTGACGGGCCGGAGCCGTTCCAGCCAGGTGTTGATCAGTTCGTTGCGGTCGGAGCCTTCGGGGAGGGGCAGGTCACCGAGGTCCCTCGTGGACGCCAGGGCGGCGATCTTCTCGAACAGGCCCGCTGCACGGGCTGCGTTCGGGCCGTGGGCGGTTCCCTGATGACCGCCTCCCAGCCCGCAGGGCACGCCCACCACGATGATCTCGCCTGCATGTTCGCTCGGGTCGTACGCATCCATGGCTACAGGATCACCGAAAGCAGGGAATCCGACCAGCCCAACGGTGTTTGAAACCGGACAAAAGTCCATACACTTCCTGCATGAACACGATCTGCATCACGACGGTCCTCCTCGCCTGTACGAACGCCTTCGGGGCGCACCCGCCCATCCTCTTCGGGGAACATGAATTCCACGACGAGCCATGGATCGTGATCGAGCGCCTCGATCACCCGGATGCCTTCCGGCAGCTCGACGAGATCCTGCCGACGCCGAACGAGTTCCACCTCGCTTCCGGCGCGCCCGGTCCCGACTACTGGCAGCAGCAGGTCGACTACGTGATCGAGGTGAAACTCGATGCCGTGAACCATGCTCTCATCGGTGAGGAACGGATCACCTACCACAACCAAAGTCCGCACGAACTGACCTACCTCTGGTTGCAGATCGACCAGAATCGATTTCGTCGTGACTCGCTGGGGAATCTGGCGTCCGAAGCGCCCGACCTGACGGAGACCCAGTCGATTCGCTGGTTGCGACAGCAGGAGGCCCAGGTGACCTGGGAGGGTGGGGCCGACATCACCGCCGTGGCGCTTCCGGGTGGTGAACCGCTCGAGCATTCGATCATCGACACCGTCATGCGGGTCGAGCTTCCCGAGCCGCTGCCACCGGGCGGGCAGTTCGTGTTCGACGTCGACTGGACGTATCCGATCGTTCGCAACACGACTCGACGAGCCCGCTCCTCCTACGAGTGGTTCGAGGAGGATGGCAACGCGATCTACGAGATCGCCCAGTGGTTCCCCCGTCTCTGTCCGTACACGGTGGGGGACGGCTGGCAGAACAAGGCGTTCCTCGGCACGAGTGAGTTCGCGACCGAGTTCGGTGACTACGACGTCTCGATCAACGTGCCGAAGGGCTTCGTCGTGGCATCCACGGGCGAACTCGCCAATCCCGGCGAGGTGCTCACGGATGTCCAGCGCGAACGTCTCGCGGCGGCGGTCGATGCCCCGAAGCCGGTCCTGGTGATCACCCCGGAGGAGGCCTTGCACAACGAGGCCCGCGATCGAGAGCGCGTCATGGCGGGTGCGGGCGAGCGGGAGACGTGGCGGTTCCTGGCCGAGGACGTCCGGGACTTCGCCTGGGCCGCCAGTCCCAAGTTCGCCTGGGATGCCTGGGGGGTGCCCGTGCCGGACACCGACCGGACCACGCTCGCCATGAGCTTCTTCCCGAACGAGGGAGAACCGCTCTGGAGTCGCTACTCGACCCAGGCGATCGCGCACACCGTCGAGGTCTACTCCCACTTCTGCGTGCCGTATCCCTATCCGGTCGCGATCAGTGTGAACGGACCGGTCGGTGGGATGGAGTATCCGATGATCTGCTTCAACGGGCCGCGCCCCGAGGAGGACGGGACCTACACCGAGCGGACCAAGTACGGCCTGATCGGCGTCATCATCCACGAGGTCGGGCACTTCTGGTTCCCGATGATCATCAATTCGGATGAACGACAGTGGACCTGGATGGACGAAGGGCTGAACACCTTCTGCCAGTTCGTCACCCAGACGGAATGGGAGGAGGACTATCCCTCGCGTCGCGGTGAACCCGATCGAATCACGGGATACATGACGTCGTTCCGTCAGGTGCCGATCATGACCAACAGCGAGTCGATCCTGCAGTTCGGCAACAACGCCTACGCGAAGCCGGCCGTGGCG
>JAKVBQ010000007.1 GCA_022447205.1 Phycisphaerales bacterium
GACCACGGAACTCGCCGTCGTCGTCGCGGCGCGGCTTCGGCTTCCAACCGCCGGACTTGCCCCGTGCATCAAAGGACTTCCCTCGGCGTTCCTTCGTCTGCCGCCTGTCGTCGACACGGGTCGATCGACCACCGGAACCGGGGGCCCCTTCCGTGCCGGAAGACGGCATGGCAGCCTTCGATCCGGAGTCGCCGACCGGCTCGTCCACGAGGTCATCTTCGATCACCTGGATCTTGGCGCCGGTCCTGCGTTCGATGGCACGGAGCTTCTTCTTCTCGTCCCGGGAACAGAAGGAGACCGCGATCCCCGTCGCACCGGCGCGTGCGGTGCGCCCGATTCGATGCACGTACGTCTCGGGATCGATCGGCATGTCGAAATTGATCACGTGGGTGATGTTGTCGACGTCGATACCCCGCGAGGCCACGTCGGTCGCGATCAGGACGGAGGTCCGCCCGTCTCGAAACGCCTGCATCGCCTTGGTCCGTGCATTCTGCGTCTTGTTGCCGTGGATCGCATCGGAACGAAGCGATGATCGCCTCAGGAACTTGGAGAGGCGCTCCGCTCCGTACTTGGTTCTTGTGAAGACGAGTGCTCGTTCGACGTCCTTCTGGCGAAGGAAGCGCTTGAGCAGGTCCTGCTTGGCATGCCCGTCGACCTTGTAGAGGTGCTGGGTGATCGCCTCGACGGTCGTCGATTCCGGATCGGTCTGGATCGAGATCGGGTCCCGGAGGATCGAATCCGCAAGCGTTCGGATGTCCTTCGACAGCGTCGCGGAGAAGAAGAGGGTCTGTCGTTCCTCCGGCAGCATCCCGACGATCTTCCTGATGTCGTTGATGAACCCCATGTCGAGCATGCGATCCGCCTCGTCCAGGACGAGCGTCTCGATGTTCGAGAGGTCGATGTGTCCCTGGTCGACGAGGTCCATGAGACGACCGGGTGTTGCGACGAGCACGTCGACTCCGGCACGCAGTGCCTTCACCTGGTGGTACTGGCTGACACCGCCGTAGACCACGGCATGCTGGAGTGAGAGCTCGAGACCGTAGGTCGAGAAGCTCTCCAGGATCTGCATCGCGAGTTCACGAGTGGGGCAGAGCACCAGCGCACGAGGGGCACGCCCCTGGGTGCGTTTGCGGGACGGGCGAGGCTGACGCACTTCCGAGCCCGCCAGTCGATGCAGGATGGGCAGCGCGAATGCACCGGTCTTGCCGGTCCCGGTCTGGGCGCAGCCCAGGACATCACGACCATCAAGGGCGGGCGGAATCGCCTCTGCCTGAATCGGCGTTGGCTCGGTATAGCCCTGAGCGGCAACCGCTCGGACGATGGGCTTGCTGAGCCGCAGTTCCTGGAAACTCATATCCGTGTTCTCTGCTTCCTGCGGATGAACGCACGGTGGTGTGAAAGGACCGGAATGTCTCAGAACACACGTAGCGTCCTTGCAAAGCCACCGGCATCGACTCTGGGCCTGAAGTTTTCGTGGGGGGGATCAGGGCAGAACCGACAGGATACCCACACTCGTGATGAAAGTCCATGCGCGGATCACTCATGCAGGCACTGCGGCAGGGCTCCGGACCGGATAACGAAATCGGACACAGGAAGATCCCGAACAGGAGCGTCTCGATGCGGTTTTCGAGATCCACCATGTCATGACGCGGGAATCGAACAGGCCGTCAACCGCCGGAGGAACCCATGCGATCCAATGCCCGACGCATCCGTTCGAGTTCATCCAGGTCGAATCGACCGTCTTCACGACAGGAGGAATGCACATGCGGCGAGCAGGCGGTGAATGCCGTCACGTTCGAGGATCGAACACCGCCACCGATCATGACCTCGATGGGCTCACGTTCAGTTGCATCCGCAAGGGAACCTGCGAAGAGGACATCCCGACGGCATCGCGCAGCACGTTCCTCCAGGGTCACCGCCGTTGCATCCCACCCGGTGACGCCGGCCGTCAGGATGCGAACCACCCCGAGTTCGAAGAGCGTGCCGATCGCCTCCTCCCGATCCGGCACGAGATCGATGGAACGCAGGAACGAGACCCGGAGTCCACGTTGGCTCGCATGCCGGACCAACCGTTCACAGGCCTCACGATCGACCCGACCATCGGAACGCAACGGACCGATCGCAACGGTGTTCGCTCCAGCGTCGGCCGCGGACTCGACGGCGTCGAGGGACGCCGCCATCACCTCGGTCGTGACGAGGAAGTCCTCGATGCCAGCCCCCCCGCTTCCTGATCGATGCCGAGGACGAATCAGGGCGACCACCTCGACCTGGTGCCCGTCGGCGAGCCCGACCACTTCCCGAAGGAGCTCCGGATCGGGTGTCCAGCCTTCGGTGTCGAGATCGGAACAGACCTCGAGACGATCCGCGGCCACGACGGCGTGGCGCGCGGACTCGATCGAGTCGATCGGGATCTCGAGTGTCGTGCACCTGTTCATCGAAACCGCTCAATCAGCCTGGAGTTCGACCATCGCAACCCCCATGCCCTTGCCGGCCCGCAGGTAGCTCTCGGCATTGCCGAACCAGTGGTGACCGTGCCCCTTGTTCGGGGAGTCCTCCGGCTTGCGCAGGAAGGCGCGCGTCGAAACGTACCGTGAACGGCTCTTGAATTCAGGCCGCAGGGTGGGCGCCTCCTGCGCCGCCCAGAGCTCCGGGTTGTCGGCATTGCCGGTCTGCCCGATCACGAATGGAAGGTCGGGTGCCTCGAGTTCCTTCCGGAGATCACGGACGAGGTTCGCGAGGTTCTTCGCATACGCTTCGATCGCACCGTCGGTGAACATGTCGTTCCAGCCCTGGAACCAGATGAACCCGGCAAGCTCGGGTTCGAGTCCGGCGAGCTGGGGGAAATGCGCTTCGATCGAGGCGATCGCGGCACGATACTCCTCGATCATCCGCGTGTAGTACGGACCGACCTCACCACCGGAACTCGGGGGCCGGAAGTCCTTCATCAGGCTCTTGCCACCCCAGCAGGTCTTGATCAGGAGAACCGGTTCGTCGAAGTGCTCCGCAAGCTGCCAGCCGATCTCGAGCTCCGGACCGAAGTGATGTCGACCCTCGTACCCGGCGTAGCCGATCGAAAGCGGGCCGGTCTTGAGCGGGCCGCGTTCCGGTTGATAGCAGACGAAGGCATCATCACGTTTGATCCATGCGCCATCCCCGTCGCGCCAGTGGCCGAACTCGGCGGCAACCTCGGGATCCTCGAGAACGGTGGCGAGAATCCCCCGGCCTCCGTTGTAGTGCTCGGGGTGGTCGAGATCGACGACGGCCTGGCCCTCCATGTTCGACTGACCGGCCAGCAGGAACACCTTCAATCGCCGGGAGTCATCCCCGGACGCGAGCGAGACGTTGCAGGACAGGATGCATGCGGAAAGAAGGAGGTGCTTGATCATGAACCAGTTGTAACAGGTGACAGGCGACCGATCCAAGCGGACGGCTCCAATGGGCCCGAGGCACGGACAAGGCCACGAGCGACCGGCAGCGTCGGATTCATCGATCGGCACGCTGCATGCCCGTGGTAGGATCGAGAATCGTGAAGGACTCGACCATCTCTTCAGACGAACATGCCGGCGCGCTCCTCCTGGAACACTGGGGTCGACGTGGCACACTGGAAAGACTTGCCGGGGAGAACCTGAACTTCAGGGTCGACCTGGAGGGTGGCGGTTCCTGCGCACTGAAGATCACGATCGATCCTGACGCCGACGTCGAACTCGAGGAAGCCACTCTTGCACGGCTCGAGGCAGAAGGACTTCCCGTTCCGAAGTCGATGCCGACCACGAACGGGGACACCACGATCGACACCCTCGTGGATGGTCGGCCGGCCACGATGCGGGTCCAGGCGTTCATGGACGGAACGCAGTGGCGCGTGCTCGGTTCGACCACCGATCGGCTCGAGTCGATCGGTCGCATGCTGGGACGGATGCATGTGGCCCTCGAAGGCTTCGCGGATGAACACCCGGGTTCCCGAAGGACCCATGGCTGGGACCTCGCGCATGCCGACCAGTACCGGTCGACCATCGCGCTCTTCACGGATCCGACAAGAAGACGAACGCTCGAATCATGCATGCACCTCAATGCGGCGGTTGCGATCCCCCTGCTCGCGGACTGTCCGTCGGGCATGCTGCATGGGGATCCGAATGACGAGAATCTCCTCATCGACGGGGACGAGGTGGTCGGGATCGTCGATCTCGGCGACTGCCAGCGAGGGGCGCTCGTCCAGGATCTTGCCATCTCGATGGCCTACGCGCTCCAACACGAGGGCTGCACGCTCGAAACCGCCTCGGCACTCGTCGCAGGGTACGACGCGGTTCGAAGCCTCGAGCCTGCCGAGGAGCAGGTCCTCTTCCCGCTCGTACTCGCTCGACTCGTCACCAGCGCGGCGATCGGCATGAAGCGCCGGCAGGAGGAAGGCGATCACGCGACCTGGTTCTCCCATGAAGAGACCACCCTCGACGCGATCGATCGGAACGCGTCGATCGATCCACGGGAGGCACGAGAACGGCTCTTCAGTCGCTGCCGGCAACCAGCGCAGGCCCCGTCCTCGACACGTGAACTCACCGAGACACGAGACGCCCTCCTCGGCCCATCCCTCTCGGTCAGCTACCGGGACCCGATCCACGTGACCCGGGGACGTGGCCAGTACCTCTTCGACGCGGATGATCGCCCCTACCTGGACCTCGTGAACAACGTCTGCCACGTCGGTCACTGTCACCCGAGGGTGGTTGATGCGATCACGCGCCAGGCCCGCACCCTCAATACCAACACCCGCTACCTGCACGAACACATCGAGCGGTTCGCGGCACGACTGATCGCGACCATGCCGGAGGGACTGGACACCTGCTTCTTCGTGAACTCGGGATCGGAGGCGAATGAACTCGCACTCCGACTGGCTCGGACCGCGACCGGCGCAAACGACGTCCTGGTGGTCGATGGCGCGTACCACGGATCGACGGGCAACTGCGTGGCGATGAGTCCCTACAAGTTCGACGGCCCCGGTGGCAGCGGCGCTCCCGACTGGGTCCACGTCGTGCCGATCCCCGACGGATACCGCGGCGAGATCAGGGGACACGACGAGGATGCCGGCGCGGGGTACGCACTCGAGGTCGGACGCGTGGTCGGCGAAGCGTGTGCGAAGGGACGCTCGATCGCCGGGTTCTTCGTCGAACCGATCCTCTCATGCGGTGGGCAGGTCCCTCTGCCACCGGGCTACCTCGCCGCGGCGTACGAACATGTGCGCAAGGCCGGCGGACTCGCGATCGCCGACGAGGTCCAGGTCGGATTCGGTCGGGTGGGCGATGCCTTCTGGGGCTTCCAGCAACATGACGTGACTCCCGACATCGTGGTGATGGGGAAGCCGATCGGCAACGGACACCCACTTGGCGCGGTGGTGACCACCCGCGCGATCGCGGAGGCGTTCGACAACGGCATGGAATTCTTCTCGACGTTCGGTGGCAACCCGGTCTCCTGCGCCTGCGGACTCGCGGTGCTCGACGTCATCGAGGCGGAAGGACTGCAGGAACGAGCGAAGGATCTGGGCGATCACTTCCGAGCTGGTCTCGAGGAACTGATGAACCGGCACCAGGTGATCGGTGACGTTCGAGGCAGCGGCCTCTTCCTCGGCATCGAACTGGTCCGGAATCGGAAGACCCTCGAACCGGCGGACACCGAGGCGGGCGAGATCGTGAACGCGATGCGTGAACGCGGCATCCTCCTCAGCACAGATGGGCCGTTGCACAACGTGATCAAGATCAAGCCACCGATGGTGCTCGACCGAGGCGACATCGACATGACGCTCAGGCAGCTTGACGACGTCCTGACCGAGATCATCTGAGCGATTCCGGGGTCAGTCGATCCGGCGAGTGAGATCCCGGAGTGCGGGTTCGACATGTTCGTGCTCGAAGACGAACCCCTCCTCGAGAAGCCGTCGAGGCACGCAGTAGCGACCATAGAGCGCAAGCTCGGGATCGGTCCTCATGAAGAGCGGTGCGCCGATCCGGACCATCCAGCCGAAGGCGGGCAGGCCGATCGGCATGCGAACCGCCTTCCGAAGCGCCCGCATGAAGACGGCATTCGAGACGGGGTTCGGTGCGGTCGCGATGTAGGCGCCGGCCATCGAGTCATCGACGATCGAACGCTCGAAGATCCGGTTCATGTCGGTCTGGTGCAGCCAGCTCATCCCCTGACGTCCGGAAGCCACCCGGCCACCGAGTCCGATCCGGGCGAGGAGGCCGAGTCGAGCCAGCGCCCCACCACCGCGACCGACCACGAAGCTCGTGCGAAGAATGACGCCTCGAATCGATTCCGGCCGACCTTCGGCGAACGCCTGCTCCCACGCCATGCCGACCTCGGGGGCGAGACCGGTCCCGAACGCGGATGATTCGTCGCAGACCGCGGTGGGTGGATCACCGTAGATGTGCGCCGTCGACATCTGGACCCAGACCGGAGGAGGTGTGTGGACCTGATGCATCGCTTCACCCAGGACCCGAGTCGATTCGACGCGTGAGCGGAGGATCTCGTCACGGTGATCGGGAGTCTTGATGCAGTCGACGGTGCGACCCACGAGGTTGACCAGTGCATCAGCACCATCCAGGACGCTCGTCCAGTCACCGAGAGTGCGCGCATCCCATGACTGGAACGACCATGGTCCGTCCTCACGAGGCCGGTTCCGCGAGAGCAGGATGACCCGACAACCGTGTCGATCGACGAGATGTCTGGCGAGGCTTCGACCGAGGAAGCCGCTTCCACCGGCGATGACGACCGTTGATTTCGAATCAAGTGAACTCATCCACACCCTTGCCCTTCTTCAGCATCGACGGCATGGAAGCGGACACACCGAAACCAGAGCGTCCGTCCGAGACGTTCCGCCTGACCGCATGAAGCGTGGTTGTCAGGTTCGATGCACCCGAAGACCCAGCGCAGGCCGAGGTCGCGCAGGCAGGCGAAGCCATGTCGCTGCATGTACTGGGCGAGTCCCTGTCTTCGATGCTCCGGGTCGACTGCAATGTCCGAAATCAGAACGGCAGGAACACCCGCATCCGGAAGGTGCATCGCGGCGTAGCAGACGATCCCACACAGACTCGAATCACCGGTTCGACTCGCCACCCAGCACCAGCCGGCATCATTCTCGATCACCTGACGAAGTTCCTCGGTGCTCTCCGAGAGATCAGGATCGGGATCCTCGTCACTGACCTCGCTCCGCCTCAGGAGGTCGATGGCCTCCTCGAAATCCTCACGCCGGATCCTGCGGACCGACCAGGGTGCATCTGCCTCGTTGTCGAGGGAAAAGTCGGTCAGCGAACGCGCATAGCCACGCTGGTTCTCCCGTCCGTCAAAACCCAGGAGAGGCGAGGACGTCCTGCCGGCGGTCCCGATCGCGGACATTCGAAAGCTCTGTCCGCAATCGACACCCGGTGGGAGGACAAGCCGGCCGTGCAGTTCGTCACTGCACGCGAGTGTCGCCGTCTCCCAACGAAACTCATGGGTTCCGGGTCGAAACGGCTGGGTGACGATCGCATGCGGAAGACCATCGACCGTCGCCACGTGGGTCGCGGCGATGTTGAACAGGCGAAGCCAGTAATCAAAGAAGAACGGACGGTCCTCGGCGGGCAGTCGATCGATGACGTCCCGATAGAGGGTGGACACGGCATCCAGGAAAGCGGGGATCTGATCGTCGCCCTTCAGCTCGCTCCAGACGATGTCCGGGCTCGCACCCAACTAGGGAAGCACCCTGATCCTGAGATTGCGGAACTCGACGGGGGAACCTTCCGATTCCAGTGCGAGGTAGCCGGTTGCCGGCGAGCAGTCGCTGCCTCCGGACACCTCCGCGCCGTTCACCCACAGCCGGACCTCGCCATTGATGGCGCGGATGTAGTAGTGGTTCCACTCACCGACACCCTTGCTGCGGTTCTCGGTGGGAAAGCTTCGCCGCCCGTTCGGTGCGGTGGGCGGGAACGGCTTCATGGTGGAGCCGCCGACCGGGAAGACATCACCATGGCAGGTGAACCAGTTCGCGGGGTTGCCCCCCTTCTCGTAGGCGGCCTTGTACCCGAGGTCGAGCACCTGGACCTCGATGCCCTCCGGCAGACCCGGACCCTTCAGGCGGTCCATCGACTCGATCGGGGACCACAGGAAGATGCCGGAGTTGCCGGCGTCCCGCATGTGTCGCCACTCGCAGACCATCTCGAAGTTGGTGTAGGGCTCGACCGAACGCGTCACGCCGATCGGATTGCCGGTGCACTTGACCGAATCACCATCCCAGGCCCAGGTGTCGTCGTGACAGTTCACGTTGACGAAGTCCTCGGCCCCGAGCGAACGCCAGCCGGGGCCGGTGCCGTCGACGGTGGCGGCCGGCAGTTCGGTCGTGGTGGTCGTGGCCTGGCTCGCAGCGAGGAGCATGACGGCCAGGAAGCTGATCAATGCGGGAATGGTCTTGTTCATCGTTTTCTCCTGTCGGTTGATGTCGACTCAGGCGATGCCGTCACCGGCCGCCATCATCCGGATCATGTCGACGCAGCGATGGGAATAGCCCGCCTCGTTGTCGTACCAGGTGACGATCTTGAAGAATCGGTCGTTGAGCTCGATACCGGCATCGGCATCGAAGATCGAGGAATGCGGATCACCGATGAAGTCGCTCGAGACCACCTGTTCCTCGGTGTACGCGAGAGCACCGTTCATCGGACCATCGGCGGCGGCCTTCATCGCGGCATTGATCTCGGCGAGCGAGGTGGCCTTCGTCGTCTTGAAGGTGAGATCGACGCAGGAGACGTTCGCGGTCGGGACGCGGAAGGCCATGCCGGTGAGCTTCCCCTTCACTTCCGGGATGCAGAGGGCGACCGCCTTCGCGGCACCGGTCGAGGCGGGGATGATGTTCATGTACGCGTTCCGACCACCACGCCAGTCCTTCTTGCTCGGTCCGTCCTGGGTCGGCTGGGTCGCGGTGGCTGCGTGGACCGTTGTCATCAACCCCTCCTCGAGTCCGAATTCATCGAGGATGACCTTGGTGACCGGTGCGAGGCAGTTGGTGGTGCAGCTCGCGTTCGAGATGACCTGATCGGTGTCGGGATCGTACTGGTCGTGGTTGACCTTGTAGACGAGGGTCTTCACCTGATCGGGGGTCTTGGTCGGTGCGGAGATGAGGACACGCTTCGCGCCGGCGGCGACGTGCTTGCCGGCATCGTCACCCGTTGTGAAGAGTCCGGTCGACTCGAGGACGTAATCGACACCGAGATCCGCCCAGGGCAGGTTCGCCGGATCACGTTCGCTCGTGCAACGACTGGTGATGCCGTCACAGGTGAGGGCACCGTCGGAGGCCACGACAGCCTTCTCGAAACGACCGTGGACCGTGTCCCGTTCGACGAGGTAGGCGAGGTTGTCGGAAGACACGAGGTCGTTGATGCCGACGATCTCGATTCCACCCTGGCGCATGGCGGCCCGGTAGAAGAGGCGTCCGATTCGACCGAATCCATTGATGCCGACCTTGATGGCCACGATGAATCTCCAATGAAATGGGCTTGGTGTCGTGAGGAATCGGGCAGGGTATGCCCTCCCGGACCGGGGTTCAACCGGACGGGGGACGGGGATCATGCCCGCCATGGTCCCGGGCAGCCTGACGCCGCATCACGAGGTCCTGAAGGCCCGGAAGCAGGGTGAAGAGCGCGCTCGCGAAGCGAACCGTCCAACTTGTCCACACCTCGGAACGGGGTGAGCGCAGACAGCGAACCACGGCTCGTGCGACACGCTCGGGTGTCTGGACGAATCCCTTGGGTGCGTGGTCCGGCACGTCGGCACCGGACGTCTCGACACCGGAGCGAGCGGCACTGACCTCGAAGAACTCGGTTCGCGTCGTCACCGGATGCACCGAGGACACCTCGATGCCACGTCCCGCGAGTTCGTAGCGCATCGAACGTGCGACCATCGCCTGTGCCGACTTGGTCGCGGCGTAGACGCCGTAGTAGGCGAGGGTGAACTTCGCGAGACAGCTCGAGCAGATCAGGAGATGGCCCCCGCGGTCCCGGTCCATCCAGCGAATCGCCGCTTCGCGGCAGAGCTCCACCGATGCGAAGAAGTTGACCTCGAACATGCCCCGGAAGTCCTCGTCGGACATCGCGGTGAAGGCTGCCTCCGTGCCGTACCCGGCATTCGCGAAGACCGCATCACAACCGCCGAACGAACGTTCCGCTTCATCCAGGAGCGCATCGACATTGCCCTCGTCGGTCACGTCACCGACCACGATGGCGGCTTCACCACCAAGCTGCCGGATCTTTTCGGCGACCGCCTCGAGGCGATCGACGCGACGGGCACCGAGCACGACCTTCATCCCGGCACGGGCGCATTCGAGCGCGGTGGCCGCGCCGATTCCGGAGCTTGCGCCGGTGATGACGATCACCTTGCCTGAGAGATCCTTCATGAAAGTCGAACTCCTTCGTTTTCAGGGCCGAGGACGGACAGCTCGAACCCGGCCTCGAACCGTTCACCAGGTGCGAGTGTCGGATGATCGCGCCCGTCGGACAGGGCGGCAACCGCCGCGGTCATCGGTTCGATGCAGGCGAAGGGGCCGCCCTCCGGCGAGTAGAGCTGAAGGAATCGCCAGTTGTCGTCGAGCCGGACCTCGATCCCGGCATCACCACCCAGCAACAGGCATGGCTTGTCGACGGTGGGCCGGTAGAGGTCATCGAAGGTCCGCCCCTCGAGTGAACCATCGACATCGTCGGCCGGTTCGAGGATGAGCTGACCCGACCCGTCACGGATCGGGAGACCCCGTGCATCGAGGCGGACATGTTCGAGGGGCGGAACACGAAGCGCCAGGTCGTCGTGCCCGAGTCCGGGCAGGGTGAGATACGGATGCCAACCGAATGAGATCGGAACCTCGTCATCGCCATCCGCCTCGACGAGGGTCTTCACCCGCAAGGAGCGAGGACCGACTTCGAAGGAGACTTCGAGTCGATGGGCGTGGGGAAACAACGTCATCAGATCCTCGTGTGCCGACCAGTCCAGGCATGCGCTCGCTCGCGTGGACTCGACACGCAGGTCGTCCCAGTCACCGAATCGGAGCAGGAAACCATGGCACGGCAGGTCCTGGTCACGCTTGACCTCGGGATGATCCGGCCAGGGATCCGTACGCAGCCGATTGGCATAGGGGTAGAGCAAGGGGACTCCACCGGTCTTCGGCTTCGAGCGAAACTCGGCTTCCGGAACAGGAAGGTGAAGGTATTCCCGCCCATCGACCTGCCAGGACAGGCAGCAGAAGCCGGAATCAGGGGCGATCCGGGCTCGTGTGCCTGATTCATGGATCAGATGGATATCGTCCATGTCCGCACCGTACACTCTTCACTGTCATTCCGAGACGACTGTGAGCCAGACATGAGCAACGAATCAAGCAGAAACACGGCAGGTGAGCGCACCAGGAACCTCTTCGGCAGGGACCGCGCCCTGATCGGGATGATCCATGTCGGCGCCCTCCCGGGCACGCCTCGCCATGAATTGCCACTCGAACGACTCCTGGCGACCGCAGCGGCCGAAGCGGCGACCCTGCAGGATGCGGGATTCGATGCGCTCATGATCGAGAACATGCATGACGTCCCCTACCTCAGGAGGCGAGTCGGTCCGGAGATCGTCGCGTCGATGAGCATCCTGGCCCGGGGCATCCGGGAGACGATCGACCTTCCGTTGGGCGTGCAGGTCCTCGCCGGTGCGAACCGGGAGGCCCTGGCGGTCGCCCATGCGGCCGGGGCGTCGTGGATCAGGGCCGAGGGCTTCGCCTACGCCGCAGTCGCCGACGAGGGCCTCCTCGAGGAGGCGGATGCAGGGCCGCTCCTGAGGTACCGACGTTCAATCGAAGCAGATGAGGTGGCGATCCTCGCGGACGTGTGCAAGAAGCACTCCGCCCATGCGATCACGGCCGATGTGCCCTTCGAGGAACAGGTGGCGACACTCGAATTCATGGGGGCTGACGGCGTGGTCGTCACCGGTGGCGCGACCGGCAGCCCGACCGACCGCGATCAGCTGGTCCTTGCACGCAAGGCCGGGACGCTCCCGGTCATCGTCGGCTCGGGAGCCTGCCCCGATTCGATCGGCGACCTCCTGGACCATGCGGATGCGGTGATCGTCGGCAGCTCGATCAAGGTCGACGGTCACTGGTCGAATCCGATCGATCCGGACCGGGCTCGGGCGATCGTCGAAGCTGCACGCAACAGGCACCCCTGATCGCGTACCATCAGGGCATGACCCCTGAACGCATCCTCACCTGGATCGACGGCAGCATCCATGAACCGGATGACGCCAGGGTCAGCGTCTTCGACCGTGGCTTTCTCTACGGAGACGCGGTCTACGAGCTGGTCCGTTTCTTCGATGACGTCGGAATGGGGATGGATCTGCACATCGAGAGACTGCGCCGGAGTCTCGATCGAACGGGGATCACCGGCTTCGATCCCGGGACGTATCCGTCGATATGCAGGACGCTGATGGACGCACTCGAGACCTCGGACGCGTGCATCTACCTCCAGGTCAGTCGCGGTGTCCAGGTCCCTCGCCGTCACGCACCGGACGGAACCCTCTCCCCCACCGTCGTCGCGATCGGTTCCACATCCGCCCCGCTCTCGGAACTCGAGGAACCGATCCAGGTCCCGATCATCGTGCTGCCGGATCTCCGACGCAGGTCGTGCGACATCAAGGCCACCAGCCTGATCGAGAACGTGATGGCGACGATCCAGGCGGTCGACGCCGATGCCGCGGAACCGATCCTGCACGAGGATGGGCTGCTGACCGAAGGTGGTTCCTCCAACGTGTTCGTGGTCAGGAACGGAACGCTGCTGACACCGGCCCTTGGTGACCCACGGCCGATCCTCGAAGGGGTGACGAGGCGCTTCGTGGTCGAGGCCGCAGGCAACCTGGGCATCGAGATCATGGAAGGTGACGTGCCCGTCGATGCGCTCAGGGAAGCCGATGAGGCGTTCGTGACCTCCAGTCGACGCCTCCTGGGCACGATCACCTCCGTGGATGGCCGCCAGATCGGTGATGGGCGACCGGGTGCGGTTACCATGCAGGTCTTCGAGGAGGTCCGTCGGATCATCCAGACGGTTCTCGAGAACGAACACGCCCACTGACCCCAACGCCACCTGAGGCGACCACGGATCCCATCATGTCGAAACTTGCACTGATCGCCATCGCCGTCGGCAACACCAGGACCCATGTCGCGCTCTTCGAGAACGACTCCCTCGAGCAGACCACGCACATCGAGAACGATGATCGTGCCCGCATCGTGGAGCTGGTCACCGCAAGCTGGAAGGCATCGGCCGATGCCGACCGAAGGGCCATCGCGGTCTCGACCGTGAATGAAGCCGACTCGAAGGCGCTGTGTTCGGTGCTCGAGGACCAGATCGGCGAGGAGATCTACATGGTCGGGGACGACCTGCCGGTTCCGATCGGGGTCGCGCTCGATCCCGAGGCGACTCCGGGCATCGACCGACTGCTCAATGCCGCGGCGGCATGGGACGCGCTCAAGCAGGCCTGCGTGGTGATCGATGCCGGCACCGCGGTGACGATCGACTTCGTGGACGGAGAGGGCGTCTTCCACGGGGGCGTGATCGCACCCGGTGCGCAGATGCAGCTTGATGCGATGCATCACGGCACGGACGGCCTTCCGGATCTCGACTTCTCGGTGCCGGAGGGCGAACCGTACGGGCGGAACACCGCATCCGCGATGCAACGCGGTGTCTACCACGGGATCCGCGGCCTCGCATGGCGCATGATCGAGGAGTACGCGACCGCCTACGAGGCGTTCCCCCTGGTGGTGGCGACGGGCGGAGACGCTCCCGAACTCTTCAAGGACGATGAACTGGTCAACAGGCTGGTCCCGGAACTCGAACTGAGAGGCATCGCGGTCGCGGTGCGCCACGCGCTTGCCGAAAGCATCGACGCGGACGAATGAACGGTCATCAAGGTGAAGTCGAGGCCTGGTGGGCGACGTCTCCCCTCTCCGGGGCGATCGGCGTCCTTCACCTGAGCGGTGCGTTCGACGACCTCCTCCAGACCCTCGTCGGCCGTGTACCCGAGGTCGGCACGACGGCGCTCGTCGACATGGGATCGATCGACACCGGCCTGGTCGCACGACCGACCGAAACCTCCGCACTCCTGATGCCCCACGGAGGACCACACATCCGAAGACGGCTGAGCGAAGCGGTCGTCAAGCACGGTGCACGATTCATCGACACCGGCCGATCCGACCCCAGACAACGCTGGCCCGAGGCGGACACGCTCGTCGAAGCATGCATGCTGGACCGCCTTGCGAGAACCGCGAGTCCGCGCTCGATCCCGATGCTGCTCCAGCAACCCGAACGCCATGCCTCCGCACGACGGGACGGCTGGCATCCGGATGAACGGGACGAACGACGCGCATCGATCCTCGAGGCACTGCTCGAACCGCCGCTGATCGCGATCGTCGGCGCACCGAACGTCGGGAAGAGTTCACTCCTGAACCGACTTGCGGGTCGTGATATCGCGATCACCGCGGACGTTCCGGGCACCACCCGCGACGCGGTGACCGCGCGCATCGAACTGGACGGGGTCGCATGCATCCTGATCGACCTCCCCGGCGAACGCGCCAGCGAGGATCCGATCGAACAGCGTGCCATCGCGCTCTCCAAGGCGTTCCTTCGTGACGCGAGACTCGTCATCGCCCTGGTGGAACCTGATCGACCGGACCCACCCGACTTCGAACGCACACCGGACCTCGTGGTGCGGAACAAGTGCGACCATGCCGAGAACGAAGATGGGTTCGAGATCAGTGCGATGACCGGCGCAGGCATCGCCGGGTTCACCAGACTCGTCCGCAGGACGATCCTTCCGGACGAAGTGCTCGAGGGCGAAGGCAGGCCATGGTGCTTCCACCCGGCCCTGCTTCCCGAACCTCAGAGTCCGACGATCGAGTAGCCGCTGTCGACGTAGAGCACCTGGCCGGTGACACCACGGGAGAGATCACTGAGCAGCCACGCGGCGCTGTCGCCGACATCCGCGCCGGTGATGTTGCGCCGAAGCGGTGCCTTCTTCTCCACCCAGTCCAGGATCTCGGAGAAACCTCCGACGGCCATGGAACTCATGGTGCGAAGCGGACCGCCCGAGATCACGTTCGCGCGGACGTTGCGCTCACCGAGTTCGAGGGCCAGGTAGCGGTTGGTCGCTTCAAGCGCCGCCTTCGCGACACCCATCACGTTGTAGCCGGGCACCGCCTTCTCAGCTCCGTAGTAGCTCATCGCGATCACGGAACCGCCATCGGGCATCAGGTCCGCGGCGCGATTGGCCATTGCCGCGTAGGTGTAGGCGGAGATGTCCATCGCCTGGGTGTAGACCTCGCGCGGCGTGGAGGCGAACCGACCTTCCTGCAGCCAGTCCTTGTCCGCGAAGGCGATGGAGTGGACGAGGAAGTCGATCGTCCCGAACTCGGAACGAATGCGCTCGAAGACGTTGTCCAGATCCTCGTCGCTCGAAGCATCGAGCGGACAGAGCCAGGGGTCCTCGACGCCGAGACCGGCGAGCGCCTTCCCGCAACGACGGGCCATCTTCTCACCGGGCAGGTGCGTGAACAGGCACTCCGCACCCTCCCTGAGAAGACTCTCCGCGATCGAATAGGCGAAGGATCGATCGTTCGCGATACCGACGACCAGACCACGTTTTCCGTCCATCATGCCCATGGCAGTTCTCCAGCTAGAGGAAGGGCAAAGGGTACCCGAGATCCACGTCTTCGTGGTCGATGCCTCCGGTAGGATGGTCCCCATGTCGAAACGAATACTGCTGCTTCCCGGCTTCAGCTGCGACGGCGACTGCCTCGCGGAACTGCACCAGGCGCTCACCGCGAAGTGGCCGGACCGCCCGGTGATGGTCGCGGACTTCAGCAGGGACGAGACGCTCGAACAGATGGCGACGAACGTGAGCGAGCTGGTCTCGGATGCACCCTCCATCCTGATCGGTCTCTCCATGGGCGGCTGGGTCGCCCAGGTGGTTGCGGCAAGCCGGAACGACCGGGTGCGTGCGATGATCCTCATGTCATCCTGGACCATCGCGGAACCGTCCTACCTCGAGATCGTCCGCACGCTTCATGACCGGATTCACGGTGGCGAACGGCTCCGCGACCTGCGCACGGAGGTGCGCTCGGGTTTTCACGATGCCGAACAGGCGGACCGTCTGGCGGACCGCTGGCTCGCGATGGCCGAACGAACCGGAACCGATGCATTCATCAGGCAGACCGCGGCGATCCTCGCGAACCCCGACGTCTCCTCCTTCGCCCGCGCGGTGCGGTGCCCGACCCTCGCGATCGCCGGCGCGGACGACGGACTGGTCTCACCCTCGAGCCAGCGCGATGCCGCGGAAGTGCTTTCCGCACGGTTCGAGCTGGTGAAAGAGAGTGGACACAACGTGGACTGGGAACGACCGAACGAGGTGAAACGGCTGGTTCTCGGGTGGCTGGAAGGGATCGAGGGCGATCCTGCACTGCCTGACTGACTCGGGTACACTTTCCCCCCTGTCCAACCTGCGCGCGTAGCTCAACTGGATAGAGCATCGGCCTTCGAAGCCGAGGGTTGGGGGTTCGAGTCCCTCCGCGCGTGCTGAAGAAAGCGCCACCTGCTTCTGCAGGTGGCGCTTTCACTTCCATCCGGAAACGTGGATCGTGCGGTTCGTGGCGGGCTCAGGGAGCGAGCATCTGCACCGAGAATTCACCGGAGCCGACCTCGCCTTCGTTCCAGCCGCCGATTCTGATCAGGTAGTCACGCCCCTCGACCACGGGAACCACGACCCGAGAAGAGTACGCGGCACAGTTGGGGTCATCGTCGTTGCAGCCGAGCAGGACGAGTTCGGAGCAGTCGGTGTTGGCATAGATCACGATGTCGCTGTCATAGTCGACGAGTCCGCAGGTGCTGACCTCGAGGCTGCCGGTTCCGGTGGCGGCATGGATGAACCAGATGTCGTTCCCAGTGACCCCTCCGTCGAAGATCTTGCACTCGGGGTGAACGGGGCCGTCGGTGGTCGCACCGATCGTGGTGAATGGATGCACCCCCTCCTCGATCCGAAGCGGTTCGCTGCAGTCGTCCGGAAGCGAGTCGTTCGAGAGGAGTTCGACGAGGAGTTCCCCGGTACCGAGGCTCCCGTCACGCCAGCCGCCGACCCTCACGAGGTAGGTCGTTCCCGACTCGACCGAGACGCTGAGGTCCGAGGTATAGACGGAACAGTCCGGAGCGTCGTCGTTGCAACCGATCAGGACGAGATCGGTGCAGTCGGTGCCTTGATAGACCACCAGTTCGCTGTCGTAGTCGACGGAATCGCATGTCGAGAGGTGCAGGATGCCGTCATCGACGGGCTGGTAGGTGAACCAGATGTCGTTCCCGACCACGCCACCGTCATTGCCGGTCTCGCATTCCGGGTGCGCGGGGCCACCAGTGGTCGCGAAGAGCGTCGAATAGAGGTGTCGTCCGTCGACCAGTGGCGCCGCATCCTCACATTCATCCGCTCCCGGCAGGCAGGAAAGATCCGAACAGGAGGATCCGGCCGAGAAGGTCCCGGAGAGGGCGTAACAGGCCCCCGCGAAGACCTGGTCGACGCAACTGCCATCGGGAACACAACAGGCACCGGACTCGGGGCAGGTGACGTCGATGCATCCCGTCCCGTCACCTCGATAGATCCCGCCGAGAGCAAGGCATGCCTCGTTCGTCAGTTCTTCCGCGCAGGACCCGTCGATCAGGCAGCAGGCGCCGAGCGGAGTACAGTCACCACCCCAGTATCCGAGCAGCTCCGCGAGATCCCCGCCATCCACGCAGCAGTCGCCGTTGACGTCACCCTGGGGACGGAAGGTCCCGTCGCCACAGACGCCCCACCAACCAAGCAGTTCGGTCAGGTCACCGCCGGTGATGCCGGGAATGCCGTCGAGCTCCCAGGGACAGGGCCCCACCGCGAGATCACACGGGTCGAACGACCCGTCGCCGGGCACGGTCGCCGGCACATTGACCGCCACGCCATCACCGGCCTTGAAGAGGCCGAGCTGCAGCGAGCCATCGAACGGAGGAACGTTCGTCTCGAGCACGAAGGTGAAGGTCGTCCCCCACCGGATCGAGTTGGCATCGGGATTCTCGTCGTGGGACTGGGTCGACCACCCGAGGTAGGTGTCCCCATGAACGAATGACCAGGGAGCACGGTCCACGTTCTCCCCGTGCAGTTCGAGATCATGGAACGACTCGTTGGCGACGGTGGCTCCCTTGTTGATGCCCGTCCAGAGCCCCGAGATCTCGCGGTTGCTCGTGATGTTCTGGACCGCCCAGGTGTAGCGATACCAGCCGGCATCGATCTCCTCGACCAGTGAGCCGACGACGACCTGGCCGTCACCGGGGATCCGGATCCGGTTGACCATGACGTCCGGATCGATGGCGGCCCATGCCTCGACGGCGGTCTCACCGACCTGGGTCTCTCCTGTCAGTTCGAGGTCGAAGGCGTTCGTCGCTCCCCCGGCGGCGAATTCGCACCCGCGCCAGGACACGTTGTTCTCGCCGTTACCGACCAGGGCGTCCGCCGGCGTCACGTACTGGGACTCGACGAGGAAGACGCTTCCGGGATTGAAGTCGGGATCGATGTTGGAGATCGCGGTGCGCAACCTGCGCTCGACGATGGTTCCGGTCTGGCCCCACCCCGTCGGGGGGAAGGGAAAGACCCCGGTGTGGGGGTTCACTTCGCGACGGGGGCCAAGACGGGCCTGGACACCATTCACCCCGGCGCTGTAGGCATCGGAGCAACCGACCCCGAGATGCTGGTAGTCGGCGGGAATGCAGGTGCACCCGCAACCGGGCACCTGGGCCGCACCGAACCCGTGCTTCAACCAGGCGGTTCCGATCTGTTCCAGTCGTCGGTCCTTGATCCGGTAGAGGGCTTGCGTGATGACCGGGTGATCCGCGGTGTCGCCGACCCAGTTGAGGACCTCGTCACCGATGTTGCACGCATTGGTCCCGATGGTGAAGGCGATCTCACCATCGAGGTTGCCCCAGCTCACGGAATCGTAGATGTCGCTGACGATCACGTCCGGACCGACACTCGGGCAATCGCCTTCTCCCCCACCGTGCGTGAAGAACGAAAGCAGGCAGCAGGAAGTCAGGCCCGTGATCAGAGTCAGTCGATTGCTCGTCATTGCCGTGCTCCAGTCAATCATGGGCAGGGACCCCATGCACCAAGAATGACGAGGAGATCCTCCCCGTCGACCAGGCCGTTGCCATCGAGATCCGCGGCACTGTCGGACTGCCCCCAGTCTCCAAGGAGCATGTTGAGGTCCGCACCATCGACCAGGCCGTCCTGGTTGATGTCACCCGTGCATTCGCCCGGACAGTTCGAAGCGACCGTGTTGCCACCAAGATCGGACCAGGGGCCGGAGACCTGGATGCCGACGTTCGAGCAGATCAGGGTGTCGAGGAGCCGGGGCGTGCTCGAGTTCCAGCTGTGGATCGCACTGCCGTCACCTGCGACGTTCTCGGTGAGGACGCAGCCGGTGATCTCCGGACTGACGGAGAAGTTGTTGATCGCTCCACCCTCGTCGGATGCGATGTTCGCCAGGAAGTCGCAGCGCTCGAACACCGGCACGTTCTGACTGCCGCCCGGATCAGCGTTGAAGACCGCACCGCCGTCGGAGGATGCCTCGTTGCCGACGAAGATGCACTCGAGATGACGTGGTTGGCTGCTGTCGTTGTAGATCGCACCACCGTTCCGGGCCGAGTTCATGAGGAACTGGCAACCGGCGATCTCCGGATCGGATCCGTCCCAGTTGAGAATCGCACCACCCGAATAGGCACGGTTCTGGTCGAAGAGACACTGCAGGATCGCGGGGCTGCTGCCGGTGTTGTAGATCGCACCGCCCACGCCGCCCGAAGACGGTGCGGACCGGTTCAGCATGAAGATGCAGTCGATGATGGCGGGGTCCGATGCCGTACCGTTCTCGTCACCGTTGTAGATCGCACCGCCGTATTCGGCGCTGTTGTCTGAGAAGAGGCATCCGCGGATGGTCGGGCTGCTTCCATCACGGCACCAGAGACCGCCTCCGAAGTACTCCCAGAAATCCGGCTGGTCGTTCCCGTTCCAGTCGTACCAGGTCGGATAGCAGTCGTTGATCACGAAGCCCTCGATGATGGTGTCGCCACCCTCGCCGGAACGACAGATGATGCCGCGACGGATGCCCTCGCCCTGGATGACGGCCGGTCCCTCGCCCTGGAGGGCGCGGACCACGATCGCCTTCCCGAGGGTGTCGACGACCTGGTCACCGTTCGCGAAGTAGTCGCCCGGAGCGACCAGGATCTCGTCACCGTCGGTCGCGACGTCGATCGCGGCCTGGATGGTGTCGAAATCCGCGGGACCGTCATCATCCACGGTGATCACGTCGGCATGCACCGGGGCAACGATGCCGAACACGGTGGACAGGATGATCGTGACGGGAAGACTGGTCATCGAATCAAGGATATCGCCAGATGTCCCGATCCCCCAGTGGGGATGCTGGAATCAGGTGATTCGTGACTTATCAACCGAGAGCGAACCCCTCACCGACGACTGAGGGCTTCCTCTGCCCATGAACGGACCAGCTGCTCGAGACCACCGTCGACGGGCACTTCATCCGGACCGAAGTAGCGGGCCTCGATGCTTCCGATCGCCGACTGCAGTTCCGATCGTCGCTGGGGTTCCATGCGCCCACCGTATTCCCGATCGATGCGCTCGAGTGCGGCGACCGCACCCATCGGGGTCGCGCGTGCCGGGAGCAGGTCGTCGAGTGCATTCACGGACTGTTCATCCGCATCCCCACGACGGAGGATCGCGACGAGTCCGACGACCCCGACGAGACCGACGACGAGCAGCAGCAACCAGCTCCAGGCCCGGAGTCCGCCGGCGAGCGGCACGGTCGGACTTTCCGCGACGACGAGGTCCATGTCGTCGAAGTAGCGTGACTCGATGTCGGCCTCCGTCGACCCGGTGACGACCGGAAGCGTGAAGTCACCGGTGGCCGCCGACGCAGTCGGCACGTACCGGACGGTCCAGCTTCGCTCGATGGTCTGTCGATGCACGCCGTCCTCGTCGACCTCGGCATACTCGACATCATCCTCGTCACCACGCAGGCGAATCCTGAACATCCCGTCCTCGTCAGCGGCGGCGTCGGTCATGTTGATGGGTTGGACCTCGATGCCCGCGTCATCCACCCGGTAGCCGGGCAGGGCTTCCTCGACGCCGGACAGGAGGTCGTCGAGACCGCCGACCACCCCACGTCCCGTGGCACGGATCTCGAGGAGGACCTCCTCCTCCGCGTTCCGGGTGTCGAGCACCTGTTCGATCGCGAGATCCTTGACGGGGCGTCCATCGCTGGCCGCCGTCGCGTCGATGGGCGGGGAATTGGATTCCACCGCGAGAATCACCGGTCCGGTCTGGTCGATGAAGTCGAGATCCATCTGGACGGGAGGCACGCGTTCGATGCTCGGGTCATTGGCCTTGAGCAGCACGTAGGCGAGCGGTTTCTCCTGCCAACCGGACTCACCGCCCTCGATGACTTCGCGGGACGGATGCATCGAATCGAAGAAGCCGATCCCCTCGATCTCGAAGCCCTCGGAGAGCACGGTGCGAATCGAACGCTCCAGTCGATCTCGATAGTTGACCGAGGTGCCCATGTTCCCCATGTTCACCCAGACCCCGTTCTGGAGGTACTTCGCGAAACCGTCGGTCTCGCGATCCACCGCGTTGGTGTATCGCAGGCCGAGGACCACCGCGAAGGGATCCTCGGTGCCGACCCGATCTGGTCCGTCCAGGGTCAGGCGAAGATGGATCTCGTCCCTGATGAGATCCTCGTAGAGGGCGTTGATCCTGCGGAGCGGTGCGGCGGATGGATGGTCACCGACGATGCGCAGTGCATGACGGACGACCCGGGGCTTGACTTCCGGGTTGAGCGAATCGATCGCGGAAACGAGCGCGCCCGCGAGCAGGCCGAGATGTTCCTCCGCCTGTGCGGGTTCCATCGACAGGATCGTCTCGCGGATCTTCTCGATCTGCGCATCGCGTTCGGAGCCCTCGAAGAGGATGTTGTCACGCGTCACTTCCGAGAGGTCGGTCGCACCGATCGCGGTGTTGAACCAGGCCGTGAAGACGAACACCGAGGGCTTCTCCTCACCACGCGAAACGGCCTCCGCATAGGAGGCGGCGGCGCGCTGGAAGGCATCGAAGCTCTCCCGGCGAAGGGTGTCGTAGTCGGCGAGCTCCTCGTCGGTCTGTGAACGACGATGTTCGAGTCGTTCGTAGGCGAGCGCCGCCTTGCGCACCGCGTACTGCCAGGAATCGGGCTCCTCTTCGAGGGCACGGTCGATCAGTCGAAGGGCGAGCGCGTAGCCGTCCTCGACGACCTGCGCGATCTCGGCACCGTTCCGGCGCATGCCGAAGCGCTGCTGCACCTCCCGGGAGCGCCAGTCGCCGCTGAGTCCGCCCTGCATCGCGACCGCGAGCTGTGCGGCGGTCGTTGGAGGAAGCTCCTCGATCGGGCCGAGGATCCGGACGATGTCCTCCTCCGTGTAGGCCTCGGAAAGGCTGTGGCATGCCTGGAACGCCTTGACGACACCGGGCACCGTCCGGGGATCGACACCGCGTTCCTCGAGCAGATCGAGCACACGCGTGAGGCGATCGAGATTCCGGGCCTGTCGACCACGCGTGAGCGGCGCGGACGGCACGCCGACCCGACCGCCGTAGGCGAAGATCGCGGCGCGAACCGCCGCGTTCTGGCTGCTGCCCGCATCGGGACGAAGCCGCTTGACCCAGAGGTCGAGGAATTCGCCGCCCATGTTCTCCGCTTCACCGGGATGCTTGGCGACGCCGGCTTCGAGGATGTCGAGGGCGACATCGATCTCATCCGCCCTGGTCGCGACGCCGGTGAAGGCACGGTAGGCGCGCGCGGAGAGACTGGGTTCGATCGCATCCAGCCAGGATTCCTCGGGCATCGCCCGCATCAGGGTCGCGACGCCGGGTGGCGGTCCGCCCCGCGAGGCCTTCGCAGACGTCGCGGCTTCCGCTTCGGCGACGAGTCCCGTGGTCAGCATCTGCATCGGCACCTTGATCGCATTCGAATCGACGCGACCGGATGCAAGCAGGGTCTCGACGGCGGACTTCATGACCAGGATCGCACGCGCACGCTCTGCTTCGCTCAGCTTGCTCTGTCGCAGCGACATCGCATCGAGCGCGATGACCTCGAGCGCCGCCGGTGCAAGTCGTTCGCTCGCGAAGACCGAGGTCAACCAGGCGGTCGCCTGGGCCTCGGGGATCTCGGGAAGACGAGACACCGCTTCACGCAACGCCTCCTGGCGGAGCTTGAACTCCTCCTCTTCCAGCAGGGCGACCTCGCCGAAGAGCTCGAACGCACGCAACGTCTCCTCGCGATCCGCGTGGTAGATGCCGTGAATGAGCATCGCACGGCCATCCTCCTCGGAACGGGCCAGTTCGAGATCAGGGAGGTAGGCGTAGGCCTCGTCGGGCATGCCGGCCCGTGCCAGCAATGCCGCGGTCCGGGGGTGGTTCGCCTCGTCCGATCCACCGAAGAGTCGAGTGCCCGCACGCAGTTGATCGAGCATCGGTCCGGTCGAGGAACGATTCGCAGACCTGCGAAGCAACTGACCGAGCACGTCGACCTGCCAGTTCGTGGGTTCACCCGGCGCGGCATTGGCAAGTGCGAGGACCTCCTCGGGGAGAAGCATCGGGTCCCCCTGGTTGGTGGACTGGATGACGTGGGAGTAGATCCCCTCCCCTTCATCACCCGCACGCTCGGCGAGGAACCAGGCGAGTGCATCCCATTCCCCCGCCATCGTGTTCAGGTGGAGCCACTCGACGACCTCGCCGGGGGACGCCGCTTCGTCGGGTCGATCCTGGTCCTCGAGACCGAGCTTGGTCCGTGCCGCGAGCACCGCCTTCGGGGTCCGCGCGAACTTCTTGCGGGAGACCATCGGCAGGAGCGGCTGCTTCCTTCCCGCCGCAACCTCTCCTGCACTGAACAGGGCGAGAAGATCGATGTCCATCGCTTCGTAGAGCAGACGCATCTGCTCCTGTTCGTCCGGCTGCAACGCGTCGTGGATCGACTTCAGGCGCTTGAGCTCGTCGGGACCGATCGGCGGGGCACCCGGCTCGTCCGGTGCGGGTCGCTCCTGCTGGTCAGGAGTCGTCCGCTCGGCGACCTCCTTCGCCGGTTCCGCGAGACGCGCCGGACGGATCACGGCACCCGGTCGGGTTCGTTGCGCGAACGCATCACCGGCAAGGGTCAATGGACCGATGACGACCGACGACATGAGAAGAACTCGAAGCATGTTCTGCACCTTCATGGTTCCTTACCAACCCGGACCGATCGGTCCGGCACCACCCGCTCCACGACCATCCGGTCGGGTCGGGGGGCGCTGAGTGACTCCGGGACGCCCCTGCCCCGGTCGACGCCCTCGCATGGCGCGAGGACTCTCACGAGGAAGCGGACGAGCCTCGAGGTCGGACTTGTCCATCTGTTCCAGTTCGATCGTGCGCTCGACGTTGTCCTCGAGTCCACGAACCACCTCACTTGACGCGCCGGACTCGGAAGCGGTCTCGGCGAGATACCTGAAATGCTGTCGAGCCTTGATCGCCTCCGCACGCCAGGTCCTGGCCGGCTCACCGGCGAGACGCAGCAATCGGGCACCGAAGTAATGGGCGACCGCAAGCTCCTCGCGCGCCGCGCGCGCGAGTTCACGCTGATCGGGGTCGTCGGACATCGTCTCGACGATCTGCTCGAGATCGATCGCCCCGTCCCAGATCGCGCCGGAACGCACGCGGGCGCGCGCCTTCGACCAGCGGATCCTCGCGAAGTCGAGGGGGTCGGAATCGCCGAGCTGTTCCTCGACCTGTTCATAGGCATCAGCCGCGGCGGCCCAGCGTTCACCGGCATGGTCGTAGGCGGCACGCTCCATCGCGAGGGCCGCTTCGAGGGCCTCGGGCAGGGCGTCCTCCGTGGCGTCGATGTCTCCGTCAAGGAAGGTGGAACGCCTCGCCTGGATCGCCGCAAGGTGTGCCTGGTAGGCGAGCCCCTGGGCCTCGATCGCGGCCTGTTCGAGTTCGATCGCGGCGTTGAGCCGACGAGCGGCGAGTTCGCGAGACACGAGGTCCTGGCCGGGACCGAAGTGAAAAACGATCACCGCAACCGGCACCAGCGCCCACAAGGTCCAGCCGAGACGGGCAAGCACGCTCATGAGACACCTCCGCTGGAGGCAAGCTGACTCCGACCCGGACGTCGCGCACGAGTCCAGGAACGGGGCAGGCCGGCAAGGGAGAGCGCGGGACCGATCAAGGCCAGGGACGCGGCACCGAGGGTCGAGAGGATGAGGGCCAGTTCACGCAGTCCCGTCTCCTCGCCGATCCTTGGAACGACCATGGTCAACTCGTCAAGCAGTTCGCTGGGCACGTGCTTCTCGTTCCCCTGGTGGTAGACACCTCCCAGCCGCAGGGCGAGCTGCTTCAGCGAGGTCATGTCCTGTCGGGAATCATGTCCACCCACCGGAAGCGTCCGGTGCGGATCCCCGACGCCGAGGACGATGGTGTCCGCGATCGCGGCGGGCAGCCGGAATCGATCCCCCGCCGCAAGCGAATCCCCGTCGCTGACCACGAGGAGGGTCGCGGATCCCGGCATCCAGGGTCGTGCGACCTCGAGCGCGTCGGCGACACCCTCCGAGAGGTTCGTCGGCCCGGAGGCGAACGCGGTGTACATGGGGAGACCGTCGAGCGCATTGCTGACGACCTCCTTGTCGAACGTCTCGGTGAGCACGCTTCTCGCCTCGGTGTAGAACGCGACGAGCGAGACGCGGGTGGTGGCACCATCCAGGCGATCGAGGATGCCCTGGACCACTTCACCCGCCCACGCCGCACGCGAGACCGGTTCCGAGTCGGGACCGGCATCGACCAGCTGCATCGAAGGCGAGACATCCAGTGCGATCAGCAGGTGCTTCGATGCTTCACGGACCGGTTCATCCCCCCGAACCTCGGGGTTGATCGAGACCAGCATGAGCAGACCCCAGGTCACGCAGGCGGCGCCGAGGATCCGAAGCGGGAAGGCGATCGAGGTCCACCATGCAGCGCGTCCTTCGGGACCGAACGCGAGGAAGGCGACGCGACGAACGCGTCGCGCGTGGATCAGCTCGGCGATGCCGACCAGCAAGGCGACGGACAAGGCGACCAGCAGGGCCATGAACGGCGTGATCACCATGGCGTGTACCTCCCCCCGAAGAGCCCGATCACGTGCAGGCCGAGCGCGGAAAGAGCCACCAGGGCGAAGGGCATGAAGAAGTCCATCGGTACCGTGCCGCCCGGCTCGAAACGGTCGGGTCGCAACTGGTCGATGTAGCGGAAGGCACGATCAAGCCCCTTGCGATCGGTGGCCACGAACGCCTCGCCACCGGTCTCGCGCGCGAGCTCCTGCACCGTGCCGGGCACCGAACCGGTGCCGACATGGACATGGAACACGGCGATGTTCGATGCCTTGAGGTCGTCCGCAAGGGCGAGTGAGGCACTCGCATCGGAGATGTCGCTGCTCATGCCGTCGGAGACGAGGACGATCATCCGATCCCCCGCCTCGGCCTCGGCGGCGATGTTCCCCAGGCAGAACTGGAGGGCATGACCGATGCGCGTCCCTCCCATGTGCATCGGCTGTCTTTGAGGATCCGCGAAGGGAAGCGCATTCCGGATCGCATCGAGGTCCCGGGTGAGCGGCACCCAGCGGATGGCGTAGGAACCGAAGAGCGTCAGTCCGAAGGCGTCACCCTGTCGCGCATCGATGAAGTCCTCGACGGCATCGATCGCCATCTCGTAGCGATTGCCGATGGTCATGCTGCCGGACACGTCGACGCAGAACTGGATGTTGGTGAGCACGCGCTGGTCGGACGGTCGGCGAAGGACCTGCGGACCAGCCAGCATGAAGACCACGGCAAGCAGGATGATCGCCGGCATCGAGTCGAAGGTGGACAGCATCCACCCGAGGAAGCGGCGAGGCGCATGCGCCTGGTCGTCGAAGGGCAACGCAAGTCCGGAGCTCCTGCGCTGCCAGGCCCAGACCAGCAGCAGGACCGGAACGACGAGCAGCACCAGGGCGGTCGGTTCGGTGAAGCTCATGCCGGCTCCTCCGCGGGAACGTCGCGATAGGGCTCGAGCAGTTCGTTGATCTCGTCTCGACCGGGCTCGGGAACGCTCGGATCGTGCAGCCATCGTTCGACGGCACGGAGCAGGCGTCCACCGACCTCGTCCTCACGAAGCCGTGCGACGGCCGCAGCCCGGTCGTCGGCGTCGAGGGAGAGCTCCGCCTGCCAGTGCGCATAGAGCATGAGTTCGAGGCGCCCCTGTTCGGCGATCGTCAGCTTCCGCTCCGCCGCAGCGCAGACCAGCGGGGCGATCCGCTCCGCAAGGGTCGGCTCGCGGGGCACGACCTCCTCGGGAGGTGCGTGACGAACAAGCTTTCTCGCCATGAACACCATCGGGACCAGCAGCCAGAGCACGCCGACCACGACCAGCAGGGTGGTGTATCCACCTTCGATCGCGGTGTCGGGTGGTTCGGCCAGGACCAGATCGGTCGGTGCGTCCGTGGCGAGGTTCGACACGACTTCGACGGGAATGGGATCGAGTGCCATGACGTCCCCCCCGCTCTCGAGGACCAGGACCTCGCGGAGATCGAAGAGACCCACATCGGTGCCGATGTACTCGAGCTCGCAGGCGAAGCGACCGTCACCGAGCGACTCGTAGGCCGCAAGACGGACCAGCATCGGTGACTCGAGATCAAGGTCGGGACGACCCCTGAGCAGGCCCCCATCGGTCTCGACCCTGACATGACCGGTGATACCGCGCGTGGCACTGGCAAGCGGCTCGTCCGCAGTCGGACCGAGCAACCATGACAGGCCGCCGAGGATCAGCGCGAGGAGCGTCATGCGCGACCACCTCCGGCACCCGAGCGCTGGGCGAGGAAGTGACGCAACGGCGGCACGATCGACCGATCGGTGTCGATGCGAAGCCAGCTTGCACCGGCACGGGCGAGGAGCCGGCCGGTGTCCTCCTCGGCACGGTCCGGCTGGCGCGAACGCCAGACCACACGACCGTGTCCGATGAAGTCCCGACCGCTTTCCGCCTCACGACCACGGAAGAAGCCGGCTCGCAGGCGACCACGTTCCGCAGGATCACGCAGCTGGAGCACGATCACGTCATGCTTCTGGACGGCACGCCGGATCGCGGGAATCGAACCGGGGTCATGCAGGTCGCTCAGGATCACGATGAGACTCGAACGACGTGCCCGAACCACCAGTTCCTTCAAGCGATCGGAGAGGTTCGTGCCTTCACGCGGCGCGGCATGACGCAGCGGTTCGATCGCCTGCCAGAGGTCGGACCGGAGCAGACTCGGCTCGAAACGGGTGGTTCGCTCCCCCGCTCCGATGACCGAGCAGGGACTCAGGCGTCGCTGGGCCAGGACACCGATCGCCGATGCCATCCAGACCGCGACCTGGTGCTTGGAGAGGCGGGTCGAGGAGACCGCCATCGATGCGGAGGTGTCGAGCAGCAGGTGGACCGCGGTCCGCTTCAACGCCTCGTACTCCTTGACGTAGGTGCGACTGGTCCTGGCCGTCATGCGCCAGTCGATCTGCTTGATCGGATCACCCGGCTCGTAGGGTCTCGACTGGGCGTACTCCAGACCGCTCCCCGTGAAGAGGGAGGTGTCGGTGCCGAAGGCGAGATCGTCGGCCAGGCGACGCACGACCATCTCGAAGTCGCCGCGGGCCAGTTCCTCGGGCGGACCGAGCATGGGACTGTCCTGGCTGGTTGCGTGTGGCATCAGGCGAGTGTCGCAAGGATCTCGTCGAGGACATCCTCGCCACGTCGGCCGTCGGCGAGGGCTTCGTAGGTGAGTCGGACGCGGTGCAGCACGACGTCCTCGGCAAGGGCGAGGAAATCCTCGGGTACGGCGTAGTCCCGGCCACGGATGTAGGCACGTGCACGCGATGCGTTGACGAGCGCGATCGCGGCACGAGGGGAACAACCGAGCTCGAGTTCGGGATGATTGCGGGTGAGGTTCACCAGTTCGACGCAGTCACGGACGAAGACATCACTGACGTGGACGGCGAGCACCGATTCCATGGCCGCGGTGAGATCCTTGATCCGATAGGGGCTCTCCTCCTCGATCGCGTCGAATGCAGTCATGGGAATCGCACCGTCACCCTGACGCTTCAGCTTGAGCTGGAGACCTCGTTGCACGACCTCGGTCTCCTCCTCGAAGGTGGGATAGTTCAGTCGGTGCCGGAGCATGAAGCGGTCGAGCTGCGCCTCGGGGAGCTCGAAGGTACCCGCCTGTTCCACCGGGTTCTGGGTCGCGATGACCAGGAACGGCGCCGGAAGTTCATGCGTGGTGTCGCCTATCGAGACCTTGCGCTCCTGCATCGCTTCGAGCAGGGCCGACTGCACCTTCGGGGAGGCGCGGTTGATCTCGTCGGCGAGCAGCAGGTTCGTGAAGGCAGGTCCCTTGTGGACACGGAAGCTGCCGCTGTCGGGATCGAGGATCTCGGAGCCCACGATGTCCGACGGGAGCAGGTCGATCGTGAACTGGATCCGCTTGAAGTCGAGGTCGATCGCCCGACCCACCGCCTGGACCAGAAGGGTCTTCGCGATGCCGGGCACGCCTTCGAGGAGAAGATGCCCGCCGGTGAGCAGCGCGATCAGGATGCGCTCCACCACGACTTCCTGGCCGACGACGGTCCGAGCGACACTCGCCGACACGGTTCCGGCGAAGGTCGACCCGGCACCTGACGTCGCGGTATCCGATTGGATGTTGGATTCGGTCATCGGTACGTGTGTCCTTCGTTCAGTTTCCCGGTTCGATCGGTTCGGCCATCAACTTCTCGATCACTTCATTCAATCGCTTCTCGTCGAGCCCGGCGGCACGCACCCGGCCTGAACGGTCGATGACCACCGTGGTCGGCCACATCCTGACTCCATATCTGGATGCAGTGACGCCGAGCGGAAGTTCCCCGGACTCCGGGGCGACGTCCCGCGCGATGCTGAACGGTGGTGGTTCACCGTCAAAGAGCGCCTGCATCCGTTCCCAGTCGCCGAGGTGATCGCAGACCCCCACGAACAGCACGCCCTGCGGCGCGAGTCTCGTGGAGAGTTTCCGCCAGCGGGAGATCGACTCCCGCGTGGCACGGCTCAGCGGCGAGACGAATCGCAGGACGGTGACTCGACCTTCCTGCGCGTCCTGTTCGAGCGGCTCGCCGATCCAGGCATCGTCGACATGGAGATCGGGAGCGGGCCTGCCTTCGAGGGCGGTCATGGGTGGCAGCCGGTGCTCCCCGCCCACGTACCACTCGGCGGGAAACTCACCAGTGCTCCTCGAGCCGGTCCCTCCCCCGCCTTCCTCGGCGAGCAGGACCCGGACAACATCCGAGACCTTGTCAGGAAGCAGTCCGGCGGCACGAACGATGCCCTTGCGATCGATCGCGACGTAGGTCGGCCAGAACGCGAGGTTGTAGTTCTTCACACTTGCACCGGAGGCATCACGAGCGACCGGGTAGTTGATCCCCTTGTCGTTCACAACGCCCTGCGCCCGGTCCCATCCGTTCCTGGAATCATGGACCCCGATGAAGGCCAGGCCACTGTCCCCGTATTCATCGACCATCGAGATGTTCTTCGGAATCGCGGCCATGCAGGGGCCGCACCAGGTCGCCCAGAAGTCGACGATGACGACCTTGCCTCGGAGATCGGAAAGCGAGGTCTCCTCGCCGATCCAGGCATCGAGAACCAACTCGGGAGCAGGCTTCCCCTCCAGGTCCTTCAGGCCCTGATTGCGATCGGCACCCGAGTAGAAGTGGTCGTCGGAGAAGTCCTGCGCCCCTGCGGGAGCAAGGACCGAGAATGCGATGCCGGCCACCAGCCAGGCAGGAAGACGTCGAGGGAATGACACCATGTGGTCGCTCCAGGGGGGGTGAATGCCTCAAGTCTAGCTGTCAGACACCGTTTCCGTTGCGGGTCCTGTGATATCCACGTTTCATGGCGTATTCTCATGTCATGCACGCCAGACACACCATGACGGGCTTCCTGATCACCGGCCTGACGACCGGCATCGCATCCGCGGACATCTGGACGGTCGATGACGACGGCCCTGCGGACTTCACGACGATCCAGGACGCGGTCAACGCGGCGTCCGACGGTGACGAGATCCATGTCCACCCGGGGACCTACAGCCGGGAAGACGGTGATTTCATGCCGGTGGTGGATTTCCGGGACAAGAATCTCACGCTCCTCGGCATCGAGGGCCGTGAGGCCACGATCATCGATGCCCGTGACTTCGCCAGCGCCATCCAGATGAACCCCCCTCTCAACTTCGACATACCAAGCAAGATCGACGGGTTCACGATCAGGAACGGACAGGGTGGCGGCATCGTGACCTCGGGTCCGCGCGTCCTCAAGGTCGGGTTCTGCACGATCGAGGACTGCCGCGAACCGGCGATCTGGAGCTACGGCAGGGTCGAGCTGACGGTCTCCAACTGCACGATCAGGAACAACGACAGCACGTATCTCTCGGGAGGCATCGTGACCGACGAAGGGGACGTCCTGATCATCAACTCGACCTTCTCGGGGAACTACAGCGACACGCTCGGCGGCGCTCTCAGGTTGTGGGGAAGCTACAACCGTCCGAATCGAGCCGACATCATCGGCTGCACGTTCGAGGGAAACATCGCGTCCCAGGGAGCGGCGGTCTCCGCCAATCGGCTCATGCTTCGCATCGATGGCTGCACCTTCGCCGCGAACACCGGAGGGCAGGGCACGGTCCTCTACATGATGGAGGGCGTGGCGGAATTCCAGGACACGCTTTGCTGTGCGCATGATGTCGACGACATCTTCGGTGAGTGGGTCGATCTCGGTGGCAACGAGTTCCGGCCGGAATGCGAAGGCGGCGACTGCGTGGCGGATCTCGACGGGAACGGAAGCGTGGATGGTGGAGACCTGACGACGCTGCTGGGCTCGTGGGGCACCTGCGGGGGATGTGCGGGTGACCTGACCGGTGACGGAACGGTCGACGGAGCGGATCTGACGTTGCTGCTGGGCCTCTGGGGCGACTGCTGAGCGAACCGGAGCCTACTCCTGCCACGTCTGCCGGATGGCACTCATCCGGTCCGATCGAGCCAGGAAGATCTCGACCAGTTCAGGATCGAACTGCTTTCCGGACAGGTTCCTGATCTCGTCAAGGACGGCTTCCTCCGGCCAGGCGTCCTTGTACGAACGCTTCGAACCGAGCGCGTCATAGACATCGGCAAGTCCGACGATCCGGGCCTCGATCGGTATCGCCTCACCGGCGAGGCCGTGTCGGATCGGTTCTTCGGGGGCTTCGATGAACGCATCGAGGGGCATGTCACCCGGATAGCCGGTGCCGTCCCAGTGTTCGTGGTGGTGCAGGGCGACCATCCGAGCCACGTCGTCGTACTCCGTCTGGTAGCCCTTGAAGAGACGGGCACCGATGATGGTGTGCATCTGCATCGCGGCATACTCGGAGGGCTCGAGCCTGCCGGGCTTCTTGAGGATCGAATCGGATATCCCGATCTTGCCGACATCATGGAGCCTGGCGGCATTGGACAGCCGGTCCCGTCGTCGCTCCATCCGGGATCGTTTCATGCCCCTGCGACGCGCCCATTCCTCGAACATGACGCGTGAGTAGGCGGCGACTCGATTGACGTGGGCACCGGTCTCCTCGGGATCGTGGATCTCGGCGATCGCGACCATGCGCATGATCATCGAGTCGGTCAGGAATGCTCGTTCGAGCGCGACGCTTGCCATCGAGGCGAAGTTCTCGATCAGCTTCTCGTCATCGAGATCGAAGCCACCCTTGCGCTCCCCCTCCTTGTTGTGGGGGTTCGAGAGCTGGATCACCCCGAGGACGTTGCCCGTCGCCGTGCTCAGTGGATAGGAGAAGAGCGAACGGGTGCGATAGCCGGTCCGTTGGTCGAGCGATGCAAGGAACGAATAGCCGGCATCGGGGGCAATCGCATAGACATCCCGCTCGTTGATCCTGCGGCCCGTCATCATCACCGTGCCCGAGATCGAGTCGGAGGAGATCGGGATCCGGACTCCACCCGCGAGCGCCAGGGCGTTGCGGCCGGCTGCCTCGTGCGCATCGTTCTGTGCATACCGGATGACGAGGTGATCCTCGCCGTCCCGGGTCAGGATCGCACCAGCCTCAGCACCCACCAGATGCCGGGCCTCGGTCAGGATGTGCTGCATCATGACGTCGAGGTCCTTGATCTCGCTCATCTCGATGCCGATCGACTCGATCGACTCGAGTCGGGTGTCGCGGACCACGAGTTCGTCCTGGAGGACCTCGTTGGCGAGCTTGAACATCCTGTTGAGGTCCTCAAGCTGTTCGTTGCGTTCCTGCAGCTCCTCCGCGAGGTGTCGACTCTTCTGCTCCGCCTCGTCACGTTCACGTGCCGCGTCGTACCCGGCGGCATGGTGACGCAGCCGAGCGACCAGCTCGATGGGATCAGGGAGCTTGACGAGATAGTCACTGGCCCCCCGCTCGAAGGCTCGTGCCTTGGTCTCCATGTCCTCCTGGGAACTGAGGACGACCACCGGTACGGTGTTCAGCTGATCGTCCGCTCGAATCTGGAGCAGGAGGTCGAGCCCGTTCACCTTCGGCATCATGACGTCGATGAGCACGACGTTCGGACGGAATTCCCGACAGGCGGCCAGGGCGAGGGTGGGATCCTCCACGTGCCTCATGGTCCACCCGGCGGCAAGCTGTTCCTCGAGCAGCAGCTCCACCGACTCAGCGATGATGGGCTGGTCGTCGACGAGGAGGATGCGAACCTGGCCGTCGGAGATCGACATGCATGAATTCTAGTTCACGAAATGGCCCCGGGGCGGATCTCGCCGGGATCAGGGCGGTGTGAGCTTCCAGTCGGGAGTCGTGGCCATGTCCGCCCAGTTGCGCATGTCCTCGAGCTCGAGGAGGTTGAGCGCATCGACGGAACCATCGACGTAAGAGACCACCGACTGGTCGTCCGTCCCCCAACGCGCCGAGATGTTCCCCGCGCTCGAGGGATCAAGCGGATCGTAGGCCTCACCCCAGCGTCGGGACGAGAAGTTCGGACTCTGCACCCGGAAGTAGCCCTCGATGACGTCTCCACCGAAACCACCTGCGCCATCGTTGCCGCGTGCGGAACAGAAGACGATCAGGCGGGACGGATTGCGGATGCGAGACAGTCGATTGGAATAGAACTGCCCCAGCAGGTCGACGAGTGCAGGATTGAAGCAACCGTCGATCTCGTCCCCACCGACCCAGGTGGCATTCATGCCGAGGGAGGGAAACGTCGCGGAGACGTACAGGTAACTGGAATAATCCTCGTTGCGAATCCTGTTGAGATAGGCGTTCTGGTCATTGACGTAGAGCAGGTCGAAGTTGTGGGCCAGGTAGGGAGCCAGGCGCCACGGGTACCTGTTGGCTGCGACGCCGACGGTCTCATCGGCGATCCGCTCGCCGGAGGCGGTCCAGGCCTGCAAGCCGGACTTGTATCCGGGCAGCAATGCGCCATCGTTGTCGATCGCATAACTGGTCCAGGCAACAAGGGATTGTCGTGCGGAATTCCGTTCCTTGACGTTGGTGGCCTGGCCGCGAAGGAGCCCGAGCGAGGGCAGGAGGACACCCAGAAGCAACGCGATGAGCCCGATCACCACGAGCAGTTCGACGATGGTGAAACCGACGTTCGAACCGCGGCGCAGGGCAGCTCCGCGTGCCATGGGGTGTTGTGGGGATGAGGTCAAGATGGCTTCCTTAGGACGGGAAATCCTAGGCTGAGGAAGAAGTGAGGGCAAGACGGTTGCAATTGAGAATCATTCTCAATAAATTGGCCAATTCCAGCTCTTTCCAGCTGACGAGGGCCGGAGTGCGCCATACCCTCGACAGGTCCCCCACTGACTGACTGCATCCAGACCCAAGGATTACCCCATATGTTTCGCCCCACCGGCTTCCTGATCGCGACCACCATCTTCAGCGGCTCCTGCATCTTCCAGGCACACGGTGCCGGTGACACCCTGACCATTGCCAGGGACGCCCCGTCCCTTGATCGCTGGATGTACCCGTTCAACGCGACGCCGGGGAACAGGCCTGCTGCATCGACCTTCGGCATCTGGACCGGAAGCGGTCCTGCCTTCGACAACTTCGACGCACAGATGGTGATCGGGTTCGACACCACGGCGGAGGTGACGCCGGGAACCGCGAGCGACTGGCAGGTCGCTTCGGCAACGGTCACCATCCAGCTCTCGAACAACGGAACGCCCTACGACGACACGGTCGACGAATATGGCACCTTTCTCGAGCCCTCGGATTCCGAGTGGATCGAGGACGTCGACCCGGGACAGCCGGTCGAACTCTTCGGCACCGACTACCGCTATGACTACACGGCCACGAGCTGGCCGGAAAACGCGCCGTTCGGCTTCGGTGACCCCTCCGCACTCTCCACACGGTCGGCATTTGCAGCTGGCTACCGGGACGACGAACTGGTCGACGTCTCGAACCATGTCCGTGAACGCTGGACGCCGACCCCCTTCGCGGTCGGCACTGTTCCGGGACGTTCAGGTGGTGACCTGCTCGCTGCCGAGGACATCTTCACCTTCGAGATCAACGTCACGGATCCGAACATCGAAGGCTACATCCTCGCGGGACTCGACGAGGGTGTCCTGAACTTCACGCTCGCCTCCATGACGATCGTCGAGTTCGGGGGCGATCTCCCGTTCCCACTCTTCTACTGCAAGGAGAATGCCGCGGTGAAGTTCGGCATCTCCTCGGCCGCCACGTTGAACCTGGTCCTGGAACCGGCCGCCACCGGCAACCCCTGCGACCTGAACGGGGACGGCACCGTCGACGGAGCCGACCTCACGGTCCTCCTCGGCAGCTGGGGCACCTCGGATCCGACCGCCGACCTCGATGGCAACGGACAGGTCGATGGTTCCGACCTGGCGACCCTCCTGGGCTGCTGGACCTGACGAGGCCTGTTCCTCGGAAGAATTCAGGAATCACACAGGGCCGGCTCGCGGGTCCTGGGCATGGTTGCAGCCAGCCTTGCGACTCGTCGTTCGATGCGCTCGATCTCGGTGGCGATCCCGGAGGCTTCACCGTCCACCACCCGCGCGATCTCCTCGACGGACAGTCCCAGCCCGTGACGAAGGATCAGCAGCGTCCTGTCGCGGGACGGGAGATCCTGCAGCAGCAGCAGGCAGAGATCGGACGACTTCGAGTCGGCGAAGACTTCAAGAACGGACGGCGGTGCGGCTGGCATCCCTCGACCCTCATGTGGCAAGGCCACATGTGGAGGGAGCGTGTTCGTCATCCGTGATCGAACAATCCGTCTCCCTCGATGAGGTCAGTCGAACAGAATCCATCGGGATGTGCAAGTCCGAGTGGTTCAGCCCGAAACCATGCCGCTCATCCCGAACACGGGAAGCAGCATCGCAAGGGCGATCACACCGACGACGAGACCGAGTGCGACGATCATCGCCGGCTCGATCAGGGAAGTGGTTCTCTTGACCGTCGCCTCGAGATCCTCCTCGCTGCAATCCGCGATCGTGATCAGGACCTCAGGCAGTCGTCCGGAGCGTTCTCCGGCGGAAATCATCGCGGAGACGCTGGCCGGAACGAGCGCGGATTCCTCGAGGGACGCCGCCAGGGGGCGACCATCCCGAATCGATCCCTCGACGTCATCCCAGAGTTCCTTCTGGGACGGGCTGTTGGTCGCACCACGCACGATCGAGACCGCATCGACGAGATTCACGCCTGCGCTGCAGAGCACGGACAGGGTACGGGTCCAGCGACTGACCATCGCGCCGATGATCACCGAACGGATGACGGGAAGACGCAGGACGAGTCCGTCGATGTGCCGTCGCGCGGAGTCGGAACGGCTCCACGCCATGGCGACCAGCACGATCCCGGCAAGCAGGGGCAGGTACCACCACCACTGCACGCGAAGGAAGTCTGCGGAGGCCATGAGCACACGGGTCGGAAGTGGCAGTGTCGCGGCACGGCTCTCGTAGATCGCGGCGAACCTCGGCAGGACGAAGACCAGGAGTGAGAGAATGATCAGACCACCCGCGCCAGCCATGAAGCCGGGATAGGTCAGGGCGGTTCGGACCTGCTGGATCACCCGTCGTTCCTTGGTCAGGTGCTCCCCGGCGCGGCGAGCCATGACATCCAGGCTTCCGGTCGCCTCGGCCGCTCGGATCAGGCTGACGACCACGGGTGAGAACGAACGAGGTCGCCGTGCGAGCGCCGTGGAAAGCGCTTCACCGGCTTCCACCTCCTCCTGGATCCGACCGATCATGACCCTCGCACCGTTTTCGGATGCCTGACGCAGGATCGCGTCGAGTGCCTCGGAGATCGGAACACCGGCTTCGAGCATGACGGAGAGCTGACGGAAGAAGGCGATCGCCTCGTCACGCTTCATCCTGACTTCACGCCTGTCACGGGGAGCGACGTCAGCGGTACCGGAGGCACTCTCGCGGATGGAGACGACGAAACGACCTTCATCACGAAGCGAGGAAGCCACCTCGCTCGCGGAACCGGCGGCCATCGTGCCCGAACAGACCACGCCCTCGGCATCGCGGGCACGCCAGGCGAACGTCGACTGGATGGAGGCCCCACCGGGCTGGAGGTCAGCTACGGACGGCATTCAGAACCTCCTCGATCGTGGTCAGTCCCTCGATGGCCTTGGCGAACCCGTCATCCCGAAGTGGCACGAGTCCGGATTCGACGGCGATCGATCGAAGCTTCCCGAGGGACTCACCTCGTGCAACCGCTTCGAGGAACGTGTCGTCGGGAATGAGCAGTTCGAAGATGCCGATACGTCCGGCGAAACCCGTCTCCCTGCAACGGGAACAACCGGCGCCATGCCAGAGTTCGTCCGAGGAGATCTGACTCGTTCCGAGCAGCCTGCGAAGCGCATCGTCGGGCCGGTACGTGGTCCGACAGTTCGCGCAGGTCTTTCGAACGAGTCGCTGGGCAAGGACCCCGCGAAGGGTGGCCGCGACCAGGTAGGGCTCGATCTGGAGGTTCAGCAGCCTGGTGATCGCGCCACACGCCTCGTTGGTGTGCAGCGTGGAGAAGACCAGGTGACCCGTGAGTGCCGCCTGCGTCGTCAGGGCGGCGGTCTCGCCGTCCCGGATCTCGCCGACCATGATCACGTCGGGATCCTGCCTGAGCAGGGAGCGAAGTGCCTGGGCGAATCCGAATCCGGCCTTGTCGTTGATCGGGAACTGGTTGACGCCGGTCAGCGTCGATTCGACCGGATCCTCGACGGTCGAGACGTTGCGCACGGAGCGATCCAGGGTCGCGAGGACGGAGTAGAGCGTCGTCGACTTGCCGGAACCGGTGGGACCGGTCACGAGGATCACGCCGTTCGGGAGATCGACGATCTCACGCCAGCGTTCGAGGGTCTCCGAAGCCATCCCGAGGCGATCAAGCTCGACGATCGAGTTCCTCGCATCGATGACGCGGATGACCACCTTCTCTCCCCACCTGCCGGGCATCGTGGAGACACGAAGGTCGATCGGCCGCGCCTCCATCCTCACATGGATGTCGCCATCCTGCGGCACGCGCCGTTCGGAGATGTCGAGTCCGGCCATGATCTTGATGCGACTCGCGATGGCGGGTGCCATCTGGTGCGGCGGAGAGAGTTTCTCGAAGAGTCGACCGTCGATTCGATAGCGGATCCTGAGGGCATGGTCGTCAGGCTCGACGTGGATGTCGGAAGCACCTTCCTGCACCGCGGAGTAGATCATGTAGTTGACCAGCTTCACGACCGGACTGTGCCCGGCGACCTCCTTGAGGTCGGCGATCTCGGCCGTCTCGCGCTCGATGACGCTGAAGTCGGTGTCGGCGACGTCCTCGTAGATGTTGTCGATGACGAAGACGCTCGCCGTCGGCAGGTAGGACTCCAGCGAGGACTCGATGTCGTCCCTGGTGGCGACGGCAAGCTGCACGTCGCAACCGGAGACCCGCCGGATCTCCTCGACGAGATAGAGATTCGCTGGCTCGGCGACCGCGACGGTGAGCGTTCCTCGCACCTTGAAGAGCGGGAGCACCGAATGCTCCTCGACGAATTCGCGTGGGAGGCATTCAACGATCGCCGGATCAGCGAGCCTCGCCGCGCCGCGAACGAAGGGAATCCCATAGGCCTCGGCGACGACCTCCATGACGGAGGCCTCTTCGACCGCGCCCTGTTCGACGAGGATCTCCCCGATCAGACGGCCGCGATTGTCGGCGCTCTGGCTTTCAAGGGCCTTCTCGAGGGCTTCCTCGGTCACGAGCCCTCGCTCGAGCAGCACCTGACCGAGCGGCATGGGGAAGGCCGTCGGGTCGGTTCCGGGGAATGTCGTGGCATCGGTTCGATGTGAAGTCATGGTGATGGTCCGGATGTCAACGAAGGGCTCGAGCCGCTTCCTCGACGGTGGTGGCGAGTTCAAAACGACGGGCCAGGCGGGTGACCCTGAGCACCTCGGCGACGGTCCCGCCCGCGGCGACGAGCTTCAGGCGACCGGAGCGATCGACGGCTTCTTCCGATGTCCACAGCAGCATCTCCATGGCGGCGGAATCGATGGACTCGAGTCCGGCCATGTCCAGGACGATGTTGCGGACTCCCGATTCGAATCGATCGGTCAGGCAGCGCCGATACTGATCGACGTCCTCGGAGTTGAAGTCCCCTGCAATGGCGACCAGGCTGGTGTCACCGTGGTCTTCGTGCGAAATCCTCATGCGGCCTCCTGACTTCCACCGTGAAGATCACGGTGGCCATGGACCATTTGGTCGAATTCATCGAACGTGATCGACATGAACGGCTCGACGAGTCGAGGGTCGAACTGGGTGCCCGCACATCTCGTGATCTCCTGCAGGACGTAGTCCCTGGGACGGGCGGATCGATAGGTCCGGTCGGAGCTCATCGCATCGAACGCATCAGCGATGGCGACGAACCTGGCGATCATCGGGATCTCGTCCCCGGCAAGACCCATCGGATAGCCCCCACCATCCCAGCGCTCATGGTGATGGAGCACTGCGGGCAGGATGTCCTTCATCTGCGGGATGTCCCGGAGGATCCGGGCGCCGATCCCGGGATGCTGCTTGATCTGATCGAACTCGGGATCGGTGAGCCGGCCGGCCTTGCAGAGCACGGACTCGGGAACACCGATCTTGCCGACGTCGTGGACCAGCCCGGCGAGTTCGACGCGACGAACACCGGCTTCATCCCATCCGTAGGCTGCGGCGAGTCGGCCTGCGAGCCACGAGACCCGCTGGGAGTGACCGCAGGTGTAGGGATCCTTGGCATCGATCGCGGAGACCATGCCCTGCACCGTTCCGAGGAACATCGCATCGAGGTTCTCGTACATCGACGCGTTCCGAAGGAAGACGGACACATGTTCCGCAGCGGCACCGACCAGCTTGGCTTCGATGCTGGAGGCCGTCTCGTCGACCCCCTGCTTCTTTCCGGCGTACAGAACGCCGATCGTCCCGTTGTCCCCGGCGACGGGGCAGACGATGACGGATGCCCCGCAATCGGTGATGGCGTCGAACCTCGGATCGCTCCGGGAATCGACGACGATCGGCTCGCGACCCTCGACGGTCGCGAGGAGCCGGTCACCGAGGTGCATCAGGTCCTCGTTCGAATCGTCGTGGCTGCCTCCGACCATGAAACCGGAGAAGTCATCCGGCAGGTTCATGTCGTTCATGTCGATCCGGATCCCGATCCAGGAGAACGGAAGGATCCTCAGGAGTTCGTCGACGACCATGTCGAGGAATCGCGTGGGATTGGTCGCGACGCTGGTCTCGCCGATCAGGGTGTGGAAGAGGTGGACCTCCTCGTAGGTCTCCCCGAGCTGACGCCCGATCTCCTCCAGCATCACGGTCCTTCGAGCGACCTCCCCCTCCGTGCTCGCAATGAGGCGAAGGAGTTCCGAGATCCTCGGCACCTCGGTCCCGGCCGCAAGATCGAGTCCCGAGAGCATCGAGGTGACGACGGTTCGATCGAGTCGACCCGCCTGGCACAGCAGGTTCAGGTGTTCTCCCGTGGCCAGTTCACGCGTTGCCAGGACGGCGATGCTGTCACGGTTGTTCCTGCGGTTGCAGGATGTCGATGCCGCCAGGATCCAGATGCCGGGAACGACCTCACGAGGCTGCACCACGTCGCCGTTCCGAAGCGACTCCAGGACCAGGTTGAACTCGTTCTGGACGAGCGAGCTCGAGAGCAGGAGTTCCTCCAGCCAGTCCCCTCTCGTGGGACGACGGGAGCACTCGCCTGTTTCGTTGACGATGCGACGAACGATGCCCTGCCTGCGAAGGACCTCGTCGTTCGCGTTGACGGAGACTCGGATGGCATTGCGCTCGGTCATGCCGCCTTCTTCCTGCCCTGGGAATCGGCGATCATTCCGTTCACGATGGAGAGGATGGCACGAGGACTGAACGGCTTGCTTTCGACCGACCTGATGTTGGGAAGGGAGGCGATCGTCTCGTCGAGACCCCATCCACGAGCCGTGAGGATCATCACTGGAATCGAGGCCAGTTCGGGATCGGATGCCAGTGCACTGGCGAGTTCCGAACCCGTCATGAACGGCATCTGGAGATCGGTCACGATCGCGTCCGGCGCCATGCGGCGAGCGAGGTCGAGCGCCTCCTCGCCATCGGAGGCCTCGATGACCTCCAGTCCGGCGTTGCGGAACTTCAGTGAAAGGACCTGTACGATATGGGTCTCGTCATCGGCGACAAGAACACGTGCACAACTCATGAGTCGCCTCCAATCCGTTCTCAGGCGGCGCGAGCGCCGGCAAAGCCCATCGGGATCGAGAACCAGAACCTGGAACCCTCTCCCATTGTTGAATCGACACCGATGCGGCCTCGGTGAACTGATTCCACGATGTTTCTGCACAAGTTCAGGCCCAGACCGGTCCCCTGGGCCATACGTTCATAACTGGGGACCCTGAAGAACTTCTCGAAGACACGTTCTCGGGCCTCGAGCGGGATGCCCAGGCCGGTGTCCGACACCGCCACCAGGACCGAACGCTCCAGCGGATCGGTGTCGACCGAGATGGTCACCCGGCCACCGGACGGCGTGTACTTGATCGCGTTCGTCGCGAGATTCAGGACGACCTCCTGCAACATGGTCGGGTCACCCTCGACATGAAGATCGACGGGCGCAGCGGCGACGGAGATCGAGATGTCCTTCTCGGAGGCGACGGGCAGAAGCATCTGCGCGACACGATCGGAGATCTCCCCGAGATCGCTCCGCTCGAGACGGGGACGGACGATACCGGCCTCGATACGACTGATGTTCAACATGTTCTCGACGAGGGACGAGAGTCGCTCGGTGTCATCCAGCATGCTGGCGAGGAACTGCATGCGTGCTTCCTCATCCTCGGCCTCGCCATCGACGAGCATCTCCAGGTAGCCCCGGATCGAGGCGAGCGGCGTCCTGAGTTCATGGCTGGCCTTCGAGACGAAGTCGGACTTCATCCTCGAGATCTGTCGCTCGCGCGTGAGATCACGAAGCGCGAGGAGGCAGGATCCGGCGCGATCCTCCCCGAGGTGCAGGGTCCTTGCATCGTAGACGCGGGCTTCCGCCGTGGTCATCCAGGGGCGCTCGTGTTCGAATTCGATCGCTCTGGCCTCGAACGTCCCTTCAGCGAGATCCGAACCGATCTGCTCGGCAAGAGGACCCTCACGGAAGACGTCCCGGATGTCCGAACCCTCGGGACAGGCGGACGGCGGCACGAGCTCGGCAGCCGCGGTGTTCGCGAGACGGATGGTCCCGAACCTGTCGAAGACGAAGACCGGATCGGTGAGCGAGTGCAGCACGGAAAGAACCTCCTCGGAACGGGAGGTGCCGACCTGTCGCGCAACGGACTCCTCTCGGAGCCGTGCGTGCAGCAGGCGGATTCCGTCGAAGACGGCGTTGAACTCACCCTTCCCGCAGGATGTGACCGTTCCAGCATCTCCTTCGTCACCGAAGCGACGCATCGCGTCATCCAGCCGATCCGCGAGCTGCCGACGGACATGCCGATCGCGAACCCTGACCATCAGATTCAGCCCCCCCGCCGAGATCGCGGCGACGAGAGCCACGACCAGGAGAGCCCGCAGGTCGATCCCGAAGACGGCGATCGACAATGCACCACCGAGACTGCAGGTGACTGCAGTCCCGATGCACATGATCATGAGTCTTGGTTCGAACCTGGTCACTGAAGACCGCCTCCTCGACTTGATTCAATCAATCAGGAACGACCCCGATCGCCCCGGTAGCGAGCTGGTTTGCGAGCTGCCGGGCGTGCTGGTCGTCAGGGTTGTCGAAGAGGATCTGCTGGCAGCGCCTGAACGCGGCCTCTTCGTCGCCCTTGATTCGTTCGATGTGGGCAAGTGCGAGGTGAGGAACCGCCTGGTCGGAGCCGGCGTTCTCGATCGCACGACGGAACCAGGCCTCGGCAGCGTCGATCCGACCCCGTTCGAATGCCGCGAAGCCCTTGTAGAGATAGCCCTCGCAGTGACCGGGTGCGAGACTGATGAGCCGGTCGGCACAGGTCTCGAGACGGGTCATGTCGCCGATCTCGTGGACCGTGGCCCCGTACTCGATCCAGGCACCCACGTCGTCCGGATCGACCCGGAGCAGCTGTGCATACGCGGTACGCGCATCTCGTGGTGAACCCATCTCGCGATAGCACCTGGCCCTGAGCCTGAAGACCCAGGTCGGGGTCCTCTCACCCATCGCCTTCTCGAGCTTTTCGAGGGAACGAAGACAGTCATGGTGCCGCATCGCACTCAACTGGGCACGCGCGAGATCGGCGATGACGATCTCATCGGTACCACCGATCAGTGACGCCTGGTCCAGGTGCTGGATGGCGACGACATGGTCGTCCATGAGCACCCCGATGGTCCCCAGGAGGTGATGCATCGCGGCACTGTTCTCGAAGTAGGGCAGCTTGGGCAGGAGGAGTTCGCGTGCCTGGCGATACCTGCCCATGTCGACGAGCATCTCGCCTGCGGCAAGGATGTAGTGCACGCTCTCGACGTTGCTCGGATCGAGGTTCCACGCGGTCATGTAGGCATCCAGGGCCTGTTCGTCGCGGGACCATCTCTGGTACACGACACCCCTGAGATAGTGGGCGTCGGGAATTTCGGACTGGATCTTGAGCGCTTCGCCGAGCAGGCGATCACAGCTCTCGAGCCTTCCCATCTCGAGGCAGGTCCGTGCCATGAGCATGTAGGCGGACGGATTGGAGGGATCACGCTGGCGAGCGGTCTCCGCGAGCTTCAGGGCCTTCTCGAACTGGCCGGTGCTGTACGCACGATAGGCTCGTTCAAGTTCCAGCTGGCTCTTGTGCCCCTCGACCCGCTTCCGGGACTCGATGCGGTGCTGCATGCTTGCACTTCCGGGAGTGGTCGAACAGGCACCCAGTCCGAGAAGGAGCGATGTTCCGATGCAGGCCAGGATGATGCTTCTTGCATTGATCACGAGATGTGCTCCAGGAGAGGGAGAAGAGGGGAAGGGTGGTTCACTGACCGTCCGCGGTGGCGACGTTCTCCTGCAGGAGATACGAGCTCTGCGAGCGTGCCATCCACCAGTCGATCATCGTTCGGTTGAAGACGACGTTGAAGAAGTTCATGCCGTCGAAGTCGAACGCTTCATCGGCCGCGAATCCAGCCGGGTCATCGGTCGTCTCGAACATCTCGACCTCGATCTCGACGACGGAACCGTCCGTGAAATCGACATCAAGGGCATCCTCGTCGGTGCCAGAATCGAACGCTCCGAAGTCGACGTCAGCGTCATCAGCCTGACCGTCTTCGAAGACGAAACCATCGGCGGAGTCGAATGACTCATCGGTCATGGCCACCTCGTCCGTCTCGAACACGAATTCCTCGGTCTCGAATGCACCTGAATCATCCGTCGTCATGGTCGTTGCGGAGGCCACCGTCTCCGGGGCATCCTCCTGGACGCTCACGTCGATCCCGACGTCCGAAGCGGTTTCCGCCGAAGCACGGTGGGCGTCCTCGGTCGATGCGCTCGACAGCGGGTCGGAGACGGGGAGGTCTTCCTTGCTCGGGTTTTCGGCGGGCTTGAACGTGCGCATGAAGACACCACGGAGGATGTCCCCGTCCGCCGAGTAGATCGACCGCTCGCCCATGAGGTCCTCGCGCATCTGAACCATCTCAGGCTGGTTCGGGTTGTTACGCAGTGAACGGTTGATGTGCGAGATCGCGAGATCGACATCCCCACCGTCGACCGCCTGGTAGGCGTCGTGGTTGGAGTTCGAGGCGAGGGTTTCGCGAGCCCAGGGAAGCAGTCCCTCACGAACGCCGACCAGCACGTTCCCGACGAGCTCCTCCGCCTCGTCGGACGCGGCGGTCATGACTTCCTCCCGGATGATCGTCGGGGTGACCAGGAAGATGATCTCCTGGCGCTTGACGTCGTCACTCTGGCCATTGAACGCATCACCGACGAGGGGCACGTCTCCGAGACCGGGAACGCTTCGGCGGTTGATGGTGGATTCATCCATGAACAGTCCGCCCAGGACGACCGTTTCGCCGTCGCGGACGCGGACGTTGGTGGTGATCTCGTTGGTCGCCTCGTCGGGGACGGTCGTCACGCCGATGCCGCTTGCATCACCGATCTGTCGCAGCGTCGCGCTGCTGACGCTGGGATAGAGCTCCATGCGGATCGATCCGTCACGACTGATGAAGGGACGAAGGATCAGGTTGATGCCGGTCTCCAGGAACTGGACGGTCTGGGTCGCGGCGGTCTCGGTCTGGGTGGTCGACAGGTAGGCGACGCGTTCACCAACGAGCACCTGCGCACGCTGACGGTTCAGGGCCAGGATCTTCGGACGTGCGAGAATGGTGCTGTCCGACACCTCGTCGAGGAGGCGCAGGAAGACACCGATGTTGTTGTTGAGGATGCCGAACTTGAAGCCACCGGCTTCCGTGGTCTGGCCGACCGTTGACTGGAGGGCCATGGCGTTGTCGGTTCGAGTCGTCTGCTCGTCACCACCGAGAATGGTGCCGGCCTGCGGCTGCTGCTGAAGGTTCTGAAGCCAGGAGACCGGGTTCAGGGGGTTGAGCAGGGATGTGAAATCGGCCTTGAGCAGGACACTGACGTCCATGCCCCACGCATAGTCGCCCTTCGCACGGGTGACGAGGATCGTGGATTCGACCATGACCTGCTTGGGAGGCGTGTCGACATCCACGAGAAGGGTCTCGATGGCATCGAGGTTCTCCGCGAAGTCACGGACCACGAGGACGGGTTCGTGCGCCCAACCGTCACCACCGGCGTCGGTGGTTCCGGGCTGGAATCCGCCTTCGACTTCGCCGAGCTTGGACATCGACCCCTTTTCGGAGAGGAGCGGCTTGGCGAGGGATTCGGCATCGAGCGGGGAGATGTGATCGAGATAGAAGACCCGGTCCTCGAGGGTGCGGTTGGCTTCCGCACGCTGGACCTTCTCTTCACAGGTCATGACGTAGATGAAGTTGCCTTCCTCCTCGTAGCACAGGCTTGCGATGTGGAGGATCCCGTCGAGTGCCTCGTAGAAGGTCACGTCGAAGAGGTTTGCGGTGATCGAGATGGTGCCGACGCGCTTGCTCGTGATGATGTTGCGGCGACTCTGGATCGCCAGCATGTTGAGCACCTGGGGAAGCGGCACGTCCTCCACGGCGATCTCGAAGGTGCCGAACTCGTCGATCACTTCCTGACCATCCGCCTTCTGAACCGCCCCATCGTCGGAATCCTGGGAGAAGCCGTCGAACGGAACACCCCCGTTCGCGACGAGAACCGGCGCGAAGAACGCGCCAAGGATCGAGATGGACATCCGGCTCAACTTGAAGTTCATCATGGCGACACGACTCCTGTACCCTGGCGGTACCTTGAACTGCCCCTTGAACGCGGCTCCCTGTCACCGCTCGGAACGCATTTCAGGTCGACGTCGACCTCGCCCGGCACACAACCGGGCGTTCGCGTCCAGTGGACAGCAGTCAATGTCGGCTGCACATACGGCGGACTTTCCCCAAACGCACATATGCGCGGAAAACTGACTGGTAACTTGTCGGACCAGTCGCACCCCCGGTGGTGCCGATAAGTCGAACGAGTCCGGATAACCCGTTCAGGTGGATCGTGCCCTGTTCATTCCTCGGCAAGGATCCTTGCTCCCCCACGATCGAGGATGAAGGTGAAGACCTCCTCGGCGTCGGGCCTGGAGACATCAAGCAGCACCGCAGAGGAACGCACCTCGCGAAGCGTGAAGGTCAGTCCGTCCTTCTCGAAGCGACTCCCGAGGAGGCGCGCACGACCATCGAGGACGGCGGTACCGAGTCCCTTCGCGGTTCCGGAGAGTCGGATCGTCTCGACGATGGGCACCATCTGAAGGAACGCGGGTTCGGGTGACTCGGGAACATCCAGGACACCGCGGTCGCCGTCATCCAGGAGGACGACGGTTCGGACCGAGCCCGGCTGGAGGAACGGATCACGACGCAGATCGACATCGAGACGAACCGGGCGCCCTGCATCGAGCGCCTCTGGGCGCTCGCCTCCGGCCTCCGCCACGAGTTTCGGATCCTCGTTGGCGATGGCCATCCGCGGCATGCCGGTGATGATCCGCAGGCGATGCCAGATGAGGAGTCCCGCAGGTCGTGCCCAGAGCGTGGCCGCGACCATGGTCAGGAGTGCGAACACCGCGAACTGGCGACGGCTTGCCCCGCACCTGATGCGAAGGGATTCCCCGAACGAGCAGGCGCGTTTCCAGAGGCCGGAAGACTCGCCTCCACCATCCTGCATGCCGTGGTGAAGATCGTTCATCGTTCATTCTCCCTCAGGTAGACGGTGTCGAGCTCGAGGCTCGCATCGATCATGCCCTTCTCGGCTCCGGCGTTCCGGGGGCGAACGACTCGAAGCATCCGGACCCTGACCAGGCGATCGGAGTCCTCCACCCTTCTCAACGCCTCGATGACGGCGTTGAAACGACCCTGCATGTCGATGATGACCGGCAGGCTCATCCACTCCACCGATTCGGATTCCTCTCCGGCCGTCACGAGCTCGGGGTCGAGCATGCGGACCGACCAGGAACTGGCCACTCCGTCATCGACGTTGAGTGCCAGAGCGTCGGCGATGCCGGATTCATCGGATCCACGGGGGATGTCGCGCAACTGGTCCTGTTCTATGGACAGTCGTCGGGCAAGTTCGGATTCGAGCATCTCGAGTCGGGATTCGGTCGCGACGATCGATCCGCTCTCATGTCGAAGTCGCCGGATCTCGGAGTGGGCATCGGAGGCGCGTGAATGCTCGGGGTGGATGACGAACATCCCGGTCAGGACCACCATGGACAGGATGACCATGAAGGCGAGCTGCATCCGACGCCGGACGCTTCGTTCGATTTCCCGGATCTTCGTGGTCATTCTCCACCTCCCACTGCTGCCGTCCGCTCGAGGTCCGGCTCGACGGGGCGCCATGGCGTGTCGAGATCGACCTCGAAGTCGACGGAGAATTCGGCGACGGTGGAACCGTCATGATCGGCGAGCGCGGTGAAACCGCGTCGGACCTCCTCGAACGGCACTCGTTCACGCAGGTCCTTGACGAAGTCACGCACCGTCGATTCATCGGGGGCATGCCCCTGAATGGTGCCCATCAGTCGCCGACGACTGGTTCGCTGACCACGGGGATCAAGACGGATGCCGGTGACGTCGACGAGGAGCTCCTCGAGGACCACACCGTCGGGCAGGGTGTTGGCCATGGTGACCAGGAGTCCCCCGACGGGCAGCGGCAGGGCGACCTGCCTCCAGTTCTCGATCCGCTGTCCACTGGCGTCGAGATCGGCCAGCAACGACGACTCGCGCAGTTCGGCGCTCAGGACCTCGTCGGCCCGCTCCTGGGCCTGCAGGAGTTCGGATTCAGCGCCGGAACGACGGATTCGTGCCTGGAAACTCAGTGCTGCGAGCAGAACCGCGGTCACGAGAATCGCGCAACCGACACGTCGATTGAGCAGTCGAAGACGGGCTCGGGCCCCGAAGACGGGAGGAAGAAGATCTATTCGATCGTCACTCATGCAGCCCTCTCATTCCGATGGGTGCGGACCCTGCGATTCCTCATGGCAAGCCCGAAGGCGGCGGTCCACGCGGATGGGTTGTCCTCGGTGATTCCGATCGTTCCAAGCTGGTCGGCGAGGGACTCGATCGTTCCGTGGCAGTCGTCGAGGAAGACCTCGATGCCGGTACGTTCGGAGACCATGGCGGCAAGGCCCGGTTCGAAGGCATCCCTCCCACTGAGCACGATCCGTTCAGGCCGCGAGCCTCGGAAGGCGACGGCGCAGTGACGAAGGCAGAGACCGACTTCGGTGGCAAGCTCGTGTATCAGCGGTTTCGTGGCGTCATTCGCCCCGGACTCCACCGACCGGTCGATGTCCCTGCTTTCCCTGGCCGCATGACGTCGATCACGCCTGAGCGCCGCTGCCGAACCGATGTCGATACCGAGTCCGGTGCTCATCGCCTCCTCGATGGCCTGACCCCCCACCGGAATCGTCTTGCAGAACCCGACTCGATCCCCACGGAGGTACATCAGGGTCGATCCCGCGGAACCCACATCGACGACGACATGGACCCGATCACGATCCTGTTCCCTTCGGTACCGTCGACTGTGTGCCCTGGCGACCCCGCAGAAGCCCGGCTCGAGCGCCAGTGGCGCAAGCCCGACGTCGAGGATCATCTCCAGCCACGGTTCCGCAAGACGTTCGTCCATCGCGAAGAGAACGACCTCCGAACGGTCACCGTCGTTGCCCGAGTACCTGGCACCGGTCCGGATGCCATCGACCTGGAGCGACTCATGGGGAATGGCGAATCGGTCGGATGCCTCCCAGGCGAGGGAATCACGAAGTTCCTTCGCGGGCATCTCCGGCATGCGGAGCGGATGAACGTTGATGATCGAACGTGGTGCACCGACCACGCAGGTCGTGCCCCGGAAGCCGGATCGACGAAGGATCCTCCTCAGGCGCATCCTGAACTCATGTCGGTCTCGTTCGAAGTCCCCGCTCCGATGAAGAACCGCCGCGGCCCGGACCTTCTGGCTCCGCGAACAGAGCTGAACCATGCGGATCGCGTCGTCACCGACATCCACGCCGATGGGCGTTCGCCTCGAAAGACCTTGTAGCATCGAATGCACTGGCACGGCGCCTCTCCCTGGGTACGCCCTGAAAAACTCCCGAATGTGTCCTCATGAGAGGTCATCGGTTCTGAAAACGGCCCAGATGAAGAGACTGGGCTTCTCGTGAGCGGTCCGGTTCGCTCTGTAGGGCCTGCGGCGACTTCAACGATTACCGCGGCCACGAGGGCGGATCATCAAGGTCCGTTTTGCACGACCTCAACAGTCGTCTTCCCGGTGAAAGGGGCGATGGCGATCAGATAGCGCTGCCCGTCACCTCCCGAGAGCTCTATCTCGCCACCCGTTCCAGGGGCCCCGCTGCTGGAAGAGACCGAACCCCCGAACTCGTCGAAGGTGATGTAGTCGAGGCCGGAATCGATGCTCACCGAGGAGATGCGAACGCCACCGAATCGATCATCGATCGTGAAGTCGGTGATGTAGCGACCATCGGCGCCAAGGGTCCCCATCGGGTCCTGGATGTAATCCGCGGTGTCGGGGTTGAAGGGGTGCATGAAATTCTGCGGAGTGACGCGGACGATGCAGTAACCGACGTAGCCTTCCTCGCCGACACCTGCCTTGATGAGCTGGAATCGGCGATATTCCTGGTTGGCAAGGGCGTCGGACTGTGCAAAGACCATGTCCGAGACGATCGACCGTGACGCAGCCTGGATCGCGAAGGTGTCGCGATCGATCATGTTCGGTACGAGCAGCATCCCGGCGATCCCGAGGATCGTGATCACGATGACCAGCTCCACGAGGGTGTAGGCACGTCGAACACCCCACGTGACACGGAATCGGCGAGGCGGTCTCTGTCGAGTTCGTTGCATCGAGTCCCTCCAGTTCGGATGCACATCGCATGGGAACCATGACGTGATCGGCTCAATCAAGTGTCGAAGTGAGCGCGACCGGAGGCTTGTCGAGTTCCCGGACCTGCATGGCCAGTGTCTTGCTTGCAAGCTGCACGGCCAGAGGATCCTCCGCGCATCCCATGACACGACCCTGGTACTGCAGGCTCCGGCGGATGGTGCTGAGGTAGGTTCTGTCAGTGACCTTCCAGAGAGGCAAGGGCTCGCCGGGCTTCTCATCCTCATCGAAGGTGTAGGTGATCATCGCCCCTGTCACTGCGCTCTGCGTGAAGACGATCACCCCGGAGGGATCAACGAGACCTTCGCCCCGCGCCTCCCGGTGGCAGGCGACCAACGCCCAGTCACCCGAATCGGGAAACTCGTATCGAGCCAGGACCTGCCACACATCCGACCGATCGATCATCCGGCTGATCGGATGGAGAACGCAACTCCTCGCAGCCACCGAGAGGCCGGCAACCCTGTCTTCGGGAGGTGCGAACGCTGCAGCCACAAGGGGCACCACGAGGCAGAGGCACAGCAGGCGCTGGTTCGTTCCATTCATCAAGAACTTGTGGACGCGTGTCATCGGGGATCACCAGCCGCTTTCGCTTCCATCGGGACCGAGCGCTTCCAGAGACCAGATGGACGGATCCCAGACCAGTGTGTAGCCACCACTAACCTGAAAACCGCCGGCGGATTGATTCATGTCGAGCGGGACGGAACTCAGGAGTTCTTCCGCGGTCAAGGCGTGGATCACGCTCGGAACGTCGTTCCCCAGGGGAGTCACGGTCCCATGCCTGGCGAAGTAGAGGGTCACCTGTCCACGGAGCACGTTCAGCTGCGCATGGGCGGCGGTTTCCTCGGCATCGTCCGTGGCATTGCTGAATTGCGGAATGACGATCGAGGAGAGGATCGCGAGGATCACGACCACGATCAGAATCTCGATGAGCGTGAAGCCATGCATCGCCCGATCTGACCGCTCGCGAGTTTGATCCGCTCCTCGGTGTCCTTCGCCATTGCACATGGTCATTCTCCCTAGACACGAATCCGGGCCTGGACCGGATGAAACTCCATCGATCATCGAGGCCTGGGACGACATCCACGACCCCTGGTCGCACCCCTAGATACCATTCGGTTCACCAACAACCACATCCAAGTGGAAAGCCGACAAGATGGCGAGTTGGTTCCGATGATTCCGGCGGATGATCCGAGAACCACGGCAAACGCCTTGCATGAAGACAACGACGCCGCGGCATCCATGCCGCGGCGTCGTTTCCTCACACTCGTCCGGAGACGATCAGATGTCCAGTGGTTCACCAGCCGGTATTGGCCGAGCCATCCATCATGTTCAGGTTGTTGGAAGTGGCGTTGAGGGACCAGGTGTAGTCCCCGCCGAGAACGGGCGCATTGGTCGTCGGATCGACGCTCGGGATGTAGCCTGCGGAAACCAGCTCGAGAAAGCAGTTGCTCACGCCATCGATCGTCCCGTCGGTTCCCTGACTGGCGTCACCGGGAAGGTAGCCGTTCTGGGCACGGAAGAGCTGGACCTGGCTGCGCATCGACTGGAGCTGCGTCTTCGCCTGGCTCGTTGCAGCATCTTCGGCTGCGTTGGTGAACTGCGGGATCACGATCGCGGCAAGAATGCCGAGGATCACGACCACGATGAGAATTTCGATGAGCGTGAAGCCTCGCTTGATGGTCTTGCGGTTCGTCATGATGAAATCGTCCTTCCTGAATTCGGCGCATGAGCGCTGGATGTTCGGGTGGGGCTCCGAATACGTTCGAAGCGCCCCTGTTCCGAATCCTGAATGTCGGGATCTCGTTGATCCCAGCCTCGAATCGTCGACTCGCCCTTTCGAGCGCTTCGACGGGACACAGCCGTTGGCGCAAGGTGCCCCCCTCCGCGCGGCACCTGCTGGCTGCGTGTTCAGTTCATCGGGCCGTTTCCGAACCGGCTGAAGCGTGATGCACATTCGATCCGAGCACTGCTCCCGCAGGACCCGCATGGCTTGCCCAGACGGTCCAGACCGAACCGGTGCCCTCGATCGCATCCTGCCGGGCCCGGGATTCTCGGCCCCGGTCGGTTCAGGCGGCGAGAGCGGACTCGACATCGAGCGAGATCAGCCAGGCATCGCCCTCGCGACGACAGAAGCTGACGACGGCTCGACAGGCGCAACGGGTGTCGGACTCCCAGCCGATGGTCACCAGGACCCCGACCTCGACCGGCTCCGAACATCGACCCTGGACGCGACCGTCGAGTTCACGAAGGTCGTTCAGTTCGTGCATCATCCCGAAGGCATCACCACCAAGTCGAAAGAGGGTGGCACATCCGTTGATGGGCGTGGCGTCGGGATGACGCCGGTTGATCCGAAGCCCCTCCACCACCGTGATGGTGGGTGCGGAGAAGGTTTCCGGTCCGGCAAGGATGTCGGTCGCGATGGCATCGTCCGAAGTGAGTCTGATCGAGGTCATGTCGGTGTCCCGTGTGATCGTGGCGTCCCTGCCAGCTGGCTCGTCGGCTCCGCCGATCGGCGCGTTCCTTCGCGTCGAGGCCTTCTTTTCGGACGATCCCGAAGGGGTTGTGAGCCAGATACCGATATTCAGAAAGAATCCCGGCTGAGAAGCCCTGAACGGGGTCTCGACATGCCCGTGTGGTGCCTGAGGGGCATCTCTGGATACGATGCCCCGTCCAGATTGGAGTCTGCATGATCCGCATCCACCCCTTCCCGGCCGAGATACCCCCTGCCGAACATGCCGCTCGAGTGGCAAGTGTTCCGTATGACGTGGTTTCCACGCAGGAGGCCCGCGAGCTGGCCGAAGGCAACGAGGCATCCTTCCTTCATGTGGTCCGACCGGAAATCGACCTCGCCGAGGGCGTCGATCCCTACTGTGATGCGGTCTACGGCCGAGCAGCGAGCAACCTCGAGGCCTTCCGGCAACAAGGTCTCCTGAATGCCGACGAGGCTCCGGGCATCTATCTCTACAAGCTCACCTGGCGTGGCCGGGCCCAGATCGGTGTGGTCTGCTGCTGCGAGGTCGGCCAGTACCGGGAAGGCCTGATCAAGCGGCATGAATTCACGAGACCGGACAAGGAGAACGACCGGGTCCGACATCTCGTGGAGACCGGAACCCACGCGGAAGGTGTCATCCTCACGTTTCACGATGCCACCTCGATCGACGAACTGATGGCGGAGGACATGACATCCCCCCCGCTCTTCGAGTTCACCGCGGACGACGGTGTGGAGCATGCACTCTGGAGAGCGAGTGATCCGGAGGCCTACGTGTCGGCGTTCGCGAGCCTTGGCGCGCTCTACATCGCGGACGGTCACCACCGCTCCGCTGCAGCGGAGCGTGCGCCGAGAACGGAGCTCAGGACCACGGGGGACGGCTCGATGAGCCTGGAGACCCTCGAACAGGATCTCGACCATGATGGCAACGAGGAGTTCAACCGCTTCATGGCGGTCTGCTTCCCGGCAAGCCAGCTGGAGATCCTGCCCTACAACCGGGTGGTGCAGGACCGTGCGGGATTGACGACCGAGGCGTTTCTCGAACGACTCGCCGAAGTCGGCACCGTCGAACCGGTCACGGACCCCGTTCCCGAGGAACGGGGTGAGGTCCGGGTCCACGTCGACGGGTCCTGGTATCGACTTCGGTTCGATCCGAACCGGATCGACCGCTCCGATCCGGTGGGCTCCCTGGACTGCGCCCTGTTGCAGGACCTCGTTCTCGATCCGATCCTGGGCATCGCCGATCCCAGGACCGACCAGAGGATCGCCTTCGTCGGCGGGATTCGGGGCACGGAAGAAATCGAACGACGTGCCGGTGCGGAGGGCATAGGATTCTCGATGCATCCCACGTCGATGGGTGAACTCCTCGACGTGGCCGATGCCGGACTGATCATGCCGCCGAAGTCCACCTGGTTCGAACCCAAGCTCCGAAGCGGCCTTTTCGTACACAGATTCACCGGGAGCAGATCATGCGCATCCTGATCGCCGACAAGTTTGAACAGCAGGGACTGAACGAGTTCGAGAACCGCAACTTCGAGGTGATCTTCGAACCGACGACCACCGCGGACGAGCTGCCGGGTCGGATGAAGGAAGTGAATCCGGACGTCCTGGTGGTCAGATCCACGAAGGTGTCGGGGGAGGCCATCCGGGCGGGCGAATCACTCGCGCTGGTGGTTCGTGCAGGTGCCGGCTACAACACCATCGACATCGAGGCGGCCAGCATGTCCGGGGTCTTCGTCGCCAACTGCCCCGGCAGGAACGCCCTCGCGGTGGCGGAACTGGCCTGGGGCCTGATCATCTGCTGCGACCGCCGGATCCCGGACCAGACCAGGGACCTCCTGGCGGGGACCTGGAACAAGAAGGAGTATTCCAAGGCTTCCGGCCTCGCCGGACGCACCATCGGGGTGGTCGGCATGGGGCAGATCGGCCAGGCGGTCGTGGATCGAGCTCGAGGCTTCGAGATGCAGGTCGCCGCCTGGAGTCGTTCACTCCGGGACGAGCATGCGCAGAGCTACGGTGTCACGCGGTGTGAGAACATCATCAACCTTGCGAAGCTGAGTGACGTGGTCTCCGTGCACGTCGCAGCGAACGAGGGAACCCACCACCTGATCAACGACAAGTTCATCGATGCGATGCGTGAAGGCGCGATCCTGATCAACACCAGCCGAAGTTCGGTGATGGACGAGGCCGCCGTCCTCCGCGGCATCCGTGAAAAGGGCATCAGGGTCGGATTGGACGTCTTCGACGGTGAACCGGGAACGGGCACCGGCTCGTTCAGCAACGAGCTCATGAACGAACCCGGCGTCTACGGAACCCATCACGTCGGGGCATCCACCAACCAGGCACAGGAAGCGATCGCAGCCGAGACCATCAGGATCATCAGCTGCCATCGCGACAGTGGCGTCGTGCCCAACTGCGTGAACCAGTCGGAGGATCGCGGCTCCGCACTGCTGACGGTCCGCCATCGGAACAAGCCGGGCGTGCTCGCCAAGGTGTTCGACATCCTGAGCCAGGCATCGTTGAACGTCGAGGAGATGGAGAATCTCATCTACGAGGGCGGCGAGTCGGCCTGCGCACGAATTCAGCTGGGCTCCACCCCCTCACTCACCGAAGTCAAGGCGATCGAGAGCGAGGAAACCGTCCTCGGTGTCTCGATCGCCACACTCGAGACGATCAAGGGCTGAGCCATGCAGACCTCAACCATCCAGGGAACCAAGATGCACGAAGACAGGATCCTCAATTTCTCCGCAGGCCCCGCCATCCTCCCGGAGTCGGTGCTGGAACAACTGAGGGAGGACATCTGGAACCTCAATGGTTCCGGGGTCGGCGTGCTCGAGCACAGCCACCGTGGCAAGGAGATCGACACGATCTTCGAGGAGGCCGTCGCCAACTGCAAGACGCTGGCCGGCATCGAGGACAGCCATGAAGTGCTGTTCCTCCAGGGCGGAGCATCCGGCCAGTTCGCGATGATCCCGATGAACTTCCTCCACCAGGGACGGACCGCGGACTACCTGGTGACCGGAACCTGGGCGAAGAAGGCGATCCAGGAGGCGCAGCGCATCGGTGATGCGCACTGCGCGCATGATGGTTCGGCGACCCTCTTCGACCACGTCCCCACCGTCGACGAGATCGACCTCTCGCTCGACCCGGCCTACCTCCACTACTGCTCGAACAACACGATCTACGGGACGCGGTTCGATGCCATGCCGCTTGCATCCTGCACGAAGATCGTCGACATGAGCTCCGAGATGTTCTCGAGACCGTGGGACTACACGGGCCACGGCCTGGTCTACGCCGGTGCGCAGAAGAACCTCGGCCCGGCGGGCGTGGTCCTCGCCCTGGTGTCGAAGGAACTGATGGAAACGGCGAGGGACGACATGCCGACCATCCTCTCCTACGAGACGCACGCCAAGGGCGGGTCCCGATACCACACGCCGCCGGTCTTCCCGATCCACGCGATGGGCCTGGTCTTCAAGTGGATCCTCGCCGAAGGCGGACTCGAGGAGATGGAACGGCGGAACAATGCGAAGGCGGGCCTGATCTACGACGTGCTCGATGATTGCGGTGGGTTCTACATCCCCCACAGCAGGCCCGAGTGCCGATCCGTCATGAACATCAGCTTCAAGACGCAGACCCCGGAGCTCGACAAGAAGTTCATCGAGGACGCCGCTGCACACGGCATGAGTGCGCTCAAGGGACACCGTTCGATCGGAGGCATGCGAGCCTCGATCTACAACGCGTTCCCCGCCGAAGGCTGCAAGGTCCTCGCCGACTTCATGAAGGAATTCGCACGAACCAACGGTTGAGGGCGACCTGATCGGGAACGGTCAATCGCTGGAGGGCTCCGCGTCGGCGCCGGAACGGTCGGGTTCGCTTGCGGCAGCTTCCTTCTCGGCGGTCTCGAGGTCACGCCCGGCACCTTCGCTGCCGGAGGTCTCCCTGAGCCGTGCAACAACCTTTCGGAAGATCGCACCAAGCTGGGCGCGCTGCTCCTCGTCGAGACCGGGGATGCTGCGTGCAGTGATGATCTCCGCAAGCGCCGCCCGAGCCTGGGACCGGGTCATCGATTCGATCATCTCGTCACCGTACGCAGGAAGCGAAGCGGAAGCCCCGCCACTCGGAGCATCGGAATCGTCAGCCGACGCCCGTCGTCGTCTCATCTGGTCCATGATCGAACGGAACTGACCACCCAGGTTGGAGCGCAGGGCCTCCTCCATTTCGGGAATGGAACGAGCGCGTGCGATGTCGTGCAATGCTCCCTGCAACTCAGCGAAATCCATCGCCTCGATCTCATCGGCCGTCCACGATGGTGCATCGGACACTTCCCTCGCACTCGCGGGCCTGGTCGCGACTGCAGGCGCGGACTTCGGAGCGGCCGTGCCACCATCATGATCCGCAGCGACTCGCTGGTAGACGATGCCGACCATCCGAACATCCTCTCGAACACCTGGAACCTCGAGATAGACCTCGCAGGTCATGACGTCGGTGCCGGGGAAGCGGTACACCTGGCGATATGTCATGTCCCGCCCGCTGGCAGGATCATGCTGCGTCCCATCCAGCGTCAAGGTGCCGGCTGACGGGTTCCAGTCACCCCGCAGGTCGACCGAGTAGTGGCCGAGGGAATCGATGCCGACCATGAAGTAGTCCTTCATGCCTTCGCGGGAGTCGTAGCCCATCAGCATCAGGTTCTCGAATTCGTCGGGCCCAACGGAGGCCGAGTGCATCTGGATGAAGCGGCCACCAAGGATCTCCGTGACCTCGGTGGTTCCTGAACCACGCAGAGCGGGTGACCCGGGCATCGTCATCTCGATGACGTAGTTCCAGTCGCCCACGAGGCCGCGCAGAAGGTCGTGCTCGGGCAGGGGCTGACTGGCCTCCATGGCCACCGACATCATGTCACTCAGACGGGGGGCGTTCGGATCGGCATCCTGCGCATGGATGCAGGGCGTGCAGGCGAGAATCAGGACCGGAAGGCTGAGGCGATGCGGCATGGTGGTCTCCAGGTGTCTGTTGCGGAGGATACCCGAAGCGAGGTTCCCCTCGACGGGCGGCTCAGCAGGCATCGAGAATCAGGCGACATTCACCACGAACCCCGGAGAGGTATCCGGGACCGAAGAGGAGCAGGTGGTTGAGCAGGTGATGAAGACGGTAGACCGCGAGACAGGCGGGATCGAATCCTTCACCTCCGGCATCCAGGTAGCCCTCGAAGCAGGCCGGCGGAAATCCGCCGAAGAGCTGCATCATCGCGATGTCCGCGAGCGCATGACCGACGTACGGAGCCGGATCGATCACCGCAACCCCCCCGCCCTCGAGCGGAATGGCGTTGCCGGACCAGAGATCTCCATGCAGGAGTGACGGGCGCGGCCGTTCGGGAAGCACGCCTCCGAGTGATGCCAGAACGCGCCGGACCAGCTCGAGGTCGTCACCGGTCAGCGCACCTCGAACGACGAGGGCATCCACCAGGGGGCCATGCCGCCGCGTCCGATTGAAGGCCACCCAGTCATCCATCCAGCCGTTGGGCTGCGGCGTGGTGCCGAGGTGATTGTCGAGGTCGAATCCATAGCGCTCCCCGACCGTCGTCGAGTGCAACAAGGCAAGGTCCCGACCGAATCGCCCCCAGTCAGGGTCGGACCCGACCACGAGTTCCTCCATCAGGAGGACGGCCGCCTCCTCTGCACCATGCAGGCAGGTCACCTGCGGAACCCGGACCGCCTTCGCGTCAGCAAGGACCTGGAGGCCTGCCCGTTCCTCCTCGAGGACCGCGAACGGACCGAACTTGGCGACGAGGCGACTCCCTGCCTCCGACTCGACACGACAGACCTCGCTGACGCACCCACCTGAGAGCGCCTGGATCGATCGAACGGGGGAACCGAGCGCCTCGGCGACCAGCGCCGTGCGGTGATCGTTCATGAAGAACGGCCGGACTGCATGCGATCGATCAGACGGTCGATCGCACCATCGATGAGGTCGTACATCAGCTGGAAGCCGTCAGGTCCGCCGTAGTATGGATCGGGTACCTCGTCATGGGCGGAGTCCTCGTGGTAGGACATCAACAGCCGGATCTTCTCCTCAGGACAGCCCATCGCGGCGAGCTCGCGCGCATTGTCCCGATCCATGACCACCAGGAGATCGAACGTCTCGAAGTCCCGGTCATCGACCTGTCGAGCGCGAGAGACCAGGGGTACGCCATTCCGGCGAGCGACCTCCTCGGACCGATGGTCGGGGGGGGAACCTGCGTGCCACCCACCAGTCCCGGCGGAATCCACCCGGTAGTCGTCCCGGATGCCCCGTTCCCCGAGCTTGTGGATGAAGACACCCTCGGCCATCGGGCTTCGACAGATGTTTCCCATGCAGATGAATAGAATGTTCCGTGCAGATCGTTCCGGCATGTCAGGTCGCTCCATCGGGAGCGTACCCGGAAAGGTGACGAGGAGGAACACCATGTTCATTTCAACCTACGGCTTGGGCGGGTCCAGAGAGGCCATTCGTGCATCCGCGGAAGCGGGCGGACCCTGCCCAAGCGCCAACCGATGTGCATCTATTGCGGGACGGATGCGGAATTCAGGGATCCATTCGGGACCTAGCGGTATACAATGACCCACGCGAAGCGACTTCTCGCCGAGCGTTCTTTGACATCAGGGGCCGACTGGCATCGATCGGACGGATCGGTGTTGTCGTTGCGTGTCGTGGAGCATCCCGGCCACGTAAAAAGGATGCAAACTTTTAACTGCCAACACGCAGTACGCTCTCGCGGCTTAAATTTCCGCGACCGCTGGTCGCCTGATGCCTGATAAGGCGGCCAGTGGAAAGACATCAGGCTGGTTCCAATGGGCTGGCATACTTCGGCGGAACGAGAAACTTGTATGCCTTGGTCCTGAGTTGGGCTGTCACCTGCCTCGCCCAGGACCGAGATCAAAGTGGTGACTACACACGTAGACGCGGCTTCAGCGCCGTTTCGACACGGGGGTTCGAATCCCCCCGGCTCCATTCCACACGCCCCGCGCGGCCATAAGGCCGAGCGGGGCGTGTGCATTTCCGGTACCCGGCCCGCGAGCAGGCCCCACTCTTTGAAGGAAAATGGGCAGGTCCGAGGATCACTCGTTGGTTCGTCCCGTAGTGTGTTGATGGCCGGGTCCCCATCGGAGGCAGCTCGGAGCGTGGAGTCGGCCAGGGGCGCTGGAGACAACTCGATGACATGCGAAGAAGAAGACCACCCACGCAGGAACCTGCGGTGGCATGGCGACGTCCACCGGCCAGGGGCCCTGCCGCCTCCGCTTCCCGGGATGTGGCACGCGACCTGAAGACGATCGTGGCGAGGACACCAGGACGAGAACACGAGAAAAACCGGGCTTGGGCCGACCTGAAGGGGGTTCGTTCCCATTTTTGCATTTCACAGCCAACCTGAAGCGATTTCGTCGTACATCATGCAGGGCATGGAACCAGATTCGCAGCCGGAACCCATGAAGGACTCGACGAACACCGCCCCCGACCAGGAGGGCGTGGCACGAAACGAGCAGGAGATCGAGGACTGGGAATCAGTCGTCGATCAGGATGCCTCAGCACCTCGGAATGCCAGCTCGACGGCAACCAGCTGGACCTTGATCGGAGATGCCATCGATGACGAATCACCGACGAACCAGACCAGCAGGAACGAGCTGATGAAGCGCTACTGGTCCGCGGTCTACGCCTACATTCGATCTTCCGGCAGGAAGGAACAGGTTGCAGAGGACCTCACGCAGGGCTTCTTCTGCGACGTGATCATCGGCAGGGACCTCTTCGACCGAGCTGACTCCAGTCGAGGCCGGTTTCGATCGCTCCTTCTCAGCGCCGTCCGAAACTACCTCGCGGACGATTTCAGGATGCAGACCGCACAGAGGCGTTCACCCGGCAGGAACGCACTGGGGAGACTCGATGACCAGGAGGCCGGACTCGAGGCCGTGTCGGACGAAGTCGACCCGGAAATCGCCTTCAACACCCGCTGGGTCGATGAACTGATCAAGAGGACCTCCGAACAGGTCCGCGATGAACTGATCGAATCCGATCAGGCCATGCACTGGGACATCTTCAAGCACCGCATCCTGAACCCCTGCCTGACCGGCGCGAAGCCCGTCCCCCACGACGATCTCGCTCGCAAATGGAACCTCAGAGGCCTTCCGCAGGTCTCCAATCTCCTCGTGACGGCAAAGAGACGATACGCCAAGGCGCTCCTGGAAAACGTGCGGGAAACACTCGCTCCGGGAGCCTCTGCAACCAATGAACTGAACGAACTGTTCAAGGCCCTGGGGACAAGATCATGATCCATGACGGCAACAAGACACAGCACCCGATCGAATGGGCGATGGAAACGGATGTGGATCCGATCTTCATGCTCGCCAACTGGCTCGTTCGCGACGTGATCGAGACAGCGGAGGGTGCGGTGCAGGTCACCACCAGCAAGGACACCACCCTCGACCAGTACCGGACGCTCAAGAGGATCTTCAAGCAGCTCCGGACCCAGGGGGAACTCCCTGCCGATCGACGGCTTGGCGCACGGCTCTACGCCGCCTCGATCGCCGGAGCGCTCGTCCACCACGACCGGCTCATCACGGCACAGTCTTCGGATCGACTCAGGACCGCCTTCGACGACTTCACCCGGGACGGCGACATGCCTGACGTCCTGATCGAACTGGTCCGCAAGGCGATGGACAAGATCGACTGATCGGCTGACCTAGCCGTCGGTCTGCTCGAAACGTCCACCCGAGAAGGAATCGTCCTCGACCCATTCGATGCGAGCACTGCCGAAGATCGTTCCGGTCGCAAAGGCGCCATCGACCAGTGCAGCCTGGTACTCGACGACGGCCAGGATCTCCCGGCTTCGTGAGTCCGCAAGCCGCGCGGAGGCATCAAGCACGTCGTTGCTGGTTCGAAGGCCCAGTTCGAACTGCCGCTTCTCGGCTTCGTAGGTCCGTCCGGCAAGGACGGTTTCGAGACGGGCCGCGAGAATCTGCTGCCATGACTCGTTGATCGAATCGATGACATCGTAGACCTCGAGGCGAATCGCCTGGACACGCTGATCCCGAGTGGCCAGCCGCTGAACTCTCTGAAGGACGGTCTGGCGGAGACGCGCCTCCGCCTGCTGGTTGCCGATCGGGATCCTGGCCGAGAGGCCGATCGACCAGGTGTCGTAGAAGCCCTCGAAGGCCTCCGCATAGGCATTGGCGAGCGAGCCGGGCTGGTTGCTGTTGAGTCCGAAGTCATAGCGGATCGCGATGTCAGGAAGGGTCGCATTCCGGGCGACCTCGATGTCGCTGGAGTCGATGGCGAGCTGCAGGTCGAGTTCGAGGATCTCCATCCGATTCTCGACGGCGTCTCGAGCCATGGCCCTCCCGTCGATCACGAGACCGATCGGATTCGGAAGACTGGTCGGCTCGATGGCGGTTGCGGATTCGATCGGCAGATCCGATCGATTCATCACCTGCTTGAGTTCACGCTGGGTCCTTCGAATCGATGCATCCGCTCGGATGATCGCCTCCAGACTGGAGCCCACGCCACTCTCGGCTCGGATGACCTCGATGTCTGCCGCCTGCCCGAGATCGACGAGGCGCTGGGCACGCTCGAGCTGTTCGACGGCAAGGTCGTACTGCTGCTTGCGAACATCGAGTTCCTGCCACGCTGCATAGAGCCTCCAGTAGGCCTTTTCGGCGTTCCCGAGGATCCTGATCGCAGCGAGCTTCGCCTGGGCCTGGGCGATCTGATTCCGGTAGGAAGCCACCCTGATCGGGGCGGTGTTCACCCGGAGGCCGGCGTTGCGCATCAGCGGCTGGGCGATCGAGAACTGTGCGCCGGCGCTCCAGTACGCATCGAAGGTCGCGAACTGTCCGTCCTGGGTGTTCCTGGCGAACGGCGCGGAAACGCTGACCGTACCTCCGGTCTGGAGGGGGATCTCCACGCCGAGGTCGACGGAGGTCGTAGTGGAGTTGGAACTCTGGTCCTGATTGGTGATCTGCTGGTTTGCGTCGGTCTGGTTCACGCTCGCGACGAAGGTCGACTCGAAGCGGGCCGCTTCGGCATCCTCGGCGGCCTGGGCTATGGCGGGATTGATGATCGTCGCGGAGAGTTCGAGATTGTTGCGAAGCGAAGAGGCGCGGACGTCGGCAAGGGTCAATGGCACGCGCTCGCCCTCGCCGGGAAGTTCGATCGACCCGTCCATGATGCTGGCGACGGCATCTTCCCCGGGGAGCTCGACGCGTTCGCTGGTGCGCTCCAGGTCGAATTCATCGATCGACTTCAGCGATGACTCGGGAATCCGCCAGGGTTCGTCCTCGGTAAAGAGGGTCTTCCCGCAGCCGGGCATGAACAGCAGCCCCCCCAGGAGAGCGAACATGACCAGGGCACACCTTCGTGCGGGTTCGAATCGGGATGATCGATCATTCATGACGCAGCGCCTCGATGGGATCCAGTCTGGAAGCCTTGATCGCAGGGAACATCCCGAAGACGATGCCGACCCCCCCACTGAAGACGAAGGCGAGGATCACCGCCCAGAGCGGGATGTCGGCTTGCTCGAGATTGGCATCGGGAATCCTCGTCATGCCCCAGGCGAGCAGTCGGCCGATTGCAAGGCCGATGAATCCGCCGAGGAAACTCAGGGTGACGGCTTCCAGCAGGAACTGCATGAGGATCGCCATCGGGGTCGCACCCACCGCCTTCCGAAGGCCGATCTCCCTGGTTCGTTCCGACACGGAGACCAGCATGATGTTCATGATCCCGATGCCTCCGACCAGCAGACTGATGCCGACGATCCCGCCCGCGACCGCCGTGATCCCGGCAGCAAGCGCCTTGAACTGGTCGATGAACTGGTCGATCGCGGCGACCTGGAAGGTGTCGGGATCCTCCGGACCGAGTCCTCGCATCCTGCGAAGCACGAAACGGACCTCTGATTCGGCCTCTTCGGCAAGATCCGGTGATTCGATGAGCGCGTTGACCATGAAGAAGAACCGTGGTGACTGGAGCTTCGATGCCACGGAGAACGGGATGAACACCTCTGCGGAGCTGGTATTCATCCCGAACATCGATGCCTGCAGCGTCTCGACGAGACCGACGACCAGGAAGCGCCGACCATCGAGCAGGATGTGCTCGCCGGACGGGTCCTTCGAAAGCTGCAGTTCCTCGACTGCAGCCTCGTTGAGAACGCACACCTGTCTCGCATTCTCCTCGTCGATCATCGTGAACGAACGGCCCTCGAGGATCGATCGAGCCGAGGTCTTGTGCCAGTCCGGCCAGATCCCCTTGACGGTGATGCCCGCGATCGATCTTTCCCCGTACTGGACGTTCATTCCCAGGTCCGTCGAGGGTGAGATTGCGCGTATCGACGGGCAGTTCATGGCAATGGCCTTGAGCTCGTCCTCCTTGAGGCGCACCTCTTCCCACGGATAGAGGTTGTCGGGAGCGTCATCCGGTCGGTCGGGGAAGATGAACATCCGACTTGCGCCGACGGCCTCGAATTCATCGAGCACCTTCGACTTGAGACCGCTCAGGGCAGCGATCACCGCACTCACACTGGCGACACCGACGATGATCCCCAGCGCGGTGAGGAAGGAACGCGTCTTGTTCGCCCAGATCTGGCTCAGGGCAAGTGCGATCGAACGAATGTAGAAGAGAGGGTTCAGCACGCTGCACTCCCCTGTCCTCGCAAGCGGCCGGCAACGTCCTGTTCGATGGGAAGATCGGACTCGATCTCGCCGTCACGCAGTCTGACGACCCGCTGGCAGCAGGCAGCGACCTCGTCTTCATGGGTCACGATGAGGATCGTCTGTCCATCGGCGTGCAGCTGGCTGAAGAGCTCGAGGATCTCCGACGTCGTCGAGGAATCGAGATTCCCGGTCGGTTCGTCGGCCATCAGGATCGTCGGTTTGTTGAGAATCGCACGCGCGATCGCGACACGCTGCTTCTGGCCGCCCGACAACTGGTTCGGCCGATGCGTCATCCGATCCTCGAGGCCGACTCTCGTGAGTGCGTCTCGTGCGCGATCCCGCCTGCTCCCCCCCCCACCTGAACCGCTGTAGATGAGCGGCAATTCGACGTTCTGCAGGGCGGTCTGGCGTGGCAGGAGTTCGAAGGACTGGAAGACGAAGCCGACCTGTTCGTTGCGCACCCGGGCAAGTTCGTTCGGCCCCATGGATCCGATGTCCCGTCCGTCCAGGTGATAGGTCCCGGATGTGGGGCGATCGAGGCAGCCCAGCATGTTCATCAGGGTGCTCTTGCCGCTTCCGGAACTGCCCATGATCGCGACCATCTCGTTGCTGCCGATCTCAAGATCGACGTCACGCAGGGCATCGATGCGCTCGATTCCGACACGGTAGACCTTGGACATGTTCTTGACGTCGATCAGCATGGCGTGGTGCATCCGTCAGAAGGAGACCTCGACCCGACTTCCTGATCCATCCGAGATGGCTTCATCACCATCGGTCCTGTCGGATTCCTCGACACGGTCACCATGACGGATCTTCTCAAGCGCCTTGTAGGGCCCGATGATGATCTGATCGCCTTCCTTGACTCCGCGCCTGACGAGCGTGTCGGTGAGTGAACTCGGTCCGACCTCGACCGGAACGCAGACCGCAAGACCCTCCCGGACCACGTAGATCACGGACACGGCACTGCTGAGACCGTCGAGGAGCTCGCTTTCCAGCACCTCGTCATCGAGGTCCTTCACCGCGCGATCGACCACCGACTGGGTGGGAACGACCAGGCCGTCATGGTCACCGACGAGAATGTCGACGTTGGCGGCAAGCCCGGAATAGATCGCACGGCCCTCGAGCTCGAGACGGACTTCGGTCTTGAAGTACCCCGCACCGGAGCCATCCAGGGTCCTTTGCAGGGCGATGCGGGTCACGTCACCACTGAAGACCTCGTCGCGATAGGCGTTGATCCGGATTTCAGCATCCTGCCCCTGCTCGATGCGAGCGACGTCGCTCTCCGCGACTCGAGCATCGAGATGCATGCTGGAGAGGTCCGCGACGGTCAGGATCACGGTTCCGGCATTGTTCATCGTCCCGACCATGACCAGCTCGCCGACTTCGGCGTTCAATGCGGTCACCACGCCATCCATGGGAGCACGAATCTCCGTCCGTCCGAGCGCCTCGGTCGCTCGTGCGATGTCGGCTTCCGCCGCTTCCAGGGAACTCTCGATGACGGAGATCGAATGTTGCGCCGCGGCGACCTGCGCGGTCAGGTCATCGACCGCCTCCTCCGCCTCCTCGAGCGTGATCCGACTGATGTCACCCGACTCGAAGAGGCTTGCCTGACGCTCGAGCTGTCGTCTGGCCATCTCGAGACGGGCGAGAGGGCCGGCCAGGCGAGCCTGTTCGGACTTGAGCCGGAAGAACTCGGCATCCCGCCGTGCCTTGGCCGAGTTGGAGGCAGCAAGCAGGTCGCGATCGTCGAGCTTCACGACGAGGTCACCTTCCGCGACCTGGTCTCCCTCCCGGAAGGGAAGCCGTTCGATCCGCGCCGAGACCTCGGCGGAGATGTCGACCTTGGTATCAGGCTCGACCTCGCCGGGTGCGGTGACCTTCTCGCGAACGGTTCCCCGAACCACCTCCATGAGGCGAACCGAGACCGCAGGCTCCTCGAACCCCACGAGACCGGAGATCCCGAAGCCCGAAGGCCCGACGATGACGAACCCTGCGCCAAGCAGGATGAAGAGGCCCACGAAACCGAGCAGGAAGATGCGCACGATGAGGGTCCTCGAGAGCGAGTGATTGCCGGTCTTCGTGAAAAGACCGGAGAAACGCCGCCAGGTACCAATGTGTGGTTCGGCAGGAGCGGCCTTCTCTTGCAACGCCACTTCCAGGCACGAACCAGATCCGACCGAAGGGATGATTCTAGCAGATCACGGAGCAGGTCCTCCAAGCATGGTTTCCAGGGGCAAAAACACGGCACCCCCTGCCTGAGCAGGGGGTGCCGGAAATTGAAAGGGTCGTGGCTGTACCTAAGAAAGGCTCAACCTTACGGGCAAGCGCCCCAGGCACCCAGCAGGAGGGTGAGGTCGGCACCGTCGACCAGACCGCTGGCGTCGAGGTCAGCGACGGCGTCGTCGGTTCCCCAGGCACCAAGCAGGATGGTGAGGTCAGCACCGTCAACAGAGCTGTCACCGTTGAGGTCGCCGACGCAGGTCGTACCGCCGCCACCGTCGTAGCTGGTGAAGTTGTGGCACCAGTGGTAACCGGCGAAGCCGATTGCCTCGTAGCTGAGGTAGGTGGCGAGACCGCAGGGGTCTGACTTCAGGTAGGTGGGAGCATCCTCACCCAGATCGTTGCAGCCGGTGGAGACGAAGCCGTCGGGGGACTCGGGGCAGTCCATCTCGAAGACGACGTTCATGCCATCGGTGATGTCAAGCAGCGGGTCGAAGGAGACCGTGGTGAGACCAAGGTAACCGCCACCAACGAGGTAGACTTCCTTGGCGTCGATCTGCTCGAGCGAGGCGACGTCGGGAGTATCACCGGCAGTGGTGTCGTTGGAGACACGCATTTCGCCGAGGATACCGCTGCCGCCGTTGTAGAGACCGAAGTCGGTGCAACCGATGGTCTGGGCGGAAACGCCGGAGTACTTACGAGCGAACTGGTTGGTCGTGGTGACGCCAGTGCCGTACGCGCAGGAGACGCCGTTGAAGGCGACTTCCATGTCGGCCGACTGAGTCGTGACGACTGCATCCGACGGGGGATCGCACTCGTAGGTGGGCAGTTCAGAATACTGAACGGTCATGTCGAAGGGACCGCTGCTGCCGTCGTATCCACCAAGACGGAGGAGGTACGTGCCAGCATCAGCAACTTCGATCTGAAGCGAGGATGCGAACGCTGCGTCACCACAGTCTTCGTTGCAAGCAACGTAGATATCGGGGAGCGCAGCGGGGTCGAAGGTAGCTGCGTCATAGCTGTACAGAGCGATCTTGGTGTCCCACTCGGCACCACCGTTGCAGGTGGAAGCGCTGAGGAAGCCAGGACCGGGAACGCTGACAACCCACCACAGGTCGGAGTTCAGCTGTTCGAAGCCGGTACCCGAACCGCAGCCGGCTTCGCCGGGACCGTCGGTGTTGGCACCAGTGGTGTCACCAGTGACGCTGACCGGATCCGTATCGACGAGGTCGATGTTGTAGCCACCAAGGACTGCATCGACAACGCAGTCGTTGCCATAGGCGGGATCGGTGCACTCGTAGAGGTAGTAACCGCAGAGGTCATAGGCAACGTCGACGCAGACTTCGTCCCAGCCGCCGTCGCAGCAGGCCGAGTCGAATTCGCAGACGAGTTCGCAGCAAGCCTGGTCGGAGCAACCGGGAGTGCCGTTGGGATCGGTGCAGTCACCCTGAGCCGGGTCGCCGCAGTCGTAGCTGCTGGGAGCGAACTCCATGGTGACGACGTATTCGGTGTCGCAGCTGCTGGCGTTGCCGTCGCCGAAACCGTTGACGGTCACGACGCAACCCATCACCTGACCCGCAGCAACGGTCTTCTCGAAGAAGCCGCCACAGGGGAAGATGAAGCCTTCGTATCCAGCGGTGGCGCAGTCATCAGCGCCGGTGACGATGAAGCCGACGAAGTCGGTGGGGTCGACACCTGCGGTGGAGCTGTTGAAGGTGAAGCTGATGACACCATTCGCGGGAGCGGTCATGGAGTACCAGTCAAGGTCACGAACGTCATTGGCGTCAGTGGTCGTCCAAGCACCGACGTTGCCGTGCATGTAGGTGAAGCCCTCGGCGAGGGTGCCGAGATCCTGCCAGGAAGCGGGATCCGCATTGCAACCACCGTTGGGGTCGACCTCACCGGTCGAGCCGCAGTAGCCGGCGTCGTTCTGCTCGACGGACCCACTCGGGGGGGTCACATCACACTGTCCGAATGCGACACCAGCCGTACACAGGCCGGCGACTACACTCGCGATAAAGCGATATTCAGTCATGTCAGTCCTCCTGATCTTCTCTTGATCATCTCTTGCTTGGCCCACCAGAGCGACGGGCTTGAAAAAACGAAGGAATCGGACCTAGGTCCACCGATTCCATCGTTCATGAAATGGAATCCACTCCTGAGGGTACCCGCCAATCACAACGAACCAAATCAGAAGTCCCCAGAAACTCGCAATCAACAAGGGATTCAAGCCCGAATAATCCCATGATCAGCACCCCACCGTGACAATTTGGGGAAGATCCGGGCGGGCACCAGAGACTGGGCCAGATCAGTGATTCCAGGCCAGGCAATCAAAATGCCCGCTTGAAGCACCCAACAGCAGGTGAATTCAAACTCGTCATGTCTTTTTGATTTATCGGACCGATTTGCAGCTCGGTCTTCAAGCCTCGGGCGCCTCTTGAACCGAGGCAGTCAGGCCAGAGGCCAAAAGCTGCTCCGCGACATGCTCCGCATGCTCAAGATGCGTCTCCATGACCAGCCCGACCCCTTGGCGGTGGGCTTCGAACATCACCCGTATGGCCCCAGGGAGATCCCGAGCCCGCAGACGAACGAGCACATCGACCACGTAGCCCATCTCATTGTGGTCGTCATCGTGAAGCAGGACCTGCCATCTCGAGAGTCCGGTACCTCGCCTGCCCGTGACCGGGCTCACGGCTGGCGAACCAGAGCGACTGCGTTCCGGGGTGATGGTCTGGGTGGCGCATTGAGGCATGGCAGAATGGGTCCGGAGAGGAAACGAGGAGATGAGGAGACGGGCCCGCATCCTCGAGAAAACGAATCAGCCGAGCCGCCAGTCCACGACGATCTTCCCGAATTGTGCGCCTGCTTCAAGCCGCTTGTAGGCATTTTCACAGGATCCGGGTGCATGAATGGAATCGATGACGGGGCGGAGCCTTCCGCTCCGGAAGTGGGCAAGCACCTGTCGGAACTCATCCATGTCCCCCATCGTCGAACCGAGAATCGAAAGCTGGTTCCAGAAGACCCGCGCAAGGTCGGTCGTGGCATCAGGACCGGTAGTGCACCCGCAGGTGACATAGACCCCGCCACGTGCGAGAGACTTCACTCCGGCAAGGTGGATCGCCTTCCCGACCGAATCGGCGCAGACGTCGACACCCCGTCGTCCAGTGAGGCCTCGGACCTCACGGGAGAAATCGACACCCTCGTCGAGAACGCCCTCATCGGCGCCGAGTTCCATGGCCCGATCAAGCTTCTCCCGGCTGCGACTCGTCACGATCACCCGACAACTCATCATCTTCGCGATACCGAGGCAGGCCAGCGCCACCCCCCCACCGATGCCGGTCACGAGGACCGTCGAACCAGGGCGCACTCGAGCTCGAGTGACGAGCATCCGCCATGCGGTGAGGTGAACGAGTCCGAAAGCGGCCGTCTCGACGGGATCGGCATCGCCGACGTCGAGCACGTTGCCCACGGGCGCCACGAAGAACTCCGCCATCGTGCCGGAGACATGCTCGCCGATCATGAGGATGTCGGACGGCGCGGGCACGACATCCGGCTGCGGGGGGACGGGAATCGGGATGCCTGCATTGAGGACCACTCGTCGCCCGACCCAGCCTTCGTCCACCCCATCTCCCACGGACTCGATGATGCCGACACCATCCGAACCCGAGATTGCAGGAAAGGAGCGTTCAAGACCCGGCAGGCCACGACCCACCCAGAGGTCGAGCTGGTTCAAGGCGGATGCCTCGGTTCGAACCAGGACCTCGCCCGGGCCGGGCGCAGGCGCATCCCGTTCCGCATTCAGCAGGACATTGTCGGAGACGGGAACACCTTGACGACTGATTTCAATGGCTTTCACGCAAGGCAGTCTACCCGGAGGGGCAGGGCCCGCGCGACGTGGTGCCACGCCTTGCCGGGACTGGTAGCATCCACCTGTCCAGAACCCTCCAGGAAGCGCCAAGTGAACCAGATTCGTACCAGAAGCAGACGTTCCATCGACCTGCTGGCCTGCCCGGCAGCGTGCTTGCTCGCCCTGTTCGGAAGCATTGGTTGCGACGACTCCTCGGAAACCACACCGAAGACAGGTGATGCGGGCAGCACGAGGATGGAAGCCGCTCCGAGCCCACCTGCCGGAGGAGGTGCCCCGGGAGATTCGACCGGATCATCCCAGTCGACTGCCCAAGGCTCGTCCGGGCAGACGCCTCAGGCAGGCTACCCGCCGATCGTGGCGACTCCACAGATGGTCGACTTCGGCATCGTCGAGCCGGGCAGCACCCTCGAGTCGGATGTGACCCTGGTCAACACCTCGGATCGCCCGGTCCGGATCATGAAGGCACAACCGACATGCACCTGCACGACGGTCGACATGACGAACGTCATCATCCCGGCCCGTGGTTCGGTGCAGATGCCGATCTCCATGACGACGAACAGGGCGCTGGGCAAGAAGATCGCACGGGTCCAGCTGATCATCGAGGGGTATCCACGCTTCCTGACGGTGGGACTCAATGCGGAGAACGCCCTGGCGATCCGTGCCATTCCGCCGTACCTCGCGGTGAAGGAGAAGGCCGACCAGCCGGATCGACGCTTCGGTCAGTTCATGATCGAATCGGTCGACAAGAGACCCTTCCGGGTCCTCAATGTCCTGACGGAGCAGCCGGTCTTCCTCGACTTCGATCCGGCAACGGACGAGCCGAGGAATCGATACACCCTCAAGTACGACCTCTCCGGCTACGGGTGCGAGGACCTGCCTCGATTCCTCATCATCAGGACGGATCATCCGAAGGCCCCCCTCATGGATCTTCGAATCCGGCACAACCCCTGCACCAAGATCCAGACCTCCATGCCGATGGCGGATTTCCGATCGAATCTCGGACTCGTGAAGCCGGGAAGCTCGATGGAGGTCCAGGTCGAATTCAAGAAACCGAGACGACCGGTCATGGCGTCGGTTCGATCGGATGACCCGAGAGCATCCGCCCGTATCCTCGACCAGACTTCGGACGGCACGCAGCTCAACGTGGTGGTGGAAGTCACCTTCGCGCCGGACCTCGAGGAAGGCCTCTTCCAGTTCCCGATCATCTTTTCCGACGGCACGCTTTCCGACGAACACACGATCTACGGCTGGAGCACTCCATGACGATGTTCTCGATGACCGCACTCGGGCTGCTGGCGGTGGTTTCACTGGGGGGCCAGGACGAGGGCGCGGACAGAAATCGACTGGACGACCGAATCGACGAGAGCCGCATCACGGAGATCGCACCGGCTCCACCGCCGAAGCGGATCACCCAACCAGTCCGGGCGGAGCACCGCATCGCAGGGGATGCGAACGACATTCAGCTCGACGCGGAACGCTACGGGATGGCGCGCAAGGCGATCTCGGAGGGCGTCGCTTTCCTGGTCAGCCAGCAGGCTCCCGACGGCAGCTGGCTGCCCGGCGCGGAGACGGCGGCCACGGACGAACCGACCGCACCCGCCCCGGTCACGGTGGCGGTGACCGCACTGGCAGTGAAGGCACTCGCCCAGTCGGGTACGGACACGCCTTCACTTCAACGCGGGATCGACTACCTCCTGGATGCGACGGGGACCACGCAGGGCTTCGCCCTCGGTGCTGAAGGCCGGCTCGGGACCTATGTGGCATCGGCAGTCGGTTCCGCTCTGGCCTCGATCGACGACCCCGCCGTGCAAGATCGACTGGAATCCGCCATCGAGTGGCTCAAGTCCGCACAGTGGGAGGAAGGAGAGGGACTCACCCCGAATCAGGACTGGTATGGGGGCGTGGGGTACGGTAATCGAGGACGGCCCGATCTCTCCAACACCCAGATGATGCTGGATGCACTTCATGATGCGGGCGTGAGTCCGGATGATCCTGCCGTGCAGAAGGCGCTTCAGTTCGTCAGCAGAACCCAGAACCTGAAGGACTCGAACCAGGCGGCCTGGGCACAGAACGGAACGAATGACGGTGGGTTCGTCTACACCACGGCCAATGGCGGCGAATCGATGGGAAGCGAGTACGCAGGAGAGGGTCGGTACGGCGAACTCATGCCAGAAGGCCAGGCCCGAAGCCTTCGATCGTACGGCTCGATGACCTATGCAGGCTTCAAGAGTCTGCTCTACGCAGGCCTGACCGACGAGGACCCGAGGGTCCGGGCGGCATTCGAGTGGATTCGAACGCACTGGACCTTCGCGGAGAATCCGGGACTCGGTCAGCAGGGCTGGTTCTATTACCTCCACGCCATGGCAAGGGCCCTCACCGCCGCACAGCAGCCTGAAATCACCACACCTGACGGTGCCGTCCATGTCTGGCGAGAGGAACTGATCGACACCCTCGCCTCCGAGCAGCGTCCGGATGGTTCCTGGGTCAACACCGCACCGCGATGGATGGAGGATGAACCCGTCCTCGCCACCATCTACGCGACCCTCGCCCTCGAGGAAGCCTTGAAGCCCACGCCAAGGGCCGAGGCCCAAACACGCTGACCCGCCAAGGTCGCATCCAGCCTGGCATCGGCAAGAACGGCCTTCAAAGGCCGTGAAGCGCCCTTTTTCGGCACGCCCCCCTCGAATCCGTTGTTTTTGACGCCCGCCCTGCAAGAAGGGCCGGAGTCATGCGGAATTCACACAGACCTCCTCCGAAATGACAAGACTCGACGGCTCGCCAGGGAGCGCCACCATGACCAACTCAAGGAACGAACAAACGATGCGATCCCGAGCGACACGACGAGCACTCCTTGCATGCGGCATCATCGCAGGCCTTCTCGGCACCGTCGGATGCGAACAGATGGAACCGGGCTGGGACGCCCCACCGGCATTGAGCCTTCAGGGCGGCATGGGGCTCAACGAGGCCGCCGGTGCGCTGGGTTCGGAAGGACAGGAAGAAGCATCGGGTATGCGCACGATGCCCGTGTCCGACAACGATGACTGGAATGTCGAATGGCGGATGGGTCGGGTCTACGAGGTCGACGAAACCAGCGTGGTCGCGATCTATGCAGCCTGGAGTTCGAGCAACACGAACGAGGAACCGCCTTCTTCGGCCTATCGGCTGGTCGACTGGTCGACGCGGTCCGCACCGACCGAAGCACCGATCACGCTCTGGACGAACCTGAACTGAAGCAACCGAGCCCTTCCGGAACTCGACCGTGGTCAGTGGGTGGATGATGATCGCGATGGCATCGGTTCGACCAGACGGCGGTGCCAGATGAACAGCAGTGCCGAGAGCGCGAGCAGGATCGCACCGGTCGCCTGGTGCATCGAGGTGAAGATCACCTCCATCGGAGGAGGCATCACACCGGATCGGATCAGGACGTACACCAGGGCGATGATCCCCAGGACGAACTGCAGCGAGACGACGATCATGACCGCCTGACCGAGGCGATGAACAAGCCGCTGATCGGGATACGCCCCCCAGGCCCTCAGACCGACCAGGATGGCGAGCGCGAAGGCGATGACCCCGAACGTGATGTGGGTGTACATCGCCGACTGGGGCAGGAGCAGGCTTTCACCATCGGGTGACATCACCTGCAGATGGCGAAGGCAGGCGCCGAGGATGAGTTGCAGGATGAGCGCCAGCGGCAGCAAGGCGGTGAGGAAGCGATCGTTCTCGGTGGATTCGTGTGGAGTCCGGACAGTGGAGCTTCGCCAGAACATCGTCGTGAACGAGGCCATCATCACGACGGACACGAAGACGAGCTGACCGAAGACTCCATGGATGATCGCGAGCAGGATGCTGATCTCGGTGACGCGGAACCCCCCCATCAGACCCTGGATGATCACCATGAGAAGGAGCAGGATCGAGCAGATCCTCATCCAACGCCGCCTGTCGTTCAGGAACACCAGCACCAGGAAGGTGACCACGCCGACGCCGACGAGCATCCCGTAGAGCCGGTGCGCATGCTCGAAGAAGATCCCCCCCTCCCAGTTCCTCAACGGATAGAGGAGCATGTTGTGACCGAAGGAGTTCGGCCAGTCGGGTACGGCCAGACCGGCCTCGAGCCCGGTGACCAATCCTCCGCTGAAGAGGAGCATGAAGACGGTGCAGGCAAGGACGGTGGAGAAGACCGACAACGGGGATGTACGCCGAAGGCGAGAGGCGCCCTGTTTGATGCCGCCGATCATGCCACCGACCGCACCGAGCAGGATCGAGACCAGGAAGAGGCCGAGCAACCAGCCGAGAACCTCACCGAGGGTGTTGCTGCGAACCAGACTCCCGACGATCAGCAGATTGAAGATCGCGACGATCATCCCCGTCCAGCCGCCTGCAAGCATGCCCTTGCGGAGATCGGCCACACCCCCGGTCCGGTAGCGCCCGGCAAGCACCCCCCCGATCAGGACCAGCAGCAGCATCATGGCGAAGAGAAGTTCGCCGATGGCGCGGCCCGGCCCGATGAAGGAGAGGTACCCGACGATCCAGATCGCGACAGTCGTTGCAAAGCCGAGCGAGACCAGCATCGTCCAGCCTTCCCTGGCCGGGATGTCCCGGGAAGGCTCGGAGGAAATGGAAACAGTCTTGCTGGTCATGGCTGGTCGAGGAGAGGCAGGAGTGCCTGGCTGTCTATACTAGTCACTCCGAGCAGCCCGGACTCTCGAGCACGTCATGAAAACAGACGACGATCCAAGCGAGAACACCCCAACGCCTTCCAGCGACAACGAGTCGGAGTCACGTCGTCAACGCAGTGGCCTGATTCCGAACATCGGTGAACTGTCGAAGGCACGACTGAACATGATGGTCCTGGGGACCACGGCGGTGGGTTTCGCGCTCGCGGATCCCGACCTGCCTGCCATGAAGCTCTTCTGGACCCTGGTGGGAACCGCACTGACCGCGGCAAGTGCCGGCATGCTCAATCAGCTTGCCGAGATCAGACCGGATGGTCTCATGAAGCGCACCAGGGAACGTCCGCTTCCCGCCGGTCTCGTCTCGCCTCGGACGGTCTTCGTTCTCGGGGTCCTGCTGACCTACGCTGGCGCGACGATCCTGGGCATGCTGGTCAATGGGATCAGCTGCATGCTGGCACTGCTCAATGTCCTGATCTACGTGCTGGTGTACACCCCACTGAAGCCTCGAACCACCTTGAACACCCTGGTCGGTGCGATCTGCGGAGCGATTCCACCGATGATCGGCTGGGTGGCCGCCACGGGACGCCTGGACGGAGGTGCCTGGCTCCTCGGGACGCTCCTCTTCGTCTGGCAGCTTCCCCACTTCTTCGCACTCGCAATGATGTATCGCGAGGACTACGAGCGTGGTGGATTCGCCATGCTTCCAGTCGTCGACAATCGGGGCGAGATCACGGTCCAGGTGATTCTGGTGACCTCCCTCTGTCTCATCCCGATCGGACTTGGCGCGACCCTGATCGGCCTCGCCGGGTGGTTCTCCGCGCTCATGGCACTCCTCCTCGGCATCATGATGAGCCTTCTGGCCCTGATCCTGTACATCAAGAGGACGCATGTCGCAGCGAGAAGGGTCTTCCTGGGCAGTCTCGCCTATCTCCCGCTCGTTCTCGGTGCGATGGTGATCGATTCCGGGCCGATCGAGGTCGACGATGCACCGACGTTCACCGAACCGATGAACCCGCACGGAATGATCGCGCCATGACAGGGAACGAACCAGAGCGGACCGGAGAACCAGTCGAGGCGCACCCCACCCTCTCCTTCAAGGCCGGTGGATGGGTGATCATCGCCTCCATGCTGCTTTCACTCGCCCTGCTCTGCTGGGGACTGGCTGGTGTCGTCTTCGGCGAACGCCCCATCGGCAATGGCACCGACATCCTCAGCTACCAGTTCGAGATCGACAATCTCACGGTTGCGAGGGAACGAGTCGCCAGCAGCGGGAATGCACGCGAATTCCTGTTCACCTACAGGGCCCCCGACACGATTCTCGGTCGGGACATGATCATGTACAACGAGAAGAACCGCCGCCCCTGGGTGGTCACCGGGGATCGCGTGGTGGGAGTGCGCATCGGGGACGAGGCCCGCGCCTACCCGGTTCGCTGCCTGAATGCACATGAGATCGTCCAGGACGAGATCGATGGCGTGCCGATCGTGGTCACCTACGCCCCCTTCGCCGATGCCCCCGTGGTCTTCATCAACGGTGAAGGCGAAGCCTTCCGGGACTTCAGGGTGAGCGGACTGCTTCTCGACAGTGCGCTCCTGATGTTCGATGCACGGTCGGAGAACCCGAGCCTGTGGAGCACGCTGTTCGGCGATGCGATCTCCGGCCCCCGGGTCGGAACCAGACTGCCGGAAGTCGCGGAGGTCAACCTTTGCCTCTGGAAGGACTGGTTGGCAAGACACCCCGAAACGACCGTGATCCTCCCGGACCCCGCAAGCAAGAAGCGGTACCGGAAGATCAGCTACCTTCGCTACTTCAATGACATCTCCGACAGCCTGAAGTTCCCGGTGTCACCTCTCCCACCGGACAATCGTTCGAATCCCCTGCTGCCACGGCTGAAGGCTCGAGTCATCGCCGTGACGGCGGGTGGTGTTCGCCGGATCTGGCCGCTGACGATGATGGTCGAGGCGCTGGGGGCGGACCGCGGAACGATCACGGTGGAGCAGGGAGGCGTGCCGATCCGTTTCCTGCTGAACGAACTCCCCCAGACCGCGCTGGTGAGCGCACCGGACGGAGTCGAGATCACCGTGCAACCACGCCTCTGGTTCGCCTGGTACTGCTCGCATCCGGACTCGGCGCTCGAGGAGCTGGTCACCGAGATGCCCGAGAACGCGATCATCAAGCCGGTCACGGGCAACTGAACGCCCCAGCTCAACCCGGACGGCTCCCCCAGAGCAGGACGAGATAGAGCACCAGCCAGACGGCGTCGAGGAAATGCCAGTACATCGCGAAGAATGTCAGGCCGGCATGGGAGGTCGGTTCCGGACCGTACGCACCGCGAAACGCCCGACCGGTCACGATTCCGAGCGGAGGAAGTCCACAGAGGACATGCAGGGCGTGCAGCCCGGTCAGGACGAAGAACAACCAGGCGTAGAGCGAATCACCGAAGGTCAGCTCCTGACGGATGAGATCGCTCCAAGCAAGTGCCTGGAAGAAGAGAAATCCCGCGGCCAGCGCGCATGTCAGTGCCATCCAGCCCCCGGCCTTTCGACCAGACGCTCCCCTGCACACCGCGGAGCGAGCCGCATGCGTGGAGCCGCTCGAGGCAAGCAGGAGCAGGGTGGAGACGAACAGCTCCCAGGGAAGCCCGGGTGCCCCCTCAGGCTTCCATTCATTCGCACTGACGAGCTGCAGTCGCACCACGACATAGCCCACGATCGTGGTGGCGAACACCATCGCGAGCGTGATCAGGAAGAGCCATACCCCGAGAATCAATGCCTGCAGGCGCTGCTTCTCATCGGCGATCGGGGAATCAGGGCTGAGGGACAAACCAGACTCAATCCGGTGAGGAGACGCCGGTCTTCAGGGTGATCGGGGCTTCCGGTGCATTCGCATCGAGCGCCGCCTGCACGTCGTCGGGGTTGCCGTCGAAGACCGTGGGTGCGTACTGACCGGTATCGAGGACCGTGAGCGCGATCAGAAGCACCACGAAGGCGATGCAACCGAAGAACACCAGCTGGTTGAAAGGCTTGTCCCATCGGAGGTGCATGAAGAACAGCGCGACCAGGGTCGCCTTGATCACGGCGATGCCGAGTGCGATCACCATGTTGAACTGCCCGGCGTCGACGTATCGAACCGCCACCGTGGCGGCGGTGAGGAAGAGAAGCGCGAGGGCGGTCCAGACAAGCACGGAGATCGGCACGAGATGGCCGACCAGCGGTTGTTCAAGGCCTCCATGGTCATGATCGTTCTTGGCGTGAGCGGACATGGTCTGCGTTTCCTTCAGCGGAATCGGCGGAAGTGATCAGTGAATCAGATAGAACAGCGGGAACAGGAAGATCCAGACAAGGTCGACGATGTGCCAGTAGAGGCCACCGAGATCGACCGGAGCATAGTGCCGACGGTCGAAGTGACCCTTCATGCCCTTCACGATCAACCAGAGAATCATCACGATGCCGACCACGACGTGGATACCGTGCAGCCCGGTCATCGCGTAGTAGATCGCGAAGAAGCGATGGGTGTTGACGGGAAGGTCCTGGTCCTCGAGGTGGGGCTTGTCGGAATGCTCGACATGCCCTTCCGCCGCTCGATCGGCTGCGATCTTCTCCACAGGCTTGACGGCGGAGATGCCTCCGGGGCCGATCGCGGCGGGCGCGACGGTCGTTGCGTCGACGGGTGGGACGGCGCCGATCAGGGGATCGACGAAGGCGGGCAGGCTCTCCTCGGCCTCGGCAGCCAGCTTGGCAGTCTCCTTGGCGACGGCAAGCTCGTCCTCCTGGACGACGGAGAGCACCGTGCCGTCGTCACCGACCACGGTCGCCTCCTGTTCGTCGACGGGCATGTAGAAGCCGGGGCCCCACTTCAGGTTGACGTGGAACTTGTGCTCGTATTCGAAGTACTTGATCACCAGGAAGCCGATGGCGCCCAGGAGCGTCAACCAGAGACAGATCAACATGAGGGTCTTCTTCGAGCGCTGCGCGAAGTGGACCGCCATTGCCATCGTGAGGGAGCTGAGGATCAGGACCGCGGTGTTCACGCCACCGAGGATGGTGTCGAGGTACTGACTCGCGTAGGAGAACACTTCAGGATCGTTCGCCCTGAGGATCGTGTACAGCGCGAAGAGTGCGCCGAAGAAGAGGATCTCCGTTCCGAGGAACAGCCACATGCCGAGCTTGGCGGACTCGAACTGCTGGTCCGGAGTGTCGAAGTGATGCGCCTGGAACGGGTTCTCCGACTCATGGCCTCCATGGCCGTGATCATGATCCGGAGAGTCGGAAGGCGGGTTTGAATTGGCATCTATCGCCGTCACGTTGGTGTCCCCTCAATGCCCGGAATGCGCTGATGAAGGCGCAATCTCGGGATCCTTGCTGCGATCGATGACATATCCATCCTCCTCGTCGCTCCAACGCACCACGCTGAAGTCATAGCAGTCACCGACGGTGGGCGTGGTCTTGAAGTTGTCATGCGGTGGCGGCGAGGTGCACTGCCACTCGAGGCTCCTGCCGCCCCATGGGTTGGCAGGTGCCTTCTTCCCACTGAAGAGGGAAGCGAGGAGGTAGTAGGCGGTCAGGAAGAAACCCGCAGCCATGACGTAGGAGCCGATCGTCGAGATGAAGTGGTAGATCTCGAATTCAGGCTGGTAGTCGTAGTAACGGCGAGGCATGCCCTTGCTCCCCAGCATGAACTGGGTGAAGAAGGTCACGTTGAATCCGATGAAGACGAGGGTGAACGCAATGATTCCGAGCTTCTCGTTGTACATCCGACCGAACATCTTCGGCCACCAGTGATGAAGCCCGCCGATGAACCCGATGAGGGCGGAACCCATCATCACGTAGTGGAAGTGCGCGACGACGAAGTACGTGTCATGCAGGTGCACATCCGTGTTCAGGGTGCCCAGGTAGAGACCGGTCAGCCCACCGATGGTGAAGAGGAAGATGAACCCGAGGGCGTAGAGCATCGGGGTGTTCAACGCGATCGAGCCCTTGTAGAGGGTCGCCAGCCAGTTGAAGATCTTGATTGCGGATGGGACCGCGACACTGAAGGTGATCGCGGAGAAGATCGTGTTGAGCAGTGCACTCTGGCCCGAGGTGAACATGTGATGTCCCCAGACCAGGAAGCTGAAGATCGCGATCGCGACCGAGGAATACGCGATGAACCGGTAGCCGAAGATGTGCCGGTGACTGTGCACCGCGATCAGATCGGAGATGATGCCCATCGCCGGGAGGATCATGATGTAGACGGCCGGGTGGGAGTAGAACCAGAAGAAGTGCTGGAAGAGCACGGGGTCCCCGCCCATCGCGGGATCGAAGATGCCGATCTGGAAGGCACGCTCGATACCGACCAGCATCAGGGTGATGGCGAGCACCGGGGTGGCGAGGATCTGGATCAGGGCCGTCGAGTAGATCGCCCAGAGGAAGAGCGGCATCCGGAACCAGGTCATGCCCGGAGGACGCATCTTGTGGACGGTGACGACGAAGTTCAGGCCGGTGAAGATGGAACTGAATCCGAGGATGAAGACCCCGAAGAGCACGGGAACGACGCCACCGGTCTCGGTCGTCGTGGAATACGGCGTGTAGAACGTCCAGCCGGTGTCGAAGCCACCGAGCAGGAGTGAAAGGACCACGAAGATCGCACCGATGATCCACAGGTGGAAGCTGAAGAGATTCAACCGGGGGAATGCCACGTCCTTCGCGCCCAGCATGATCGGCAGGACGAAGTTGCCCAGTGACGCGGGAATGCTCGGGATGATCACGAGGAAGACCATCACCGCACCATGGAGGGTGAAGAACAGGTTGTAGGTGCTGGGCTCGATGATCGTCGCACCCGGCGCGATGAGTTCGGTCCTGACGATCAGGGCGAAGAGCCCGCCGATCAGGAACGAGATGAGCACACCGGCGAGGTACATCACGCCGATGCGCTTGTGATCAAGGGTGAAGATCCAGGAGATCGCGCCCTTGGTCCAGGTCAGGTAGTTGTCGACGGGCCCCTGCGCACCTGCCGCCGGCATGTCGGCGATGTCGCTTTTGTTGGCTGTGTCGATCGTAGTCATGTGTCTTGTCCGATCGGCCTGGTGGCCGGCACTGGTTCCGTGTCAACTGCGTCAGCCGCTGGATGCCACGTTCGTGACACCAGCTGCTGCTGCCGCTTCTGCCGCGGCTTCCTTGTTCTTCTTGATCCGTTCCTCGGCTTCCTTGATGCGCTCCTCATCCTTGAACGTGCCATCGGCATTGAACTCGTCGAGGTTCTGCATCATGCCGATCAGGGCATCGATGGCACGATCATTCAGCTGGCCCTGGAAGGTCGCCATGCCGTTGTTGAACCCGGACACGAGCAGTGCACCGGGGTCGTAGATCGAGCTGCGGATGTAGTCCTCGGGAGTCCCGTAGAGCTTCCCGTCCCCGATGTAGTCCTCGAGGGTGGTGATGCCCGGATCGGCCTTGCGTCCGCCGGCGATCTTGCCGGTCCCCTCGCTGACGCGCTGCCAGAGGTCACCCATGCCGTCCCTCGGCCCCCAGCTCGGACCCGACTTGTCGAGACCGTCCAGGGTGTGACAGGAAGCGCATCGGGCGTAGATCTTGGGCCCGGCCATGAAGTACAGGTCCTCGTCGTCGATGACATCGAGCCAGCGAGCCTGTTCCTTGGTCCAGGTGTTGAACGCCTCGTCCTCGAAGACCCGGACGTGCACGTTCATGTTCCAGTGTTCGTCACCGCAGTACTCGGTGCAGAAGAGCCAACGGAAGTCGGTGGGATCATCGGGATCGTTCACCGCATCGGACTGGAACCAGAGATACGTGTATCGCCCCGGGACCACGTCCTGCTTGACGCGGAAATCCGGGATGAAGAGGCTGTGCAGGACGTCCTCCGAACGCATGATCAGACGGACCGGCTTGCCGGCCGGAACGACCAGTTCGGTGACCGACTTGGCGCCGTTCGGATACTCGAACTCCCACTGCCACTGCTTCGCGGTGACCTTGATGTCGTATGAGTTCTTGGGAGGCGTCTGCAGGTCGAGGTACCCGATGAACCCCAGGAAGAACATGACGATCAGGATGATCGTCGGAATCACCGTCCAGGTGATCTCGAGTGCGGTGTTGTGCTCGGGACCATCCATGAACTCGACGTTCTTGCCTCGCTGTCGATAACGAATGCAGAACCAGAGCATCACGACGACGACCAGCGCGAACGAGATGTAGTTCACGACGTTGATGAATTGGAACACGGCATCGATCGGACCGGCCTGGATCGACGCCCCCTCGGGCATCCAGAAGTTCGCCGGCGTGACCGTGGAGGTCTCGGTCGCGGATGCGAGCATCGAGGCCGCCGCGGGGATGACGTGAAGCAGCAAGCCGCTCATTGTTCGACTCCGTGAATGATCGGTGAGGTTCCGGGTCCTTCTGCCGCAGGCGGGGACGCCGAGTTCGAACGTGCCTTGCGTCGATCGGCAAGCCACATCCATCCCAGTCCGGTTCCAAGGACGAGCAGCGTGAGAATGCCGCCAAGCTGCATCAGGCGCACGGCGAACAGGACGTAGCTTCCGCTGTCCGGATCGTACACGTGGCACCAGAGGATGAATCGATCGATCGTCGAGCCTATCCGTCCGTTCGACGCCTCGAGGAGGGCGAGACGAACGTTCTTCGGATCCTGGGTCGCACCATAGAGGTAGCGGGAGACCACGCCTTCAGGAGTGATGACGAAGAGTCCCGCCGCGTGGGCGTATTCGCCATCCGGCTGCTTCCGGTACTGGAACCCGACCGCGTCCGCGACGGCACGGGAGCTCTCGCCGGGCCCGACCAGGAAGTGCCAGCCGGAACCACTGTTCCGTCGCTCGTACATCAGCACGTACGAGGTCCGCTTGGCTGCAGCGAGTTCCGGTGTCTCGTCGGGGTTGATGCTGATCGAGAGGACGTCGAACTCATCGCCCGTGGTCCACTCGATCTTACGGATGGTGTCGGTCATCTCGTTGAGGACGAGGTTGCAGAGCTGCGGGCACTTGAAGTAGCCCATCTGGAGAAGGACCGGACGTTCACCGGTGAAGAGGTCACCAAGCTTGATTTCCCGCCCACTCTGGTCCTGGAACGGGGCATCAAGAGGGAGTTCGGTACCGAGTCGCTCGATGATGTCGACGCCTTCCAGTTCCGCGGGGACGGCAAGGTCCGCCTGGGACCATGCACCCATCGTCATGACCGCCGCCGCAAGGCATGCAGCGAGGGCGATGGCTGTTCTGGAAAGCGAGTGGTGCATCAACGTCGATCACCCTCCGAAGGCCCGTTCGAGGTGTCGAGGAGGACCAGTTCGGTCGAATCTTCCGACTGGGTCGCATCAGCACGATCGGAGCGGGACTCGGCGACCAGGATCTCCATCGCCTTCTCCACGGGAATCCGGATCATCGATTCCGCATCCTCGGGAGTGCCCCCCATCGGAATCACGGAATAGGTCTGGTACTCGTCGAGGAGCAACTCCTGCTGGTCGCGCAGATCGGTGAATTCCTCGGCGGGAACGTCGATCACCTTCTCCTCGATCTCCATGTCCTCGAAGACGTAGTAGAGAACCGTGCAGGCGACCACCGTGACGATCAGGATGATGATGCTCGCGAGCGAAAGGAACCAGGTCCATCCGGATTCGGGATCATCGATCTGTTCGGTTATGGGTTCGTTGTGCGAACTCATTGGGCAATTCCTCGGTGGCTCACATGTTCTCGAAGTTCAGGGACTCGTCGATCCAGGGATCACTCTTGCAGATCAGGGGGTGCGACCGGAGCCGCGAGATCGTGATCCAGGTGATGATGCCGAGCATGCCTGCGAGCAGGAACCAGTTGATCGGGTTCAGAAGACCCGTGCCCACATGAGCATAGGCTTCAGCAGCCGCGTCATAGGTGTCGAAAGTCGCAAGATCGTGCGGAATGGTCGGCATGACCAGCCAGTAGACGTCGAACCAGCCGAAGAACATCATCCACATGGCCGCGAATGCGAGCGTTCGCCAGTTCCGCTTCGGGTGCTTCGAGATCAGGAAGAGGAACGGGATGCAGAAGTGCCCGAAGAGCAGCCAGGCGCTGAACCAGCCCCAGTCACCCATCTGCCGGGCGAGGAACCAACCCGTTTCCTCGGGAATGTTGGCGTACCAGATGAGCATGTACTGACTGAACCCGATGTAGGCCCAGAACACCATGCCGAACGCGAAGAGCAGCTTGCCCATGTCCTGGTAGTGCTCGTTGGTGATCACCTTCACCATGTGACCGTTTCGCTGCAACATGATGCAGGTCAGGATGAGCGCGGCGAAACCGCAGGTGGCGCACCCGCAGAAGAAGTACACGCCGAACATGGTGCTGAACCACGCGGGCGAGAGCGACATGATCCAGTCGAAGGCCGCGAAGGTCGTGGTCAGGCCGAAGAGGATCGCGGCGGGGGCAGCGACCTTCTGCATCGACCGGGTCGGTCCGTCTCCGTGCTCATGGCCCTGACGCAGCGAGGTCCGAAGGAAGTAGTTGGCGAGAACCGCCCAGACCACGAAGTAGATCACGGCCCGGATCAGGAAGAACGGCGTGTTCAGGTATGCGGTCTTGCCCTCGACGAGATGCGCCTCCTCGGGTGCATGTGCCGCCAGCTCCGACATGTCCGACCACGGGAACAGGTAGTACGAACCCCCGAAGAAGAACAGTGCGGCGATGGGCAGGAAGCCGATCCAGATCCAGTTGAGATTCGAGGCGATCACTTCCGCGGGCCTTCGGACGGCGACACTCCACCCGGCACGGGTGAGGTGCTGCACGAAGACGAAGAAGAAGGCTCCCAGCGGGATCTGAAGCACGAAGATCCAGGTCTGCAGCCAGTTGCGCCAGAAGGCACCCCAGGTGGTGTCCCCGATCCCGAGAACCGGGAAGAGGAAGGCGACCGCAAGACAGATCAGACCCACCACCAGGCAGGCATGGCTTGCAAGACTCCCGGTCGAGCCAAGCTCGACGTTGCGTTCACTCAGATCAGCCGTGACGTTCACGTGGCTCATTGCTTCAGGCTCTCGCGGTGTTCGGGGGGGACATCCTGCAGCGTCGCATCCTGGCTGCGCTGCAGAGCCTTGACGTACGAGGCGATCGCCCAGCGATCCTCGGTCGGTATCTGGGCCGCATAGCCGGCCATGTTTCTGATTCCATGGGTGATGGTGTTGTAGATCTGACCGATCGGCTGGTCCCGAACGGTGGGATCATGAACGCTCTTCGCCTGCACCCAGGCGGTGCCGTAGACGGGACCATCCGCATTCCCCATGAGATCGAGCGCACGCTCGTTCACGATTCCATCGCCGTACCCGGCGTACCCATGGCATGCCGTGCAGAAGATGTTGAATCGTGTCCGGCCGTGCTCAAGGGTCGACATGTCCATCGGTATCCCGCTCGGAAGCGTGGTCGCCCATTGCCCGTCGACGACACCCTGTTCCAGGTGCGAGCTCCCCGATCCCCCATTGACGGCGACGACGCCGGCGATCTTGGGACGCATCGCGCGGTCATCACCGAAGAGCGGGTTCACGGCCTGCGTGTTGAAACGCGGCTGGAAGTCCATGTCCTGGACGATGTGAATCGGCCGGGAGGGGGACGGCGCGGAACGCGCCCAGGCGATCACGGCAAACGGCAGCATGGCGAAGAGCCCGAGCAGGCTCGCCGCGAAGAAGACGATTCTTGGAGGCATTGGAGGCATTGATTGCATGGATCAGTCCTCCACCACTTCGACGGACAGGGGATTCAGTGACTCGAGGAAGGCCTTCGTGCGCCCCTGGAAGAACCGGGGGTCACGAGCCTCGATGACGATGAAGAAGCGATCGTCGGTCACGCGCCGGAAGCGCTTGCTTCTAAACAACGGGTGATACAGCCTGGGAAGCCCGTTGAATCCGAACATGAGACTGAAGGTCGAGAGCGCCGAGAAGAGGATGGTCAGTTCGAACATCACAGGGATGAACGCAGGAAGACTCATCAGCGGCTTGCCGGAGATCAGGAAGGGATACCCGGTGACCCAGACCATCGCCCAGAGCGAGAAGTCGGTTGCATTCGTGAAGGTCTGCAGGCAGAACGCCACCATCGTCCCGGTCATCCCGGCGAAGAACACCAGGACGGGAAGGATGGTGGTGCGAATGCCCATCGCCTTGTCGAGGCCATGGACGGGGAACGGGGTGCAGCAGTCCCACCACTTGAAGCCGGCATCACGAACCTGTTGGGCAGCCTTGATCAGGTCCGCAGGTGTCTCGTACTCGGCGATGAGCCCGTACATGGTCTTGCCTTCGGATTCGGCAGGTGCGGTCACATTGCTCTTGCTGGTGGCACTCATGACTTCGCCTCCTCGCTTTCGCCGTGCTCCTCATCGTGATCCGAGGACCCATGATGATCGTGGTAGTGAGGATCGGCCTGCGGCATCACCGCCTTGATCTCGGCAATGGCGATCATCGGGATGAACCTGCAGAACAGGAGGAAGAGGACCATGAAGAGCCCGAAGCTCCCGACAAGGGTCCCGATGTCGACCCAGGTCGGAACGAAGACGTCCCATGAACTGGGAAGGAAGTCGTTGGCGAGACTGGAGACGATGATCACGAATCGTTCGAACCACATGCCGACGTTCACCAGCAGGCTGAGCACGAACATGATCGGGATGCTTGTACGGATCGCCTTGAACCAGAAGAGCTGCGGGGTGATCACGTTGCAACTGACCATCAGGAGGTAGGCCCACCAATACTGGCCGAAGGCTCGGTTGAGGAAGGCGAACTTCTCGTAGATCGCACCGGAGTACCACGCGATGAAGAACTCCATCGCGTAGGCGTAGCCCACCATGCATCCGGTCACCAGGATGATCTTGTTCATGTTGTCCAGGTGACGGATCGTGATCAGGTCCTTCAACCCGAACATCTCACGAGCCGGGACCGCCAGGGTCACCACCATCGCGAATCCGGAGAAGATCGCGCCCGCGACGAAGTACGGCGGGAAGATGGTCGTGTGCCAGCCCGGAAGCTGACTGGTGGCGAAGTCGAAGGACACCACGGAGTGAACGGAAAGGACCAGCGGCGTGGAGAGCGCGGCAAGGAGGAGATAGGCACGCTCGTAGCGATGCCAGTGCCTGTTGCTTCCTCGCCAGCCGAGTGCGAACGCCCCGTAGGCGATCTGCTGGATCTTGCCCTTGGCTCGATCGCGCAAGGTGGCAAGATCGGGCACCATGCCGGTGTACCAGAAGAGCAGTGAGACCGTGAAGTAGGTTCCCACGGCAAAGACGTCCCAGAGCAGCGGACTGCGGAACTGAGGCCACATCTCCATCTGGTTCGGCAGCGGGAAGAGCCAGTAGACGACCCAGACACGACCGACGTGAATGCCGGGGAAGAGACCCGCGCAGATGACCGCGAAGATCGTCATCGCCTCCGCAAACCGGTTGATGCCCGTTCGCCACTTCTGGCGGAACAGGAAGAGGATTGCGGAGATCAGCGTGCCGGCGTGACCGATACCCACCCAGAACACGAAGTTGGTGATGTCGAAGGCCCACATCACCGGGTTGTTCAGGCCCCAGACGCCGACGCCGGTCAGGATCAGATAGAGGACGCAGAAGCCGAGCAGGCCGAGACACCCCAGGGAGAACGCGAAGACGATGTACCAGGCCATCGGCGTTCGACGAGCCTCGGCGACCTGACAGACCTGCTGGGTCACCTGGGAGAAGCGGTCCATGTTCAGGACCAGCGGCTCGCGATGCCCGGGATCGGAAGCGGTGTTGTCAGTCACCTTGCCGGAGCCGGAACGTGGATCGAGGGGAATCGATGTCATGACTGCGCCTCCTTCGATCCGGAGGTCACCGTAGCGGAAGCGTGGTCGTGGTCATGATCGTGATCGTGGTCGTGGTCGTGGTCGTGGTCGTGGTCATGATCATGATCGTGGTCGTGGTGGTCGTGACCATGGCCATGTCCATGGCCGTGATCGCCATGCCCGTGCCCACCGGTGCTGTACACCTCGAGGGGCGCGATCGGGTTGGTGACCTTCGCCATGTACTTGACCCTGGGCTTGGTGTTCAATTCACCAAGCAGATCGTAGGTGCGCACGTCGGCGTGCCTCTTGGACACACGACTGTTGGGGTCGTTGAGGTCCCCGAACACGATCGACCCGGTCGCACATGCGGATTCGCAGGACATCGGAATCCCGCCGTCGGGGATCGTCCAGTCGGGAGCGTTCCTGTTCGCCCCGCCACCGGCTCGTGCCCAGGCGTTCTTGTACTTGATCTTCGCTGCATTGATCTTCTGGATGCAGAAGTTGCACTTCTCCATGACACCACGGGTACGAACCGTGACCTCTGGGTTGTACTGCATCCTCCGCCATTCGCTCGGCCCCGTCTTGGTGTAGTAGTCCGGCTTGACGGCGAAGAGGCCTTCCTGCTTGCGAACGGGATCCCGACGGGTGTAGTCGAAGAAGTTGAAGCGACGCACCTTGTATGGGCAGTTGTTGCTGCAGTAACGGGTACCGATGCAGCGGTTGTAGACCATCATGTTGATGCCGTCTTCATCGTGCACCGTCGCGGCGACCGGGCAGACCTGCTCGCAGGGCGCGTTCTCGCACTGCTGGCAGGTGACGGGCTGGATGACGCCCTGTTCGGGACGCGAGGCGGTTCCACCCTTGAAGTACCGGTCGATCCTCAACCAGTGCATCTCTCGACCGCGAAGGACCTGATCCTTGCCGACGACGGGAATGTTGTTCTCCGCCTGGCAGGCGAGGACGCAGGAGGAACATCCGGTGCAGGTCGTGAGATCGATCGACATCGCCCACCGGAACTTCGCCCCATCGAGGTTCGTCTCCTCCCAGAGGGAGAGGCGGTGTGCGACATGGCCGATCCCCTGCGCGAAGCCGGGGTTCTCCTTGTACATGTCGAGAGAACCACCCCTGATGAGCTGAGGCAGTCGTTCCTGGATCCCAGCCTCGGGAACCTCGGAAAGAAGCGAGCCGATGATGCCGTGGTCCTGGGTCGTGGCCAGCGGATAGGTTTCACCACCGGTGGGTTCGATGGACACCTTGCGAAGCAGGTCCATCGAATCACTCTTTCGCAGCCTGAAGGCATCGAAGCCGGCATCGGCGGCGATCCGGCCCGCAGCGTCACCACGCCCGTACCCGATCGTCAGCGAGCATGTCGAGGGGGCATAGCCGGGCATCACGAGGACTGCTGCCTCGATCGAAGAACCAGCGGCACCGATCTTCACCATGTCGCCCGACCGAAGGCCCTTGGCCTCCGCGAGCTCCGGGCCGAGCAGGACCGCATTGTCCCAGGTCAGTTTCGTGATCGGATCAGGCAGCTCCTGCATCCAGGCGACGTTGCCGAAGCGACCGTCATAGACCTGACCGTCATGATCGATGATCAGCTCCACGTCAGCGGCACCACCTCCGGCGGCCATCGAGCTCATGGAAGCCTTGATCGCACCGTAGATCATGTCCTCACCGACGAGCGTCGGCGTCGCGACGGGTGACGCGGTGCCTTCGACGAAGCCGTCCGCGAGTGACTTGCGCCAGTGTCGCTCGAACGCGTATTCGGAGGTCGCCTGACGTTCCGACGCGGTCTCGCGCACGATCTGGAGGCCGTCGGTCTTCTCCGAGCCCGCCATGATGGCGGTGATCTCGAGCGCACTTCGGCCACCCTGACTGGAATCGACCAGTGGGTAGATCAACGGCTGGACGATGCCGATCGTCCCTTCGTAGCCGCGTGCGTCACCCCAGGACTCGAGGTAGTGCGCGCCGGGAACAAGCCAGGTGCAGGCCTCGTGGGCACTGGTCTCGTTCTGGTGCGTGCCGACGTAGACGACCTCCTCGACCTTGGCGAGGGCGGCCGCGAAGTCGAGGTCCGCAGGCGCGTCGTAGACCGGATTCACATCGAAGAGAACGAGCGTCTTGACGTTCCCCGAATTGATCCGCTTCGTCAGCTCGGTGATCGCCTGCAGTCGGGTCGGTCGCTTCTCGAGAGCGGTGTAACTGACCGTCGTACCGACGTTGCCGAGGGCCTGGTTGAGCATCGCCGCGGCGGCGTGGACGGCGGGCGGCTGGTCCGCACCGGCGACGACGACGCAGCGTCCGCGATTGTCATCGAGATCGGAAGCCGCCTGTTCGAGAACCTCGAGATCGGTCAAGGTGACCGAAGCGCCGTGGTCATCCGAATAGACGCGGTTCGTCGTGTCCCGCAGACGGGTCTCGAGCGTGCCGGTATCGATCTTCGCGCCGGCAAGCCTCGCCATGAAGATGGCGGCAAGATCGCTGATCTCGCTGGGGCGGATGGTGACCCGCTCGTCGGCGGCCATGCCGGTGACACTCAGCTTGGATTCGAACTGATAGACCCTCGACATCGTCGCAGCCGAGGCCGCACCATCGAGCTTGCGCTGGGATGCCCAGCCTGCAGCGTTGGTCTTGCTGTTCGGCTCGTTCGAGAGGAAGTCGGCTCCGAGCGAGACCACGATGTCGGCCGAGTCGAGATGCAGGTGCACCCGGTGCGGAGCACCGAAGGCCAGCGTCGTTCCCTCGTAGGCATTGTCGTCGTTGATCGCCTCCCACTCGGTCCAGGTCGCGGAAGGCATGGCGCTCATCAGCTTCGACCGGGTCCGCATCATGCTGGGACCGCTGGTGGCATGCGAAAGAACGGCGAGTCCCGAACCATCCGGGTGCCGCTCACGCAGGCCGCTGCCCAGCCAGGACTCGAAGCCGGACCAGTCGGCTGACTTCCCGTTGCGCTTCAGCTCGCGAAGACGGTCGGGGTCGTAGAGGGAGAGCACCGTGGCCTGTGCGATCGAACCGGCGGCGCCTTCGCTTCCGGGGTGTCGACCGTTGCCTTCAAGATAGATCGGTCTTCCGTCGTAGCTCATCACGAGCACACCGGTGGCGACGCCACCGAGTTCATGGTTCGTGGCGTACTGGATCTCGACACCGGGATCACGACCCTCAGGACGGGACGCGTACGGCGCGATCTTCGTCTCGGGAAGACGGCGGCAGGCGGCAGGACCCAGGCCGGCAAGGGCGATGCTCGCCCCCATGACCTTCATGAACTGGCGACGACCATCACCATCGAGTTCCGAGGCACCTTCCTGGAATTCACGATCCGAGAACGACTTCGTGGTCTCGTCCCCCGCCAGCTGCTCGAGGCTGCGCCACAGCTCGCGCCCCTTGAGATGGGGCGGCACGGACGAACCCTCCCCTGACGAACCGAGGTTCGTGGCAGGTGCCTCAGGCACTGATTCGTTTCTTGCCGGGTTCTCTTGCAACTCGAACTCCTATGGATCCGCCGGGACCGCCACTCAACGGTGACAGGTCGAGCAGTTCTCCGAAGGGCTGATGTGGTAGAGATCGAGGACCTTCGCGCGCTCACCAGCGATTGCGAGAAGTTGTTCCTCCGTGAGACCGGGGTCACGCCCCCAGGCCATGTTCGTGATTTCCGAAACCGGCCGGAGATTCGGCTCGGGATCCCGGTGACAATCAAGGCACCAACCCATGCTCATCGGCTTGGCCTGGTAGACCTCCTCCATCTGGTCGATGCGCCCGTGGCAGGACACGCAACCCACGCCCCGATTCACGTGGGCGGAGTGATTGAAGTAGGCGTAGTCGGCGACGTGATGAACCTTGATCCACTCGACGGGCAGACCTGACTCGTAACTCGCATGGATGTTCTCGAGCCGAGGGCTTTCCGGCTTGATCTGCGTGTGACAGTTCATGCAGGTCTGCGTGGGCGGAATGGCCGCATGGCCGGCTCGCTCCACGGTGTTGTGGCAGTAACGACAGTCCATGCCCAGCTCACCCGCATGCAGTGCATGACTGAACGGGACCGGCTGTTCAGGTTGATAGCCGACCTCCAGGGTCTTGGGACTGAAGCCGTACGCAACGAAGAACACCACGTACAGCGGCATGATGCCACCCACCACGACAAGCAATGGAAGCAGTGCATTCGACCAACGTGGGAACAGGAAGCGACTCATGAAGCCGTACCTCTCGTCAACGACAGTGAAGATGCACTGGCGGGATGCATGCGGACATACTTCGTGCTTTTTTTCACAAAGGGGCGTGAGCAGTGCTCTTTGTACTTGAACTGTCTGGTAGGCATAAACTTAGGAGGCGGGGTTCTTCAAGGTCGGGTCAGGCGCAACCCAGGGTGGATTCTCTCCAGAGAAGGTGGGATCACACGACATCGTCGCACCTGCCGGATCGGCTGCAGAGAAGCAGAACGGGAATAATAACGTGGGGAGAAGAGATCATGCAACAACAGGCGAACAAGATGTTTCTGCCGGTCGGTCACGGCCGGAAAAGGTTCTGCCAACACCCGGTTGAAGCAGTTATTCGAGTTCGGCCTCGGATTCGGCCTCTGAACCCCCCTGGCCGATCCCGAACCTCTCCTTAAGCTCAGTGATACCAGTGGCTTCCCCGATCACGGTCAGGCGGTCCCCTTCCTCGAGGACCATGTCGGCCCTGGGGATCAGGTTTCGAGTGCGACGCCTGATGATGGCGATCAGGCACCCGACGGGGAAACCAAGATCGCGAATGCGGAGGCCCGCCAGCCCCTCGGCCGGGCGGCCCGGCTCGATGACGAGAGTCAGGTACCGCTCGTCGCGGAGGAGTACCTCGCGAATCGCCTCGTGACTCCGCGCGCCGAGCCAGTGTTCCATGAAGCCTTCCTGCTCCACGCAGGATGCAAGCTGCGCCAGCAACCGCAGGTGGCCCGCGGGATCATCGTCCGGGCTGAGCAGGAAGAAGATGGCATTCACCAAACCAGCCGGCACGGGTGCGATGCTGTCTTCCCCCCCCACCATGACGCCACGTCGGGAACGGACGATCACGAGATGCGGCTTCTCGAGACCCGCCATGCGCAGATGCGGAAGGGCGACGCCATTGGTGACCGGAGTCGCACCGACCCGGGTTCCGTCGAGGAAGTTCCTTGCCAGCTTCTCCGCCTCGATCCCGGTTTCCTTGGTGAGTCGTTCCGAGGCCTGGCTCGTGATCTCCTCGAAGTCCAGGTCGGGACGGGCTTCCATGATCTGGCTGGTCGCGATGATCTCGTCGAAGGGATCGGTGGCACGTGGACCACGTTCCTTCAGGATCCCACGAAGTTCCGAATCCAGACCCTCGAAACGCCTCTGCCCGAGCCGCTCGAAGACGTGATAGATCGCGCCACCACGATCGATGCGCTTGTTGGCATAGGCGAAGAACCAGACCACGCCGATGATCACCAGCCCGACCGCGAAGAGCGTCGGGGCGGTTCCCATCTGCGTGATCAACCAGCAAGGGCCGAAGATGCCGATCAGCGGAAGCCATGGATAGAGAGGCGTCTTGAAGCTGGGATCGTAGGAATCGATGTTGCTCTCACGCATCACGATCACGGCGAGACAGATCAGTGCGAAGAGCACCAGCTGGAAGGCACTGGCGAGCTTGGCGATCGAAAGCACGTCAAGGGTCGCGATGCAGAAGACGATCGCGATGACGGTCAGGGCGAGGGAGATGGTCGGAACGCCCTTGCTGCTGATGGTCCTGAAGATCGAGGGAATGAGATGATCACGAGCCATGGCCAGTGGATAGCGCGAGGAACTCATGATCCCGGAGTTCGCCGCCGACATGAAGGCGAAGAGTGCCGCAATGGTCACCAGCACCACGCCTGCGACACCACCAAACGATCTCGCGGCATCTCCAACCGGAGTCAGGCTGCCGGAAAGTTCCTCCGGAGGCGTCACGCCGACGATCACGGCGAGCGCGATCAGGAAGATGACGCCCGCGGTTCCGAGACCGAGGAAGATCCCGAGCGGGAGGTTCCGCTGGGGGTTCTCGACCTCTTCGGCGATGCTGGCGACCTTGGTGACACCCACGTAACTGATGAAGACGAGCCCAGCGGTCGCAAGGATCCCGGAGCTGCCTTCGGAGAAGAAATCACCGAAACGGCTGGTCTCGATCGAGAAAGTGCCCTGGATCATGAACCAGGTGAGGAGGATCAGCAGGCCGATCACGATGACGATCTGGAACTGGGTGGTGGCCTTGGCGCCCATCCAGTTGATCCCCCCGAACACCAGTGCCAGGGAGATCGCGATGATCTCGATCGGGGCATTGGCGAAGAGCAGGGTGAGGTACGCCCCCATCCCGACGAGTGCGCAGGCCGCCTTGAGGGTCAACGCAAGCCAGGTCCCGAACCCGCCGATCGTGCCGGCGAGGGGGCCGAGGCTCCGGTCGAGGAAGAAGTAGGCACCACCTGCCTTGGGCATCGCCGTCGCAAGCTCGACCTTGCAGAGCATCGGCGGGATCACCATGATCGCCGCGATGAGGTAGGCCAGCAGGACCGCTGGTCCGGACAGCTGATAGGCGAGACCGGGAAGCAGGAAGACCCCTGCACTCAGCGTGGTCCCGGTCGCGATCGCAAAGACGCCGAAGAGGCGCAGATCCTTCTTGACCGTCGGTTGTGCCGCAGCTTCCGCCATGGACAGGCTCCCAGGAATCCAGCCCCGAGGGTCTGCCCTCAGGGTGCGCTGATTCTAACTGAGTCCACGCCCGAGTCCACGGCAAGCCGTTGGTCCGAAGCGATGACGATCAGATCGGATGACGGTCAGAGACCGGACCCCACCGCCTCCAGAGGTCGCCATTGCGGATAGCGTGCGAGAAGCCTCGCAGCAGAGCCCTGCAGGTGTGGATCTGGATCCTGCCCCATCTCCTCGAGCTGCCGCCGACTCTCGGCGGTGACCGCACCAGCTTCGTCGAGACGCCCAAGTCGTTCGAGGTCGTCCGCCAGAAGGGCACGCAATGACCAGTATCGAGGGTGGTGGTAACCGGCGATGGCGTGGTACCCGTCAAGTGCACGCCGAGCGTGCTCGATCGACTCCACGAGATGATCTCGATGTGCACAGAGGCGAGCGAGCTGATCCAGGCTGGCGAGCGTCGCGGGATGCCCAGGTCCATGGATGCTTTCCTGCGAGGACATGGTGGAGCGGAGGAGTCCCTCCGCCTCCTCGGGCAGGCCGCGCAGGTCCAGCAGCCTGGCCAGCATGACGTCGGCAGCCAGGACGTCCGGATGATCGGGGCCCTTGGTCTCGAGCAGGGTGTGACGAACAGCACTCGCGATCGACCAGGCCTCATCGATCCGTTCCATCTCGATCAGAGACTCGACAAGCGACAATCTGGACCGCATGGTGTAGATGTGGTCCTCCGAGAGCATCCGGCCGAATCCATCGGTGGCCTCGAGGAGCAACGGGTGCGCCTCTTCATGTCGACCCTGGCGGGTGTGGATCCTTCCGAGCGTCCGCATGAACTGGAGGGTGCTGACATGACTCGGGCCGAAGACCGCAAGCTGCTCCGGCTCGAGCTCCAGACAGATCGCCTCGGCCTCGTCATAACGCCCCATGTCGATGAGACAGTCCGCGAGGAAACGCCTTGAATCAAGGGTGCCGCTCTGATCAAGATCGGGGTTGGCCGTCATGATCGCGATGGACTCCTCGAGCAGTCCGGCAGCCTGACGAGGTCGCCCCCATGCGAGGTACAGCTTGGAGAGGTTGTTCTGCGTTCGCAGGACATCGTCATGGGCATCCCCGTGCTGCGCACGCTTGGTCTGGAGGGTGTCGAGATAGAGAGCCTCGGCTTCACGCATCTTGCCGCGACGCTTGAGGACGACGGCAAGACCCTCCTCCGTCTTGCGGGCGGAGATGGAGTCGGGGCCGAACAGTTCCCGGCGAATGTCGAGGAGCGTGCGCAGGTTCGCCTCCGCCTCGTCGAGCCGGTCCTGCTCGAGGGCGAGCATGGTGAGGCCGTCGATCGTGGTCAGGGTCTTCGGATCGTTCGGACCACGGACTTCCTCGTAGAGCGCTCGTGCGCGAACGAGATGGTCCCAGGCCTGTTCATGCCGACCGAGTGCCAGGTAGGAATAGCCCAGGGTGGTCTGGAGTTCCGCCTCGACACCGGGCTTCTCCGCGAAGACCTCCTCGACCTGTTCACTGGTGATGTCGAGCCAGTCACGGACCAGAAGCTCACGCCCCATGCCGTCCTTCGTGGAGGGACGCGCCGCGGCAAGCGACTGGTTGAGGAAGTCGTTGATCGCTTCCGCCTCCTCCGCACGAGCGACCGCCTCGGTACGAGCCTGCTCGGCGAGGACCTGCGCCTTGCGGATCTGCGCGTTGTCCCAGAGGACGAGCGAGAGATATCCGAGGATGACAAGGCAGGAGGCCGCGGCGATGGTGACTCCGGTCCGGTGCCTCCGCAGGTACCGACTCGAACGGTATCGAAAGCTCGGAGGACCGGCCTCGACCGGACGGCCTTCCAGATAGCGACCAAGGTCGTCGCTGAAGTCGCTTGCGCTGGCGTAACGGCGATCACGTTCCTTGGCCATGGCACGTTGGACGATCCAGTCGAGGTCACCACGGACCAGTCTGCTCAGCTTCTCGGGACTCAAGGGAGTCTCACGGGCGAGCGGTTTGTCGACTCGACTGCGGGATCGGTGCAGCTGGTCCGCAAGGGAAGGCGGATCCTGTTCCTTGATGATCCGACGCATCTCGTCGAAACCCATCGAACGAAGACTCGTCGGATCGAACGGAGGCGCACCCACCAGGAGTTCGTAGAGCAGGACACCGAGGGCGTACACGTCGCTGCGGGTATCGACATCCATCATGGAGAGGTCGGCCTGCTCCGGTGACATGTACTCCGGCGTTCCGATGAACTGACGGAACTCGGTGAAGAGCGTCCGCTCGGTGAGGGGACGCTCGAGCGCCTTGGCCACCCCGAAATCAATAACCTTCGGAACCGGCCGACCGTCGACGTCGCCGACCAGGACGTTGCCGGGCTTGAGATCACGGTGAATCACGCCCTTGTGGTGTGCATGCTGCACGGCACTCGAAACGGTCTGCATCAGGGCGACACGAGCACGAACATCGAGTTTCGCCTTCAGGCAGTACTCGGTGATCGGAACACCCTTGACGAGCTCCATCACGAAGTAGGGCCGACCTTCGGCGGTCGTGCCGGCATCGAAGACCCGTGCGATGTTCGGATGATCCATCAGCGCGAGTGCCTGGCGTTCCGCCTCGAACCGTGCGATGACCTGGCCGGTGTCCATGCCCGGCTTGATCAGCTTGATCGCGACACGACGCTGGACCGGTTCGACCTGCTCAGCCATCCAGACCTCGCCGAAACCGCCTTCACCGATCCGCTGGAGAAGCCGGTATCGATCGAGTCGGAATCCGGCGTCCGGGGTTGCGGACACGTCCCGGGTGTGATCACGAGCATCGACATCCTCAGCCGCCGCAAGGAGCTCGAGCACCTCCCGGTGAAGCCATTCGTCGTCACCGCAGTGTGCCGAGAGCGCCGCTTCCCGATCTTCTTTGGGCAGATCCATGATCGCTTCGGCGACCTCGAAGACCTCGCCTCGGCGATCGGAGGGTGTTCCGGAAGAGCCTTCACTCATCATCTTGTCCGGGCCTCTCGAGATCTCCGACGAGATCACGTTCCAACCAGCCTCTTGCCAGGGACCACCGACGCTTGAAGGTTCGCAAGGTCAGTCCCATGACCTCGGATGCCTGCTCGCTGGTCAGGCCGGCGTAAAAGCGAAGACGGACGACCTCGCCGAGTTCGGGGTTCCACTCCTCGAGACGCTTGACGGCATCGTCGAGTGCGATGATCTGTCGACTGTCAGCGGTCTCGGCGAGATCGTTCGCATCGATCGGGACCCGGACGCGACCGCCTCCACGCTTCACCGCACCGCGGGATCGAGCGTGATCGATGAGCACGTGACGCATGGCCTGCGCTGCAGACGCGTAGAAATGGCGACGATCCTCCCAGTTGGGGGCGCTGTTCCCGGAGAGGCGCATCCATGCCTCATGGACGACCGCCGTCGGCGTCAGGGTGTGGTCGGCGCGTACACCACGAAAGCAGCTGCCCGCGATGCGACGCATCTCGGCATAGACGGCCTCGAAGAGACGGGCATCGGCTCCCTCATGTCCATCGCGAACCTCGACAAGGAGTTGTTCGATGATGGTTTCGGACATGAGCGACTCGCGGAAAGGAGGTGAATTGATCCGATCCCTGGTGCCTGCCACCCACCGGGGCCTTGGCTGCAATGTTCGACTATTCATCGATGCAGGACAAGATCAGGTTCACGGATGCACCACTTTCACCACCTGGAAGGTCGATCCTGCATGATCCACGGGGTCGAGACGCCAAGACGTTATGCACGGGCATGGGGAGTTCAACCCCTGACTACGTGATTCGGGGCCGAGAGGGACAACTTTTTCAAGTTGCCCGGACACACGGGGTGACCCCTCCCGGGAGCCCACCTATCCTCGTCAGCTCGCATGATCGACACCCACTGCCATCTGAGCTTCCCACGACTCGCCGACAAGGTCGAGGACATCCTCGAGGCCTGCCGCTCGGCAGGTGTTCGCGGGGTGATCACGATCGCGACGACCAGTGCTGGTGGACGCGAGAATCTGGAGATCGCCCGGAAGCACGAAGGCGTCTGGTGCAGCGCCGGCGTACACCCCCTCTACGCGGACGAACCGATCGACTGGGATGCCGTCCGGGAGGTGGGTGAGGATCCACTCTGCGTCGCATGGGGGGAGCTCGGACTCGACAACTTCCACAAGAAGCCGCCGATCGAGACGCAGAGAGAGGTGCTCGAAGAGCAGATCCGAAGGATCGAGGAATGGACTCGATCGGGGCTGGAGAAGCCGGTGGTCCTGCATTGCCGGGAAGCCTATTCCGAACTCATTCCGATCCTCGAGGCATCCTCCCTCGCCCCGGAGCGGTTCGTCTTCCACTGCTTCACCGGCACGACGGACGAGGTCCGCATGGCACTCGACTTCGGAGCGATGGTCTCCTTCACGGGCGTCGTGACCTACCGCAACGCGACGGAGGTCGCCGATGCGGCAGCCCTCGTTCCCGAGGACCGGATCATGGTCGAGACCGACGCGCCGTACCTGAGCCCGGAACCTCTCCGGGGAACGCATCCGAACCTGCCCCAGTACGTCGTGCACACCGCCCGCTTCATCGCCGAGCGAAGAGGAGTCGATCCCGTCGAGTTCGAACGGATCCTTGATGCCAACGCGGAGCGCTTCTTCGGCATCACCCTGCCGGAGGCCGGGGCCTGAAAGGCTCGGATCGAGGTGTTCCGGGTGACTCGTGACGTGAAGTCCCGGTACCCTAGGGAACCGCCATGCCACTCGACCAGCACAACATCCAGGACGACAAGCGACGGTCGGATCACTCGATGATGAGCTTCGGTGATCACCTCGAGGAACTCAGGCACCGACTGATGCTCGCCCTGGTCGTCCCGCTCCCGCTGATGATCGCGTTGTTCCCCTTCTCCGACGACCTGCGGGTGGTGTTGTGCGCTCCGGTCTACTCCGCGCTCGAATCAAGCGGACTCCCGGCACAGCTCCAGGCGATGAACCCGGCGGAGACGCTCACCACCGACCTGAAGTTGAGCATCATCTTCGCACTCGTACTGAGTTGTCCCTGGGTGCTCTGGCAGGCATGGAAGTTCATCGAGCCCGGGCTCTATCGGCAGGAACGACGCTTCGTGCACCTGTTGATTCCCGGCAGTGGCGTCCTCACCATGGCCGGGCTTGCGCTGCTCTACTTCGTGATGCTGCCCCTGATGCTGCGGGTGCTGATCGCCTTCGGGGTTCCTGCCAACCAGCCGAGCTATCCCATCTCCGGCCAGGAACCCACCGCGGTGGTCGCGACCGAAACGAGCGATCCTCCCGCTGCGGATGAACTGCCCACGACGATCCCGATCCAGCAGGGGCGACCGGATGAACTGCTCCCAGGATCGATCTGGATTTCACCAAGCAACAACACCCTCCAGGTCGCGGTTCCGGTCGGAGACGATCCCGGGCGCGTCCAGGTGCTCATGGTTCCGCTGAGCATCGAGGGCATGGTCGTACAGCAGTACCGGCTGAAGGAATACGTGAACTTCATCCTGATGCTGATGATCGGCATCTCGATCGCGTTCCAGATGCCGCTGGTCATCCTCCTGCTCGGCTGGGTCGGCATCGTTCGACCCTCGATCCTCAAGCGCAGTCGGAAGTACGCCCTGTTGATCTGCGCAGTCGTCGCCGCGATCACGACACCTGCCGATCTGATCAGCATGTTCCTGATGCTGATCCCCCTCTACTGCCTGTACGAGTTCGGCATCCTGCTCCTGATCCTCGCGCCTGCGGACAGGGTCGCCGAAGGTGCCGTCTTCAAGGGCGCCGTCGAGGACGTGCTCGGCAGGTTCGATCGTGATGACGATGATGACCGTGACCCGGACGACGACCCGGATGCCGGACCTCCGAACGATCCCGATGAACCACGGCCTCCGTTCCCGACCGACTCGGGCGAACCGGCAGACCTGCTGAAACCGCGGCAAGGCAACATCCCCTCGAGTCACTCCGATCAGGAGTTCGAGGAGGATGGGGATGAGCGTCCGGAAGATCACGGGCGATGACCGGGAGGCGCGGCCGACTTCTTGGGCGCAGCGGCCTGCCGAGGTCCGGCGCATCTGCCAGGAGACGAAGCAGGGCCATGGCGCAGCTGCGCATCCACCGGGCTCATGACGAGCGCGTTGAAGCGATGGACATCCTGATGATGGAACGGGCCATCATGCTTGCGAGGAAGGCGGCCGGAATCGGCGAGGTGCCGGTCGGTGCGGTCGTCTACCGCGACGACGTGATCCTCGCGGAGGCCTCGAACAACCGCGAATCCTCGTCCGATCCGACCGGGCATGCGGAACTGGTCGCCCTGCGGATCGCTGGCCAGAGCATCGATGCATGGCGACTGGAAGGCTGCTCGGTCGCGGTGACCCTCGAACCGTGTCCGATGTGCGCCGGTGCGATGGTCAACGCGCGTGTCGGTCGCCTCGTCTACGGAGCATCGGACCCGAAGGCCGGAGCGTGCGACACGCTGTACGAGATCACCACGGACCCGAGGCTCAATCATCGACTGGAGACGATCGGTGGAGTCCTCTCCCAACGATGCGCGAAACTGCTCAGCGACTTCTTCAAGGCACGGCGGGCGGAAAAACGGGCTCGACGGAAGCGGAGCGGTTGAGCCGGACTCGGCTTCCCCCCTACCCTGAAGACATGCGAACCGTCTTCTTCGATCTTGGTGGCGTGCTCATCCGAATAGCACGGTCATGGGACGAGGCCGCTCGAAAGGCGGGCTTCGATCCCGGTGAGCGGAAAGCCTCGTCCGGGTCTCTCGTGCGACCGACCGGAAACCAGGCCGACCTCCAGACGGGCCGGATCACCTACGAGGCGTTCCTCGCGAACGAACACCGACGCCTCGAAGAACGATTCACGACCGACGATCTCCACCTCATCCACATGGAATGGCTGCAAGGCGAGTACGAGGGTGTCGCCGGCATCATCGAACGACTCAAGCGGTCGGGCGTGCATACGGCAACACTCTCCAACACCGATGCCGAGCACTGGAAGGTGCTCGAGGACATGCCGGTGATCAAGGCGCTGGACACGCACGCCCTCTCCTTCGAACTCGGGATGCTCAAGCCTTCACCCGAGATCTACCACGCCGCGGAAGGGCTGGTCGACGCCACGGGTCAGTCCATCTGCTACCTCGATGACCTCGAGGAGAATGTCGAGGGAGCGCTGCGCTGCGGGTGGAACGCCAGGCGCATCGACCCGCACGAGGAGACCGCGCCGCAGATCGAGGATGCGCTCATCGCCTTCGGGATCGATTGCTGAGCGAGTGCCGGAGGCTCAATCCGCATCGAGATCCGTGAGGAGCTCTCTCAGCAGGACCGTCGCATAGGAACCCCGGGGGAGGTCGAATGCCGTGCGGATGTAGCCGCCGTTCTCATCGACCCCGGAATCCACCTCGATGTTCGACGCCTTGATCCGAAGCGGACGCCTGGTCCCTCGAGGCACCATGGAGGAATCCTCGAGGAGTTCCCGGGTCGCACCGGCATCGGTGAGGGCGGCAAGTTCCAACTCACGGCAGGGACCATGCGGTTCGAGCATGTGGCGTCCCCAGATGGGACCCGTCGCCGAGATGTCGAGCGAAGCGACCGACTCGCCGAGGGAGGGATCATCATGAATCTCCTGGTGCACGACGAACTGTCGACGGGAATCATGACGCATGGCCACGTCGCCGACATTCAACTGATCGAGCATCCCGTCCGAGAGTCGTCGGTCGAGAACCCGGTTGAAGATCATCGACTGATAGGCGCTGATCCAGAAGTTCAGGGTGTACTTGTTGATCTTCCGTGACGCCTCCATGTGAGACGCCCCCTTGTCCAGGGCACGAAGGGCGGCGACCTCGGCATGTTCGTTGCGCGACCAGAACCTCAGGCTGTCGGAGTAGTTTCCGGCATCGTAGAGCTCCCGGGCCTCCCGCTGTCTCTCTGGAAACGCGCTGCCGGTCGCACCGATCAGTTCACCGAGGGCGGACTCCCAGTCGCCGCAGAGGGCGTGGTACCCGAGCAGGTGGGTGTTGCCCCGATAGCCGAACCTCTGGACGCCGTAGTAGTTCGGCACACCGACCGACTCCAGTTGCCGCATCTGGGCGAGGACCTGGGGAGCCTTGAGGGGATCGGTCTCACGAATCCTGATCGAGAAGCGGTTCCCGGTGAGGTGACCTCGACGCAGCTTGTTCATGTGACGTCGTGCCCAGAGCACGTCCATGCGATTGTCCCGGACGTCGAGGGAGTCGGGCTCCCCATCCGGAAGATGGATCGAGACCTGCTGGGTCGTGACCGCGACCTTGTCCTTCATCCCCGCGTAGCCGATGGCGTGTTCACTCACGCGGAAGTGCTGGCGGAGCAGGCGGACCATCTCGGTATGGGGCATCCCCATCTTGCGGATGCCGAGATAGAGGTGCTCACCCTTCCCGATGGGGTCGTAGAGAGGGAGCTCCTCGACGATGAAGTCCTCGGGGCGGACCTTGATGACCCCGGAGATGACCGGGCCGCCCAGCACGAAGCACTTCGGCAGCGCACGACCAGGTGCATGGTTTGTGGTCGATTCCGAGTTCAATCCCAACCCTCCTCGGAATCGGCGTCATGGTCGGGGGCATCGTCCTCGGCCTGTTCGTCATCGGGCATGCCCATCTCCACGTGTTCAGCGGCAGCCTCCTCGATGACGTGTTCGGCAACGAAGATCGGCACGTCGTTGGCGATGCCCAAGGCGATCGCATCGGATGGCCGCGAATCCACGAGCAGCTCCTGTCCATCCTGTTCGATCACGAGGCCGGCGTAGAAGGTCCCCGCATCGAGATCATTGATCTCGATGCGCTTCAGGCATCCGCCGAGTGCGGGAATGATCGAACCGAGGAGATCGTGGGTCTGGGGACGCGGAATCTCGAGCCCCTTGAGTCGACGCTCGATCGCGCATGCCTCGGGCAGGCCGATCACGATGGGAAAAGACCGCTCGCCCCCGAGCTCGCGAAGCTCGATGATCTGCATGTCAGTCATCTCGCGGATGAAGATCCGTGAGAGTTCGACCTGAACCGACATGAAAGAACTCCTCCTGCCTGCGAAGCGACGTGGGACCGCATGGTGATGGTAGCCCCTGCAAGGGGGGATGTCGCGGTTCCCCGAAAAGCTCGATCAGGATCGAGTCAGGAGGTCCACCCGGAAAGCACCTGGAGAAGATCATCGCCTTCGACCACTCCATCACCATTGAAGTCGGCGGAGCAGCCTTCGCAAGATCCCCAGCTGGACAGGAGGATGAGCAGGTCCTCACCGTCGACGAGCCCGTCATCGTTGAGATCGGCGGCGGGGCCGGGCGGCTCAAGCAGCGCGATCGCGGCGGAGGCATCAAGGCATCCGTGACCCGTCGCGGTATCGAAACCGACCAGGCTGATGTCCCGGGCGGAGGCAGCCAAGAGCTCGCGAATCTCCTCGTTGGTGAGATCCGGCGAGATGGACAGCAGCAGCGCGACGAGGCCGGAGACATGCGGTGCGGCAAAGCTGGTCCCGGATTTCGAGCCGTAGGAAGCAAGCAGCTGCGTGGACGTGATCTGGTAGCCGGGGGCGACGAGGTCGATCTCCTCGCCGTAGTTGCTCGAACTCCACCGGGTGTCCTGATGGGTGATCGCACCAACGGCGATCACCTCCTCCCAGCGAGCGGGATAGGAGATCGGACCGTTCGAGTTGCCGGTTGCGGCGACCATGGGGATGTCCAGGCCCGCGGCATAGAGCACCGCGTCGTGGAAGTACTCGGTGCCGGTCGAGTACTGAAGGCTCATGTTGATGATGTCCGCACCGTTGTCGGCCGCCCAGACCAGTCCGTCGGCAGGCCAGGACTCCGGACCACCACATGGATCGACCACCACCACGGGCAGGATCCGAGCGTTCCAGCACATCCCGGCGACACCGATGCCGTTGTCTCCCTGGGCGGCGATGATCCCCGCCACATGGGTGCCATGACTGGCGCAGACATCGATGCCGTCATCGGTTCCATTGGGAATGTTCCGCCCCTGAAGGACCCGATCCGTCAGGTCGACATGGTCGAATGCACCGCTGTCGAGCGTGGCGACGATGATGTCCTCCTGGAGGTCGGCCATCTGGTCCCATGCACCGCCGAGCACATTGACATCGGCGCCGGGGACTCCAGCGGAGCCTCCAACCGTCTGACCGGTGTTCTGGAGGTTCCAGAGCTCGGACCAGAGAGGATCATCGGGCGATTCGCCGGCCAGACCACCCATCGCATCGAGTTCCGCATGTTCGAGTTGAACGAGACCCTCGAGCGCATCAAGAAAGGCCGACCGATCGACTCCGGGCTCCAGCTGGATGCGCACCCAACGGTCGAGTCCCAGCCGGCTGGCAAGTGCACGGTCGCGAGCCTCGGCAAGTGCAGCCGGCCCGATGAAGCGGATCTGCTCCGTGCCGGGGAGCACGAGGTCTCCATCCCGTTGCGTGGCGAGCACCCAGCGGTCGGCGGGGTCCACGCCAACGGTGATGCCTGGTTCAAGCTTGACCAGGACATCGAGTTCCGGGGCGACCGGATTCGGGTCGATCGCCTGTGCAGTCAGCAGGGTTGTCAGAATGAGCCAGCTCATGCTCGAATGCTCCGGTCTTCAGGGATGGGCGAGGTGCAGCCCAGTCTGGCAACTATAGACCGTGAATCAGCTCAACTGTCCGGAATGCTTGCAATTCGCCGCCAGGAACCCCTGAGGCAGCCTGACAGAACGGACCTCACCCCTGTGGAGGAACATACCGGACGATCCGCGACGTCGGATTGCCGCTCCATGAGGGGCGGCATATACTCAATTTCATCCGTTCTCCCGGATGAACGGATCTTCCCACGACGGACCTTTTCACGCATTGGAATCCAGCAGATGGCGAATCGCACCCAACTCTTCACGTCCGAGAGCGTCTCGGTAGGCCACCCCGACAAGCTTGCCGACCAGATCTCCGATGCCATCCTCGATGCGATGATCTCGGTGGACCCGAACGCCAGGGTCGCCTGCGAGACGATGGTCAGCACGGGACTCTGCGTCGTTGCCGGTGAAGTGACCTGCAACAAGTACGTCGAGATCCGGGACGTGGTCCGTCAGACGGTGCTGGACGTCGGCTACGACGACGCGGCAAAGGGCTTCGACGGCAACAGTTGTGCGGTACTGGTCGCGATCGACGAACAGTCCCCGGAAATCTCGCAGGGCGTCACCGAGGGCGAAGGCGCACACGAGGAACAGGGTGCGGGTGACCAGGGCCTGATGTTCGGCTACGCCTGTCGTGAAACCGAATCACTCATGCCGCTTCCCATCGACCTGTCGCACAAGCTGGTCGCGAAGCAGGCCGAGATCAGGCGTGCCGACACGATCCCCCACCTTCGACCGGATGCCAAGAGCCAGGTGACCGTCGAGTACCAGGACAACGTGCCGACCCAGGTGACGACCGTGGTCCTCAGCACACAGCATGGTCCGGAGTGGACGAACAACCAGGGTGAACTCAAGAAGGAGATCATCGAACACATCATCAAGCCGGTGCTCGGCAAGCTCTGGCACGATGACATCATCGTCCACACGAACCCGACCGGCAGCTTCGAACGAGGCGGTCCGCATGGCGACTGCGGCCTGACCGGACGCAAGATCATCGTCGACACCTACGGTGGCATGGGTCGACACGGCGGCGGCGCGTTCAGCGGCAAGGACCCCTCCAAGGTCGACCGCAGTGCCGCCTACATGGGCCGTTACATCGCGAAGAACCTGGTCGCGGCCGGACTGTGCGACCGTTGCGAGGTCCAGCTGAGCTTCGCGATCGGTGTCGCGGAACCGACCTCGATCACGGTCGAGACGTTCGGCACCGAGACGATCGACCCGGACTCGTTCGAACAGCTCGTCAGGGAGCATTTCAAGCTGACACCGAAGGGCATCATCGATTCCCTGGGCCTCAGGAACCCGATCTACCTCGCGACCGCGGCCCACGGCCACTTCGGACGGGAACCGGGCGAAGGTGGCGAAGGCACGTTCTCCTGGGAGAAGACCGACAAGGCCGACGCACTTCGGGCGTCCGCATCGTCACTCGCCGGCATGAACGCCTGACCCGGTCCGACCAGCACAGCGGAAGAACGAATTGCCGGTGCATGAGTCAAAGGAAAACAAGACCGGCGACAGTCTCGATGCACGCTCACTGGTCTACGCAAGGCTGTCGAGACAGCTGCTGCGTTATCCCGATCTCGCGATCGAACCGGTCGATACATCGGGGTTGTCCCAGCGCGAGCAGGCGTTCGCCAAGGCTCTCGAGATCACGACGCTGACACGCTGGCGCACCCTCGAAGCGGTCGTCTCCAGTCGACTGAAGCGACCCTGGCAGGATCTCGAACCGAAACTGCGTGCGGCACTGCTCGGCGGTGCCGCGCAGCTGCTGTTCATGGACCGGATCCCCGATCATGCCGCGGTGGCCGAGACCGTGTCCTGGGCGAAGCGTTCGATACGGCAGGGTGCGGGCGGAATGGTGAACGGTGTCCTGCGTGCGATCACCAGGCTTCGCAAGGAGACCCTGCCTGCGGAGGATCCGAGGGCACGCGAATGGTGGGAACACCGGGACATCATCCCGCTCGAGACAGGAGAAGCCCTCCTTCTCGATGAACCCGTCTTCTCCGATGACAGGTTGACCAGGGTGGGCGAACAGGCCTCGCTCGGCAACGAACTGCTGCTCGGCTGGGTCGGTGCACGGGGCTGGGCGTGCGCGCAGGAACGCGCAAGCCATTGTCTCGCCAGGCCGCCGATCTTCATCCATGAGCCCGGAAGCCCCTCTCGACCCTGGGAAGGTTCTCATGCCGAGCTGGTGGAACTCCTCGAAAGCGTGCCGGATGCCCGTGTCCAGGACCCGGGTTCGGCACGCGCGATCATGTCCACGAGCGAACTCGAACCTCGAACGATCGTCGACTTCTGCGCAGGCAGGGGGACGAAGACCCGACAGCTCGCGGAGCTCCATCCCGATGCGGAGATCTTCGCCACGGACGTGAATGATGCGAGGCTGGAAGACCTGAGAAGAACCTTCGAAGGCCACCCCCGGGTCCATGCCGTCGAGCCTGCAGGCCTGCGAGACGTCATCGGACAGGTTGACCTCCTGGTGCTCGACGTTCCCTGCTCGAACACGGGGGTGCTCCCCCGCCGTCCCCAGGCGCGATACCGGATCGACGACGAACGCAGGGCCTCCCTGGCCAGGCTGCAGAAGGAGATCGTGTCGGAGACCGTCAACCTCCTCGCACCCGGCGCACACCTCCTCTACATCACGTGCAGCATCGAGCCAGGAGAGAACGAGACCATCGCCCGTTGGATCGAGAAGAGGTATGAGGTCGAGGTCCTGACCTGTCGCCAGCTGGAGCCGACCGGCCACCCCGGCGGCGCACGAGAGGCGTATGCCGACGGCGGCTTCCACGCCCTCTTCGCGGGCAGGGGTTCCGAGGAGGAACCCTCTGAAGGGTCGGAGCCGGTCCCGGAGGACACCGGCCTCGATGCAACCGATACACTCCACTGACCGACGACCCCGAGAGACGCACGGAACCAGACAGGCATGACCGTCAGCGCAGAATTCGACCATGGCTTCGCAAAGGGCATCAGGGAAGCGGGCCCGATCGCCTTCAACCTGAGCGCCATGCCCTGGCAGGTCGGAACCGGGCTCGAGGACGACCGTGACTGGGTCCTTGATTCACCTGCGGGCAGCGAGACGATGTTCGCGCAGCACCTGCTCGGTGAGTTCAGGAAGCACATGAAGACCATCGAGGAGGACGCCGAGTTCACGAGCGCCCTTCGGAATGCGTCGGAGAACCATGGCGAACTGATCACGCTCCTGCCGAGGGAGGGCAAGCTTCGGCACGAGGCGTTCTCGATGCTGGAGAAGTTCATCGAGAGCAAGGTCGGGGGCAGCCTCCGGCGGTTCACATCGATGAAGCTCTACTACAACCAGGAACCCTCGGACACGCGGAACTGCGTCCGCAAGTTCAAGGGCGGTTCGTCCGTCCAGGTCGTCGTGAACCTCAGTGAATTCGGCTATCGGTTCTTCCGCTTCCATGGGAAGCAGCACGAGGACATCGACATCGACTCGATGCTCCCCCGGTGGAGTGATGACCCCGAGGAACACCGCATCCAGCTCGAATCCGAGATCCGGATGTTCGACATGTCCTACTTCCGGCGGATCCGGGAGGCCTCCGAATCGGGAACGATCTACCTCCTGCTTCCCCGTGGACCCAGGCGCAGGAAGCAGACGATGAAGATCTTCCTGAACATCCTGGAACGAGTGCCCTCGGGTGCGATCGATCTTGGTGAAGCGAACGTGAGAAGGATCTACCCGGGCGCGACGAAGACCGGCGAACTCCACTGAACGGGACCCCGGAAAGAGAAACGACCCCGGCTGTTCACCGGGGTCGTCATCGTCGTGGCATCCAAGGCGGTTCCGTCAGGAACACGGCCCCCAGTTGCCGAGCAGAACCGTGAGGTCAGCGCCGTCGATCGTGCCGGTACCGTCGAGATCACCAAGGCCCGAGCCACCCCAGTTGCCGAGGAGGACGGTGAGATCGGCGCCGTCGACGCTTCCAGAGCCGTCGAGATCACCGGGGCAGTCGCTGCCGCCGGCACTGATGACGACGAACTGATCGCCGGAAATCGCGCTGAAGTCGACGTTGCGGGACTCCTCCAGGTTGGCTCCCCCACCGATGCCGCCGATGGCCTGGTTGGAGACGTAGGAGTGATCACTCGAGTTGATGAAGGCGCAGACCTTGATGTCACCGCCGGCGTAGTCGACGAAGCGGTCGAGCGGGATCGAGAGCTCCACTCCGGTGAGGACGCCGGATCCGTCGTCAAGGTCGTTGCCACCGACCACGCCGGCGACGTTGCTGTTGTCGAGCGCGACCTGCATGCCGTTGAAGTTCGAAAGGACTTCGCCGGATCCTGCACCACCGAGTTCGAGGCCGGTGCCTCCACCGTCGGTGAGCATCTGTGCAGCACTCGCGAAGAAGGAGAACTCCTTCTCGCCGCCGCAATTGAACTCGAGGTAGACATCGGCCTCGAAGCCTTCGTCGAAGGTGAGTCCGTTGCCGTTGCCGTCGTCACCCATTCGACCGAGGGCATTGAAGTTCACCCCGGGGTTGTCCCCGCGAATTCGATTCTGGCCGCCCTCGACGTAGTCGATGAAGAGCTCGAGGTGGTTGTAGTTGGACTGGACGTTGCCGGCGAGCAGGAGATTGAGACGCTCGTCGTCGATGAATCCGTAGATGGCATCGATCTCGGATCCGTCACAGAAGTCGATCAGTCCGATCGAAGCGTCACCGAAACCGGTCATGGTGTCCTGGACGGCGATCGGATCGCCGTAGGCGGCGTCCGCGAAACCATCCATGACGACGGTCGGTTCACCCGGAGGGGTGCTGCCGCCGTCGGGCTCGCAGGCCGAGCCACCAGCGTCACCGTCGATACCGACGAACTGGCAACCGGGAACCTGGGTCAGGTTGATCAGGCGAGGCTCTCCAAGGTTCGCCGAACCACCGAGTCCCGGCAGGAACTGGTTGGATGCGAAACCGTGACTGTCGTTGTTGATGAACGTGCAGAGCCGCATGCCGTCACCCTGGGTGTAGCCGTTCGGGAAGACCGCAAAGGGAATCCGGATCTCGATGCCGGTCTGGACGCCGGAACCGTCACCGGCATCCTCGCCGGAACCCACGCCGTCGACGTTTGAATTGTCGATCGCCAGCTCGATGCCGGTATCACTCAGGATGCCGCCGAAACCGTTGGGGTTGTCCGCACTGGAACCCAGGAAGACACCGACGCCACCGCCCTCGGTGAGCATGGTCGCCGCACTCGCATAGGTCGTGATCGGATCGCCACCAAGGGCACAGGTGATGTAGAAGTCGGGCGCGAAGCCCTGGTCGAAGACCAGTGCGCCACCGACGAAGGCGTTGCCGCCCATCCTGCCCAGTGCGTTGTAGTCGATGTCCGGGTTGTCATAGCGGATGGCGTTCTGCCCGCCTTCCCCGACATCGAGGAAGAGCTCGAACTTCTGGAAATCGCTGGCAAGGTTGCCCCCGATGAAGAGGACCACCTCGGTCTCCGTGGTGTAGGCATAGAGCACGTCAAGCTCGGAACCGTTGGCGGACAGGGGATCCGGGTCGTCGTTGTCTCCGAACATGCTGTTCGTGTCCTGGACCACGATGGGATCGGCCGGGTACGCAGGATCGAGTGAGCCATCCACGTCCTGGGCGAGAGACGTGGAAGCGACGATGAGGATCCCCGTGCAGGCAAGTGCGTGGAGGAGGCGGTGTTCAGAATCAAGCATCAAAGGTGACCTTTCCGTCCGGTTCTCATGTCCGGTTCTTCGAGTTCAGGCAAGCTGTCGCACCCACCCAAAACCCAAGGTGCCCACGTGGGAGATTGTCGGGTGCGACCGCACCGACAACGGTAGATCGAGTTCAGGGGGACTACAAGCACTTTGCACCGGTTTCAGCCTGCATTCACGACGGAGTCCACCCCCCGATAATGAAATTGCCGGGTATGGCATGGGTTTCCATGGGCAAGTATCCGGGAGGAGGGTATCTTGAAGCGATGCAGACGAGATATCGATGGCTCCTGGTCCTCCTCGGGACGGCACTCCTCCCGGGAACGAACAACCTGCTGGGGCAGGACGGCCCTTCCGATCGCGAAGGGATCGGAGCGTTCCCATACACCGATGACGGCTCGCCGGGCGTGACCTTCCGCACCTGGGCCCCCAATGCAGACAGCGTCAACGTCGCAGGACCGTTCAACTTCTGGAACAGCACCAACCGACCGCTCTTCGACGAGGGGAACGGCTACTGGTCGGTGGACGTCCCGTTCGTGCAGGCGGGCTCCCTGTATCAGTTCGTGATCCGCAACGACGGCCAGGAACTCTGGCGCAATGATCCCTGTGCCTTCGACGTGACCAACTCGGCGGGAACATCGCGGGTGTACGACCCCGATGCGTACCAGTGGCAGACGGGCGAATTCGAGGCCCCCACCTGGAATGATCTCGTGATCTACGAGCTGCACCTCGGCACATTCGGGCCCGAGGCCGGCGCCCCCGCGAACGGAACGCTGCAGATGGCGATCGACAGGCTCGACTACCTCGAGGATCTCGGCATCACGGCGATCGAACTGATGCCGGTCATGGAGTTCCCCGGGGATCGATCCTGGGGCTACAACCCGTCCCACATCTACGCCGTCGAATCCAGTCACGGCAGCGAGGACGATCTCAAGCGGTTCGTGGACGAGGCCCACCAGCGAGGCATCGCCGTGCTCTGCGACCTGGTGTACAGCCACCTTGGCCCGAACGACATCCCCACCTGGCAGTACGACGGCTGGAACGAGAACGGCCGGGGCGGGATCTACTTCTACAACGACGACCGAGCGAACACGCCCTGGGGCGACACCCGACCGGACTTCGGCCGGGAAGAGGTCCGGAACTGGCTCAAGTCGAACATCGACTACTGGCTCGATGAGTTTCGTTTCGACGGCATCCGAATGGACGGCACCAAGTACATCAGGTACGCGGAACCGCCGAACTGGTCGCTTCCCGAAGGCTGGAGCTTCCTCCAGTGGGTCAACAACGAGGGCGACGCGAACCATACCGGCAAGATCTTCATCGCCGAGGACATGGACCGGAACGACTGGATCACCCGGCCGACCTCCAGCGGAGGTGCGGGCTTCGATTCCCAGTGGGACCCCGGTTTCTTCTGGCCGATCCGACTCGCGGTCGAGACCCCCTTCGACCAGGACCGGGACATGTGGCAGGTCAGGGACGCGATCGCCAACGTCTACAACGGCATCCACACCAACCGGGTGATCTACACCGAAAGCCATGACGAAGTCGCCAACGGAAGCTCCCGGGTGCCCGAGGAGATCTGGCCCGGCAACGCGGACAGCTGGTTCTCGAAGAAGCGGTCCACGCTCGCCGGCGCGCTGGTCTTCACCTCCCCCGGCATACCGATGATGTTCCAGGGTCAGGAACTGCTCGAGGACGAGTGGTTCCGCGACGAGGTCTCCCAGGATTGGAACCGGCTTCAGGAATTCGCCGGGATCCACCGCCTCTACAGGCGCCTCATCGAGCTCAGGACCAACCGGACCGGCGCGACGCAGGGACTTCGTGGGGCGAACACCAACGTCTTCCACGTCAACAACGACGACAAGATGATCGCCTTCCATCGCTGGGACCAGGGCGGCCCCGGTGATGACGTGGTGGTCATGGCCAACTTCTCGAACACCACCTGGGAGGACTACCGCATCGGACTCCCCCAGGGGGGCGACTGGAAGCTGCTGTTCAATTCCGATGCCGACGAGTACGACCCTGACTTCGACAACGTGCCCGGCTACGACGTGTACGGAGAGGAAACCCCGTATGACGGACTCAGCCACAGTGCGGTGGTCCCGATCGGGCCCTACTCGGTGCTGATCTACACGCAGGGCGAGGAGATTCCCCAGGGCATTCCCGGCGACTACGACGGCAATGGGGCCGTCGACGGAGCCGATCTGACGGTCCTGCTCGGGGCGTGGAACGCCATCGACCCGACGATCGATCTCGATGGCGACAACAGGATCACCGGATCGGACCTGGCGATCCTCCTGGGCAACTGGTCGACCGACGAGGGTTGACCGCAAGGGGTACCCTGAACCGCAGGTGATGGGTATCATCACTCGATTCCGGAAGAATCGAGCACCATGAACGCACACTCCACAGAAGCGAAGACCATCCTGGACATCCTCCCGAGCGAGGCCATCAAGGCGCCGTTCGATGTCTCCTCGAAGCAGGAGGCGATCGACGGCCTCATCGACCTGCTCGCGGACATCGGACATGTCGGCAATTCGGAGGAGATGAAGCGGGTGGTCTGGGAGCGCGAGAACCAACGATCCACCGGGATCGGCGAGGGCATCGCCATTCCACATGGCAAGAGTTCCGACATCAACAGGCTCCTCCTCGCCATAGGGATCCCGAGCCGTCCGATCGACTTCGATTCGATCGACGGGAAGCCGGTCGAGTTCATCGCCCTGCTCATTTCCCCGACGGACAAGATTGCCGAGCACATCCAGGCCCTGGGCCGGATCAGTCGACTCCTCAACGACGCGGACTTCAGGGCGACGGCCTGTCGAGCCAGCAGCCCGGACGAACTCTACATGCACATCAAGGCACTCCAGGACTGAACGAGATCCTCGGAGGGGTGCCTTCGAAACGCGAAGATCCAGAGCCAAGCCACATGAACAGCAACGAGTACCCCGAAGGCATCAAGGTCCTGATCGACGAGGAACGGATCGCCGAGCGAGTCGCTCGACTTGCAAAGCAGCTTGAAGAGGATCTCGACGCGTTGCAGGGACCGGTCACCCTCGTTCCGGTCATGACGGGTTCGATGCTGTTCACATCGGATCTGATCCGTCATCTCCAGCGACCACTCAGGATCGCACCGGTGACCGTGCAGAGCTACCCCGGTTCGAGCACGCGCAGCCGTGGAGCACGGCTGCAGACCCCGATCCCCGATGCGTTGAAGGACACGCATGTCGTGATCATCGACGACATCCTCGATTCCGGCGGAACCCTCGCGGTGCTCCGCCGACTGATGAAGGCGGTGGGCCCCGCATCGGTCCGGGCATGCGTGCTGCTGCGCAAGAACGTGGAGCACGACATCACCGCGATCTGCGAATACACGGGCTTCGACATTCCCGACAGGTTCGTGGTCGGCTACGGACTCGACTACGACGGGCTGTACCGCAACCTGCCGTTCATCGGCACCCTGCCGGAACACCTCATCGGGGTGGAGGATGCCGAGGCATGAACGACCGAGGGACCCACATGGCATCGGAAGCCTCGGGCGAACTCACTGATTCGACTCCGGTGATCCCGTCGTTGTCGGTCCAGAAGGTTCTCCAGGACGACGAGACCGTGCTGATGGTCCTTCGTCCGAGTCCATGGTTCGTCGTCATCGACGGTGCGGGTGTCTACCTGCTGATCCTGCTTGGCAGTCTTTTCTGCGCATGGCTCGGGCACAAGACATGGTCGCCGGTCGCCATTCCGGAATCACAGATCTTTCCTGCCTGTGCAAGCCTGCTCATGATCCGCCTGATCTGGAAGATCATCGACTGGGCGAACCGCATCTACGTCCTCACCGATCGCAGGGTGCTCCGTCGACGAGGCGTGATCATGCTGTCGATCATCGAGATGCCACTGCGGCGCATGCAGCATTCCGCGATCTATGCACGAGTGCTCGAACGGTCACTCGCACTGGGCACGATCGGTTTCGCAAGCGCGGGCAGCAGCGGGTTCGAAGTGGTCTGGGAGATGGTCTCGGACCCGGTGGACGTCCACCACAAGGTCCTCGAGGCCGTGGAGCGATACGGCCAGGGGCCGTCGACCTGACTCAGGGCGACGAGGCGATTCGCGCCAGGCCCTCGGAAAGCGTGGTCGTCCCCCGGAACTCCACGTCATCGGATGCAAGCGCGACATCGAGATGCACATGTGAGACGGGCGCACCAAGGACCTTGAACTCCACAAGGACCGGAAGATCCCCCACCCCGCCGATGAGTGCCTGCCCGGTCTCCTTGACGGCGGGACGTCGGACGTCCAGTCCGTGGAGCAGTCCGGAACTGATCGACATCGAGACGAAGACCACGGCGGTCGCGACCAGGAGCGTCGTGCACGTGAGGGCTCGTCCCCAGCGCGGAAGTCCGAGACGGAAGGCAAGAATCGACCAGAGGACGAGCGACAGGAAGGCGAAGACATCGATTCCGGAAATCAGTTCGAGCCGCTCTCTCCAATCGCCAAGCTCCGCAGGAATGGCAGGCAGCGCGGAGACGACATCGACTCGCCAGGCCAGAACCGACCAGATGATCCCTGCGACGGCGATGGCCATCGCGAAGACGGCACCCGTGGTGGCGAGGGCTCGCGAACCTGCGTCGGGCAGTGGTGCACCGGGAACACGAGGCCGAGCGAGGGCGAGGAGTGCGGCGGGAACCCCCACGAAAAACGGGCCGAGCAAGGGCAGGAGGATCATGTCCTCGCCCGAACGAAGGATCGAACTCGGCATGGCGGAAACCATTGCGATGCCTTCGACGAACGCCGATGGGACATCCGTTGCGCGACGAGGCAGGCCGAGCCCGTCCTCGAAGCCGAGTGTTCCGCCGATCGCACCGAGGGCGGCAAGCACGGCGGTCAGGGCAAGCGCAAGGAAACAGGTGAGGACGATGCAACGCAACAGGTGATCCCGGTCGGCTTCCTGGGCGACCTGCTTCACGGGCTGCCGAACGAAGACGACCTTCGTCCGATCGGAGTCACTCTTTCTGCCGGGGCGAGGTCGTGCGAGTTGCTTGGTCATGAGAAGCCTTCCCTCTGCACTCGGCAGAGTGCACTCGCGAACATCAGGATCCGACCGATCCCGCCCAGGGGAGGGATGCCCGGGGGTCGGGCAGGAGGTCGTGCAGGGCATCGACCGCCTGCCTTCCTTCATCGGACAGATCGGAGGGGGCGGTTATCGAGATCACGGCAAAGAAATCACCTTGGGCACCCTTGGCATCCTCGATGCCCTTGCCTCCCACCCTGAGTTTCGCCCCACTGGAGGTCCCTGCCGGCACCCGGACGGCCACAGAGCCCTTCAGGAGGGGGAGCTCCACGGATGCGCCGACCGCGGCCTCGGCGATCGAGATCGGCACGTCCAGGAGCAGATCCAGCCCGTCCCGCCTGAACCAGGGGTGGGCGGCGATCCTGACCTTCAACCGCAGGTCCCCGGGATCACCACCGGCGGCACCGGGGTGGCCCTTGCCGCGAACCCGCAGGGTCGACCCGGAGGCGATCCCGGCCGGCACCTTGACCTCGATCGACTGCACGGTCCCATCCGCATCGGCGAGACGAATGGTCTCGACACCGCCGAGCGCAGCAGTCATGAAGGGAACGGTGATCTCATGCTCGAGATCCGCCCCCTTGCGTGGACGCGGGCCGGCCTGTCGTCCGCGACCGGAGAAGCCTCCGAAGTCGTGACCACCGAAGCCCCCCTGTCCGGCACCCTGAAACCCGCCTTGCCCACCACCACGGAAGAAGTCCCCGAAGATGCTGTCGAAGGTCTCGGGATCGACGTCACTCCAGGAGCCGCCCGCGGAAGAGGGACCACCGGCAGGTCCGGAGGCCCCCATGCCCGCATGACCGAAACGGTCGTATCTCGAACGCTTCTCCTCGTCGGACAGAACGTCGTAGGCTTCCTGGACCTCGGAGAATCGCTCCGACGCATCGCTCTCCTTGTTGATGTCCGGGTGGTACTTCCGAGCCATCTTCCGGTGGGCGGAACGAATCTCGTCGGGGCTTGCGCCCTTCGAGATGCCGAGAACTTCGTAGTAGTCGCGCTTGCTCATGATGCCTGAGGAGGAGTCGTGAATGGTCCTGCCCTGAAGTATACGGACGCAACCCCCATCGCACCGAAGTAGTTGAGAGTGGTTATCAGGTTGTTTCCGGTCGACTCCGGTCCCAGCCACCCCCTACCATGGATGTGGAATGCCCCCCGAGGACGAAACAACGCAGATCAGCCTTCCCGTGATGGGCAGCGACATTGCTGCCGACACTCCGCGGATCGCCAAGAGCCGCATGTCACGGATCCGGTTCGGCGTGCTGATCACGGTCCAGCTGCTGATCATCGCCCATGTCATCCAGTGGCTGGTCATGGGCACGACGATCGCCCCGATCGAGCCGTCGGAATCGATGGAAACCGTCAAGTACGGGGTGATCACGGCGGGCTTCATCTTCTTCTGCGTGGCGCTCCTCTCCACCGCGATCCTCGGACGCTGGTTCTGCGGGTGGGGCTGCCACGTGCTCCTGCTCCAGGATGGAAGCGCCAAGCTGCTGGGGAGACTCGGCATCAAGCCGAAACCGTTCCGCTCCCGGCTCCTGATGCTGGTGCCGTTGATCCTCGCGCTCTACATGTTCGTGTGGCCGCTCTTCTACAGGTTCGTGATCGCACCGATATTCGGACCGGAACTGATCTGGCCAGGATTCACTCTGCACCTGACGACCACGACCTTCTGGCAGACCTTCCCCGGACTGATGGTCGCGATCCCCTTCCTGCTTGTCTGCGGCTTCCTCGTCGTCTACCTCCTGGGGATGAAGGGGTACTGCACCTACGGGTGTCCCTATGGAGGCTTCTTCGCGCCACTCGACACGCTTGCCACCGGGAGCATCAGGGTCAACGACGACTGCGAACACTGCGGACACTGCACCGCGGTGTGCACGAGCAACGTCCGGGTGCACGAGGAGGTTCGGGACTTCGGGATGGTCGTCGATCCGGGCTGCATGAAATGCATGGACTGCGTGAGCGTCTGCCCGAACGACGCACTCTCCTTCGGTTTCGGCAAGCCGACCGCATTCAAGGGCGCCGGAGTCGGACCCAGGAGGAAATGGGACCTCACCTGGCCGGAAGAGATCGGTTTCGGCCTCCTGGCACTGGTCTGCTTCCTCAGCGTGCGTGGCGCCTACGGGCTCATTCCCCTGCTCTTCGCCAGCGGCATCACCGTCGTCATGGTCTTCATCTGCTGGAAGGCATGGTGCTGCCTGAAGATCGAGAACGTCAGGTTCCATTCCTGGCAGCTGAAGAAGGGCGGCAGGCTTCGTCCCGCCGGAATGACGCTGCTCGGTGGCACCACCATCCTCCTGCTCCTGATGCTGCATACGGGCGTGGTGACCTTCGC
>JAKVBQ010000070.1 GCA_022447205.1 Phycisphaerales bacterium
CCGAGACTCCCTTCGACCTCGCGGAGGGTGTCGAACTGACGGAACGCACCCTCGAGGCCGAACCCGACAATCCCTTCGCCTATCGCGCCCTTGCCCTCGGCTACGCAAGACAGGACCGGCTCAACGATGCCGCGGATGCACTCAGGAACTCGATTCGACTCGAACCGAGGGAGTTGATCTTCAGGCAGCAGTTGATCGACGTCCTGTCCGGACTTGGACGCCTGGACGAGGTCCAGGAGGAAGTGCGCAAGGCGCGGGCACTGCAGGCGGAACTCCAGGCGGAAGCCGAATGAGGCCCGTGTCCCGGGCAGGTTTCAGCCGGAAAGCTTCTCGCGGAGCCTGGCCTGGACGGCCTTGGCATCGACGGATCCCCCGCTCGACTTCATGACGTGACCGACCAGCCTGCCGATCGCAGCCATCTTCCCGTTGCGCACGTCTTCTGCAGCCTGCTCGTTCGCCGCAATGGCATCATCACACCATGCGTCAAGCTGTGATTCATCGAGGACGACCAGCATCCCTCCTCGATCCGCGACGTCCCTTGCCGAGTCGTCACTCTCGCACAGCATCGCGATCAGTTGATCGATCGACTGCGCGCCGATCTCATCCGCCTCGCGGAGCCCGATGATCCCGGCGACCTGTTCGGGAGTGATGCCGAGTTCGTGGATCCCGCAACCGATCTCGTTGGCCCGCTTCGCACACTGGTTGAGGAGAAGCTTCGCGACCGATGCGCCATCCGAAGAGGCGGCCTCGACGGTCGCTTCGAAGAAGAGCGCAAGCTCCCGTTCCTCGACGAGGACCGCGGCATCCTTCTCGCGCAGGTTCATCTCCTCGACATACCTCGCCCGGCGTGAGGCCGGGAGCTCCGGAAGCATGGCGGAGACTTCCTGGAGCCAGGCGTCATCCACCACGACAGGCACGAGATCGGGGTCGGGGAAGTAGCGGTAGTCGTGCGCATCCTCCTTCTCCCGCTGCAGCACGGTGACGAGTTTCGCATCGTCCCAGCCGCGAGTCGACTTCGCGCCGGGGCCCATCACCTTCCCGGTCTCCCGCCACTCCTTCTCCTGGCGCTTGAACTCGTGTTCGATCGCGCCACGAACCGCTCGGAAGGAATTCAGGTTCTTGACCTCGACGATCGGGGTCTTGATCGTGGTCCCGTCATCGAGTTCCATCTCCAGGTTGATGTTGGGCTCGAAACGCATGTGCCCGCGCTGCATCACGCCCTGCGTCACGCCGAGGAAACGGCAGAGCACCCGGAGTTCCTGGCCGAAGATGACCACGTCCTCAGCACGATCGAAGTCGGGATGGGTGACGATCTCCAGGAGCGGCGTACCCGCTCGATTCAGGTCGACGAGGGATCCCTCGAAGCGTGCACCACCGGGCAGTTCATGTCCGAGCTTCCCGGTGTCCTCCTCGAGGTGGGCGCGGATGATGCCGATCCGACGATCCTCACCCGATTCCGATCGGATGTGAAATGCTCCGTCATGGCAGAGCGGCAGGTCGTACTGACTGATCTGGTACCCCTTGGGCAGGTCGGGGTAGTAGTAGTTCTTGCGATCCCACTTGCTGTAGCGAGCGATGTCGCAGCCCAACGCGAGCCCGACCAGCATCGACATCTCGACGGCGGCCTTGTTCATGACCGGAAGCGTCCCGGGCAGGGCGGCGACCACCGGATCGACGAGGGTGTTCGGAGGTGCGTCCTGGAAGTCGGGATGCGCCACGTTGGGCGTGCGCGTGAACATCTTCGATCTGGTCTGGAGTTCCACGTGGATCTCCAGACCGACCTTCAGGCGCTTCGATCGAATCGGGACGTCGTTCATGGTGCGCTCGATCCAGCGTTGTCCGTGTTCACTCGACCGGGCGGACCTTGACCATGTGAGGCGGGTCACCCTCCGGACGTCCGGAATGGGGGTCGACGTCGATGGCGGCGATGGCCTCGACGACGTCCATGCCGTCCGTCACCTTGCCGAAACCGGTGTACTGGCCGTCGAGATGTCGACAGTGTTCCCGGGTCAGGCAGATGAAGAACTGGGAGCTCGCCGAATCAGGATCGGTGGACCGAGCCATGGACAGCACGCCGGGATGGTGCTCCCGATCGTTGAACTCGGCCTTGAGGCGCCGAGGCCCACCGCCGGTTCCGGTCCCGTCGGGGCAGCCGCCCTGGATGACGAAGTCCGGGATGATGCGATGGAAGATGACCCCGTCATAGAACTCGTCGCCGGCGAGGGCGAGGAAGTTCTGGACATGTTCAGGTGCGACGTCGTCCCACAGCTCGACGGTGATCGTGCCGCGGTCGGTCTCGATGGTTGCAGTTGGATAGCTCATTCGAGCAAGGGTAGCGGGAGTCCGCATCGAGCGCACGGGGATCCGTGGATTCCCCGGTCAGGGAACGAGGTTCCTGCCGGACCCGGTTGGACGCCAGATCGTGGGCAGGAGGTAGTTCCGGCCGTTGAAGGCCGTCACTTCGCCGCTGATCAGCACCGCAGGCGGCAACTCGCTGACCGCGGCGGCCCTCTGAAGTCGTTCCAGCAGGAGGCATGGGAGCAGCTCCATGGCCGGATCAACCGACCCGCCTCCGCGAGCGTCGAAGATGAACCGCCAGGTTCCGGTGCGCTGGTCACGGACGATCGACCCTCGACGATTCTGCAGCCGGGTGCCCTCGCCCAGTGTGAGGTCGGGATCGACCTCGGCCCGGCCCTGGTCGGAACTCCTGGGGAGAACACCGATCCGATCACGAAGGCGAGCCTCGAGTCGATCGGCCACCAGTTCATCACCACCGGCAAGACTGTTCGCGGGTGCGTTCGATTCCGATTCGGTGGATTCGGCTTCCTGTTCGGGTGTGGTATCAAGCGGAAGCGGCCGGGTGACGGGCGTGCCGATCGAAGGCAGCAGGAAGTTCATGCCGTCATAGACCAGGATGCGCCCGGTGACCTCGAAGGACCCCCCTGCCTCATCCGCCTCATGCGCATGAAGCATGTCCTCCAGCGCTCGGGAGGGCAGCATGCCGAACATGCGCCCGGTCCGGTCCTCGGACTCGGTTCGGAAGGTCCAGGTTCCAAGCGCCTCGTCATGAACGATCGTCCCGATGGCAGCGGTCAGGAAGGTCCCTTCACGCAGCAAGGGAGGGCGAGTCGTTCCACTGCCGGGATCCTCGATGACACGTCGAACGCCGGCCACGGGCTCCTGGGTCGAGGGAGCAGAGGTGTCGGTGACGTCAGGGGTCCCCTGGAGGAGCAAGGAAAGGACCAGCGCGGGTGGGAAGATCATGCCAGATCCTAACTTCGGCTTGAGCCGCGCAGGTTCCCTGCCGATGCATCTTTTCGAGGAGACAGAGAGTTCAGGAAGACCATGCGCTGGCCGATTGACCATGTGCCTGCGCTCTGCAAAGATGGCCCGACCTGACCGGCCGAGTACCCAAGTGGTCTAAGGGGACGGATTGCAAATCCGTTATTCGTGGGTTCGAATCCCACCTCGGCCTTTCCTCCGGAGATCTCATGCGGCTCCTCCTAGCGACATCTCTCCTGCTGCTCGCCACCGGGCCAGCCGCCGCCCAGGAGGCACCGGCAGCGACGGTCGAGCAGACCGAAGCTGTTGATGCCCCGATCGCCCCGCTGCTGAGAAACGGAAGCTTCATCAGGGAGGCACGTG
>JAKVBQ010000071.1 GCA_022447205.1 Phycisphaerales bacterium
AGAACAGGCTGGTCGACGAGGAGATCACGGCGAAGGAGGTCGAGATCGAGGGCATCGAACAGTCCGGTTCCGGAGCCGGCCGGGATGCGCGGTTGCTTCTTGCACGCTCGAAACTCCTGGAGCTGCAGGCAAAGCGGCGCAAGCGGATGATCGTCGGCCTGCAGACCATCGCGGGCATCCTCGGCAGCGATGCCCCCGAGACCAGTCGCTCGATCTTCGACCTGGAAGCCTCGCTGAAGGCACGCATCGATTCGGATCTCGAACTCTCAAAGCGCTCCAGGAGTCGTGCCGAGCAGATCGAGAGAAGCCTCATGGAGCTTGAGGAGGAACGTCTGATCGAGGAGGCCACCGCACTGCAGAAGAGCGAGGAGGCCGCCGGAAGCGATGGCGACACCGCGACTCCCGATGAGGAGTCACCGGAATCGTGAGCACGGATCCCACGACAAAAAGTCTCCATGCCTTTCGCAGCCTGTACGGACGGGAACCCGAGATCCTCGTTCGTGCTCCGGGGCGTGTGAACCTGATCGGGGATCACGTTGATTATGCCGGGGGCATGGTGATGCCGATCGCGATCGAGCTCCAGACGGTGATCGCCCTTGCGCGACAGGACGGTCGATCGACGACCGGGAGTCGATTTCATTCGGTTGATCTGGAACGTACCGAGACGATCGATCTCGGCACACCCGTCCCGGCTCTTCCAAGGGACTCGAAGGGCTCGTTCGTCAACTACGTCATCGGACCGATCGAGCAGATCCGATCGAAGGGACATGTCATCCCGGCCATGGACATGACGATCGCAAGTTCGATTCCGATGGGCGGCGGGCTGAGCTCGAGTGCGGCACTCGAGGTCGGCGTCATCCTCGCCATGCGAACACTGCTTGGTGCACCTTCGAACCCCCTGGAGATCGCTCTGGAGGCACAACAGGCGGAACACGATCATGCCGGCACGCCATGCGGCATCATGGACATGTACGTCTCGGCGGCCGCCCGATCAGGACACGCGAGCCTGATCGACTGCAGAACGAACGAACTCCGACACGTGAAGATGCCCGACGAGGAAGATGCGATCGTCCTCATCACGGACACCACCGTCCGACACACTCTGAATGATGGTGCGTATTCGAGAAGAAGAGAGGCCTGTGAAAAAGCACTGGAGTCGATGGGCGGCTCCTACCTCTCGGAAGCGACGGTCGACGCGATCGAGGTATCTGCTCTTTCCGACGAGGTCGCCAGAAGGGCGAGACACGTCGTCGAGGAGACGGAAAGAGTCAGGAGATTCGCACGCGCGCTCGAGCGAAAGGACCTCGAGGAGGCAGGTGCACTCATGTTCGAGAGTCATGAGTCGCTCGCCTCGCTCTACGAGGTGTCATGTCCGGAACTGGACCTGCTGGTGAACGTGGCGGAAGGCTGGCGAGGCAAGGGTGTCCACGGTTCGCGGATGACAGGGGGTGGTTTCGGGGGCTGCACGGTGACCTTGTGTCGTCCGGATGCCGTCGACGGGATCACCCACGCATTCGAGAAGGCGTTCGAGGAAGCGTTCGCAAGGAAGCCCGTGTTCCACGTGAGTCGTGCCGCCGCAGGCGCCTCGATCCTCGAACCAGAGGGATCCGCATCGCCAAAGGTTTGATGATCACAAGGCGGACCCCAACCGCTTTCACGTGAAAAGATCGACAGGAACAACAACTCGATACGGCAATTCGTTATGCTCCGACCGATGAACAAGCACCTGCAGATCGCAATAACACTGCTCGGAACACTGACCCTTGTGCTCACCATCCATGGATGCGACAAGGGAAGCGGTACGACGAACCAGAACGACGTGCCGAAGACCGCGGAACCCAACCCGCTCTCGGTCATAATGCAGACCGACAAGGGGGCGTTCGAGATCCGACTCCGACCGGACCTCGCCCCCCGCTCGGTCACCAACTTCTGCAATCTGGTCGAGCGCGGCTTCTACCACGGCAAGGAGATCAGCGCGGCGAACACCGTGGCACGCACCATGGGCGAGACGAGAAGGGTGCCGAAGTACCAGCTTCCGCAGGAGTTCTCCCCGACGCTCTACTTCAACACATCGGGAATCGTGGCCTGGAGCAACCGACCCAGGGGTGAATTCGACGACTTCGAACCGCACCCGACCCGTTTCTTCGTCACAGTCGCTCCGCAGCCGGACTGGAACCTCAAGTACACCCCGTTCGGAACCATCGAAGACGGCTCGGACACCCTTCTGAAGTCAAAGAAGGGTGACTGGATCCTCTCGGCAAGAGTCGTCGGGGATCCGACCTGGCTGTACGAGCTTCATGCGGACGAACTTGCGAAGTGGAACGCCGAGCTTGATGCCACAGGGCACACCCGTGCCGGTGAAGAGAACCGGACCATCAGGGACCTGCCAGTCAATTCCAACTGAGATTCCTGGGCCATTTCCGCCAGGACTGGCGTTCCCCGATCATCACGAGCCGATCGATCCGTTCCAGTTCGGAGTGAACGATTCGCGCCCGCTCACTGGGATCCGGTTCTTCGAGCAGTCGGTAGCGGATCGAATCATCCTTCACGAGCACGAAGGATGCCATCTCGATCAGGGTCTCGATCGGAACATCCTCCCTGTCGATCCACGAACGCACTGCCTCCGAAGCGTGCATCCTGGACAACCGGTCCCCGGAAAGAAGACGACGCAAAGCATTCCGAACCACTGGAGAAGGGCTGCTGCTCTGAGGTGATTCGATGGGGCGCATCAGGGCGGTTCGATAGAGTCGCTCCCCGTCAGGTTCCTGGATCGAACGGATGCTTGCCCTGCAGATCCCGTGAATCAGGATGTTGTGACGTCCGTCAGGGAGGCGCTCGTCCTGAAGGATCCGGCCGATGCAGACGACAGGTCGAACCGGCCGCTCCCCAGTGAGCGAACCTTCCGGATCAGAGACGTCGAGGACGGCAAGGGCGATCGGAGTGCCATCCTCCGAGTCCCCGCCGAGCGAGTTCGCCGTGCTGTCCTCGACCATCTGACGGTAGCGACGCTCGAAGATGTGCAGCGGCTGCACCGTCTGGGGAAAGAGGACCACCGAGTGCAACGGAAAGATGGGGATGGGTTGATCGAAATCGACCAGAAAACTGCCTGACATGCATTGATGGTAGGCAATCCGATCGACGAGGAGCGGAATCTCAGGCCGCCATCGACATTTCAATGTCCCCGATGCAGTCCTGAAGCGATTCCGTCAGCTCCTGCAGGGCGACCGGACCGAGCCCGATCGCGTCGTAGGAGGCCGGGTTCACGTCGAGGACCGGAAGATCCATGCGGAAGCCGCCGGCCAGCGATGCTGCATGACGGTCGGCGACGTGGATGATCCAGGGAATCGACGCCTCGTTGCCTTCGAGCTCGGTGGGGTCGTGGTGGTGGGCGGTCGCGGCGACGAGCGTCCTGGGGAACTTCCACTTCTCGCAGAGGACCGCCCCGAGATCCTGATGATCGACGCCGAAGATCATCCGCTCCTTCAGGAGCAGCTCGCTGTCCGGCGCACCTTCCTCGTCGAATTCGAGGAGTGAGAACGCCTGGGCAAGACGGCCACGGTCGTGCTGGAGAGCGATCATGAAGCCGATGTCATGGAGAAGACCCGCGAGAAAGGC
>JAKVBQ010000072.1 GCA_022447205.1 Phycisphaerales bacterium
GTTCACCGGGCTCGAGTCTGATCAGGTTGACGAAGGTGCCGTTCGTGCTCTCGAGATCGTTCAGGACCCAGGCATGCGACCCTCGGACGAGGCGCGCATGCCGACGGGAGAGGGTCTCCTGGTCGATGGCGTGGTCGGCATCGGCACCTCGACCGATGACCACGTCGGCAGCACGCACCAGAACGGGCGGTGCGGACGGGATGGTCGACATGAACTCGATCCCTGCTGTCGTGGTCATCACGAACTGATCATATTCGGTTGGCACACTCCCAACGCATCTTTCGTAGTTTGGTTCGATGGGGCACCACCATGCGGCATCGGTCGGATGCACCGATCGGACCCGTAGGTCGTCGGACCGGATTTCCATGCCTTCTCCGGGGCAGGCAGGAAATCCGGCCCCGACGCCCCCGCCTGGACGACAACCCGCCTGACGAGGACGAACCCGGTCGACGTCCTCGCTATCCTCTGAGGCTCGTATCCAACTCCCACCCACACGGATGGAGCAGACATGAGCCACGAAGAGCAGGTCAGCATCGAATCAGTCCTCGCGGAAGACCGTGTCTTCGATCCGCCGAAGGGGTTCTCCGATTCGGTCGGTGGGGCGATCATTCCCGACATGAGCCACTACCAGGCGGCCTGGCAACGATCGGTCGACGATCCGGAACGTTACTGGGACGAGGTGGCCGGCGAATTCCACTGGTTCACTCCGTACGAGACCGTGCTCGAATGGAACTGCCCCGATGCGAAGTGGTTCGTCGGTGGCACCACGAACATCACCTACAACTGCGTCGACCGTCAGGTGGCCGAAGGCCATGGCGACGAGGTCGCGATCATCTGGGAGGGCGAACCGGTCGGAGACCAAGGGCCGGAAGTCCTCTCGCTGACCTACGCCGACCTCCAGCGCGAGACGGCTCGCTTCGGCAACGTGCTGAAGAGTCTCGGGGTGGGTGCAGGCGACGTCGTCACGATCTACATGGGCATGGTGCCGGAGGTCGCGATCGCGATGCTCGCCTGCGCGAGGATCGGCGCGGCACATTCGGTGATCTTCGGCGGGTTCAGCGCCTCCGCGATCGTCGACCGTGTCAATGACGCCGACTCGAAGGTCATCCTGACCTGCGACGGTTCATGGCGCCGAGGATCGGTGGTCCCGCTCAAGGCGAACGTCGACGAGGCCTGCGAAAGCCTGCCCGGCGTCGAGAGCGTGGTGATGCTCCGTCGCTGCAACAACGATGTCACGATGCACGCTCCGCGTGACAAGGACTGGGCGTCCCTCGTCGAGGCCGCCAACGAGGACTGCCCCTGCGAGCCGATGGATTCGGAGGCGCTGCTCTTCCTCCTCTACACCTCGGGCTCGACCGGCAAGCCGAAGGGCATCGTCCACACCACCGGCGGCTACATGGTCTACACCGCGCACACCGCACGGAACACCTTCAACCTCAAGCCCGGCCACGACCAGGTCTACTGGTGCACCGCGGATGTCGGCTGGATCACCGGTCACAGCTACATCGTCTACGGATGCCTGCCCAACCGGGTCCCGACCGTGATGTACGAAGGCGCGCCGAACTTCCCCGCCGAGAACCGCTTCTGGGACATCTGCGAACGGCATCGCGTCACGCAGTTCTACACCGCACCCACCGCGATCCGCGCGTTCATGAAGTGGGGCGACGAGCACGTGACCGGACACGACCTCTCCAGCCTGAAGGTGCTGGGCACGGTCGGGGAACCGATCAATCCCGAGGCATGGATGTGGTACCACCGCGTGATCGGTGGCGAACGCTGCCCGATCGTCGACACCTGGTGGCAGACGGAGACCGGTGGACACATGATCACCCCGCAGCCGGCGGCGACCCCGACGGTGCCGGGTTCATGCACGCTCCCCGCTCTCGGGATCGATGCCGCGATCGTCGACGAGAACGGTGACGAGCTTCCCCACGGCACCGGCGGACTCCTGGTCATCAGGAAGCCCTGGCCGTCGATGCTCCGCGGCATCCACGGTGATCGCGACCGCTTCATCGAGACCTACTGGTCCCGGGTCGACGGCATGTATACGGCAGGTGACGGCGCTCGCCGTGACGAACGCGGGTACTTCTGGATCATGGGTCGGATCGACGACGTCATCAACGTCTCCGGCCACCGACTCGGCACGATGGAGGTCGAGAGCGCGCTGGTCGCGCACGACAGCGTCGTCGAGGCCGCCGTTGTGGGCATGCCCCACGAGATCAAGGGCACCGGGATCGCCGCCTTCGTCACGCTCGGACCGGGTGTCGATGAGAACGATGCCCTGGTCGCCACGCTCCGCGAACACGTCGGCAAGGAGATCGGTGCGATCGCGAAACCGGACATGATCCGCTTCACGCCCGCGCTTCCCAAGACCCGTTCCGGCAAGATCATGAGACGCCTGCTCCGCGACATCGCGGCCGGCAGGGATTCCAACCAGGACACCACCACGCTCGAGGATGTCTCGATCCTCGCGAAGCTGCGTGGACAGGACGAGGACTGAACCATGCTGGGCCGACCCGAGATTCGTGACATGCCGACCAACTCCCTCGAGGGGCGGGTTGCGCTGGTGACCGGTTCGACCACCGGACTGGGGTTCGCCGTGGCCCGCGCGATGGGCCAAGCCGGTGCGCGGGTCGTCCTGAACTTCGCACACAATGAAAACCGCGCAGCCACCGCGCTCGAGGCGCTGACGTCGATCGGGATCGAGGCGACCTGCGTGAAGGCCAGCGTGATCGACGAGACGGAGGTCGACAGGTTGTGCAGCGAAGTGGAAACGAAGTTCGGCCCGATCGACATCGCGGTCTTCAACGCGACACCGGACCAACCGCTCAAGCCGATCGAGGAGTACGACTGGGCGTTCTACCAGTCGATGCTCGACTTCTTCGTGAAGAGCCCGTACCTGGTGACGCGACGCATCCTTCCCCACCTGAAGGAACAGGGCTGGGGTCGGATCATCAACATCGGCAGCGAAGTGTTCCGCCGAGGCGTCGCCCCCTTCAGTGCGTACGTCGCCGCGAAGGGCGCCCAGACCGGATGGAACCGTTCGATGTCGGGTGAACTCGCCCCCTTCGGCATCACCGTGAACATGGTCTGCCCCGGATGGATTCCAGTGGAACGACACGATGACGATCCACAGGAAGCGAAGGACGAGTATCGGGCCTTGATCCCGGTCGATCGCTGGGGTGTCCCCGAGGATGTCGGTGGCATCTGTGCGTTCCTCGCCAGCGATGCGGCTTCCTTCATCACCGGTCAGGACGTCGCGGTCAACGGCGGCATGACCGTCACCTGATCAGCCCCGCAGCGTGAAGTAGTGCACCGGATGGCGGAACCCAGGGGTATGGACCACGCGCACCGGTGTCACGCTGGGACGTGCCTCGAGGACCCGTGCGTTCTCCTCCGTGAGGTGGAGATACCCGATGCGGACATCACGGCCCTCTCGCTTGGACACCGCCTCGAGACGGCCCAGGGTGCTGGCAAGCGTGTCGGGGCCGAACGGATTGAAGTAGAAGGCGACGGTGCAACCCTCGGGGTCGAATTCGGCGGCGTCGCCTTCATGAACCGACCACTCCGCCCGCCGACC
>JAKVBQ010000073.1 GCA_022447205.1 Phycisphaerales bacterium
AAGTACATGGTCTTCCTCGACTATGCAGACTCCGGAAACTCTGGGTTCAACAACCCATGGGGCCGGAGTGTCGACATGGGTGCAAACAAGATTGACGCGTTCGCGGGCATCTGGGTCGACAACGGAGGTGGCTCCCTTACATACTCCGCTGGCGGCGGTGACTGGTTTGAATCGTCATTCGGCACGACGGTTGAATTCTCAGGCACAACGGTCTCGACCAGGTTTTCGCTCAACGCCATGGGAATTGGCGTTGGAGATGTGATCAAGTTCGATATTGGTACCACCGGAGGTGGCAGCGCAGATCCGGCAACCGATCTGGCTTCAGTCGGTTCAACCTCAGGCTCTTGGGGGGGATCCTCATCAGCTGGAGAACTCCGCAGCTACACCGTCGTACCAGCACCCGGCGCACTGGCCTTGATGGGCCTTGCCGGCGTGTTTGCTCGCAGGAGGCGAGCGTAAAGAGCTTCCTTCCCACTCCCTCACATCAATGCGAAAGCCGGCACTCCCCGTCCTCGGACGGGGAGTTGTCGTTTTGGGCCGAGCGCCCCGCTTCCGTTCAGGGAATCCACTCATCAGGATCGAGCACGTACCCGTCGGATGACTCGTCGTCTCCATGCTCGACCCGGACGCCGTGGGGCAGGGCATCGATGAACTTGCGACCGTACCCCTTGGTGACGATCCGAGGATCGAGGACCACGATCCGACCCTCGTCATCACTCGAGCGAATCAGTCGGCCCACCCCCTGCTTGAACCGGATGACCGCCCGGGGCACCTGATCCTCCATGAAGGGGTGACCACCACGTGCCTCGATCTGTTCATGCCGTGCCTGGACGAGCGGGCGGTCCGGAACGTCGAAGGGCAGCCTGGTCACGATCACGTTCCGGAGCGCACGTCCCCTGACATCGATCCCCTGCCAGAAACTGGAGGTTCCGAAGAGCACGCTGCGGTCGCTTTCGCGGAAGCGACGCACCAGATGGCCCCTGGGACCGGAACGACCATGGACATGGAGCGCATAGTCCTCGTCGGCGAGGACCGGACCGATCCGTTCGACCACCCGGTCGAGGTGCGTGAAGCTCGTGAAGAGGACGAAGGCACCGCCGTTGGTCTGGCGGATGTGGTAGAGGATGTGTTCAGAGAGCGATTCGATGTACTCGGACGACCTGGGTTCCGGCATCCTCGGTTCGACGATCACCCGCATCTGGCTGGCGTGGTCGAACGGACTGCCCAGCTGGAGCGCGGTCGCATCCTCGCAACCGAGGCGGGTCTTCACGTGGGCGAAGTCCTCCTCCCCGCTGGCGAGGGTCGCGGAAGTCATCACCACCCCGAGTTCCCGGCCGAACAGGTGCTCCCGGAGGATCGGCGCGACATCGACAGCCGCGCATCGGAGGGAGACGTTCCCCCGTCCGGATCGGTTCCGCCTGGCCCGGGCGACGTCGACCCAGTAGACGCACCCTTCGATGTCCTGCCCGAGCAGCATCTGGAGATCGTTTGCGATCGCGGATGCACGCTGGGCATAGGCGGTCAACTCGAACTGGTCCGCCTCCCGGGTCACGCGCTCCTTCAACAGTTTCAGTTGATCCGACAGCGCCCGCAGGGCCACCGAAAGTCGGTCCTCGACGATCTGGGGGGCATGCACCCGTCCGTTGGACCCACCATTCGAACTGTTCCATCGGTAGAGGGCGTCGAAGAGGTCATCGCTTCGACTCCCGCAGGTGAGCACGCCTTCGATCGCGGTGTCCAGCTGGCGCGTGTGGTCGGGCGGCACCTCGAGCGTGGACAGGTAGCCCCGTCCGGTGGTCCGGTGGTAGAGCAGCTTGAGCAGGTGTCGAACCCCCGCCTCGCCGCAGCGCACCCCGAAGTGTTCCGCGGCGATCTCCTCGATGGTGTGCGCCTCGTCGAAGATCACCTGGTGGTAGTGCGGCAGGAAGCCCCCACCCCGACTCCTGAGCGCGAGATCACTGAAGAACAACGCATGGTTGCAGACCAGGATCTGGGCGTGTTCCATGCGGCGACGTGCCGACTGGAAGAAGCACTTGTCGTAGGTCGGGCAGCTTCGTCCCATGCAGTTGCCGGAATCGGACTGGGCGAGATCCCAGACTCCGCGCCGCGGCAGCTGAGGCAGCGTCGCAAGGGAACCGTCGCGCGTGGTGTAGGCCCATTCCTCGATCATGGCGAGTGAATGCCGTTCGTCGTCGTCGGTGAGGAGGCGCCCTTCACGCTCCGTGGCGAGCTTCAGCCGCCGCAGGGAGAGGTAGTTCCCCCGCCCCTTCACGAGCACCGCCGAGAACTCCTCGGGGATCACCGCGTTCAGCAGCGGAAGGTCCTTCTCGATGAGCTGTTCCTGGAGGCTGATCGTGTTCGTGCAGAGGACGACACGCTCACCATGCTTCACGGCACGTTCGATCGCGGGGATGAGGTAGGCGAAGCTCTTCCCCACCCCGGTGCCCGCCTCGACGAGGAGCCGACCGCGCGATGCAAGCGCTTCCGTGACCGCCGCCGTCATCTCGAGCTGCTGAGGCCGACTCTCGTATCCGGACAACCTGCGTGCGATCGCACCGTCCGAAGAGAGAATGTTGACCGCGTCCATGCTCACCAGAACTCCTCGAGGAAGCGTGGTCCCGGTCTTCGCCACTCGGACGAGGTCGTCCGCTCCAGCGGACCCGGGACGTCATGACGATACCTGATTTCCGGCCGGATCCGATCCGGGTTGCACCGAGTCAGCCGCGAAGCGGCGATCGCTTGGGCTCACCGGCGCCACGTGGATAGCACTTCGGGGTGGGCCGTGGCTTCTCGATGACCACGATCGTCCCGGTGGTGGTTCGCACGGTCTCGACCACCGAGACGTGCAGACGGTGCAGCGCCGCACGCGCCTCCTCGATCTCCTCGTCCGCCTGTCCCCCCTTGATCGCCAGCACGTGCCCGTCCACCCTGGCGAAGGGCACCGTGAGTTCCAGCAGCACCGGCAGCCGACCCACCGCCCGGGCGGTGACGATGTCCCATGCCTCGCGCTGTGGTTCACCATGCGCGGCAAGTCGCTCCGCTCGATCATTGAAGACGGTGACGTTCTCGAGCCCCAGGACCCCGACGGTCTCCTCGAGGAAGGTCGCCTTCTTGCCGGTGGTCTCGACCAGTCCGACCCGGAGTTCAGGGCAGACGACGGCGAGCGGGATGCCGGGGGCCCCGCCTCCGGATCCGATGTCGATGAGGCTTCGGGCACCAGCGGTGGCGATCATCGGAAGCAGTGAGAGGCTGTCGAGGACATGTCGATGCCAGGCATCCTCCGGGTGAAGGATGCGGGTCAGGTTCATCCGTTCGTTCCCGGCGACCAGAAGCTCGAGCCAGTGTCCGAGGCGATCGAGGTCATCACCCTCGAACTGGATGTCCATGTGTGCGGCGGATTCGAGAAAACTGTCGGGTGGGGTGCGCATGCGGGGTGTCAATCCTCGAAATCGAAGCTTTCGCGCTGCATCGGACGAGGCCTGCGCAGCGCGACGTTGAGAACCAGGCCGACCATGACCCAGGTCGTGACCAGGCTGGATCCACCATAGGAGACGAAGGGCAGGGTCATGCCGGTGATGG
>JAKVBQ010000074.1 GCA_022447205.1 Phycisphaerales bacterium
GAAGAAAGCGTTGTCTCGGATACTGAGATATGCAGTCTCTATCATCTCGGCGTCGGCGGAGTCATATGGTGAGATCTCGTAGGCCCAGATGTCGGGCTCGGCGTAGTGGGTCACCGCACCAAGAATGAAGCGTCGATCCGGACTGTAGTACTCGGTGAGGTTGAAGGTGCCCAGATCGGGGACGGCACCAGGATCTGGCACTGGGTGCATGTCTCGGGCGGTGCTCGGATCGGGCCGTCATGTTCCCTCGGCCAGAACGTCTACATCGGCAACCGGGTCCTCATCGGTCGGAACGTCAAGATTCAGAACAACGTCTCGGTCTACGACAACGTGACCCTCGAGGATGATGTCTTCTGCGGTCCGAGCATGGTCTTCACCAACGTCTACAACCCGCGTTCGGAAGTGGTCCGGAAGGACGAGTACCGAGACACGGTGGTTCGGTGTGGTGCGACGATCGGTGCCAACGCCACGATCATCTGCGGAGTGGAGATCGGGCGCCACGCGTTCATCGCCGCCGGGGCCGTGGTGCGTGAGGATGTGCCACCGTTCGCGCTGGTGGCGGGCGTGCCCGGTCGCCAGATCGGCTGGATGAGCCGGTTCGGGGAGCGGATCGAGCTGCCTCTGCAGGGGACCGGGGAATTCACATGTCCCCGTACCGGTGATCGCTACCGTCTCGACGGGGAATTGCTGGAACTTCTCCCGGCTTGAGCGCCGTTCGGCAGCGCATCGGCATATCCTCTACCTCATCAAGCATTTCTGGAGCAGCTGATGCAGATTGAAGGCAAGAAGTTCGTCGTGGTCGGCGGCGCGGGGCTGATCGGTTCCCACACCGTGGACCGACTGCTGCGCGAGGACGTGGGGGAGGTCGTGATCTACGACAACTTCGTCCGAGGCAGCATGGAGAACCTCGAGGATGCCTTGAAGGATCCCAGAGTCTCGGTCTTCGAGGACGGCGGCGACATCATGCAGACCGACATCCTCGATGCGGCGTTCCAGGGCGCGGACGGGGTGTTCCACTTCGCTGCGCTCTGGCTGCTTCAGTGTCACGAATACCCGCGCAGCGCCTTCGACGTGAACGTCCGTGGCACGTTCAACGTGATGGAGTCCTGCGTCAGGAACGACGTCAAGCGACTGGTCCACTCCTCCTCCGCTTCGGTCTATGGTGACGCGGTCTCCGAGCCGATGGACGAAGAGCACCCATTCAACAATCAGAACTTCTATGGCGCGACCAAGATCGCCGGAGAGGCGATGCTGAGGGCGTTCCACCATCGATACGAGCTCGACTTCGTCGGGCTCCGCTACATGAACGTCTACGGCCCACGTCAGGACTACCACGGGGCGTACATCGCGGTCATCATGAAGATGCTCGACGCGATCGACCGGGGCGACAGCCCGACCATCCTCGGCGACGGTTCCGAGGCCTTCGACTTCGTCGCGGTGGAGGACTGTGCGCTCGCCAACCTTTGTGCGATGCGCGCCGAGACCTCCGACCGCTTCTACAACGTCGGGACCGGGACCCGTACCTCGCTGAAGACCCTCGCCGAGATGCTGATCGACCTGACCGGCTGCGAACAGCCGATCAAGTATGCGGAGCGCAGTCAGGCCACCCTGGTCAAGAACCGCATCGGCTGCCCGAAGCGTGCGTCGGAGGAGATCGGCTTCACCTCCGAGATCGACCTCACCGAGGGGCTTCGCCGACTGATCGAGTGGCGTTCCAGTCACAAGGCGGAGACCGAGGCGCGCCGTCGTGCCGTCGGGCTGCCTGCATGAACGACCGGACCACCATGACCGAACGCAAGATCCACATCTCGCTTCCGTCCACCGGCGAAGAGGAGTGCGAGGCGGTACGGGAGTCGATCCTGAGCGGCTGGGTCACGCAGGGTCCGAAGGTCGCGGCATTCGAGAAGCTGTTCGCCGAGATGCACCAGGTGCCTCATGCCCTCGCGGTCACCTCATGCACCACCGGACTGCACCTGGCCCTTGCCGGGCTCGGAGTCGGTCCGGGCGATGAAGTGATCATTCCCGCCTTCACCTGGATCGCCACCGCGAACGTCGTCCTCTACTGCGGTGCGACGCCGGTCTTCGTCGACGTGGATCCGGCGACCAACAACATCGACCCCGAGGACGTGGCACGCAAGGTCACGGAACGGACGAAGGCGATCATTCCCGTGCACCTCTTCGGACTGTGCGCCGACATGGATGCGATCCGGGCGGTCCTGCCTGACGGCGTTCATGTGATCGAGGATGCCGCGTGCGCCTCGGGTGCGTCCTACAAGGGGACTCCGGCAGGAGGGCTCGGCGATGTCGCGTCCTTCTCTTTCCATCCCAGGAAGTCGATCACCACCGGGGAGGGCGGCATGGTCACCACCGTGCATCCCGAGCTGGCGGAGAAGATGGACAAGATGCGCAACCACGGTGCGGAGATCTCCGAGGAACAGCGTCATCACGGCCCGAGTCCCTGGCGACTGCCTGAGTTCAACATGCTCGGGTTCAACTACCGGATGACCGACCTGCAGGGCGCCATGGGGCTGGTCCAGCTCGGGAAGCTCGAGGGCTTCATCGAGGAGCGTCAGAAGTGGGCGGAACACTACTGTTCCGAACTCGAAGGACTCGACTGGCTGCAGATGCCGCGGATTCCCGCCGAGGGTCGCCATGCCTGGCAGGCGTTCGTCACCCGGGTGGATCCCGCTTCGGCGCCGCACACGCGCAACGACATCATGGCGAAGCTCAACGACCGTGGTGTCGCCACCCGGCCGGGCACGCATGCCGTCCATGAACTGGGTTTCTATCGCGAGCGCTTCGGCCTCGAGCCGGATGACTTCCCCGGTGCCCATGACTGTGCGGCGAACACCATGGCGATTCCCCTGCACAACCGGATGGATGCCGAGGACTACGCCCATGTCGTCGACTGCCTGAGAGGCCTCGACTGATGTGCGGCATCGCCGGCATCTTCCACCTGAACGGTGCGGCTGCGTCTCCCGTGATGCTTCGCCGCATGGCCGACGCCGTCTCGCACCGTGGTCCGGACGGCGAGGGTTTCCACGTCGACGGCTGCATGGGACTCGGTCACCGTCGTCTCGCGATCATCGATCTCACGGATGCCGCCCACCAGCCGATGGTCGGTTCGAACGGCCGGTTCGTGCTGAGCTACAACGGCGAGATCTACA
>JAKVBQ010000075.1 GCA_022447205.1 Phycisphaerales bacterium
AATTCAGTACTCCAGGGGCAGGGAGACGGTCTGCCCGTCACGCGCGGAAAGATAGGCTGCGATCAGCACCTCGAGGGACTTCAGGCCGTCACGACCATCGGTATCCGGATCAGCCTCGCCGCGAAGCACGTCGATCACGTTCCGGTAGTAGAGAGGATGGCCGAAACCGTACACCGAGGTCGTCTCGTAGCTCGCGTCGGCGATCGAGGCATCGTCGGGATGCTCGTCCTCGAACTCCCAGTGCTCGATCTGGTTGACCGCGACTCCGCCAACCCGGACGGTGCCCTTCTCACCGAGGATCGTGATCGAACCCTCGTAGTTCTTCGGGTAGGTGAGCATCGTCACCGCCATCGAACCAAGGGCTCCGGAACGCCATCGGATGTTGAGAACACCGCTGTCCTCGACCTCGATGTCCCTGGCGAGCGTCCCCGTCATCGCGTGGACGTCGGCGACCGGCCCGATCAGCCACTCGATGAGATCGACGTAGTGGCTGGCCTGGTTCATGAACGCCCCGCCGTCAAGCTCCCACGTGCCGCGCCAGCGGGAGGAGTCGTAGTATTCCTGCGGTCGCGTCCAGAAGACGTTGATGTGGACCATGTGGATCCTGCCGAAACGCTTCTGATCGACCGCTCGCTTGAGCATCTGCAGGGTGGCGTTTCGGCGGTTCTGCTTGATCACGAAGAGATGGACGCCGCTCTCATCGCAGGCCTGGACCATGTCGAGTCCGTCGCGCCAGCGGGTGGCCATGGGCTTCTCGGTCATGACGTGCACGCCTCGACGCGCGATCGCCTGGGCCTGCTGGCAGTGCTGGCCGCTCGGAGTGCAGATCGAGACGACGTCGAGATTCCCGGCATCGAGCATCGCCTCAAGCGAGGCATGTCCGGTGACACCGTGCTCGGAGACCGCCGCCGCCAGCTTCACGGGATCGTCGTCGCAGACCGCGACGAGCTCGAGATCATCGGCATGGGCCTCGATCGACTTGAAGTGGTTGGCTGATATGCGACCGCATCCGAGGATGCCGATTCGAATCGGACGACTCTTGATTGGTTCGACTGGGGGCATCGGTTCCTCGACAGGGTTCGACGTGTCGCCGACAGTGACCGCCTGAAGACGGGATGATGGTTCCATTCTGACTGAAGATGGCGCAAAGCACCAGCCAGACGGCGCGAAGGGTGGGCCACCAGGCAGTCGAGTGCTGCCAACCTCCGGCGCCCTCCACAGGCCTTGATCAGGTAGCATTTTGCAGGAACGACCATGAAACGGCTCCTCACCAAGACATACGGACTCCTGGAACGGAACGAGCGCCGGCAACTTCACCTGCTGGTTGTCCTCATGCTCATGCAGGCCTGCCTCGAAGTGGTCTCGATCGGCTCGATACTTCCCTTCATGGGACTCGTCGAGTATCCCGAGAGGATCCATTCGACCAGGATCACGGCATGGGCCTACGAGACGTTCGGGTTCACGAATGACAAGTCCTTCCTGATCGCCTTCGGTGTCTTCGTCCTCGCTTTGTTCCTGATCGTGAACACCGTCAACGCCATGAGCCTCTGGGCCCAGGCGAGGTTCTCCTGGATGAGAAGCTTCTCGATCTCAAGGAGGCTCCTTGCCGCCTACCTGAGCATGCCCTATCCGTTCTTCCTGCAGCGCAACAGTTCGGATTTCACACGCGGCATCTACCAGGAGGTCCGCCAGGTGATCATGGGCATCATCCTTCCGTCGGTGACCCTGCTGTCACGCGGCATATCGATCGTGCTGATCATCCTCCTCCTGCTCTACATCAACTGGTGGCTCTCGCTCGGCATGGGGATCCTCTTCTCCGGAACCTATGCAATCGTCTTCCTCACCAGCCAGAAGAAGCTGCAGGATGCCGGGGAACGAATCGTTGAAGCCAATGAGACGTGCTACCGGATCACGAACGAGGCCTTCGGCGGAATCAAGGAGGCGAAACTCGGCGGACTGGAATCCGCATATGTCGATGCGTTCGTCCCCCCGGGCATGGACGTGGCACGCATGAACACCCGACGATCGGTGATCGCCGGGGTTCCGAGGTACATACTCGAAGCGATTGCATTCGGAGGCATGCTCGCCCTGCTCCTGATCATGCTCAGCACCACGGGATCGATCGACAGCATCATTCCGGTCGCCTCGGTGTTCGCATTCGCCGGGTATCGCCTGATGCCGTCACTCTCACAGGTGTTCGTCAGCGTCGCCAACATCCGGTCTTCCACGGCCAGCCTCGACGTGGTCGTCGACGACCTCGAAGCGGCAAGAAAGGCCATGACCCGTGACGACGACGTCGCCGCGATCGAGATGAAGACGGGTGTGACCCTCAGGGACATGTCGTTCGACTATTCGGCCAGCACGCGACCCGTTCTGAGCGGAATTGATCTCGAGATCAAGTGCGGGGAGTCGGTGGCGATCGTGGGGCCCACTGGATCGGGCAAGACCACCATGGTGGACATCCTGCTCGGACTGCTCCTGCCCAGCAGTGGCTCGATGCTGGTCGACGACAGTGAGATCACGGCGAAGAACGTCCGAGGATGGCAGAAGAACGTCGGGTACGTCCCGCAAGGGATCTTCCTCAGCGACGACACCATCACCAGCAACATCACCTTCGGCATCCCCCGGGAACTGGTCGACCACGAAAAGGTGCGCCACGCCGCACGTGTGGCCGGACTCGATACGTTCATCGAGAATGAACTCCGAGAAGGTTATGACACGAGAATCGGGGAACGTGGCATCAGACTCAGTGGCGGGCAGGTTCAGCGACTCGGTATCGCACGAGCAATCTACAGGAACCCCCCGGTCCTCTTCCTTGACGAAGCAACAAGCGCCCTCGATTCACAGACCGAGCGAAGGGTCATGGACGGCATCAGGGATGCAGCGGAGGACCGGACCGTCATCGTCATCGCCCACCGACTCTCGACGGTGCGGTTCTGCAACAGGATCATCGTCCTTGACTCAGGCAGGATCACCGACATGGGGTCCTGGGACGAACTGATGGAACGATGCGAGCTCTTCAGGCACCTGGCCGGCGAGGAGGAGGCGGAGAACCTGTAGACT
>JAKVBQ010000076.1 GCA_022447205.1 Phycisphaerales bacterium
GCTCGTCGACGGATCTCGAGAGAATCCGGATCCACTACGAGGACATGCTTGCGGATCCGGATGCCGTGGTGCGGAGTGTCCAGGAGTTCCTCGGTGTCCCGGTGCGCCCGCTCGCCGGACGGACGAGGAAGACCACGCCCGATCGACTCGTTCATGCGATCACGAACCACGATGAGCTGTGTCGCCACTTCGAGGGAACCGACTACGAGGCTTTTCTCGACCGCCCCTGACCGACACGGAATGGGAGCATCCCTGAAAGCAAGCGCAGGAGTCGTCTTCGCAGGTCCCGACGGACCCGGTCGCGATTCCTGCGGAGCTCACGATGAAGGATCGTCTCGATCTGGGCGTTCTTCATGCCGGATTCCGTCATGTGACCTGCGAGCCAGTTGAGGTAGCGGTTCCGATCGTCGGCGTTCCGCGCCAGTTGGAACGAGCGTGCCACGCACGAATCCGGATGTTGTCGATACCTGATCCATGTCGAGGAACTCAGGTAGATCCTCTGCGAGAGGACGAGCTTCGAGAAGAAGACCTGGTCCTCGTACATGCCCTTGAACGCGGACTCGTATCCTCCCGATGCCTCGTAGGCCTCCCGACGGATCATGGGTGAGATCGGAATGGAGCTGCTGTCCGAAAGGAAGACCGGGAGTATGCCGGGCGGCAGCGCGAGGCGATCGAGGTCCATGCTGATGAACTGGGTCTCGTCCTCCTTCTCCTCGACCGCTCCGTCTGCATCCGACCAGAAGCGCTGGTTGGGACCCAGCACCGCTCCGGCATCCGGATGGTCCTCGAGGAGCCCGACCATCTCCTCGAGTGCCCCGGGAAGCATGAGGTCGTCGTGATCCAGGAAGATCAGGAAGGGGCTGGAGCAGTTGGACACACCGTGTCTCCGGCTTGCGCTCATCCCGTGGTTCCCGCCATCCGGATGAGTGACCAGGCGGATCCTCCCCGGATGTCGCCCTGCCAGGTCCCGGACCACGTCCCGGGTCCGATCCGTCGAGCCGTCGTCGACCACCAGGAGCTCCCAGTCATTCCAGGTCTGGCCGAGCACGCTTTCGATGCTTTCCCCAATCAGTGCCTCTCCATTGAAGACGATCATGATCACGGTGACGGTGGGTGTCGACTCGCTCATCCTTGCGGTCATCCCTTCCTCGGCCCGTTCCGGTCGTAGCCCAGTGTCTCCATGAGCGGGCGGGTCGTCCTCCACACCTGCGCGGCCTGCCGCCGACTCAGTTCCGATCGCCATGCATCGCTGGTTCGATTCCGGATGAAGCCCTCGGGTTCGACCACGTCCTTCCCCTCGAGTTCACCCGCCGTCGGGTACGGGTTGTGCCCGGGTCGATCAATCGAGGCTCTTTCGACCGATTCGACTGCAGCACCGAGTCCCGACTCGGTGTGGTCGAGGCCGATGAAGTCCATGATGGCACCGAGCGTTCCGATCGCATCTTCGTGCAGATCCTCGTAGCGGACCCTGAGGAAGGTGCCGTCAGGCAGGTTCGAGGCGGAAGTCTCCGCGGCTCCCACGAATCGATTCCAGGTGCGGGCCGCCTCCTCGGCATGTCCGGGAGCCCAGTCCCGTCCCCAGCTGCTTCGGTTCGCGGCAAGAAGCGATGCACAGACCGCCCGGCTGTCGCGCACGACGTGGATGAACTTCGCCCCCGGGAGGAGCGCATGGATCGCATCAAGGTGGAGTGCATGATCGGGTGTCTTCTCGAGGAGCACCCGTGCTCCGGGCCTGGCCTGCAGGGCGGGCCGCATCGTTCGCCACCACAGCTGTCGGAGTTCCTGGACCAGTTCGGGCCTCTTCCATGAACATCCCAGGCCGTGCGGACGTTCAAGGGAGAGCTTGCGATCGAAATCAGCGAGCACGCTTCCGAACGAGACGAAGAAGTGGCTTTCCTGCATCCCGCAGCAGCGAGGATCCTCGAGCATGAGACGGTGCAGCCAGGTCGTCCCGCTCCGGGGAGCCCCCATGAGCAGAACAGGTGCTGGCATGTCGTCCCGATCCTCGAGCCCTGTCGCTGACGTCATGTGTGTTCCCCTTCATCATCCCACGGAAGCCGGACTTCGAGCATCTCCGCCAGTCGCCGATTCTCTTCACGATACACGGATCGCAGGCCCTCTCGGATCCGGTCTGGAAAGGGTTCCTCGACCGTGCCCCGGTTGAGTTGCCTGAGTCCGCCGGCGTCTCCGGGGGCGAGTCGGAGAAATTCCTCGATTCGAGCGAGGGCCGGTTCGGGATTCCCGAACAGCGCCTCCGAGATCGTGACCTGGACCTGTTCGCGCGGATACCACTTCAGCCAGCGTTCCAGCTGGCGTGCGTACAACCCGCGCGCGACGTATGAATAGTGTCGGTGGTAGTCGCTCACCGCGCGGGGATCTCGGCGCAGCCGCTCCTCCTCCCCCTCGAGCCTGGTCCCTTCCGCGGCGAGTGCCTCCTCGAAGGACAGGGTCTCGAGTCCGAGACGAACGCAGTGCCGATAGTGGGAGTGCGCGCGATCGATCGGATTCCTCAGGAGTATCAGCAGTCTTGCATCCGGAAGAAGCCCGAAGGCAGCTTCCGCAGCTCTGGGATGGAAGAGGTCGTAGGGCGTTCCTTCGCCGAGCAGGATCGGACCACCATGGCGTTCTTCCATGATGCGCCTGCGTCGTCGAGTGGGGAAGAATCCGCGGTAGGCGTTCGCCGGTCGTTGCGGGCCGCTGAAGTGATTGCATTCCTTGCAGGGAGCGAACCAGACGCCCGGGTTCCGACCCAGATAGTCGGCAAGTGACGTGGTGCCGGACTTCTGGGCTCCGATCACGAGAAAGTCGGGCAGGCATCGCATCGAGCCGGTCAATCGATGCAGCATCCCTGCTCGAGCCTCTTGCGGACGATGTCGTTCCGGAAGTCGTCCATCGATCGGTCGC
>JAKVBQ010000077.1 GCA_022447205.1 Phycisphaerales bacterium
TGATCGGTCAACTGCAGTGAATCGATGACGCGAAGCAGTTCATCGAAGTTCCGCCCGGTGCTCGCCGGATACGTGAGCGTGAGTCGAACCTTCTTGTTGGCATCGATGATGAAGACGCTCCGAACCGTGAGCGTGTCGTCGGCGTTCGGATGGATCATGTCGTACGCGTTGGAGACACTGCGGTCGGCGTCGGCCAGCAACGGGAAGTTGAGGGCCATCCCCTGCGTCTCCTCGATGTCCTTGGCCCAACCGTGATGATCGTCGATCGGATCCACGCTCAGGCCCATGCACTTGACGTTCCGCTTGTCGAACTCGCCCTTGAGCTTGGCGACCGTTCCCAGTTCGGTCGTGCAGACCGGGGTGTAGTCCTTGGGGTGCGAGAAGAGCACGACCCAGCTGTCGCCGGCCCAGTCATGAAAGTTGATGGTGCCCTCGGTCGAGTCCTGCGTGAAATCCGGGGCCACGTCTCCAAGTCGAATCGCCATGTCATGCTCCTTGCTTCTCTGTACTGGCGGCCTCCATCGGCCGCGGATCGTCCATTCTACCGAGTCAATCCTTGTCGGCGATCGAACCGTCGAGGTAGATCACCCAGACCAGATCATCCTCGGTTCCAGGCTCGCCATCGGGACCGATGCTGCGAACCCGGGCGAATTCCGTCTCGGAGGGCTCATCGGCCCGCTCCGCCGCGGCGGAGAACTCGACCGTCATCGGGGCCCCCCATGGATCCGTCAGATCGCCTGCGTCGGCGAGCAGCGCATCGGCCTGCTCGACCGGAGAACCTCCATCCATCGCGAGCCATCGCTCGGGCAGCCCCGAGGTCAATTCGACCACGGACACCGACGCCCTGTCGCGGGCGGTTTCGGTACGTGATCGCTGCATTGGATTGCGACGGGGCGACGACTTGCTCAGACCGAACCGCTCATCCTCGATGACCTGCGGGTAGGTGTTATTCGAACGATAGGCATCGGCGATCTGCAGATTCGGATCGACCTCCACCTGCACGATTGGCTGCTCGGTCACGAACAGTTTGCTGACCCGGTCCTTGTTCTGTGACCAGAACTCGGCCGGCAGCACGACGCGTTCGCTCGTGCCATCCTCAAACGTCAGTTCAATCGGAACCGGCATCGGAATGCCACCGATATTGCGAAGCGTCACGATGTTGAAGGTCCAACCCAGCTCCAGCAGTTCATCCTCATCGTGCTCAAGACTGTTGAGGAACGATTCGTACCGCCGCCGATCGGCCGGCGTGACTTCCAGCTCATCGAACTCGTTGTAGAAGTCCAGCAGGTCCGGATACTGATCCGTTCGGACCGGCATGCCCGCGTTGCGGAGCTGCGTCATCGACTTCGGCTCGGCATCGCGTTCTGCCTGGTCGATCGCCTTGTCGGTGTCGGGATTCATTGTCTTGGGCGTGTAGCGGGTCACGTTCTCCACCGCGATGTCGACATGATCAGTGGTGTAGAACCACCCACGCCAGAACCAGTCAAGATCGACGCCGCTGGCGTCCTCCATCGTCCGAAACAGATCGGCGGGCTCCGGACGACGGAACTCCCATCGCCGGCAATAGGTGCGGAAGGCGTGGTCGAAGAGTTCACGGCCGAGCACGGTCTCCCGCAGCACGTTCATCGCCACCGCCGGCTTGGCGTAGGCGTTGTTGCCGAACTGCAAGATCGATTCGCTGTTGGTCATGATCGGCACCTGACCGTAGGACGTCATGTACCCGGTGATGCCGTCGGGTTCGCCGCGGCGTGACGGGTACTCCTCTTCCCACCGCTCCTGCGCCAGGAACTGGGCGAAGGTGTTGAGCCCCTCGTCCATCCACGTCCACTGCCGCTCGTCGGAGTTGATGATCATCGGGAACCAGTTGTGCCCGACTTCGTGGATGATCACGGAGATCAGGCCGTACTTGGTGCGCTCGGTGTAGGTGCCGTCCTCTTCCGGACGTGGACCGTTGAAGCAGATCATCGGGTATTCCATGCCCCCGACCGGTCCGTTGACCGAGATGGCGACCGGATACGGATACGGCGTGGCGACCTCGGAGAACACCTCGACCGTGTGCGCGACCGCCTGCGTCGAATAGCGGGACCACAGTGGCTCACCCTCGTTGGGGAAGAAGGACATGGCCATGGTGGTCTGATCCGTGCCGGGCACGGCAACGCCCCAGGCATCCCATGCGAACTTGGGTGATGCCGCCCAGGCGACGTCGCGGACGTTCTTGGAACTAAATCGCCACGTACGCTCGCCGGTCGCCTCGCGTGATTCGTTGGCCAACGCCTCCTCGGGCGTGATCACCAAGACAGGTTGCTCGGCGGTGCGGGCTTCCTTGAGCCGTTTCCGCTGCTCCGCCGTCAGCACCTCGCTCTCGTTTTGCAGTTCACCGGTCGCCGTCACGACGAAGGTGTCGGGCACAGTGATGGCCAACTCGTAGTCGCCGAACTCGAGGGTGAACTCGCCGCGACCGAGAAACTGCTTGTTCTGCCA
>JAKVBQ010000078.1 GCA_022447205.1 Phycisphaerales bacterium
GCCCTGTACATGACCGACAGCAGCGCCATGAAGATCGCCTTCAGCATTCTCGAGAACAACGCCGCCAACGAGGGCGGAGCAATGCTCAACGAGCTCAACTCCAACCTCATGGTCACGGACTGCAAGGTCCGTAACAACCAGTCCTGGGCGGCCGCCACCTCCGGGGGCGGACTGACCACCGACCCCACGTCGGCCTCGCGAATCCGCAACAGCCTGTTCTGCAACAACACCGCCGTGAACATCAACGGAGCCTGGATGGATCTGGGCGGCAACACCATCTCCGCAACCTGCCCCTGAGCACCCGTGGGCATGATTGCATCGCACCGGCTCGCTCCCTCCGTGGGGCGGGCCGGTGTTCATTTCACGCCGCTGAAGCCCCCTGTGAGGGTTCAGGACCGGATTCTGGGCTTCGAACCCCTGTTTTTTCGCCATGAATCGGGCGTAGTCACTAGGATCGGGGGTTCACTGGTTTGGACAGCATCCCCAAGGAGTCGAACCCCATGTTCAAGCATCGTTCCCTCGCAGGCACGCTTCTGGTCGTCATGGCCGGCACCCTCTTCGCACTCGCACCCGGAGCATCGGCCCAGGACGATCCCACGATCGCCCGACCCGGCGCTGGCCCGGGCGGTGGCCCGAGCGGTGGATCTTCCAAAGCCGACTTCCCGAAGTTCGAGGACGTCACGAAGGACTACTCCAAGGTGATCTCCTCCGCCGACGGCAACCCCGGGATGTACACGCTGTACCGGGACAAGGACGGCGACCTGCTCGCGGAACTTCCCCGCAACTTCACGAAGCAGAAGATCTTCCTCGCCTACACGATCAAGGGCGGCATCTCGACCTCCGGCGTCCAGACCGGCGACATGTACGCCTACTGGAAGCGGTTCGGCAAGCGACTCGCCCTGGTCGAGCCGAACTTCGCCACGCGTTCGACCGGTGATGCCCAGTCCAAGAGCGGCTACAAGCGCGTCTACACCGATCGGGTGATCCTCGACGTCCCCATCCTCACGATGGGGCCCGGCGGCGGCCCGGTCATCAATCTGTCGGATCTGTTCCTCAGCCGCTCTACGAGCTTCTTCGGAGGTCGGACGAGCGGTGCGAACACCCGACTCGCCAAGACGGTCAAGGCCAAGTCCTTCCCGAAGAATGTCGAACTGGCGTTCGAGATGCCGCTGAGCAGCGGTCGCTTCGGCACCATCTACTACTCCCTGGCCGAGATCCCGGAGAACACCGGGTACCGCCCGCGCGAAGCGGACGAGCGGATCGGCTACTTCATCACGAGCCACCGCGACATCGGCAACGCCTCCGAGGAGACGCCCTATGTCCGGTACATCAACCGATGGCACCTCCAGAAGGCGGACCCCTCACTCCAGATGAGTCCTCCCAAGGAACCGATCGTGTTCTACATCGAGCACACCACGCCCGTGCGCTACCGCCGCTGGGTCCGTGACGGTGTTCTGGAATGGAACAAGGCCTTTGAGAAGGTCGGCATCGTCAACGCCATCGAGGTGTACCAGCAGGACGAGATGACCGGCGCGCACATGGAGAAGGATCCGGAGGATGCACGCTACAACTTCATCCTGTGGACGAACTCCGGCATGGGCTTTGCAATCGGCCCCAGCCGCGTGCACCCCAAGACCGGCCAGATCCTCGACGCCGACATCGTCATGGATGAGGGCTTCATCACCGGCTGGGTCCGGACGTGGGAGAAACTCGTCCCCCAGACCGCCATGGAGAACTTCGGCCCGCTCACGATGAAGTGGCTCGAGGAGCGTCCCGAGTGGGACCCCCGTGTCCGGCTCGTCGATCCGTCCATGCGTGAGACCGTGCTGCAGGAACTCGCGATCGAGCGTGCCACCCGCACCACGACCGGCCACCCCGCCTTCGAATCCGATCCGACACTGCTCGGTGACGACGAGTACGACGGACTCGTGCACCGCATCAGCCAGGTCAACGGATCCTGTCAGCACTGCGCCGTCCGTGCCATGGACGTCGCCATGTTCCGACTGAACCCCGACCTGTTCCTGCAGCAGGGCAGAGGTCCCAGGGCCCAAGGGCCCCAGGGGCAACGACGGGGGCGACGGCGATGACAACGGCGATGACGACGGCTCGAACGAGCCTCCGGTCCAGGAACTGGACGGCGTACCCGAGTACTTCATCGGACCACTGCTGCGTGACGTGATCATGCACGAGGTCGGACACACCCTCGGTCTTCGTCACAACTTCAAGGCGTCGACCATCTACAGCCTCGAGGAGATCAACACCGAGGAGTTCATGGGCAGGGCGCAGGCCGGCTCGGTCATGGACTACATGCCGGTGAACATCAACTCCGATGAGAACTCCGTCCAGGGCGACTACACCATGGTCACCATCGGCCCCTACGACTACTGGGCCATCGAGTTCGGCTACACCAACGGCGACGTCGATCCGATCCTCGCCCGCGTCGCGGAGCCCCAGCTGATCTACGCCACGGACGAGGA
>JAKVBQ010000079.1 GCA_022447205.1 Phycisphaerales bacterium
ACGATGCGCGGCTGCCTGGGCGCCTGCTTCGTTCTGGTCTTCGCCTCTGGCGTCGCCTGTGCGGATGTCGCCTACGTCCGCAACGACGCGCCCGATGGTGGTGACGGTCTCTCGTGGGCGACCGCCAAGCGAAACCTGCGCGGTGGGCTGACCGTTGCACGGGAGAACGATGCCATCACCGAGATCTGGGTCGCGGCAGGCACCTATCGATGCAATGGCGAACCCTTCGAGCTTGTCCAGGGTATTCCAATCTACGGCGGCTTCACCGGCGACGAGACCGACTGGCAGGACCGAGATCCGATCGCGAACGAGTGCATCCTCGACGGGCAGTATCAGTGTCGGGTCCTGAGGGGTGGGTACGGGTGGCCGATGGGGGACCTGCTGCTGGACGGCTTCCTGATCACCGGAGGTCGCGACTGGCAGGGTGGCGCCTGGGAGAACTACGAGGCGAACCCGATCTTCATCAACTGCCGATTCATCGGGAATCAGGCGCACGCGGGCGATGGTGGCGCGATCTACCTCTATGACGGCGAAGGCCTCTTCGTGAACTGCGACTTCCGAGGCAACACCGCGAGCGCACGCGGTGGTGCGATCAACTGGTACGACTGCAAGGCGACCTTCGTGAACTGTCGGTTCCGAAGCAACGAGTCCGGCGGCAGCGGCGGTGCGATCGAGGTCTATGCCAACGGCGGCCACTTCATCAACTGCACGTTCTTCGGCAACCGGGTGGGCGAGACCGTCTTTCCGACCAACATCGTCTCCGGGTCCGCGATCATGGACTACCGAGGCGTCTGTCGGCTCGACAACTGCATCGTCTGGGGCAACACCGGAGGCGGTTGGATCGAGTATCCCTTCACCGAGCACGCCTATTTCCCGCCGGAGGGTCCCCCGACCTACAACTGGTCGGTCGTTGCATGGGAGGGTTTTCTCGGCGAGAACAACCACGTCCTGCATCCGGAACTTGAGGATTCCGGTGAGGCCACCGAGCCACAGGTGTTCTCCTCCGCGATCGATTCCGGGAACCACTTCTACCTTCCTGCGGACATCTATGATCTCGATCGGGATGGTGATGTCACCGAACGCATCTCCCTGGATCTCTCCGGCAGGCCGCGCTTCGTGAACGCCACGGTGGTCGAGGATCAGATCCCCGCGGACCTGAATCCGCCGCCCGCTCTCGACCGCGGAGCCTACGAGTTCGACGACGACTGCAACGGCAACGGTATCTCTGACATCCTCGACATCCAGGCGGGTGCGCCCGACTGCGATGGTGATCAGATTCCTGATGAATGCGAGCTCGACTGGGACGGCGATGGCATCGCCGACATCTGCGCGATCCTCGCCGGCGATGAACCGGACTGCAACGAGAATCTCGCCCTTGATCCGATGGACGTGGCTCGCGGGACCTCGCTTGATCGCAACAACAACGGCCAACCGGACGAATGCGATACCGACTGCAATGGCAACCGCATACCGGACGAGATCGACATCTCTTCCGGGTTCTCCGCCAACTGCAACAACAACCTGATCCCGGACGAGTGCGAGGTACCGACACCGGAAGAGGCCTACTACGGCGTGAGCGATGGCAGTGCCGAGGTGTACCTCACCGACAACGGGACGCAGGATCTCATCTGGCTGCAGGGATTCGAGATCGAGGCGGGTCGGGAGAGAATCCGCGGTATCGACTACGTCATCGGAGACATCCCTCCTGACCGTTCTTGCTCGGTGGCCCTCTGGCACGATGAGGACGGCGATCGAGACCCTGGGAACGCGACCCTGGTCGTTTCCCGTCAGGTATCCGTCATCCTCGATGGCAACGACGCCTTCGATCGAGTCCGTCTCCCCGAGACCATCGAGTTCGAGCCCGGTGACTTCGTCTTTGTCGGGGTGATCTACGCACAGCTCGGCGGGGAGGGCTCCGCCCCCTTGGACCAGAACGGGGCATCACCCGATGCGTGGATCGCCTACGACTCCGCGAACGCCGGGAACCTGTCGGAATCCGGAGGCCTGGATCGGGTTACCGCCGTCGGTTACCCCGGTCGCTGGTTGATCAGGATGGTGCCTGCCCTCAGCCTTCCAAACGACTGCAATGCCAACCTCAGGCCGGACAACTGCGACATCGCGAATGGAGCGGCCGATTCAGATGGAGACGGTGTTCTCGACGAATGCGATGTCAGTGACTGCTTCGGCGATCTGGACAAGAACCTGATCGTTGATGGCGGTGACCTCACCGAGCTGTTGAGCGCATGGGGATCCGGCAGTCCACGGGCGGACCTCGATCGCAACGGGGTGGTCGATGGTGCGGATCTCAACCAGCTGCTCGCAGCCTGGGGGCCCTGTTGAAATGAAGTCCGGCCTGTCCATCGCGCGTTCGGT
>JAKVBQ010000008.1:0-16442 GCA_022447205.1 Phycisphaerales bacterium
CGGTTCTGGTGATGGCGGCGGTGGCTCATCTGGGGATGGCGGTGACGACAGTGGATTCCGGGGCCGCCGCGTGACGACCTGCTCCTTCTGCGGCAAGACCTCCCGGGAAGTCGGCCCGATGGTCGAGGGCCCCAACGACGTCTACATCTGCAACAACTGCACGGATCTCTGCCAGAACATCTTCCAGCAGGAACGCCGACGAGTCAGTGCCGCTCGCCCGCTCTTCCAGACCGTTCCGCCGCCACGTCAGATCAAGGAGTTCCTCGATGAGTACGTGATCGGGCAGGACCAGGCCAAGCGGGCCCTCGCGGTCGCCGTGCACAACCACTACAAGCGACTGATCGAGGCGGAGAAGCAGGAGAACGATGTCGAGCTCGACAAGAGCAACGTCCTGCTGATCGGCAACACCGGTACCGGCAAGACCCTCCTGGCCAAGGTGCTCGCCAGGGTCCTCAAGGTGCCCTTCGCGATCGGCGACGCGACCACGCTCACCGAAGCCGGTTATGTCGGCGAGGATGTCGAGAACCTGCTGCTGAAGCTGCTCCAGGCCGCCGACTACGACCTCGAGAACGCCCAGCGCGGAATCATCTACATCGACGAGATCGACAAGATCGGCAAGACCTCGCAGAACGTCTCGATCACCCGCGACGTGTCGGGCGAAGGCGTCCAGCAGTCACTGCTGAAGATGCTCGAGGGCACGGTCGCCAACGTCCCACCCCAGGGCGGACGCAAGCATCCCGAACAGCAGTACATCCAGATGGACACCACGCACATCCTCTTCATCTGCGGCGGCTCGTTCGTCGGGATCGAGGAGATCATCCGACGACGGGTCGGCAAGAGCCGCATCGGCTTCGCCACCCAGTCCGTCGAGACCGGGACCGCGGACGAGACCCGTGAACTGCTCGCCCAGATCACCCCGGATGACGTCCTCGAATTCGGCCTCATTCCCGAGCTGGTCGGGCGACTGCCCGTCGTCTGCCCGCTGATGCCCCTCGACGTCTCGGCGATGGTCCGGATCCTCACCGAGCCGAAGAACGCCCTCATCGACCAGTTCCAGCACCTCTTCAGCATCGAAGGGGCGAACCTCGAGTTCACCACCTGCGCGCTGGAGGAGATCGCCAAGCGCGCCCTGAAGCGGGAGACCGGGGCACGCGCGCTCCGCGCCGTCATGGACGAGCTGATGATCGACATGATGTACGACCTGCCCGACTACGAACACGAAGGCGCGACGTTCATCATCGATGGTGAATCGGTCCAGAACGGCACCGCACTCTGCGACCTGCCGATCCGGAAGAAGAAGGAAAGCGCCTGAGCGAGACCGACGGCCGATCGGAGCACGCCCGGATGTCGCCCCCACCTGATGGACATCGCTGGCTCGATGTGACACGCACACTCGAGGAGCATGGCGCTCTGGACACGAGCTGTGATCCGAGCGACCGTGCCCGTCAGGATCGCTTCCTCGAACTTGCCTGGCCGCACCTGAAGACAACCGGGGTTTCGTGGATCGGCTTCTACTTCGAGGCACCCGACACCCCTGTCGAGGAGCGACTGGTCCTCGGTCCGGCGCGTGGCGGGCCCGCCTGCAGCCCGATCGGGCTGCATGGTGCCTGTGGGCAGGTCCATCAGAGCGGAACCCCCCTTGTCGTCCACGATGTCGCCGACCTGGGCGGCAACTACATCGCGTGTGACCCGCGGGATCGCTCTGAACTGGTCATTCCGATCCTGACCGATAAACGGCCCCTGGGGGTTCTGGACCTCGATAGTCATGCCGTAGGGGCCTTTACGGGGGAGGATGCCCGCTGCCTCGAGGCCCTTCTGGTCCGGGCAGGGCTTTCCGCCCCGAGATCCGGGGCGTAGTCGGCCCCCTACTTGCCCGAGAAGGCTCTTTTCGCTACGCTCACCGTTTCCGCGATCCAGAGATCGAAACCTTTCGAGGAGTTTCCAGATGCCTCGCGTCTGCCACTTCACCGGTAAGAGCACCCGTTCGGGTAACAGCATGCGTCTTCGAGGTCGAGCCAAGTACCTCGGTGGTGTCGGTACCAAGATCACTGCAATCACCAAGCGGAAGTTCAAGCCCAACATCCAGACGGTCAATGCCGTCGTGGATGGTGCGCCCAAGCGCATCAAGGTTTCCGCGAAGGCGATTCGCATGGGTCTGGTCGTGAAGCCCCAGAAGCGGAAGTACACCTGGACCCGCAAGCAGGCGGCCCAGGGCGCTGACGCCTGAGCCTGACTCCCCCACACTGACGACGGCGTCTCCCCGCCCGGAACCACCCCGCGGTGACGTCCGGGGAACTTATCACGAAAGAAACCTCGTTTTTTGCCTGAAATCGCCAGAAGGCCCGTCGTCAGGTTGACGGGGTCCCATGCGAGGGTATGCTTCAACGTTCGGTCGAGAACCCGGTTCCGAGTGCCCCAGGGGGGGCCGGAACAGCACTTCCCTCGACACGAACACGTTCGACAGTTCGATCCGGTCCCTACTCCACCAGATGAGGAACGTACAGGCTCCACGAGCACTACGTGACGTTGTTCTCCTGCAGCAGGCAGCTCGTCACGATCAGGGTCACCCGTGCAGCCAGAACGTGCCTCCACTGATCGGTTCGACAAGACGGGCGGAATGTGCGCGGTCGCGGTGTCTCTCCCGAACACCCGGACGTGCTTTCCAGTCAGGAATGACAGTCGAGGCTGTCATTCAGGTCGACGTTGCATGGTGTCCACCAGAGGCACCAGCTCGATACTGGACAGTGGCTTGGCTCGACGGTTCGGAAATCAGGACAGGGATCGCGTGATCGAGGCCACCGACCTCGTCGCACTGATCAGTGAACACCTGCAGTTGCGTCCCAAGGGACGTGAACATGTGGGTCTCTGTCCGTTCCACGAGGACTCCAAGCCCTCCTTCAACGTGGTCACCCACAAGGATCGCCCGTTCTACAACTGTTTCGCCTGTGGCAAGGCGGGCAGCGCCATCGACTTCATGATGGAATTCCACAGGATGAGCTACCCGGAGGCGCTCCAGTCCCTCGCCGATCGAGCGGGCATCGAGCTCCAGGGCATGGTCGAGGAACCAGGCGACGGAACCAGCAAGCGGGAACTGAGGGCCGCCACCGATGCCGCCGCACGGCTGTACCGCCGGCATCTCGCCGACGAGACACACGGCAAGAACGCGAGGGCCGCCCTCGAGGCGCGCGGCATCAACGAGGAGATGGTCGAGCAGTTCAAGATCGGCGTGGCACCGGATGCCTGGGACGGACTCGCCGGCAGGGTCGTCGAGCTCCAGAAGCATGCCCGCCTCGGGGACACCCCCCCCATCCCACTGCAGGCCTTCATCAAGACCGCCCTGCTCCGGAAGCGCAAGGAAGGCAACGGGCAGTACGACACCTTCCGCAACCGACTGATCTTCCCGATCTCCGACGAGATGGGGCGACCGATCGCCTTCGGAGGGCGAGCCATCGCGCCGGGCGACGAACCGAAGTACCTGAACAGCCCGGAAAACCCGCTGTTCAACAAGTCGAAGACGCTCTACGCCTTCCACCTGGCCAAGAAGTCGATCATCGATGAACGGCATGCGATCGTCGTCGAAGGCTACACGGATGCGATCGCCTGCCACCAGGCGGGCATCACCAACGTCGTCGCCACGCTCGGAACCGCCCTGACCCGTCACCACGCCGGTCGCCTCGAGCGGATCTGTGACCGGGTCACGCTGGTCTTCGACGGCGACACGGCCGGGCAGCGTGCCGCCGATCGAGCCGTCGAGATCTTCTTCGGCTCCCGCATCGATCTGGCGATCTGCACCCTGCCGGATGGCGAGGATCCGGACGGCCTGCTCAAGATGGACGATGGTCCCCAGCGATTCATGGACGCACTGGGCAACGCCCGGGACGTGCTGGACCACCTGGTCAGCGGATTCAAGCAGGCCTATACAGGCTCGGCAGGAATCTCCGAGCGCCAGAACACGATCGAATCGCTGCTCGACCGACTGGCCGGGCTCGGCTTCGACACCCTTGACGCGGTCCGAAGACACCTGGTCCTCGATCGCATCGCCTCACTGACCGGCATCCAGGAGAAGGAACTGACGAGCAGCCTGGCAAGACGCAAGCGCCCCAAGCCGGTCGAACGACGCTCCGACGAGGCCACCCCGGCCGCCCCGGCCGATCCCAGCGTGCCCATGGACAACGAGGAGTCGGAACTCGGGGCACTCGTCGATGATCACGGCCTCTCGGAACTCGAGGCGAAGCCGACCGCACCCGAGCTGAGCCGCAGGCACCGCGAGGCGGAACGCCGGGTCCTTGCGATCTACCTCTTCGATCCGACCCTGGCCCGAACCAGCATCGACGCGGGTGAAGGCACCATGCTGCCGGCGAGCGAAGTCTGCCCTGCCACCCAGTTCCTGGACCCGGGGCATCGAATCCTCGCCGACCAGATCCTCGATGCGCTCGATGCAGGCCAGACCCCGGATGTGGGCCAGCTGCTGCTCGATGCACCGGACGACCGCATCGGCAGTCTCGCCGCCGAACTCTACCGCCTCGGGCAGGACCTGCTCGACAACACCGATCTCGAACCCGCGGAACTCCTCGGGAACCACTGCAACGACCTGCAGCTGATCGCACAGCTCGAACGGTTCGAGATCGACCCGTCGACGGACGAAGCGGCCCCACCGGGAGTCGAACTGAAACGTCGCATTGAACAACTGATCGAACGTGGGCCGGACAAGGCCTCGCTTGCCCGCGTCCCAAGACCCAGACGACCCATGAGAATCGCTGCCTCGAAATCCAAGCGGATGAGAGACACCCGCTGATCGAGCGGAGCTGCTCGATCGAACACACTCGGAGATTGCAACACGTGACCGTCACAATCGACACACTCAACGGATCCCTCCAGGAACTGGCCCTGCACGGCGCGAAGCGCGGCTGGGTCAGCTACGAGGAATTGAACACCGTCCTGCCCGACGCCTTCGTCGATCCCGACCGGCTGGACGAACTCCTCGTCCTCTTCCGCGCCAACAACATCAGGATGGTGGACGAGATCGAAGTGGAACGACGCCGCTGGAAGTCGTTCAGGCCACCGCTCGAGACGGACCTGAAGTTCCAGCGGGACGATCCCAAGCGTCCGCCCCGTGCTCCCCGGATGCAGATGCTCGAGGATGACGAATCGGTCACCCGCGAGAACGACTCCGAACAGGAGACCGAGAGCGCACCGATCCCCGAGAACGCGCTGCCTCCAGGCTCCGAAGGACAGCAGGCTCCCGAAGAGGAGATCCTCGACGCAGCCGACGCCCAGGCGGTCGTCGAGCAGGCGATCAACGAACAGGGATCCAAGCGAATCGACGATCCGATCCGCATGTACCTCACCCAGATGGGCACCATCCCCCTGCTCACCAGGGAGGAGGAGATCCGGCTCGCGAAGAAGATCGAGACCACCAGAATGATCTTCCGTCGAATGGTCCTCGAATCGGACTACGCGGCGCAGCAGGCGGTCGAGATCCTCGATCTGGTCCACGAGGGCAACCTTCCCTTCGATCGCACGATGCGCATCTCCACCGCGGAAGAGAACGCCAAGGAGAAGGTCGCCGCCCGGATCCCCTACAACGTGAGGACGATCAAGAAGCTGCTCAGCCTGAACCGCACCTGCTGGGAGACGCTCCTGACCGACCTGTCCGACAACCGTCGAGCCGCGGTCCTCGAGGAGATGGAAACCCGCAGACGCAAGATCGCGACCCTTCTCGAGGAGTGCTGCATCCGAACCGGACGCATCCAACCCCTGCTGCGCAAGCTGCAGTCGATCAACCGCAAGATGCTGGAACTCGATCGAAGGCTCGCCAAGGCGGAGAAGTTCCCCGACCGGTACGACCCCGAGGACACCTTCGTCATGGGCGAGGAGTCGCAGGGCCTGAAGTCACTCGTGACCGAGGAACTCGAGCACCTGACCGAACGCACCCGAAGGATCGAGAAGGTCTTCGGTGAGTACGAACAGGCCAAGCGCGACCTCTCGGGCGGCAACCTCCGTCTCGTGGTCTCGATCGCGAAGAAGTACCGCAACCGCGGGCTTCCCTTCCTGGACATCATCCAGGAGGGCAACACCGGCCTGATGCGCGCGGTCGACAAGTACGAATACAAGCGTGGCTACAAGTTCTCCACGTACGCCACCTGGTGGATCAGGCAGGCGATCACCCGCGCCATCGCGGATCACGCCCGAACGATCCGCGTCCCGGTGCACATGATCGAGACGATGTCCAAGCTCAGGAACATCCAGAAGAACCTGCTCCAGGAACTCGGACGAGAGCCGACCGTCGAGGAGATCGCGATCAAGGCGAAGATGCCGATCGAGGAGACCCGAAGGGTCATGAAGATCTCCCGCCACCCGATCTCCCTGGATCGACCGGTCGGCGAGAGCGAGGACTCGCACTTCGGCGACTTCATCGAGGACGAGCGCCAGGAATCCCCTTCCGACAGCGCGACCAGCGACATGCTCCGCCAGCGGATCAACGATGTCCTCAAGACCCTGACCTACAGGGAGCGCGAGATCCTCAAGCTTCGCTACGGCATCGGGGACGGCTACACCTACACCCTCGAGGAGGTCGGCCGCATCTTCAAGGTGACTCGCGAACGCGTCCGCCAGGTCGAGTCGAAGGCCATCCGCAAGCTCCAGCATCCGGTACGACGCCAGAGACTCTCGAGCTTCGTCGGCGGAACCGATGAGTGACTCCCGGGAACGTCGATGACCTGACCGCCTTCGGAGCGCGTGGCCGAGCCACGCGCTCCTTTTCTTCCCGGGTCAGTTCGTCGGTCCGATCGAGATCGTCTGCAGCGGCACGTACTCCTCGAGACCGGCTCGCCCGCCCTCACGACCCCAGCCCGACTGCTTCATCCCGCCGAACGGGGTGTAGGTGGTGACCGGCGAGGGATCGTTGATGCCGACGACGCCCACCTCGAGACGGGGTGCGAGCCTGATGGCGGCGTCTCGATCGGACGTCCAGAGATACCCCGCGAGTCCGAACGGCGAATCATTGGCGATCCTGATCGCCTCCTCGATCTCGGAGAAGGCCATGACCGGACAGACCGGACCGAACGTCTCCTCCCTGAAGCAGAGCATCTCCGGCGTGCAGCCGGTGAGCACCGTCGGTTCGTGAAACCGATCGGTGAGCCCGTCGATATGGACATGCCCGCCGCCCAGTTCGCAACGGGCGCCTCGATCCAGGGCATCTCGGACATGTCGGTCGATCTTCGCCATCGAGGCGTCATCGATCACCGGGCCGATGTCGACCCCGTCGTCGGTGCCGCGTCCGACGACCAGCCGACCGGCGGCTTCGACGAGTCGCTCCACGAACCGATCATGGACCGCCTCGTGGACCAGGAAACGGTTGGCCGAGATGCAGGCCTGACCGGCGTTGCGGAACTTGCAGGACATCGCACCGGCCACCGCGAGTTCGACATCGGCATCCTCGAGGACGATGAACGGTGCGTGTCCGCCGAGTTCCAGTGCCAGTCGCGGAAGATTCCGACTCGCGCCCCGGACCAGGATCCGGCCGACTTCCGTCGATCCGGTGAAGGACACCTTCCGGATCAGGGGATTGCCCATCAGCTCCTCCCCGATCACCTCGGGGGAACCGGTGACGATGTTCATGACGCCGTCAGGAACACCGGCCTCGATGCAGAGTTCTCCGAAGGCAAGGGCGCTCAACGGCGTGTGCTCGGCGGGTTTCAACACCATGGTGCAGCCCATCGCGAACGCGGGGCCGACCTTCTTGGTGAGCATCGCGATCGGGAAGTTCCATGGCGTGATCGCGGCCGTCGCACCGACCGCGGCACGCCTCACGAGGATGGCCTTGCCGGTTCGCTCGGGATCGAGCTCCTCGACCATCGCCATGCGTTCCGCTTCCCAGGCTGCACCATCGAGGTAACTTCGCGCATACGCGATCTCACCGCGTGCCTCGGCCAGCGGCTTGCCCTGTTCCGAGGTCAGGATCGAGGCGAGTTCGTCGACTCGATCATCCATGAGGGCGGAGAGCCTCCGCAGCATGTCGACGCGTTCGGCAGCCGGTCGTGCAAGAAACGGCGGATGCGCGGCATGTGCGGCCTCGATCGCCCTGCGGGTCTCGGCGATGCCACACTCGGGAACCTCCGCGACAAGGCCGTCATCCGCCGGGTCCAGGACCGGGAAGGTCCCTCCGGAATCGGCGGGACACCATGAGCCTGCGATCAGGTTCAGATTCTGCATGCCGGATCCTCCAATGGTCGTGGAATGGCCGCACCATACCACTCAACGAGGCGAGTTCGGGCATGAAGTGGTGCCCCGTGTCGCCCGAAGGGCTACACTGTGCGGGTACCCAGGATCCCGTTGGAGCACCACATGGCCAAGGCAGTTGCAGATCCCGGCGAACTCCGCCGCTTCGCAGGCGACCTCAAGAAGTTCAACAGCGAGGTGCAGGGCCACATGTCGTCGCTGCAATCCAGGTTCGGCTCCCTCGAGACGACCTGGCGGGACCAGGAACACGCCAAGTTCGCCGAGGAGTTCGACCAGACCATGAAGGTGCTGAAGCGGTTCCTGAAGGTGTCCGAGACCCAGATCCCATTCCTGCTGCGCAAGGCGCAACGTCTTGAGGACTACCTGCAACAACGATGAGCAGCGAGCAATCCGCACGAATACTCGACATCACCGCGATCGAGCGTTTCAAGGCAGGGCTCGCGGACTTCGGTGATGCCATCAAGATCGGTCTCCTCGAGGCCGACAGTGAGATCGAACGTGCCATCGGATGGCTCGAGCGGGATCGTCTCCATCACTGGAAGCGACAGATCCAGGTCCGGAACGAGGAGGTCGCGACCGCGAAGAGCGCACTCTTCCGCAAGCAGATGCAGGGATCAGCGAAGGACGGACGTCCTTCGGTGGTCGACGAGAAGGTCGCACTCGATCGGGCCAAGAAACGCCTGCGCAACGCAGAGGACCGACACCGCGCCTGCCGTCGCTGGCGCAACCGGCTCGAACAGGAGTACGCGATCTACAAGGGACACGTCCAGGGCCTCTCGACGGTGGCCGAACGGAACGTGCCGGTTGCGCTTGCCACCCTCGACCGGATGCTTCAGAATCTCGAAGCCTACGTCAGGGGCGAAAGCGGGGCTCAGGACGAGATCAACCGGCTGATCGAGGAAGACGACAAGCGCGCAGGCATGAACCGGGCCGTCACGGAGGAGCTCGACACTTCGGCCACGAATGACGACACGGAACCGAACCCCGGGGAGGAACGAACATGAGTGTCGCCACCGCAAAGGTGAAGCTCACTTCGGCCTCCCGCGATCTCAGGATCAGGTGGACCGAAGCGACCCAGAAATGGAACGATCCCGCGAGTCGGGCCATCGAGAAGAACCATCTCATCCCCTTCGAGGCGAAGGTCCGCTCGGCCCTCAACGCGCTCGACACGATCCAGGACGTGCTGAGGATCATGCAGCGCGACTGCGGAGACGACTGAACACCCCCCACCTACCGGAGCATGCAGCGCGGTGACCACGGAAGAGCCCGAAAACACGAACCCGGTCGATGCGATCGAGCATGCGGTGAGGACGATCACCCAATCCGCATCGAACAGGGCCGAACGGCACGAGGAATCGAGCCGCAGGCTTCGCGTGGACACCGCCAACGAGGAGGAGCGGCACGGCACGGATCTTGATGCAATCGAACAGCGCAACACCGAAGGGATCGAGGGTGCGAAATCGGCGCACGAGCGGGCGATCGAGGAAGCAAGAAAGGAGTCGGGTGGCAAGCTCGCGTCCCTGGAGGACGAGTACGAGACCCGGCGCAAGAGGATCCTCGAGCGCGCGGACAAGACGATCAAGTCGTTGAAGAAGAGGTACGACGAGAAGCTCTGGCTGGCGGAGACCGTCTTTGATGCGAACGAACAGAAGCCACGCCGGGAGTTCGAGGAGCTGCGCGGCCAGATCGACACCCGCCTGCAGGAGATCGACGAGCTCGAGGAGTTCGCAAGGCGGGAGATGAGACAGTACCGCCAGCGAGCCTCGGTGCCGGCCGGCATCATCTCCGAGGAGGATCGAACGCACCTCGAGCAGGATCCGTTGACGGCCCTTGCGAATGCGACGGCGAATGCCACCGAGGGACTGGCCGCCCTGCGCGCCCTGAAGTTCGCGAGGATCTTCAGGGGAGGTGTCCCCTTCGTGGCACTCCTGTTCCTCGCCGGACTCGGTGCCGGAGCGGGAATCGCCTACCAGGGCGGGATGGAATCCTCACAGCCGATCGTGATCGGTTCGATCGCGGGGCTCATCGTCTGCATCGTGCTTCTCGTGATCGGGTGGACGATCGCCGCACGACAGGTCAGTGATCCCTGGGGCAGGTTCATCCGTGCGATCACCGGAGCCAGGTCCGCGACGGAACTGATCCTCGAACGTGCACAGGCGGAACGATCCCGCCTTCAGGACGAACTGGTCAGGAACCGTGACCGGGAGATCGCCCTGGCCGAGGAGAAGTACCCGCCGATGATCAAGGCGGCGGAGGAGGAACGCGAGTCCCTTCTCGAGGATCTCGAATCGAGGGCCCCGAAGAAGAGGAGCGCACTCGAGTCGCACCGGGACATGTTGATCGACGATGCCGAGCAGACCCTGGAGACCACCACCACGTCGACCGTACGGGAACATGGCGAGTCGCTTTCCGGGGAACACGAACGGCACAAGGCGCGCATGCAGGAGATCGCGGACACCTACGAGTCCGAACAGGAAGACATCCACCGGACCTGGCACACGAACATGCGTCGATCGCATGCGACCATCGACGCCCTCACGTCGAAGTCCGTTGCGCTTCATCCGGACTTCAAGGACGAGGCGTGGAAGGACTGGCGCCCCCGAGACGTGTTTCCGGAATTGATTCGATTCGGTTCGCTGGACCTCGATCTCTCCAGCATCGAGCATGCCCTCCCCGAGGAGGAAGCGTTCAAGGTGGACATGCCCCCGCGGCTCGAACTGCCCGCCTTCGTCGGCTTCCCCGATCCCTGCTCGTTGCTCATCGAGTGCGACCACGAAGGACGTCGTTCCGGGATCGATCTCGCCAAGAGCCTGATGCTTCGGCTGATCGCCACCATGCCCCCGGGCAAGATCAGGTTCACGATCGTCGACCCCGTCGGCCTCGGGGAACCGTTTGCGGGGTTCATGCATCTCGCGGACCACGATGAACAGCTGGTCAACGACCGGATCTGGACCGAGGCCAGGCACATCGAGCAGAGGCTTCTCGATCTCACCGAGCACATGGAGACGGTGATCCAGAAGTACCTGCGCAACGAGTTCAAGTCGATCATCGACTACAACGAGGCGGCCGGAGAGATCGCGGAACCCCTCCGCTTCCTCGTGGTCTGCGACTTCCCCGCCAACTTCACCGACGTCGCCGCGAAGCGACTCGCCGCGATCGCGACCAGCGGCCCACGCTGCGGTGTCTACACGATCGTGATCCGGGACACGAGGCGCGAGATGCCCGAGGCACTCGACATCGCCACGCTCCGCAACACCAGCGTGACCACGGCCCACGTCGACGGCAGCTGGTCGCTCGAGCATGGTTCGCTGAAGTCACTGCCGCTCACTCCCGACCCGGCACCGCCGGACGAACTGGTGACCGAGATCGCCAACAAGGTCGGTGCCGCGTCGATCCAGGCGGGCAGGGTCGAGGTGCCGTTCGACGTCATCGCCCCCGACGATGAGGAGTACTGGACCGCATCAAGCGAGAAGAAGCTGACGGTCAGTCTCGGCCGAAGCGGTGCGACCAAGCTCCAGCAGATGGTCCTCGGCGTGGGCACCGCACAACATGCCCTCATCGCCGGCAAGACCGGTTCGGGCAAGTCCACGCTCCTCCACGCCCTCATCACGAACCTTGCCTGCTGGTATTCGCCGGACGAGGTCGAGTTCTGGCTCGTCGACTTCAAGAAGGGTGTCGAATTCAAGACGTACGCGACCCACCGGCTCCCCCACGCCAGGGCGGTCGCCGTGGAGAGCGATCGCGAGTTCGGATTGAGCGTCCTTCGCGGCCTTGACGACGTGCTGAAGCAACGAGGTGACCTGTTCAGGACCCTCGGTGTCCAGGACATCCCGGGCTATCGCAACAGCGGTCACCCCGAGCCGATGCCGCGAGTGCTCCTGATCGTCGATGAATTCCAGGAACTCTTCGTGGAGGACGACAAGATCGCGCAGGACGCGTCGCTCCTTCTCGATCGCCTCGTCAGGCAGGGTCGTGCATTCGGCATCCACATCGTCCTCGGTTCCCAGACCCTTGCCGGCGCCTACTCCCTGGCCCGAAGCACGATGGGACAGATGGGTGTCAGGGTCGCCCTCCAGTGCTCGGAGAACGACTCCCAGATCATCCTCTCCGACGACAACAGCGCGGCACGACTGCTCTCGCGTCCGGGCGAAGCGATCTACAACGACCAGAGCGGTCTGCTTGAAGGCAACAGTCCCTTCCAGGTCTGCTGGCTCGACGAGGAGGTCCGTGACAGGAGACTCGGACGGGTCGAGGAGCTGGCGAACGAACGAGGGCATCCCATCGACACCATCGTCTTCGAAGGCAGTCGTCCGGCGTCGCTCGCCGAAGCGAGCGTGCTCGCAGAGGCGATCGAAAACCGCCCGACCGAGCTTCCCGTGGCCCCCAGTGCCTGGCTCGGCGAGGCGGTCGCCATCAAGGATCCGACCGCGACCCGCTTCCGAAGACAGGCCGCGACGAACCTCCTGATCCTCGGCCAGAGCGACGACTCCGCCATGGCTCTGAGTACTGGCACGTTGCTCTCACTCGCCAGCCAGTATCGCAGCGACCAGGCATCGTTCACGGTGCTCGACGGCTCCCCGGCCGACGACCCCGCCCACGGCATGATCACCGAGCTCGCAGAGGCACTCCCCCATCACTGCACGATTCCAAACTTCCGTGAGGCGGACGAGGCGATCCTTGCCGTGGGCACCGAGCTCGCACGACGCGTCGACGGTGCGATCACCGACGCACCCGCCAGTTTCCTCCTCATCCACGGGCTGCAGCGATTCCGCAGCCTCCGCAGGAGCGAGGACGACTTCGGCTACTCGTTGGACGAGGACGACAAGCCGCCGACACCGGACAAGGTGCTCGCGACGATCCTCCGCGAGGGCCCGATCCACGGGGTGCACGTGATCACCTGGTGCGACACGGTCACCTCCCTGCAACGGTGCTTCGACCGACAGGGCATCGGCGAGTTCGACCAACGCGCACTCTTCCAGATCGGCGCGACCGATTCGAGCACCCTGATCGATTCACCCGCGGCGAGCCGCCTGGGCTTCAATCGTGCACTCCTCTTCAGCGAGGAGCAGGGAACGATGGAGAAGTTCAGGCCCTGGACGATGCCGGAACGCTCGTGGCTGAAGGCCATGGCGGAACGGATCACCACCAGAGAGTCCGGTTCCTGAGGATCGGACCGCACGGCACGGGGTGATCATGGCAGTGCGGCGAGTTCGGCGGGATCGAGGGCACGAACCTGGTCCCAGGCCGCCTGCAGCTTCCGTGGACTGGCTGCACCGGGACCGGCGAGAGCGGGCGCGGAGAGGTGGATCCGAAGTTCATCGACCGCATGCTCGTACGCGACGAAGGCCGCATGCCCTGGATGAAGTCGTCGAGCCACTTCGAGCCTCTGGATCCATGGCGAGAGGGTCTCGCGGTCCTGTTCATCCCGTTGAGGCCCCTTCTCGGCAAGGCGTTGCAGTCGCCGCTCGAGCGCCTGGAGTCGCCTGGGCACCTCCCGGATCCGATGCCAGCCGGGGACGGAGAATTCGGCCGGGAACAGGCCTTCGACCTCGCGGCGAATGTCTCGGACCGACTCCACCCAGCCCGTGGGGACGTTGCGCTCGAGCGCCACGAGGAGTCGGTTGCGAAGCTGCAGTGCCTGCTCGATGGTGTCGACCACGCGCTCGGCCCGAGCCGCGAGCTCGGGGAATCCCTGGTCGTATCGCACCTCCAGGGCTTGTACATCACGCAATGACCAGGTCGCCTCCCGTCCTTCGAGGAAGACCGCATCGATGACGAGCAGTTCGATCTGTGATCGAACTGCTCCGGCATCCCCGAGTGGTGCGTAGGCGAGTTCGATGGAGCGACCATCAAGCAACCAGTCGAGGTGGCCGGCAAGGGCCTCGCCCGCGAGCAGGAAGAGCCCCCGAAGCACGCCACCACGATGATGAAGCCGAGCGGTTCGCTCCGAATCGAGAAGACGCACGCCGATCGTCGCTCCTTCGTCGACCAGAGCCGGCCAGGCGTGCAGGATGCCGGACGCGGAGGGCAGCTCCACCATCGAGGGCAATGGTTGATCGGGCGGCTCATGCAATCCCGTCAGCTCGAGTTCACCGGCACTCTCCTGCAATCGCTTCCGGAACGCATCGCGTGCCGAGGCTCGGTGGCGTTCGATCAGTGCGGCGACGTCACGGGAGTCGTCGAGTTCGACCCCCTGGTCGTCTCGAAGGATCACTCGCATTCGAAGGTGTTCCGGAATCCGCTCCCGATCGAAATCCGACGAATGGACGGGAATCCCGCCGACTCGGGAGAGATGCGTCGCCAGGACGATGAAGAGATCACCCTTGCCATGCTCGAGTGCTTCGGCGGCGCCCTCGGCGGTCTCCTTCATCGGACTGAACCGGGTCCTCAGGCGCTTGGGCATCGCCCGGAGCAGGACTTCGATCTTCTCGGCGAGCATCCCCGGCACCAGCCAGTCGAGTGAGGCCACGTCGAGCTGACCAAGCCCGGCGAGCGGCACCTCGATCGCAATGCCGTCGAGGTCGGCCCCCGGCTCGTGTCGGTAGCGGTACTTGAGACACGTCCCCCCCTGCATGATCGAATCGGGAAAGGCGGTGCGGTCAAGTTCCTCGTGGGTGGACCTCATGAGATCGGATTCATGCATCCCCAACAGATCCGGATCGGATCGGGTGGCACGCGACCGCCATCGCGCGAAGTCGGGCGCACTGTGGATCTCGGCGGGAACACGTGCGTCGTAGAACGAGAACCGGGCCTCCGTCCCGACCAGGAGGTCACGACGACGCCCCTTCTCCTCGAGTGCCTCGATGTGCCGCCTCAACTCGATGTTCTTCGCGAGGAACGGCGCACGCGTTCGCAGCTTCTCCCCCACCAGGGCCTCGTGGATGAAGACGTCCCTCGCGACGACGCCGTCGATCGGACCGTAGGGCACCCGCCTCTTCGGCACGACGACGAGTGTGCCGTAATGCACGCGTTCCCAAGCCGCCACCTGCCCCGAATCATGGAGGTAGTGCGGTTCCTCGTACTCGCTCCGGACAAGGTGCGGTGCGACACGTTCCACCCACTCTCCACGGATCTTCGCGCAGATGCGACCGTAGCGTCGCGTGGTCTCGACCAGTTCCGCGGCGATGATCCACCGTGGCTTCCGATGCAGGAGCCCCGAGGAGGGATGAATCGCGTACCCACCACCGGATGACGTCTCGTACAACCCCTCCTCCCCGAGCTGGCCGAGGTTCGAGACGAGTCCGGACAGGATCGAACGATGCAACGCACCCCAGCCCCCGTCACGAGGGCGACGCACGGTGTCACGGTCGATGCGGACCTCGAAGACATCCCGGGCGAGATCGCGCAACTGGCGCCAGGTGTCGACCCATTCCCGCATCCGGATCCAGGAAAGGAACCGTTCGTGACACCAACGGCGGGTGGCACTCGATCCATGTTCGGCCAGGTGCTCTCGAAAGTCATGCCAGACGTTCAGGAAGCCGACGAAGTCGCTCTTCTCGTCACGCCATGGGGCATGAGCGAAATCCGCCGCCTGTTCCCCGCCGAAGGGACGAAGTCGGGGATCCTGGGTGGAGAGGACGCTGGCGACGACCAGCATCTCCGCCAGACAACGCTCCTCGACGGATGCCACCAGCATCCGCCCGATCCGAGGATCGATCGGCAAGCGGGCCAGGGCACGACCGACGTCGGTCAGTGACCGATCGCGTTCCACCGCGCCCAGCTCATAGAGGGTCGCCCAGCCCTCCTCGATCATGCGACCTGACGGCCGCTCCAGAAATGGGAAGGAGTCGATGTCTCCCAGACCGAGCGCAAGCATCCTGAGGATCACACTGGCAAGGTTCGAACGCAGGATCTCCGGCTGGGTCCAGGCCTCGCTCGCCTGGAAGGTCTCCTCTGAATAGAGGCGGATGCAGGTGCCGGGCCCGAGACGACCGCAACGTCCGGAACGTTGCGTCGCGGAGGCCTGGGAGATCTGCTCGATCGGCAGGCGCTGGACCCGGGAGCGCGCGCTGTATCTCGAGATGCGGGCCAGCCCGGTATCGACCACCGCCCGTATGCCAGGGACCGTCAGCGACGTCTCCGCGACATTGGTCGCCAGGACGACACGACGCCCATCACCGACCTTGAAGATCCGCTGCTGTTCCTCGTTGGAGAGTCGTGCATAGAGCGGCAGCAACTCGACGCGCCCATTGAATGCCCCC
>JAKVBQ010000008.1:16452-103745 GCA_022447205.1 Phycisphaerales bacterium
ACCCTCGAGATGTTCCATCGTCTCGCGTATCTCGCGTTCACCCGAGAGAAACACCAGGATGTCACCCTCATCATGCTCGTCGAGCAGCTCCCGGACCGCATGCTCGATGCCCGACTTGAGGGAGGGATCCTCCTCGTCGTTCTCCTCGACATCGACCGGACGCCATCTGATCTCGACCGGATGGGTCCGTCCGGAGACCTCGATGACCGGGCAACCACCGAAGTGCTCGCTGAAGCGTTCGGCATCGATCGTCGCACTCGTCACGATGACCTTGAGATCGGGCCTTCGTGGCAGGAGATTCCTCAGGTAGCCGAGCAGGAAGTCGATGTTCAGCGAACGCTCGTGCGCCTCGTCCACGATGATCGTGTCGTAGGCCAGGAGATCCGGGTCGTGTTCCGTCTCGGCGAGCAGGATCCCGTCGGTCATCAGCTTGATCGCGGTACGACTGCTGGTCTCCTTGGTGAAGCGGACCTGCCACCCGACCATGCCTCCGACCTCGGAGCCGACCTCCGAAGCGATCCGTTCCGCGACGCTTCGAGCCGCCAGGCGACGTGGCTGGGTATGGCCGATGCGACCCCCGACGCCACGACCGAGTTCGAGGCAGATCTTCGGCAGCTGGGTGGTCTTGCCGGAACCGGTCTCACCGCACACCACGACCACCTGGTTGGCCTCGATCGCCGCGGCGATCTCCGACCGACGCGCACTGACCGGAAGTTCGGGCGGATAGTCGAGGGCTCTACCCGAGACCGCCGCGCGGGCGGCAAGCACCGCCTCCGCCTCGCCCAGCGCGGACTCGAGCTTCGAGAGGGAACGATCGATGGGCTGACCCGACCTGGATCGTTTCTGGAGACGCCGAAGCCAGCGCCCGAGCTGCTCACGTTCCCGAGCCGGGCAACCACCGATGCGACGACGAAGTGTCGCGATCGACGCCGGATCCGGGGGCTGCCTTTCTTGCCTGGGCATGTTCGACATTCTAGATCCTTGCCGAGGTGACAAGGCGACCATTCGCCAACATGACGTCGGAGTGGGTACGCTACCGATGACCAGGGCGCTTAGCTCAGTTGGCTAGAGCATTCCGCTTACACCGGAAAGGTCACTGGTTCGAGTCCAGTAGCGCCCATTCGTGTTCCGCCGATGACACCCCAATCCAGAGGATTTCCTCCCATGCAGACCATGTTGCACGCCATGTTGATGCAGGCCGATTCCAACAACCTCCAGGGCATGAGCAACGGCGAAGTCGTCGCCTCCGCCGCGGCACTCGGAGGCGCGCTCATCTTCCTCCTCATCTACCTGATCATCGTGCTGATCATGCTGATCGGCCTCTGGAAGATGTTCAGCAAGGCCGGCATCCCGGGCATCCTCGCCCTCATCCCGCTGGTGCATCTCTTCTTCATCCCGCAGGTCGCAGGCAAGCCCAACTGGTGGGGCATCCTCCTGCTCGTCCCCGTGGTCAACATCGTCATCAGCATCCTGATCTGTATCGGTGTGGCCGAACGGTTCGGGCGTGGCGTCGGCACCGTCCTTGGGCTGATCTTCCTGGCCCCGATCTTCACCTGCATCCTCGGCTTAGGATCCGCCAAGTGGACGCCGCCCCCGGCAGCCGCCTGAGGGAACCTCGCACGGAACAACGCCGATTCCCCGGGAATCGGTGAACAGGCAGTGTCAGACGAACCGAGCCCGATCCGGTGGTGTCGGTCAGGGACGACCCGTGACCTCGGGTTCCCTGTCGAACGCCCATCGCTGGACCGAGGACCCGGGAACCGGAGCGGCTCGATAGAGATTGCCGTCGGAACGGAGTGCGAAGAAGTTGTTGTTCTTCGTGCACACGCCGACCCACTCACCGTTCGAGGCATCACGAGCGGTGGCGGCGATGCCCACACCGACGATCGCGGTGAGGAAGAGGGCGCGCCAGATGCGATTTTCGGTCCGTTGTGTCATGGGACACCTCCTTGAGGTGGTCCAGCCTACAGGCACCACGGTCGAGGCGGGCCAGGCTCGGCCGTGGTCGGTCGAGCCTGAGGCCGGGAGGAAGCGCTCTCACATCCCCCCATCAAGGGTCGCCGACAGGAACATTGTCCGAATCGCATGATCGGGATACTCTGACCAAAACCGTGGTACATGAAGCAGATACGATGGCAATGATGACCCGCACACTCCGAACCCCCCTGCTGCTGATCGCCATGGCCGCTGCCATCCTCCTGATGACAGGCTGCCAGGACCTGTTCCTCGAGCGGGCGACGAAGCAGCCCAAGCCCAGTCGGATCGGGAAGACCAATTTCAACCACGAAGTGGACCCGATCCTGCGTGGCACGGTCGCCAGCGAAGGCGTGCTGACCGGCTTCCAGCCCACCGTGGTCCGAGGCTACGGCCTGGTCGTGGGGCTCAAGGGAACCGGAAGCAGACTGGTCCCGGCGAACGTCCGGGCGATGATGCTTGCGGAGATGTCTCGACGCGGAGTCGGCGATTCCAGCATCGGCTGGGGCCACCTCTCGCCCGAGGGGATGATCGACTCACTGGATACCGCGGTGGTCGTGGTCGAAGGGGTCATTCCCCCAGGTGCCACCAAGGGGTCCACGTTCGACGTCCGGGTGTTCGTCCTGCCGGGCTCGAGCACCACCAGCCTCGAGAGCGGCCGTCTCTACACCACCGATCTCAGACCGGGCGCCCTCGCCTCCGGCTCGAAGCAGGCCTTCCCCCTCGCCACGGCGAGCGGACCGATCTTCATCAATCCGTTCATCAGACCGGGCTCGACCCAGAGTGATGCGGTCAACCGGCTGAGCGGCCGCATCCTCCAGGGTGGCAAGACCAAGGAGGACATGCCGGTCAAGCTGCGCCTTGCAACGACCAGTCATGCCCGTGCGATGACCGTCCAGCAGGCGATCAACAGCAACTTCCCCCGCGAACCGGGCCAGTCGGACGACACCGCCCGAGGCGAGAGCGGCGATTCGCTCGTGATCACGATCCCCCCTTCCCATGCGGAGGAGACGGAACGCTTCATGCAGCTGCTGCGCCACACCTCACTGATGGTGGGTCAGGTGGATGCCACGTCACAGGTCGTCAGGCGAGGACTTCTGGCGAACCCCGTCAACGCGCCTTCGGCACGCTGGCGCTGGTGCGCACTGGGACCGAAGGCGGTCCCGATGATCCAGGATCTGTACGACCACCCCGAGGAATCACCACGATTCGCCGCACTGAGCGCCGGAGCCCACCTGGACGATGCCCTGGTCGTGCCGCACCTGCTCGACCTCGCGGAGAAGTCCTCCAGCAAGAAGCGCCGCCTCCTCGCGATCCAGCACCTCGGCAGGATGGGGGTCAATCCCCGCATCGACATCGGCCTGAGAAGGCTGCTCGAGGATGAGGACGTCGACATCAGGCTCGCGACGTTCGAATCGATGCTGGAGCGCCGGGATCCGATCATCCAGGAGGCCACGGTCGACGGGAAGTTCCTGCTGAACCAGATCGCCTGCAGCTACCCGATGATCTACATCTCCCAGACCGGACAGCCGAGGATCGCGGTGTTCGGGAGCGCCGTCGAACTGGCGAACCCGCTGACCCTCAACACCTGGGAAGGCCGCCTCCTGATGAAGCGGGATTCCGAAGAGGACGACAAGCTCCAGGTCTTCTACAGGCCGGACACGAGTTCGAGGGCGACGATCATCCTGGCCCCGGAAGAGCTCCCGGACTTCATCACCTTCCTCGCCCACCAGACCAGCGTGGACGACCCCTCCCCCGGCCTCGACCTGGGCTACGGCGAGACGATCAGCGCGATCCACGAGCTCTGGAGATCGGGCTATGTCCCGGCCGACTTCAAGGCCGAGCAGGACCGGGTCCTGGCGATGATCATCGCCAACGAGACGGATGACGAGCGGATCTCGAGACCGGAATTCGACAGCCCGGACCCCCCTGCCGACTACCAGCCGACGCGGCCCGGGGACCCGAATGCCACGGACCTTTCAAGACCGTCCAGAACCGGCCTTGAAGGGCAGGGCATACCTCGCGATACTGTACCCAGGTAGTTTCTCCCGATTCGGGCTGGAGCCCGTTTCAGAGTTCCGGCGATCAAGGGACGGTCGCCGCCGCCAGGCCCGGTGCAGGACACCGGTCGACAGGAGGTCGAGCCCATGCGGCTTGCCAAGCTGACACTTTCAGGTTTCAAGAGCTTCGCCGACCACACGGAGTTCCACTTCAACGAGCCGATCATCGGCGTCGTCGGCCCCAACGGTTGCGGCAAGAGCAACGTGGTGGACGCGATCAAGTGGGTCCTCGGCGAACGCAGCGCGAAGAGCCTCCGCGGCAGCGCGATGATGGACGTCATCTTCGCGGGCAGCGCCTCCAGGAAACCGATGGGCGGCGCCTCGGTCACCCTCACCTTCGAGAACCCCGTCAAGGTCTTCGAGGAGGAGGAACAGTCCGGTGGTGTCCGGTCCGTCAAGCGGCGCGCCCTGGGCGTGGACACCGAGGAGGTCGACGTCACCCGCCGACTGTTCAGCGACGGCAAGAGCGAATACCTGATCAACGGCAACAAGGTTCGACTCCGGGACATCAAGGAACTCTTCCTCGACACCGGCATCGGCACCAACGCCTACTCGATCATCGAGCAGGGCAAGGTCGACGCGATGCTGCTTGCCAATCCGATCGAACGTCGGGCGATCCTCGAGGAGGCGGCAGGCGTCGCCAAGTTCCGCACGCGCAAGGTCGAGGCCGCACGCAAGCTCGAACATGCCGAACGCAACCTGCTCCTGGTCAGGGAGCAGCTCTCGAACACCGAGCGTCGACTCAGGATCGTTCGGGGTCAGGCGGAGAAGGCGCAGAAGTTCTCCGACTTCGACGGACGCAGACGGTCACTCCTCGAGGGCATCTTCCTCGAACGGTTCCACGACCTGCACGAACGCCTGCACGGACTGACCAGCCGACTCAGCGAGGTCACCACCGAACGCGACGAGGTCATGACCGCGGTCACCGAGCTCGAGGACGTCAAGCAGACCGCCGAGATCGCGAAGCACCAGGTTCAGCAGGAACAGCACGCGCTCGAACAACGCCGACTCGAGCTCACCAGCAACGAACAACAGGCTCGGCAGCGCTGCGAGATGACCCGGAGGAATCTCGACGAGGCCAACCAGCAACTCCAACAGGACGAGAAGCGGATCGAGGAGCTGACCAGTTCCGTCGAGAGCCTCGCCACCCGCCTGGATGCGCTCGATGGCGACCTGGCGGAACTCGCCAGCAGCAGTGCCGAGGCCGAGGAGGCCACCACCTCCTCCGACCAGGAACGCAGCGAGTGCTCGGAAGCCGCCGCCCAGGCCCGAGCGGAGCTCGACCGGGCACGTGACACCGCCTCCAGGATGGAACGGGACATCGTCGGCGTGGAGGGGCAGATCGCCTCCCTCGGCGAGCGCGAGACCGCCCTCAAGGACCAGCTCGAACGACTCGAGTCACGCGGCGAGCCCTTCGCGAGGGAACTCGAACAGCAGCAGGCCGCGAGACAGCGGGAAGTCACGGTCCACGCACAGGCACAGGAGGAGGAGAAGACCCTCGGTGCCGAGCTCCACGAGCAGAATCGCATCACGGCCGCACTCGACGACCGACAGGCGATGCTGATCGGCGAACTCGGAGAACTCCGAGAGCAACGTTCCGCCTCGAACTCGAGACGCAGCGTGCTCGAGGAGATGAGCAAGGCACGGGAAGGACTCGGCTCCGCGGTCAAGAAGGTGCTCGAGGACCCGGAACGCTTCACGGGCGTCCACGGCCTGCTTGGGGACATGATCGAGACCGACCGGGAGCATGCCCAACTGGTCGAGTGCGCGCTCGGCGACGATCTCCAGGCGCTGATCGTCGACTCCACCGGCCCCGAGATCGATGGAACCCTGCGCACGCTCCGTGAACTCGATGGCCGCGTGGTCCTCCTTCCGGTCCGGACAACCGATGCAGAAGAGGGCGGACAGCCGACGACGAGCCCGAGGGCCTGGGTCCCCGGCGCGACCCCGATGACCTCCATGGTCAAGGCGGAGGGTGCCGCGGCACGCGTGATCGAACGCCTGCTTTCGAACTGCTGGCTGGTCGATTCGATCGACACCGCCAGGACCCTCGCCCGAACCACCCTGCCCCAGGGCAGGTTCGTGACCCATGCCGGCGAGCGGCTCGATGCCGACCGCCGCGTCGTCATCGCACCGACCCGGCGCGAGGACGCCGCACACGGCTGGCTCGCCCGCAAGGCGGAGATGCGTGAGCTCGATGAATCCGTGGTGACCATCGACGCACGAATCTCAGAACTCGAACGATCTGCCGCCAGCCTCGAGGCCGAATCAGGCACCGCGGTCGAGGCGCAGTCCGCACTCGCTCGCAGGATCGAGGAGGCACGCACCCGGATCACGGCAGCCACCCACCGAATCGAACGCATCGACCAGATGATCGCACGCGTCGAGCGGGATGCCGCCGCGGTCAGGATCGAACGTCGGGAACTGCAGGAACGTTTCGACGCGATGCACCGCGAGGAACGGGAGCGACGCGAACAACTGGCCTCGCTGCGAGGCCTGCACCAGGAGCAGCGGGAGAAGGCCGAACGGCTCGAGAACGAGGCCGCGACCGCGACGGAACGAGCGGAGAAGGCACGCGAGACCCTGGAAGCCGCCAGACTCCGGCTCGGCGAGTGCAACGCCCGACTCGAGGCGGGACGTCGCGAACGACGCAACCTCGCACTCAACCACGAGGAGTCCAGGCGCCAGCTTGCGATCTCCCGTGAACAGATCGACCACCGCCACGCCCAGGTCGCACGCTTCAAGAAGACCATCACGAGCTCCGAACAGGAAGTCGCGGAAGCCACCGAGGCCCTGGCCAGGATGAGCGAGGGGTTCGCGGAACTCGCCTCGAGGACCGAAGCGTTCAACGCCAACCTCAACACCGCGTCGGAGAGCCTCCAGGCGGCGCGCACCCGCGGGACACAGGTCGAACGCGACCTGCATGCACTCGAGATGTCCCGGCGCGAGCTCGAGATCAAGCGCGAGGGGCTCGAGGAACGAGCGATCGAGGAACTGGAGCTCGACGTCAGCGAACGCTACCCGTCCCACCTGGAGACCCGAGAGGAGAACGGCTTCGCCGAGCTCGACCTGAACGAGGCGGAAGCCGAAGCCACTGAACTCAAGGAACAGATCCGCCGACTGGGCAACGTGAATCTCGATGCGATCACCGAACTCGAGAACCTCGAGGAACGCAACGAGGATCTCGAACGGCAGCTCGAGGACATCGATTCCGCCCGCGAGCAGCTCGAAGCGCTCATCGAGGAACTCGACACCGTGAGTCGGCTTCGCTTCGAGGAAACGTTCGAGGCGGTTCGGGAGAACTTCGCCGGTTCCTCCGGCATGTTCAGACGCCTCTTCGGCGGCGGGAACGCGGATCTCTTCCTGGTCCCCGACGAGGATGGCGAGATCGACTGGCTGGAAAGCGGCATCGAGATCCGCGCCAAGCCTCCGGGCAAGGAGCCCCGTGTCATCAACCAGCTCTCCGGTGGCGAGAAGACGATGACCGCGGTCGCCCTGCTGCTCGCGATCTTCCAGAGCAAGCCATCGCCGTTCTGCATCCTCGACGAAGTCGATGCGGCACTGGACGAGGCGAACGTGGAACGGTTCTGTGCCGTGGTCCGTCAGTTCCTCGACAAGTCCCACTTCATCATCATCACCCACCACAAGACGACGATGCGCCTCTGCAACCGGCTCTACGGGGTGACCATGCCGCAGCGTGGTGTCTCCAAGCGGGTTGCCGTCCGCTTCGAGGAGGTCGGCGACGACGGTCGGATCGACGAGGCGGCCGAGGAGCGCGCCGGGCTCGAGGAGAGCGAGGTCCAGACGACATCCGAACCACCAAGGATGGCGGAAGAACCACCTCTGATCGAGATCGAACGTGCATCAGCGCCCCCGCCGCGATTCGACGTCGATGATGACGTGCCGGAGGAAGCCCCGGCAAGCCCACTCGCGAACGCCTGGAACGAGTCGGACCAGGACTGAGCCGGTCCCGGTCCGTCGACCATCCGTCGGTGTGAAGCCTAGCCGTCGCCCTTGGGGGCGGATGCTTTCTCGGCGGACGCAGCGGATGCCAGGACACCCAGTCGAGACCGGAACGCCGCGTGCAGTGCGACGTACTCCGACCTGATCCGATCGAGTTCCTCCCGCCGGGACGAACTGGGTTCGTTCTTCGAGAGAGCGGCGGCCAGTGCGGCAATGTAGTCGGTGACCTTGAGCTGGGAGAGGATCAGGTCGACTTCCAGGGTCCGGCCGTCCCCGCCGAGGAGGGCGATCGTCGTTCGGTTCGCGATCCAGTCGCGCGCCTCGATCTCGGGCAACGGAAGCCAGGTCCTCGACGAATCGATCGGTGGCGGGCCGGCGAAGAGTGATTCCAGTGCCTTCGCCGATCGTTCCGACGTGGTCGCGATGCGCCGGATGAGGGTCGCGGTTTCCGGGGGCACGGTCTTGATCGAGAGAAGCCCCCCCACCCGTGCTTCATCCTTGAGGGTGTCGAGCAGGAGGGCATGGCCCGCATCACGCTGAAGCGCGGGCCCCGCATGTTCGGGCAGCGGACCCGGCACCACGACCTTGCAACCCGTCACTGCAAGCAGGGACACCACGAACAGCAGGCGAAGCGAATTCATGAGGCCTCCTCTTCGCCGAGGACCTCGAGCACCCGGTCCAGGAGGACCTGGAGCTCCGGTGAGGGCACGCCATCGGCCGGGAAGGGATTCGCCACGTTGAAGACGTGATTGCCACCAGGCACGAGGATCGGGTCACCGCCCGCGGCAACGGCGAGGACCCGTGCGGCTTCGGCGGGGACCGTGGGGTCCGCCTCGCCATGGAACACCGTCAGTCGCCTGCCAAGGCGCGCGGCATGAGCGGGTACGTCATGCGACTCGGGGTCCGCGTCGACTTCGTCATGGAACGCCCTGCCCACCCTGAGGAGCTGGCCCGTTCGCGCCGACTCGACCTCGAGGAAGCCCTCGGCATCCAGCTGAGCACGCTCCTCGGATCCGAGATCGGAGGTGCCTCGGGTCGACGAGGGAGCGGAGACGCTGATCACGTGATCGACGGCATCGGTCCTTCCGGCCATGAGGATCGAGGCGACCCCGCCCCGGGAATGCCCGAGCAGGGTGATCGGCAGCGCCGGTTCGATACCGGGCACGGCTCCGGAACGGATCGCATCCACCAGGGCTTCCAGGTCCTGCACCTGGCGGTTCCAGGTGTCGCGCTCGAAGAGGTCCGGACGGGCGAAGGTCTCGAATGCCCGTGTCATCCCGGAATGGGCCAGGTTGACGCGCACCACATGCTGCCCCACCGTGGCGAGCTGCCGGGCGAGGAACGGGAACATCCCGTAGTCCTTGTATCCCTTGAACCCATGCACCACGATGACGGTCCCTCGAGCCGGACCTGATGGATGGTCCAGGTCGCAGACGAGCGGAACGGGACCCTCGGGATGGATCACGGACAGGTCGAAGGGTTCGGTGCTGTTCGTCATCCGGGAACCACCAGTCAGCCCATCCGCTTGACCAGGGCGTCAGCGAAGCCATCCGTCGACAACGAGCCGCCAAGGTCGCCAGTGGTCTCACCATCCTTCAGGCAGGCGTCGTAGGCCTCCCGGATTCGGACCGCGGCATCACGTGCGTTCTCGTCCTGGTGCAGACGGTGCAGGTGGTTCAGCATCATCACCGAACTCATGATGAGGGCGAGCGGGTTGGCGATTCCCTTGCCAGCGATGTCCGGGGCCGATCCATGGACGGCCTCGAAGACCGACTGTTCGATGCCATGATTCGCTCCCGGCGTGCAACCGAGTCCCCCCACCAGTCCGGCACAGAGATCGCTGAGCACGTCACCGTAGAGGTTCTCGCAGAGGATGATGTCGAAGTCCTCCGGGTCCTGGACGAGTCGCATGCAGCCGGCATCGATGATTCGTTCGTCGTACTCGATGTCGGGATAGGACTCGCTGATCGCACGGGCGCTGTTGATGAACATGCCGTCGGACAGTTTCATGATGTTCGCCTTGTGGAACACCGTGATCTTCCTGCGATCGCGTTCGCGCGCATACTGGAAGGCGAATTCCGAGATCCGGGAACATGCGCGTTCCGTGGCGACCTTCAGCGAGGTGACCACGCCGTCGGTGATCTCGTTCTCGATGCCGGAATAGAGGCCTTCGGTGTTCTCCCGGACCACCACGATGTCGACGTCATCGAACCGGGTCTTCACCCCGTCGAGATTGCGCACCGGGCGGACCGCGCCGTAGAGATCGAGCTTCTTCCGGAGGGCGACGTTGACGCTGGTGTACCCACCGCCGATCGGAGTCGTGCATGGCCCCTTGAGGGCGACCCCATGCTCCCGAATCGCATCGACGGTCGCCTTGGGAAGCACCGAATCGTGCCCCTGCTCGACCGCACTCGCCCCGGCGAGATGCTCCACCCACGTGACGTCCGCCCCACTGGCATCGACCACCTTCCGAGCCGCACGGGCGACCTCGGGACCAATGCCGTCTCCAGGAATCAGAACGCAGGTATGTGCCATGGTTGCTCCATCGCGCCGCCTCGGCGCCGCGTTTCAAGGCTGCTCAGGATACCATGGGGGACACCTCGACTCCCGGATCGATCCGGAATGAGCGTCCAGCAGCAGCGGCACCCCACTCCCGATGAGCACACCACCAAGCAAGGTCATCAAGCTGGACGCGCTCGTCATCGGAGGCGGAGTCACCGGACTCTGGACCCTCGACAGACTGGTCGCAGCGGGACACGACACGGCACTGGTCGAACAGGACGCACTCGGTCAGGGGCAGACGATCTGCGCCCAGGGCATCCTGCATGGCGGCACCAAGTACTCGCTCAGCGGTTTGCTGGCGCCGGGTGCACGACAGGTCGCGGAGATGCCGGATCGATGGAAGGAACACCTCGAAGGCGCCAACGCACCCGACCTCGGCCAGGTTCGGGTCAGAAGCGAGGCATGCCATCTCTGGCGGACCGATTCGATGAAGTCGATCATCAGCATGGCCGGGGCGAAGGTCGCGCTGCAGGTCAAGCCGGAACCGCTCCAGAAGCATGAACGGCCCGCGGTCCTCGCCGGCTGCCCTGGCGACGTTGCTCGGCTTCCGGAGCTGGTCCTCGAGATGCCGAGTCTCCTCGAGACACTGGCCGCCCTTCACCCGGGGCGGATCATCAGGGGCAGGGTGGAGTCCGGGACCCCCACCGACGGAGAACATCACCGCTCGGCCGTCACCGTCGCCCTCGGTGAAGAGAAGATGCTCATCAGCGCTCGCTACGTGATCCTCTGTGGCGGCACCGGCAACGAGGACCTCCTCAGGATGTTCAGTCCCGATTCCTTGCCAGTGGCGATGCAGCGACGTCCGCTGCACATGGCGATGGTCAAGGGGGCTGACGACGCCCTGCCCGAATTGAACGGCCACTGCGTCGACGGAGCGAAGACACGGGTCACCATCACCAGCTCGACGGCTTCGGACGGCGAACGGGTCTGGCAACTGGGGGGCGAACTCTCCGAGATCGGATGCGGACGAGGCGAGGATGAGCAGCGAGCGGCAGCAAGGGCGTGTCTCAGGGCCACCCTGCCCGGTTTCGACGTGGACGACGACAGGCTCAAGTGGGGCACGTACCGGATCGACCGGGCCGAGCAGGACAAGCATCCGGCCAGGAAACGGAAGTCCCGACCCGACGACGTCACCATCACCAAGGCGGGCGGTCTCGTCATCGTCTGGCCCACCAAGATGGTGCTCGCACCACGCGCGGCAAGACAGGTGAGCCACCTCTTCGAACCGGGCACGGGAGCTGGCGCGCCACCGTTCCCCGATCAGTCGCCCCCTCCGATCGCGAAACCTCCCTGGGAGACGGCGACATGGCACTGAACGAGCTCGGCAGCACTGGCCTGCAGGTCTCACGGCTGGGATTCGGCGCGTTCAAGATCGGCCGGAACCAGAAGACCAAGTACCAGACTCACTACGACCTCCCCTCCGATCAGGCGGTGCACCAGCTGCTCGACGGGGTCCTCGACTGCGGCATCAACCTGTTCGATACCGCCCCGGCCTACGGTGAGAGCGAAGCAAGGATCGGACGGTACCTGCGCGAGTCGGGCAGACGGGACGAGGTGGTGCTCTGCTCCAAGGTCGGGGAGACCTTCGAGGACGGGAGCTCAAGCTATGCCTTTGATCGGTCCTCGGTCGAGCGCTCCCTCGACACCAGCCTCGAACGGCTCGGTACCGGCCACATCGACCTGGTCTCGGTGCACTCCGATGGCAAGGACCTGGACATCATCAGGCGGAGCGATGTGCTCGAGGTCCTCGAGGAACGTCGGGCCCGCGGGGAGGTCCGGGCGATCGGTTTCTCCGGCAAGACCCTCGAGGGTCATCTGGCGTGCCTCGAGGCGGAGCATCCCATCGACGTGCTGATGGTCGAGCTGAATCTTCTTGAGCAAAGCCAGCTCCCGATCCTCGCCCCTGCCGCCGAAGCCGGCGTGGGCATCCTGATCAAGAAGGGGCTCGCCTCCGGGCGTCTGGAGGCCTCAGAAGCCCTGCCATGGCTTCTCTCGCATGAGGCGATCGGGAGTGTCGTCGTCGGGGGGCTGTCCCTGGACCATGTCCGGGCGAACCTCGTCCACGTCCCGGGCTGAACCCGACGGGTCGCGGAGCCGTTCGATGACCCGAAACTCAGCGGGTGGGGATGACCAGGACCATGTCGACCTTCAAGTCACCGGGATCCGACCCGATCTTCGCACGGTTGGCCTCGTAGATCAGCTCCCAATGGCGAGCCTCTCCGTAGTGGGCCTCCGAGATCGAGGACAGGCTTTCACCCGAACGAACGATGTGAGTCCCTGATCCGATCTTCACCGGCGCAGGCCTGGTGTTCTTCGGGGGAAGCATCAGGACCTGCCCGATCGAGAGACGATTCGGGTTGATCGCCGGATTGGCCTCCGCGATCAGTATCCAGGAGGTCTCGTTGCCGTAGAAGGCATCCGAGATCGAGGTGAGGGTGTCACCCTCCTTGACCGTGTACCGGGTCATCGCGGTGTTGCTCGCCACGGGTTCGATCGGCCGAGTCACCTCGGGCGCGGAGGTCGGGGCTGGCGCCTCCGGCTTGGAAGGCACGGTGGTGGTCGTGGTGAGTACCAGCGTGTCATCTCCGGCACCCTTGATGGGCCGTTCCGGTTCGATGTTCAGGACGTTTGCCTTGACGACGAGCATCGAGTCACCAAGGATCGCTTCACGGATCTCGCCGGCCTGCGCCTCATCGATGAAACCGGAGATCCTCATCGTCCCGGAGGCCTCATCCAGCCCGGAAACGGAGACCACGGTGTCCTCGACCAGAATCGCACACGGCCGGGTGGCATTGCGTGCCGCAAGGCCGCGAATGAGTCGATTGGTCGGCTCATCAAAGGTCAGTTCGAGCGAGGTCCAGGCATCACCAGTCTGCTCGTCGATACCGACGAGGTCGAGGGAGCGGGACGTCGATGGCACCAACGCCTTGCTCGGGAGGGTGTAGAGGAGCATCTGAAGACCGGTCTCATGCCGTTCCACGACGAGTCCGTATCGTTCCTCGAAGTACCCCGCCGGATCCGCTCCGAGCGCACGGCTCGTCATGCCGGCCTCAGCGAAGACCGAGGCATCGTAGATCGGGAACCAGGCGGCGATTCCACTGCGGAAGACCTCGGGGCCCTGCTCGCGCAACTTCTGCCGCAACTCCGCGAGATCCACGCCGACCGGGTTGGATGCCGGCACCGCGACACGGAAGGCAACGCTCGAACTGGCCAGGACCGGTGTCGTCTCCGCGACTGCCGGGGGAGACGCCGCCTCGACCGGCGCGCCCTCGAGGGCGATCGTCGGTGCGGACACGGGTGTTTCATCCTGTTCGGCTCGTTCCGGCTCGATGACCAACGACTTCGACCCCTCGGACTCGTCACCACCGGTGACCGCGAGGTAGTAGAAGCCAGTCGTCATGAACGCGACAACCAGCACCACGATGAAGATCCGACCACCTGAAGACATGAGCGTTCTCCGGAGTATGTGACGTCAAGGCCTGTCTGAACGAGCCAACGTGCCCACATCATACGAGTGCGGGCCGATCTTCGCTGGCAGGCCCCTCCGCAGCCGTCGGTTTGTCCACGAGACAACCGGGCGTGGTCACGCCCGGCACTCGTCTCGAGTGGTCGGATCAGTCGGTTTCGGCTGCCGCGTCCGTCTCTGAATCGCTCTCGTAGGTCGTCGACTGGTCCTTCCGACGGAAGACCATCGGAGCCGCGATGGCCACCGAGGAATACGTCGCGGCCACCAGGCCCACGAGGAAGGTGTAGGCGAACGGCCGGATGCCGGTTCCGCCGAGGACGAGGAGGATCATCGCGGTCACGATCGTGGTACCACTGGTCAGCACGGTACGGCTGAAGGTCTGGTTGATCGAGAGGTTGATGCATTCCTTCGAGGCATAGGGCAGGCGGCCCTTGTTCTCGCGAATACGGTCCAGGATGACGATGGTGTCGTTCAGGGAGTATCCGATGATCGTCAGGAGGCCCGCGATGACGTTCAGGTCGATCCTGAACTCCTCGATGTGGAGGGCGGAGGCCCATGGGGTCGAGCCCACCATCACACTGATCGCGAGCGCTCCCAGGCAGACCGACACGTTGAAGCAGAGGGCGGTCACGGCGGCCAGCGAGTACCAGAGGTTGCCGAACCGCACCCAGATGTAGACCAGCATGCCGAGGAGACTGAGGATCACGGCCACGATCGCGCTGGCCACGAGGTCCTGCGCCACGGTCGCCGAGAAGCTGGAGACCTGTTCGAGGCTGGCCTCACGAGTGAGGGCGTTGGAGAGCAGCTCCCACTCGCGCCGGGCGAGCTGGGAATCCCAGGTCTCGAGGTCGACCTCGAATGAGCTGAGCGAGTCGTCCGACACGAGGATCGCGAAGTCCGAGTGGGCACCGGCCTCACCGGTACCGGAAAGTCCGATGACGCGGCTGCGTCGGCCCAGCGCGTCGGAGAAGTCCGGCTGGGTCCGCATGCGCTGGATGCGCTCCTCGAGATCGGCGGCGGTGATCGCGGGTTCGACATCCTCGAGCAGGACGAGCACGCCGCCCCGGTAGTCGTCGACGCGCTGGGTCAGCCCCTCGCGACCCAGGCATTCACCGACCGTCGCCTTCTCGAGCGAGAAGGTCCTGCTGGTGTGGCGATCATCGCCCTCACCGCTGAAGTGGACCGGCCTGGTGACGTTCAGCTGGTCGGCGAACGTCTCGACCACGGCGGCGACCACGGCACCCTCGATCGCGTCCTCGTCGGTCGCGTCCGGCGGATTCGCGACCTTCACCTGGAAGGCGCTGGAACCGACGCCCGCTGTGGTCTCACCCGAGGTGAGAACGGTCGCGTTGCCGAGCTGGCGAACGGGGGAATCCTCCGGAGCGGCGGCGGCCACGGCCTTGAGGCGGGCACGGACGTCCTCCAGCTGAAGAGCGAGTGATCCGTCACTGGTCGCAGGCTCACCCTCCTCGGCCATTCGCGTGGACATGGTCAGGCTGACCCCGCCACGGAACTCGGTCTCGAGCATGTCGTTGCCACGCCCGAAGAAGAGGGAGAGGCCGACGATCGCGAGGACCAGCGAGAAGACCTGGAAGACGTGCCGCCATCGAATCCAGTCGATGCTCGGCTGCAGCAGGCGGTGGATCGCGGGAATGATCACCGGCAGCATCAGCCCCGGGAACTTCCTCGCACCGAAGCCCTCGATGACGATGTCGAAGATCAGACGCGACACGAAGAGCGTGGTGAACAGGGTGCCCAGCACACCGAGCGACAGGGTCAGGGCGAAGCCCTTCACCTCGGTGACCGCATACTGATACAGCACGAAGCAGACGATCAGGTTGGTGATGTTGCCGTCGAAGATGGCGCTGGCGGCCTTCTTGTAGCCGAGGCGGACCGCGACCCGGAGGTCCTCCTTGTTGTTCACCAGCTCCTCGCGGATGCGTTCGTAGACGAGCACGCTCGCATCGACCGCCATGCCGACGGTGAGCGCGATGCCGGCGAGGCCGGGCAGCGTGAAGGTGCCGTCGATCATCGCCATGATGCCGAAGATCATCAGCGCGTTGAGACACAGCGCGATGTCCGCGACCAGCCCGGCGAAGAAGTAGTAGCAGAGCATCATGATCGCGACGACGATCACCGCGAGCATGACGGCCTCGAGACCCTTGCCGAGGTTGTCGGCACCGATCGAGGGGCCCAGCACGCTGGTCGAGATCGGTTCGGGGGACAGCCGCGCCTCGAGAGCGCCGGCGGCAAGGACGCGGATCAGGTAGCTGATCTCCTCGGCGGAGAAACTGCCCTGGATGATGCCTCGATCGGAGATGCGGCTGTTCAGGTTCGGAGCGCTGTAGACCTGGCCGTCGAGGATGATCGCCATCGGCTGGTCGATGTTCGGAGCGGTGAGCTGACTCATCAGTCGCCCGCCGTTGGTGTCGAGGCTGAAGCCGACGGCGTCACGTCCGAGGTCGTCGGGCGTGCGGTAGGTCCGCTTCATCGACCACTGCTCGCCGTTCTCATGGGTCATCGACTTCTCGGGGGTCACGTAGAGCAGCAGGTAGATCTTGCCGTCACGTTCGCCGGCGACGAGGCCCCGTGGAGTGAAGTAACCGGCGGGATCCGCCTCGAGAGCAGCAAGCTGCTCCGGGGTGTCCGCCCACTGCTTGAGATCGTTGATCGGGAACCACCGAGCCACCGCGGAGTCGGTGTTTCGTGCGCCCCGCTCCTCGAGCTGCGTGCGCATGTCGTCGGGGTTCACCCCCTGAGGGTCGTTCACGGTGACCGCGATGCGGTACTCGAGGACACCCGCGCCCTTGAGCATGCGCTTGAGGTCCTCCGGATCATCAAGGCCACTGCGGACCGCCTCGTACTCCCCGTAGGTCTGGAGCAGGCCGTCAAGCGCGTTGGACAAGTGCGGGAACTCCATGCGGAGCTCCTGGATCTGTTCCGCCCGACGGGAGGGCATCTCGACCACCACACCGTCCTCGATGGTGGTCCGCGGATCGTTGGGGAGCATCAGGACCGCCTGAACGCGCGCCTCGGGAAGTCGGGCCGCGAGCAGGGACGCCTTCAGTTCATCCGCCCTCAGTTCCGCGCGAGCGATGCGATCCTGGAACGCTTCGATCATCGCGGGAGCGAAGTCATCGGACTGCAGCATCGTGTTGAGCTGCTCGCGCGTCGTCTTGCTTTCGGCATGGAGGCCCTGAAGGGTCTCGAACTGAGCGATGCGATCGGGGTCCTCACCACCGAACCTGCTGGCGGCCTCGCCGAGGTCGAGGGCGGTCATGAGTTCGGACTCGCTGATCACCGACTGGGCGATCAGGTCCTTGAGCTCGGACTGGAACGCTTGCTGCCTGACCCGGACCTCGGGACTCGGCAGTGGCATGACGATCTCGATCCGGTCAAGCCCCTGGGGCTGGAAGGCGATGTCGAGGATGCCCTGGGGATTCACGCGCTGCTTGAGCACGTCGATCACCTGCGCGAGCACCTCGTCGCGATTGGCCTCACCCGGGATGTTCACGGCATAGACGAGGCTGACACCACCGCGAAGGTCCTTGCCGAGACGGATCTTCTGTTCGGGTGGAACGACGGACCACACACAGATGGTGATCACGGTCGCGATGAGCAGCAGTTTCGAGATGACGCCTTGCATGGTGTCTCGGTCGATCCTTTGGTCGAGCGTTCCGTGGCCGGACAGTCAGGTGGATACCGGCAGCGGAGGCTCTGGGTGTTTGGTCCGGGTGGAGCCGGCGGATTCAGTTTCCGCTTCCTGCCCCTTCAAGAATGGCATCGATGTACTGACGGTCGAGCGTGATTCGTGTGTCACGGGATTCATCGACCTTGATGACCAGCTGGTCATCGTTGGCCTCGACGACGGAACCGATGATGCCACCACGAGTACGAATACGATCGTGCTTCACGACCTGCTGAAGCTGCAGGCGACGCTTCTTCTCGCGTCGACTGCTCATGAACGTGATGAAGACGAAGAAGATCAGGATCGGCAGGAGCATGAACATCAGGCTCGGTGGCTGCGGTTGTGCCGCACCGTTCGCTCCACCCTGGGCGCCATCGGCAGCCGTGGCCGTGGCCGCCGGTGCGTCCCCGGCCAGGGCCGGAACCTCGGCCCCCTCCTGCAAGGTCGTCAGGACAAGAACTGGAATGTCTGAGTATGAAGAGGCTGTCATGGATGTTCCTGAACCGTCGTCACTCACAAATCGTCACAAGAGGCCCACGAGAGCCTCTTTTTTCCCAAACCGAAGCCCGGACCCGACCGGATCCCAGGTGTTCAGTCCCCGTTTGAGGAGCCCTGAACCAGGACGGGCCAGCCCTCGGCAAGGGCAGACCACGAATCATCCCGGATCGCCCTCCGGATGTCCAGCAGCAGGCTTTGATAGTGGCAGAGGTTATGCAGGCTGGTCAGGGTCTGCCCCAGCCACTCATCCGCCATGAAGAGATGCCTCAGATAGGCCCTGCTGTAGCCAGAAGCGCAGACAGGACACTGGCATCGAGGATCGATGGGGCCGGGATCCTCGGCAAATCGAGCATTCTTGAGGCGCAAGGACCCCTCTCTGGTGAAGGCATAGGCCTTCCGGCCGTTCCTGGTGGGCAGGACGCAGTCGAACATGTCCACGCCAGCGGCCACCGCCCGGACGATGTCCCGCTCGTACCCGACACCCATGAGATATCGGGGCTTGTCGTCGGGCATCATGGCCGCGGTGGTGCGGACCACCTCCTCGATCTGCTCGGGGCTCTCCCCCACGGCAACGCCACCGATGGCGAATCCGGGGAGATCGAACGCGCAGACCTGCTCCACGCTCCGCTGCCTGAGGTCGGGATCGGTCCCCCCCTGGATGATCCCGAAGAGCGCCTGCTCGTCACGCCGCTGGTGGGCGGCAATGCAGCGCTCGAGCCAGCGCGCGGTGCGATCGGTCGCGATCTCGAGCCGCTGCCGATGGGTCATGCCCTTCAGGCGGACCCGCTTCTCGGGATTGATGCACTCCTCCTCCCGGGAGGGCGGACAGTCATCGAAGGCCATGATGATGTCGGCACCGATGCGCTCCTGGACCTGGATCGAACGTTCCGGTGACAGGTGGACCTTCGATCCATTGACGAAGTTGGCGAACGTCACCCCGTCCTCGTCGATCGAGTTGATGTCCGCCATGGAGAACGCCTGGTAGCCGCCGGAATCGGTGAGGATCGGACCGTCCCATCGCATGAATTCATGCGAACCACCCATCGCCGCAACGCGCTCGTCACCCGGGCGGATCATGAGGTGGTAGGCGTTGTTGAGGATGATCTGCGATCCCGTCGAGCGCACCTGTTCGACGGTCAGGCACTTCATCGCGGCCGCGGTCGCGACCGGCATGAAGGCCGGGGTGTCGAACCCGCCGTGCGGCGTCTCGACCCGACCCAGACGGGCGGCATTGGTGGTGGTTCGCGCACTGATCGTGAATGAGAGTGACATGCCGGATCAAGGCCTGCTCAGCGTTTCGATGACTCGCGGAGGATCCGTTTCTCCTTTGAAGTGAGGCTTTGGAGCCCCTTCTCATGGATCTTGGCGAGGATCCGGTCGATTTCCGCATCCATCCTGGCCTCGGCGGCCGCACCGGCCTTCGCCCCCTTGCCGAGCCGACGATTCCGGGCGGAGCGACTGGTCGGATCGACTCGCCCGAGGAAGTCGAAGAAGCCGTGCAGGTGGTGCTGCCGGCGGATGAAGTAGAACCCGGCGATCGCGCCACCGAGGTGCGCGGCCTCGCCACCGGCATTGGACCCGTAGGTGTCGTTGTTGAAGATGAGGGTCAGGAGGGCGACCACGACCAGACCGTAGGCGAGGGTCACCAGTCGGATCGGTATGAGGAAGAACAACAGGACCATCAGGTTCGGAGCGAGATACGCCCCTGCAAGCAGCACCCCGAAGACGCCGGCACTCGCACCGATCAGGGGCACCTGCGGATCGTTGAAGAGCAGGAACGGCGCCGACATTCCGAACATGCCGAGCGCCGCACCACCCGCGTTGAGCAGGAGGTACATGCAGGCGCCGAAGATGCCGCACAGCAGGTAGAAGGCGAGGAACCGCTTGCCTCCGAGATGCCGTTCCACGAGCGGACCGAAGATCCACAAGCCGAACATGTTGACCAGAAGATGCCAGAAGTCGGCATGCAGGAACTGGAACGTGATGAACCGCCAGAATTCACCGCCGACCAGCTGCCCGGTGGATGTCGTGCCCACCAGGGCGCGGGAGGTCGAGAAGTAGCCGATCCGCTTGAAGAACGGCATGTTCTGGTAGAAGGCCTGGCCGATCTTCTTGTCGCCGGCATAGATGTCGCGATACCCCTGGATCAACGGAACCGCGGTCATCTGGCGCCCGCCCTGTCGGGGAAGGGTGTAGTTGGGTGCCTGGTCCAGGGGCGGCATGAATCGGAGGGTCTGTCCGGACAGGTTCGGCCCGGCCCCATCCGGACCGGCGAAGAGCACGCGGCCGACACTGGTCCATGCGCCGGGTTTCTGCAGGGCCGCCACCGAGGGAGCGAGGAAACCATCGACCAGGTGGACGCCCACGCAGATGATGATGATCCAGATGGTCACGCTCAGCCCGCGCGCACCGGCCATCGCCCCCGCACCTGACCCGCCTGGACGTCGAGGTTGTCCTGTTCGTACCCAATCCCGGTCGTAGACACCCATGGTGGCGCACTCTATCAGGTCTCCCCACCGCTGAGCGCCTCCAAACGGCGGCTCTTCGTGAAGGTGGCAATTCTGGGTGAATTCTCGTGCAACGACACCAGCGAAGGACTAGGGTGACCGCTGTGATCGGACCCTTGAGGGAGGGCCGTCACACACCTGATGTCCACGCGGCCGGGAACCGCGGGACATCGAAGACAATGCCGGGGGTCGGGAAGGAGCGAGGAGAAAGGGAGTCGAACAACTCGCATGCGTGAACGGTTCATGCGACCGTTTCCTGCACATCGAGACGCCATGCCGGCGTTGCGCTTCGCCCTGTCTGACGGGCCGAAGGCACCCTGGCCGGATGTCGAGGGGCACCATCCAGGTCGTTGGTGCCCCAGATCATCCTCGCGCCACCAGGCGCAGGCCGATCCTGTTCACTTCCATTTCGTTGATCTCGTCACGGACCCGGAGTCGTGCGTGGACACCATCCTTGCAATGCAGGGACGGTGGCCCTGTCGGTCCTCGGACCGGACAACGCCCCGATGCCACCCAGGCGGAGGGGCAGGGAGTCGTCGTTCGCCCACCCCGCATCGCCGGGTGGTTCGTTCGACGTGTGGAATGAGGTCACGGAACGATGACGGCATCGTTGCGATCCATGAAGACCACCAACTGGGTGATCGTTGCGTCACTCGGGGCTGGCGGACCCACCGCGTTCACCTACGCCGACCTGGTGGAACGTCGGCCCGCTCACGCCCGGGTCGAGGCGATCCCGCCGCGACACGAGGTTCCCGGCGACGACCAGGACGCAGAGGGCGGAATCGACTTCAACGACTTCGAAAGCGCGTTCTTCTCGGAATCTGACGACCAGGGCGCCATCGCACGCCTGCAGGTGAGGACCACCGGCGCGAGTCGCTTCGAACTCGACATGGACCTGCACGTCGACCCCCCGCCCGGCTACAACCTGGAACTCGTCGACGACGATCCCGACGAGACCGGGCTCCTCGCGATCGAGCAGCCCGGAATCCTGTCGATCCACTCGAGGTCACTGGGACTGGTCGAGGGGGCGTCGATCCGGATCATCGACACCGTCAACGATCACGTGATGTCGTTCGTCCTGGACATGGAGCTGGTCACGCTCGAGGTCCATCTCGATCCGGGGCTCTATCGGCTCCTGATCGAAGGCACCCTCGATGCAGGCGGACTCCAGAAGGAAGGCGAACGAAGCAGGACGGTCTCGAGCCCGGGAACGATGTTGCTCCTGGGCGGCATGCTGACCGGTCTCAGGCGACGACGATCCTGAGCCCCCCTTCGCACCTGCACCATCTTCAATCGTCGGAAGCGGCATCATCCCCGTCGGCATGACTGATCCGACCGATCACGTCCGCATCATCCTCGACCGGCGCCCACCCCGCATCGCTTGCTCGGCCGAGTTCATCCTCGGTGTACCTGACACGGTTCCCCATGCCCTTGCACACGTAACCACAGAAGAAGGCGATCGAGACGAGGTAGATCGCCCAGGGGCCATCGATCACGAGGAAGGTGCCGATGGCGAACATGATCGCCAGCACGAAACCGAGGCGTTCGGTCAGGACCATCGCACGAACGTAGCCGAGCCCCCGCCAGAGGAGCGCCTGCAGAGCCCGGCCCCCGTCGAACGGCAGGATCGGAAGCAGGTTCACCAGCAGGACGATCGCATTCATCCAGTGCAGGACGAAGAGTGCGGTCTCGAACCAGCTTTCATGCGTGGCAAGAAGCCCGTCCATGATCCCGGCACGACTGAAGACGTCCGGCACCACCGCCGAAAGGTCTCCGTTCAGCGACCAGAGCAGACCGCCGCACGCCATGAAAAGCAGGAGATTCGCAGCCGGACCTGCCAGCGCGGTGAGCAGGTGCGCCTGCCATGACCGAGGCAGCAGGGGAAACGCCAGTCCACCCAGCGGCCACACCAGGATCTCCGGGGCCGTCCCTCCGAACCGACGTGCCACGATCGCGTGCGCCGATTCATGGATGAGCAGCACGATGAAGAGCGAAAGCAGCGCGACCAGTGTCCAGGTGATGCCGAGCGGAACACCCTCCGTCTGCCCACGACCCGCAAGGGCGACCCGAATCAGCTCGATCGCGACGAGGAGCAGGAAGATGACATGCACCCTGAGTTCGGTCCCGGCGATCCGGATCAACGGCATCGACCAGGACATGGGATTGCCAGCCCGAGGCGAGAGCCCGCCCCAGCCGCCTTCCGCGGTCCCACCACCAGGCAGGCGCCATCGCTCGTGCTGATCGGTCATCGCAGCCCCCCTCGGCTCGAGCGGCCTGCCAGAGATGGAATGCGGCGATCGTCTTCCCGTCGATCAGGTCGCCTCGAGCGATCGAGCTCGCGACCTCCTCCGGAGCCAGCAGGACGACCTCGATCGACTCACCCGGTTCGAGACGCTGTTGGACGGCGGTCAGTTCCCAGGCGCGAAAGACATGCATCAGCTCGTCGGACATGCCGGGCGAGGTGTAGAAACGCCCGATCGATTCGATCGCCCCCGCTCGATAGCCGGTCTCCTCCTCCAGCTCACGAAGGGCCCCTCGTTCGGGCGCTTCGCCCGGTTCACGCTTGCCGGCGCAGAATTCGAGCAGCCCCCGGTCGACGGCGACCCGATGATTGGTGATCAGGACCAGCCGACCATCGTCCAGCTCGCCGATCACGGTGACCGCACCCGGATGTCGCACCACATCCTTTACGATGCTGCCATCACCATCGACCCATTCCATGCGCTCGACGGAGAACACGGGGCCGGTGTGGGTGACGGTGACTTGCGCAGGTACGTTCACATTGGGCATCATAGGAGCCTCATGGCCAGAACAGGTACAGCAAGAGAAGGCGATGGTGGCAGGCCACTGGTGCAGGTCGAGGGTCTTCACAAGAGCTTCGACGAGACGCCGGTCCTGAAGGGGATCGACCTGGCCTTCGCCCCCCACCGGACCACCGTGGTCCTGGGCCCCTCCGGTTGCGGCAAGTCAGTCCTCCTGAAGCACCTCGTGGGCCTGCTGCGCCCGGATCAGGGGGAGGTCCGGTTCGACGGCGAACGGATCGACACGCTGCCCGAACGGGAGTTCACCCGGATCAGGCGGCAGTTCGGGTTTCTCTTCCAGATGGGCGCCCTCTTCGACTCGCTCAAGGTGAGCGAGAACATCGAGTTCCCCCTCCGGGAGGCGGGCATCGCCGACCCCGAGGAGCGGCACGAACGGATCCGGGAGGTCCTTTCGATGGTCGGACTCGAGGCCTGCATGTCGATGATGCCCGCCGATCTCTCCGGGGGTCAACGCAAGCGGATCGCACTGGCACGTTCGATCGTCCTGCGCCCGAGGGTGGTGCTCTACGACGAACCGACCACCGGCCTGGACCCGATCCGCTCGGACGTCATCAACGAGCTGATCCTGAAGTTGCAACATGAACTTGAAGCGACGAGCATCGTCGTGACCCACGACCTGACCAGCGCCTTCAAGGTGGCGGACCACATGGTCCTGATGCTGGACGGTCGGATCGTGATGGAAGGGCCACCGGAACGGTTCCGAGCCCCGGAAGACCCCGAGATCGCGCGATTCATGCAAGGGCGCGCCTCGAACCAGGACCTCGCGGCGATCCGCGAATCAACCAGCAGGACCGGAGCTGCAACGTGAATGAACATGGACGCAACTTCGTCATCGGACTGGTGACCATCGTGGCACTGGTGGGCCTCAGCTCCCTGCTGCTGCAGTTCGGCGAGCTCGATCGACTCCTGAACCCGACCTACACCCTGAAACTCGAACTGAACTCCGCGGGCACGCTCAGGCCCGGCAGCCGCATCAGCCTCAACGGCGTGCAGATCGGCAGCGTCAACTCCGTGGGACTCGTCGAGGATCTCGAACATCCGGTCGTCATCGAGGCCTCGGTCGATCGTCGCTATCCGATCCCCGTCGGCACCTCCGCGGTCGTCTCCGATGCCCTGATCGGCAACGGCGGACGGATCGAGATGATCATGCCGGCGGACCGGACCCTTGATGGCCCGACTCTGCCGATGGACGGCACGGCGATGATCACGGGGCAGTGGCAGTCGCTCGGGGACACGATCGTGGAACAGCTTGAGGGGCAGATGGTGCCGGTGATGGAGGCCCTGGACTCGTTCAACGAACTGGCCGCGGCATGGACCGGAATCGGAGACCGGGTGGGACGCATGCTCGACCCCGCACTCAGCGAGGAACCCGGTTCCGTCGTGGGCACGGTCGATGAACTCAACGCCACCCTGAAGAGTGCGGCGGAAGCGATGGAACTGGCGCGAACATGGCTGGGTGACGAACAACTTCGTGCGGACGTCAATGCCGCCGCCTGGAAGGCCAACAAGCTCCTCGAAAGCGCCACCGAAGCCACCAACAACGTGAGCCGGCTCGCCGAGGAGGCGGGCGGCGACCTGAACCGACTCACGGATGCCGTCCTCCCGGTCACCGAGGAGATGGCACGAACCCTCGAACGCCTGGGGACCGTGCTCCAGTCCGCCTCCGAAGGCGAAGGCACGATCGGCCAGTTGATGAGCAATCCGGATCTCTACCGAAGCCTCGAGGAGGCTGCACGCAGACTGGACAACACCCTCGAGCAGCTCGAACTCCTGCTCCAGAAGATCCGGGACGAGGGACTTCAGGTCGGAACGTGACGACCGGATGACGGTCAACGACCGACCGGAATCGACGGACGAAAAAGAGACGAAGGGGCGGATGGGATCCGCCCCTTCGTCTCATGGACCGTCATCGAACGCCGGAGCGTCGATCGGATCGAATCACTCGTCGACCACGACCACCAGCTCGACTCGTCGGCTCTGTGCCTTGGTCGACCTGGGCTGATTGGGTCCGTAGCTCGCGTAGGAGATCTTCTTCGAGGGGATGCCCTTCGACTGGATGTATTCACCCACGGAGAAGGCACGCTCGAAACCGAGATGATGATTGGTCTCGTAGCGGTCCTTGGACTTGCGGATGGGATCGGTGTCGGTGAAGCCGACCAGCCTGATCTCCCTGCCGGGGTAGTTGGACTTGATGTCGGAGACGACTGCGTTCAGCGAGTTCTTCGCACTCGACTTCAGCGTGTCGCGACCGGAATCAAAGAGCACGTCGCTCGGGAGGTTCACCACGATCTCACCACCGCGAGTCTCGGCCTGGAAGCCGCCGATGGTCGTCGCGCTGGGCGCGGTGGTCTGGTTGGCCATGAGATCGGCCTGCAGCTGCTGGTTGCGCAGCTTGAGTTGGTCGTTCTGCTGGCGCAGGGTCTGCGAAGTTCTCTTCTGGTCGTCGAGTTGCATCCGCAGGGTGGTTGCTTCCTCGTGCAGCAGCGACTCCCGGTCCTGCGTGGACTGGTCGCATCCGCCGGCAGTCAGCATGACGAAGCCGCCGGCCAAAACTGCCCCGAGCCACATGAAACGTCGATGGGTCATCAGTACGGCATCCTTTCCGCTGTGTTCTGGTGTGGCCTGCACGCTCTCGGCAGGATGGTTGCATTTCACCCGCTGGAAGCGGATTCTGCAAGGCCCGCAACCTCTTACGTGAAGAGACCGGGGAAAACTTCAGCCCCGACATCGAGCAGCACCGGGCGCAGGAAGACCACGAGCACCACCGCGAGCGCAAGATGCGGGCCGTAGGGGAGCTCCTTGCCGAGACCCGGGAGGACCCGCCCCCCGATGGCACGCAGGAGCACCCAGAGCAGGCCGAAGAAGGGCGCGAGGAAGAAGGCGACCACCGGATCCACGCAACCGAAGGCCGCACCCACCGCTCCAAGCAGGTGGACGTCACCTGCCCCCATCGCCTCCTTGCCGAAGGCCAGGGAGCCGAGGATCCGGACCGCCCAGACGACCCCTGCACCGCAGAGCCAGCCCCCGACCGAGGCGCCAAGCGCCATCACCAGAAGGGGCGGCTGCCCGTCGAGTGAGCGACCGATGAAAAAACCCGCGGCAATGCCCAGCAGGCAGGGCAGGAGGAAGAGCAGCTCGACGAGCATCTCACGTCGGGCATGTGGGTAGTCCGCCAGGACATCCCCTTCCTGCACGTAGTCCTCGTAGTCCTCGAAGCTGTACCGCAGCACCCCGGTACGGAGCAGGCCCACGCCGAGCAGCGCCCCACCCAGCCCACCGAATGCGGCGATCGAGGCGGCCCAGCCGAGCGTCGGAATCGGCCACTCCCCCACCACCTTGGCATGGACCGGCAGGAGGGCCTGGATCGGCCAAAGGATCCAGCAGGCGATCGTCGTGAACCAGGGAATCTGGATCGGGATGATGAAGGTCCGGGCATCGATCACGGTCATCGCGAAGAGACCGAGCAAGGTGAGCGCCCAGCAGAGGTAGGCCGGCCAGGAGCCGACGAGCTTCTGGCGATACCACCACTCACCACCGATCGCACTCCAGAAGTCGCTCGGTGGGATGAGATAGAGCAGCGCGGCCAGGCCGGCGAGCAACACGCCACCGGCGACCTCGACCAGGGGGTACTGGATCGAGATGCCGGCCGAACATCGGCCGCATCGACCGCGCAGGAGGAGCCAGCTGATGATCGGGATGTTGTCATGCCAGCGGAGGCGCGCACCGCATCGGGGACAGCGGCTTGGTGGGGAGACCACGCTGAGCCCGTTGGGCAGTCGATACATGACGACGTTCAGGAACGAGCCGGCGCAGGCACCGAAGGCGAAGATGAAGGCGAGCCCGACCCCCCAGCTCAACCATTGCATCGTTGTCATCGATAGAGAACCCACGCAGTGCTCCTCTGGCTCACCGGGACACGCAGGGCGCTCCGCAGATCACTACATCGGTCGATCACCCCTCGGGAGGTGCCTCTTCCGAGTGAATTTCATCGATTCGGAGGGACTTGACCCGCTGCTCGGCGTCGCCAAGGACCGCCTTGCAGCGCTTGATCAGCTGATCACCACGCTGGTACGCGGCGATCGAAGCCTCCAGGCCGATCTCGCCCTGCTCGATCCTGCTGATGATCTCCTCCAGCGCATGGAGTGCTTCCTCGAACGGAAGGGAGGCGATCTCGGGATCCAGTTCGGTGGACGGGGCGTCGTCTTTTCGCTTCGCAGCCATGAGCGGAGTCTACTCCGAGGGTGGTGTTTGGTCGACAGGCGGATCCTCGGTGCGGTCCTGCACCGTGGCATCGAACCGGCCGTCGGACAGGATCGTGGTCAGGGTCTGGCCGGAACGGACATCGCGAATCGAGCGCACGACCCGACCATCCGCATCGAGGGTGCAGGCATACCCGCGAGCGAGCACCGCCCTTGGACCGACGCTTCGGAGTTGCCTCGATCGTGCATCGAGGTCCGACGCGGCACGCTGCAGTCGTCCGTCCAGTGCCAGCGCGAGCCGATCCTGCAATGCCGTGACCTTCGCACCGGCAGCCGACACCTGCGCGGTCGGCCGTTTTCCTTCGAGTGCGGTGGCAAGATTCGCCATCCTCAACCGTTTCCGATCGAAGGAGGCCGCGAGCGCACGGACCAGCCGAGCGGGGCTGCGTCCGAATCGTTCCCGCATCAGTTCCAATCGGCGCCGCAAGGCGGAGGCGAGCCGATCCGCCTGATAGTCGACCTGGGCCAGCAGTTCCTCCGCATCAGGCACCAGGTGCACCGCGGCCTGGGTCGGGGTCGATGCCCGTTGATCGGCGACGAGTTCGATGATCGAGGTGTCGACCTCGTGACCGATCGCGGCGACCAGCGGCGTCCGGCAGCGATACGCGGCATCCGCCACGACACGCTCGTTGAACGCCCAGAGATCCTCGCGAGAACCACCTCCGCGCGTGACGAGGATCGCATCGATCCCGAGGCGTGACGCATTCCGATCGAGCCCGGTGATCGCGCGGGCGATCTCTGCGGCGGCGCCGTCCCCCTGGACCCGGACATCGACGACCAGAAGTTCGACCGACGGCATCCGGTTCGCGGCGGTGCGACGGACGTCCTCGATCGCAGCACCACTCGCCGAGGTCACCACCGCGATGCGACGCGGGAACCCGGGGAGCGCCTGCTTGTGCCGCTCGTCGAAGTATCCCGCCTCCTTCAGCTCGGCACACAACGCCCTGAACTGCTGTTCAAGCGTGCCTTCGCCCTTGCGTTCGATCTTCGTCACGTAGAACTGGGTGCGTCCCCCCGGTACCCAGTGGGAGACCCGACCGGTGACCAGGACCTCCTCGCCGGCATCGAGTGGTGGATCGAGAGCGACCCGTTCCGCATCCGAACGCCACATGACACAGGGCAGCACCGACCCCTCGTCCTTGATCGAGAAGTACCAGTGGCCGCGACGGTTGAGGTTGGTCAGTTCACCGAGCACCCGGATCGAGCCACGGAAGCCGTCCTCGAGATGTCTCTTGATCCGTTCGTTGAGCAGGCTCGGGGTCAACGTGGGATCCGGCTTCGGGGCCGAACCGGGCTCGCCCCCTCCCGAGGACGGGGGCGGAGGCGCATCCGGGGGTTGTTCCCAGAGGGAACCGCCCAGGGCGGCATCGGGATTGAAGGGCTTCCTCGCCATGGGACGTACAATAGACGCACTCGCCGTGTCAGATACGAAATCCATCTCGATCCACACCCCACTCGGAACCCTGCCCGGGATCGGGGAGGCCATGCGCGGACGGTTCGCCCGACTGGGACTGAACGTCGTCGGTGACCTGCTTCGACACCTCCCGATGCGCTACGAGCACGAACTCGCGGAGCTTTCGATCGAGGCGGCCTGCGAACGGATGGAAGCGGAACCCAAGGCCACGCTTGCGGTTCGCGGCACGATCGCGGTCATCCGCCGAGCGCCGGGCCGGCGCCCACGGATCGAGGCCACCCTCGAGGACGAGACCGGCACCGCACGCCTGGTCTGGTTCAACGCCGGGTGGGTGATGGGCAAGCTCCATCCGGGCTTCGAACTCCTGGTCCAGGGCAAGGGCAGCCTCTATCGCGACACCCTCCAATTCTCGAATCCACGCTTCACGGTCCTTGACGATGACGAACCAGCCCCGCCGTCGAACGAGGATCGACTCCGACCGATCTATCCGGGCAGCGAGGAACTCCCCTCCGCACGCATCGAACGCACGATCGAAGGCATCCTCGAAGCCGCCATCCGTGAGATCGAGGACCCCCTGCCGGAAACCTACCGCGTGCAACGCGGGCTGATGCCGCTCGCCGATGCCTACCGGGCCGCGCATGCCCCGAAGGACGAGGAGGAGGCACGTCGCGCACGGGAACGCCTCGCCTTCGATGAACTGCTGCTGCTCCAGCTCGGCGTCATGATGCGCCGACACCACCTGCGCGAACGACTGCGGGCACCTGCACTCCGTTGGGATGACGAACTCGACGCGAGGATTCGCGCACGCTTCCCGTTCTCCCTGACCGGTGCGCAGTCACAGGTGATCCGCGAGATCGCCGCCGACCTCGCGCGGGAAGGCCCGATGAATCGCCTGCTGCAGGGAGACGTCGGTGCGGGCAAGACCGTCGTCGCCCTCTACGGCATGCTCCTCGCCGCGGCCACCGGACACCAGGCGTGCCTGATGGCGCCGACGGAACTCCTGGCCGAACAGCACCTCGCCTCGATCAGGTCGATGCTCGCGGACAGCGACGTCGAGATCGTCCTCCTGACCGGCGGCCTCCCCGCCGCGATCCGACGGGAACGCCTCGAACGCATCGCCTCGGGCGACGTCGACATCGTGGTGGGCACGCATGCACTTCTCACCGAGAGCGTCCGCTTCAAGAGCCTCGCCCTCGCGGTGGTCGACGAACAGCACCGGTTCGGTGTCGCCCAGCGTGCCGCACTCCGGGAGAAGAGCGCGTCCGATGACCTGGTGCCCCATGTCCTGGTGATGACCGCGACACCGATTCCACGCACGCTGTCCCTCACGCTCTTCGGGGACCTCGACGTCTCGGTGATCGACGGGAGGCTGCCGGGACGGACGCCGGTCGTGACCCGCGTCGTCGGTGACGAGAAGCGTGACGACGTCTACGGCTACGTCGCGGACCGGCTGGCCCGGGGCGAGCAGGCGTACGTGGTCGTGCCCGCGATCGACGAATCGGATCTCGGCCTTGCCGACGTCCACTCGCACCTGGAACGACTGGCGGCAGGGTCGCTCGCCGGCTGCACGATCGAGGCGATGCACGGCCGACTCGATGCCGGGGAACGTGACGCGGTGATGCAACGCTTCCGTGACGGGGAGACCCAGTGCCTGGTCGCGACGGTCGTCATCGAGGTCGGGGTCGATGTTCCCAGGGCGACGGTCATCGTCGTCGAACACGCGGAGCGCTTCGGACTCGCCCAGCTCCACCAGCTTCGGGGGCGCGTGGGCCGTGGCGAACTGCGCGGGGTCTGCGCCCTGATCGGCAACCCCACCACGGATGATGCGACCCGACGCCTGGAGGCGATCGCCTCGACGGAGGATGGCTTCGCGATCGCGGAGCTGGATCTCGGGATCCGGGGACCGGGCGAACTCTTCGGTGCACGACAGTCGGGGCTGCCGCCCTTCCGCGTCGCGGACCTTGCCCGCGACATCGAGCTGTTGAACAAGGCCCGCACCGATGCGGCGGCCTGGATCGAGCGCTCGCCGGAACTCGCGGCACCCGAGGAGGCCCTGCTCAGGCGGAAGCTGATGCTGGTCTATGGCGAGGCCCTCGGCATCGGCGACGTCGGCTGAACAGGCGAACGGTCCCGGGTGGTATGGTCCGGACATGAGCAGCAACCGCGACCTCGCCGATCGATTCCTCGAAGCCGCCGCGATCATGGAGATCACGGGCGCGAACGGCTTCCGAGTGAACGCGGTCACGAAGGTCGCCCGGATCCTCGAGGACCTGCCCACCGAGATCGCCCCGATGGCGGACGACCTCAAGGCGCTGCAGGCGATCGACGGCATCGGCAAGTCGAGTGCGGAGAAGATCAAGGAATTCGTCGAGACCGGGACGATCAAGGATTTCGACGCGTTGCGCGAATCGATCCCTCCCGGACTGATCGAGGTCCTCGATGTGCCCGGGCTCGGCCCGAAGACGGTGAAGGTCCTCTGGGAGAAGGGCGACGTCGTCGATGTCGAGAGCCTCAAGGCGAAGATCGATTCCGGCGAGCTCGAGGGCATTCCCAGGATGGGCGCGAAGACCCTCGCCAACATCCGGGACGCCATCGATTTCAGCGAGCGCAGCGCCGGTCGCATGCGACTCGGCGAGGCACTGCCGCTTGCCGACGCCCTGGTGGCGAGGCTCTCGAATGCACGCGGCGTGACTCGCATCGCCTACGCGGGCAGCCTGCGACGGGGCCGCGAGACGATCGGTGACATCGACATCCTCGTGGCCTCGACCACGCCGGAGAGCCCCACCGCCGCACTCACGAAGATGCCGGGTGTCGAGAAGGTCCTGCTCTCCGGCGAGACCAAGACCAGCGTCCGGCTCGAGTCCGGCGTCCAGGTCGACCTGCGCATCGTCCCGGAATCGACCTTTGGTGCCGCACTCCTCTACTTCACGGGCAGCAAGGAGCACAACGTGATGCTGCGGGAGATCGCGATCGCGAAGTCGATGCGCCTGAACGAATACGGACTCTTCCCGGATGATGGCGCGGAGGAACCACCCCAGAAGCGCGGGATCGAACCGGTCGCCTCGGCGAGCGAACAGGACATCTACGACGCGCTGGACATCAGGTTCCTGCCACCCGAACTCCGGGAGGACCGCAACCCTGTCGACTGGTCGGTGCCCGAAGACCTGGTCACGGTCAAGGCCATCAAGGCGGAGCTGCACTGCCATACCGATGCCTCCGACGGCGTGATGACCCTCGATGAACTGATCGAGCAGGCGCGCAAGCGAGACTTCCACACCCTCGCGGTCACCGACCACTCCCGTTCGAGCGTCCAGGCGAACGGCCTGTCGGTCGATCGCCTGCTGGCCCAGATCGACGAGATCCACGAGGCGAACGAACGATACGAGGACATCACGGTCCTCGCCGGCAGCGAAGTCGACATCCTCGCCGACGGACGCCTCGACTACGACGACGAGATCCTCGCCAGACTCGACTGGGTCGTGGCAAGCCCGCACACCAGCCTGCGGCAGGACCCCGCGAAGGCGACGGCACGCCTGGTGAAGGCGATCGAGCATCCGCTGGTCCATGTGCTCGGCCACCCCACCGGTCGACTGATCAATGAACGCGAGGGACTCTCGCCCGACATGGCGGAACTCATCGCGGCCGCGAAGGCGCACGACACCGCGCTGGAACTGAACGCGAATCCGTGGCGGCTCGACCTGCGCGACAAGCACGTCAGGCTGGCAAGCACGGAGGGTGCCCTGGTGACGATCGATACCGACGCCCACCGACCGGCCGACTTCGACCTGCTGAAGTACGGGATCCTCACCGCACGGCGCGGCGGCCTCACGACCGGACTCTGCCCGAACTGCTGGGACCGGGAGCGCCTCCGAGCATGGATCGACTCGAAGCGAACTTGACGCTGGCAGGAAGGGACACCGCATGAATCACGGCGAACAGTTCACGATCCGACGAAAAGTCTTCAAGATCTTCGGAGGCGCGTTCCACATCTACGATTCCAATGGCAGACTCGTCGGCTACTGCAAGCAGAAGGCCTTCAAGCTCCGGGAGGATCTCAGGATCCACACCGACGAGTCCTGCACCGAGACGTTGCTGGTCATCTCCGCACGGAACATCATCGATTTCGGAGCGACCTACGACATCGGGCTCCCGGACGGTACCGCCCTCGGATCGATCAAGAGGATGGGCATCGCATCGACGGTCCTCAGGGACCACTGGGTCCTCCACGACCCCGAAGAGAACCAGATCGGCGAGATCCTCGAGGATGGCCAGGGCCTCGCGTTCGCCAGGCGGTTCGTTCCGCTGGTCAGTCTCCTGTCACCGCAGGTCTATCACCTGACGGCGACCGGAACCGAAGTGCCGGCTGTCAGCTACCGAACCCACATGAACCTGTTCGTCAGGCGGCTCGGCATCCGGATCGAGCAGGATGCACCGGCACTCGACGAACGCCTGGTGCTCGGCATCGGTTGCCTCCTGTGCGCGATCGAGAGCAGGGATGAACGGTAGGAGCTGCTAGACTCGAGGCGTTCGCACGCACACCTGACGAAAGGACCACGCCATGTGGATCATCGGAGCCGTCATCCAGGTCATCATCAACGGCCTCATCTTCGGAGTCATTCTCCAGATCGCCAGCAAGATCGTCCTCAAGGATTCGATCGACTTCGGCGACGCCTTCAAGACCGCGATCGTGGCCTCCGCAGGGATCATCTTCGGCGACTACGCCCTGGTCGCGATGTTCGACGGAGGTGGCTACCAGGTCGCCAGGATCGCGAGTTACTTCCTCATCTGGACCCTCGCGCTCATGATCGTGGTCGGACTTGATCTCGTGCAATCCCTGCTGATCTCGGTGGCCTTCATGGTGATCACCTGGCTCGTGATCATGCTGTTCGGCCTGATCCTTGGAGCGACGCTCGCCGTGGCCTGACCCGGGACACCGGAAGAGCCCGGCTGGTGGTACCCTGTTCCACCACGAGAAAGACGTCACCCACCGAGACCCACGACGATGTTCGAGACCCTCTCCAATCGACTGAACACGGCCTTCCGCTCCCTGTCGGGACGTGGCCGCATCTCCGAGGAGAACGTCCGCGACGCGATGAAGGAGGTCCGGCGCAGCCTGCTCGAGGCCGACGTCAATCTCGAGGTGGTCACCCAGTTCTGCGAGGAAGTGACCCAGGAGGCGATCGGCTCCGAGGTCCTCAAGAGTCTCAAGCCAGACGAACAGATGATCGGCATCGTCCACGCCAGGCTCGTGGACCTCATGGGACCGGTCGACTCGCAGCTCCTGATGGTCGACCCGCCACCCACCGTGGTGATGATGTGCGGCCTCCAGGGAACGGGCAAGACCACCACCTGCGGCAAGCTCGCGGCCTGGCTGAAGAAGCGAGGCAAGCGTGTCCTGGTCGCGGCCGCCGACCTCCAGCGCCCTGCCGCAGTCGAACAGCTCCGCCAGGTCATCGAGGAATCGGTCGCGGAAGCACCCGGTGACGGGCACGTCGCCTTCCACGGTGAACCGGACAAGTGCGCTGAATACGGCAAGGCCACCGGCGTCGCGGTGCAGGTCTGCCAGCGCGCGCTGAAGCGAGCACGGACCGAACGCTTCGACGTCCTGCTCCTCGACACCGCGGGTCGTCTCCACGTCGACGACGACCTCATGAAGGAGATCGAGGCGATCGACCGGTCGGTCCAGCCCCACCAGCGCATGCTGGTGGTCGACGCGATGACCGGTCAGGACGCCGTCAACTCCGCACGGGAATTCAACGACCGACTGGCGATCGACGGCGTCATCCTGACCAAGTTCGATTCCGACACCCGCGGTGGCGCCGCACTCAGCGTGAAGCGAGTCACCGGCGCACCGATCAAGTTCGTCGGTATCGGCGAGAAGATCACCGCCCTCGAGGAGTTCCACCCCGAACGGATGGCCGGACGGATCCTCGGGATGGGCGACGTGGTCAGCCTCGTCGAGAAGGCGCATGAGGAGGTCGACGAGGAGGAGGCCGAGAAGCTCGCCGAGAAGATGGCGAAGGGCCAGCTCACCCTCGACGACTTCACGAAGCAGCTCCGCACCATGCGCCGCATGGGCCCGCTGAAGCAGCTGCTCGGCATGCTGCCCGGCGTGGGCGGCGCGCTCAAGGACCTCGACATCGACGACAAGCAGCTCGATCGCCTCGAAGGCATCGTCAACTCGATGACGCGGCGCGAACGCGAGGACACCTCGGTCCTCTCGAAGAGCCGGACCAAGCGGATCGCCAACGGTGCGGGCGTCCCGACCACCGAAGTCAACAAGCTCGTCAAGCAGTTCGGCGCGATGCAGAAGGTCACCAAGCAGATGGCCGGCATGGGTGCGATGGGCAAGATGAAGGCGATGCGCCAGATGCAGTCCGCCGGAGCCGGTGGCGGCATGGGCGGCATGCCGGGCTTCGGCACCCGCGGCTCGACCAAGACCAAGAGCGTCAAGAGCGGATTCAAGCGACGCAAGCGACGCTGAATTCCGAACCGGACGAATCCACCGCATGTGATGCGCCCGGGGCGCCTATTCCTCGATCGGCAACGGGTCGTCGACCCGGCCCGCGATCCAGTCGCGGATCCTTGGCATCAGGACCTCCCTGAGGAGGATCTTGATGCAGGCAGCGACAGGGATCGCGATCAACATGCCGTAGAGACCGGCCATCGCACCACCTGCGAGGATCGCGACCACGATCGTGACCGGATCCAGGTTGGTGGCCCTGCCGGCGATCAACGGCGTGAGCACGTAATCGTCGAGGAACTGACCGACGAGGAAGATGACGGTCGGCCAGAGCAGGATCGCCCACCAGACCATGCGTTCGGTGTCGGATGTCGAGAACTGGTCTGCAAAGAGAAGACCGATCGACAGCGGGAGTCCGATGCCACCGAGATACGGCACCAGCGTGAACATGCCGACGATGATGCCGAGGGGGATTGCATACGGCACGCCCACGATCGTCCAACCGATCGCATAGATGACGGCCAGGATCGCGCAGATGACGATCCGCCCGCGAACGAAGCCGGAGACAGCCCTGTCCATCTCGTGCATGAGATAGACGGTGCGGTCCCGATGGTTCTCCATGATCATGCCCTTGCCGAACTCGAGCACCTTCGGCCAGCCGACGCTGAACATGAAGAAGTAGAACGGGATCAGGAAGGCCAGCAGACCGAGTTCGACCACGCCGAGGATCACGGACCACACCCGGGCCACGCCGGACCCGACGATGCCGACCCAGTTGACGCCCGAGGCCTCGGTGTCCTGCCGGACTTCGGTCGTCCCGGCAACCTGCTGGCGAGCCAGTTCCTCCTGGACGATTCGACGAATCCGCTCATCCTCCGTGAGGCCGGCCGATGCCCGGGAGGCGACCGCATCCGAGCCGACATCCGAAGGCGCTTCGCCGGCGACGTGGGTGACGACCGGTCCATCAGCCTCGACATCGGTGCTCGAATCAGTCCCCGCGTCATCCGAGGCCTGCTCGTCCGGGTCGACCGGTTCGGTCGAGTCCGCGGCGATCTCGACCCCGAGCCAGTTCTCCGCCTTGCCCAGGACCGTCTTCAGTTCCGGCTGGATCGAATCCGGAGCCCAGCTCACGGCATGATCGATCGCGCCGGTGTACTTGCCCTTGCGTACCGCGTCGACGAAGGAGATCGTCTGCCCCACCACCAGGGGGATGGTCAGTCCGATGATCACCAACAACGTCACGCCACCGACACCAAGCACCGAACCGACGGCGAACGGACGCGAGAACCCGAGACGGCGCTGCATCAGGGAGATGACCGGTTCGAAGAGATACGCCAGGAGCAGCGCCACGAGCAACGGCACGGTCACCGAGCGCATCGCGTAGCCGAGCCAGACGATGCAGATCAGGATGATGATCCAGGCGGCGTCACGAATCGGCTGGATCTGCCAGAGATGGCGATCCGCCACGTTCGGAATCGATGACACCTGTTTCTGTGGTTTCATGTGTGTCCGGGAAGACGGTCAGACCGCGCCGATGCCGGTCAACAGTGCATCACGACTGAACGCCTCGTCGAACTCATAGACGCCGCGGAAATCATCCAGGGAATCCTCGTCGGTCTTGCTCATCAATCCGGCATCGATCATCGCGAAGACGATCCGTCCGAAATCAAGCGTCCGGTGGATGTTCCAGTTGCGCAGTACGGCAGGCGCCATCAGGCCCCATCGATCGATCGCGAGGTCGCGCAGCCCGAGACAGAACTCCTGACCGCGGATGTGACGCTCCTCGGCGGCGAGCTGGCTCTCCTGTTCGTAGATGCGTTCCTGCGTGTAGGTCAGGCCACCCTGGACGAACTCATAGGCTTCCGCCGGATACGGGGTCGACTCCAGGAGGGTCTGCCATTCGAAATCGTGCTGAGCGGTAGGCATGGACTCACCAGTTCAACGGGAAGCATCCGAACGATCCGCTCGGATGCGGGTGGGGGTGACGCGGCTGCGACATGGATACTGTAGTGTCTCGAACCACGAGTTTCTTCATCGGAAGTATCGGCTTCTTCGGATCTTCCGCGCCAGTCGCGAGATTCCCGGCCCTGAAACACCGGTATGAGCCATGAAGGCCGGGATACGGCCTCAGGCCCCCGAAACCCATGCCGGGGCTCGATCCAGATCCCGAAGAAGCCAGACGACCCCACCTTCGGGGTCCGGCAGGCCGGCCTCGATGTCCGAGAGCGGAATCGAGAGCAGTCCGGACTTGGGACCGGGGGCCAGGGTCACTTCATCCGGATCGAGGCCGAGCGCCCTCGCCCCATGCACGGTCGCCATCGGCAACCACTCCTCGAGACGAGCCCCTTCGAGGGCGCACAAGGCCAGGGCATCATCAAGGACCGACAGCCGCCGCCCGCGTACGCCGGGCCCGGGCAGGCATGGCCGACCATCGGTACCCAGTGCGACGGGGATGCCGTGCTCCAACATCGCTCGCCAGGCGTGCGGCGGTGCGCTCTCATCTGGATGGCCGAGGTAACGGCTCGCTCGAGGACAATAGACCACGGTCACGCCGTGATCGGCCAGGAGCTCGAGATGACGAGGTTCCGCGTAGTTGAGGTGAACAACGACCCCGCGACCACCCGGCATCAATGGAAGCACCGAATCGATCGGATGCCTCCCCGGTGGCGTGACCTGATCCGGGTCGTACCCCGACTGTTCCAGCATCGCGGCAAACGCCCCCGCCCCGCGCAGGCACCACTCGACTTCAGCACGTGACTCGGCGAGATGGGTGACCACCTGACGGCCCGAGGCGGACGCAGCGTCATAGAGTTCGGCCCCCGTCGAATACGGCGCATGGGGCGAGATGCCTGGCATGATCCGCCCGGCACCGCAGTCACGTGCGGCGAGGTCACGGATTCGTTCGAGACCGGATGCGGTCCGATCCCCATGCCCGATGACCTCAAGGCACCCGAGACCACCCAATCCCGTCCTGTACAGGGCCTCCAGCGCACGGTCAGAGCCACAGATGTCGGCCACGAACGGGCAACCACCCGCCAGGGAGGCCTTCGCTCCGATCTCGACCGCCCGCTCGACCGCCCCCGCCTCCTCCTGGGCCTTGCGATGTCGAAGCACCCCCCACAACCACGCCTGGAACGAGCCCATCTCCGCAGGTGCCTCGAGATCGCTGAGGTCCAGGTGGACGTGCGCATTCACGAAGGGTGGGCAGACCAGGTGTTCGCGGTGATCCAGGAGCGCCACGTCGTCCCCGACCGGACCGATCGAGCTGGGATCCCCTGCCGCGATGATCCGACCACCCTCGAGCAGCAGGGCGCCGGGCACGTGGGCACCATTGGCGTCAGCAAGCACCCCAGCGTGGACAAGCTGACGGCCGGAAGGAGCCATCGAGCCCGAAGCGTTCGAATCGCTTCCACCCGCGGGGGGGATTGAATGTGCATCACCCATGAACAGTCCTCGCACACTACACTTTAGGGCGTATCGCCGAACGTGCCTGATCAGTGCGGGCACGGGACCGGCAGAGCACTCAACTCGAGCAGGGTATCAAGCATGCGTACACCACTTCTCATCGTTGCAGGAACCTCGATCTTCGCATTCATGGCCACCGGCTGCGTGCCCCAGCAGAAGTACGACGAACTGCTGACCGCCTACCGCGGCAAGGAACAACACGCCATCAAGATGCAGGAAAACCTCGATGGTGCACGCGCGAACGAGAAGGTGCTCCGCACCCAGCTCGACGACGCCCGCCAGAAGCTGAACGCCCTCGAGACGATGACCGCCCAGCAGTCCGACGAGCTCTCCGACATGGAAGACATGTTCCAGGGCCTCTCGCAGCGGATCACCTCGCTCCGGGTCGCGGCACTCCCGCCCGAGCTCAACGCGAAGCTCACGCGCCTGCGTGACACGCACCCCGACCTCCTCAGCTTCGACGAGACGACCGGCATGCTGCGCTTCAGCACCGATCTCTCCTTCGGACTCGGTTCCACCGAGCTCTCCCCGGAGGCCCGTCAGGCAATGGGCTCCCTGGCCTCGATCCTCAACAGCACCGACGGCTCGCCCTTCGACGTCGAGATCATCGGCCACACCGACAACGTTCCGGTCAGCCGCCCCTCGACCAGGCAGAAGTACCCGGACAACATGCACCTCTCGGTCGGACGTGCGATGTCGGTCCGATCCACCCTCGTCGGCGACCAGGTCAACCCGGGTCGCGTGAAGGTCGGTGGCTGGGGCCAGTACCGTCCGCTGATGATGAACCCCGATCGTGGTGGCGAAGCGGCCAACCGACGGGTGGAGCTGTTCCTCATTCCCAGCACGATGACCGCAGCAGTTCCGATGGCGGACACGCCTTCGACCCCGGTGGTCACCGGTGGCACGAACGAGGACGACTTCCCGCCCAAGTGAGCCTCTCTGCGGCCCGCGCCAGGACCCCATCCGATGGCCACTGCCGCCCGGCAGACAGGCACCGGATTGGTGCCTGCTGGGGGCAATAAAACGACCGGATTGCAAAAAATGAGCACTCCGGCCATGGAACTTGAGGCATTGGGGACTAGCCTCGAAGCAGGTGGTGACCGTTCACCGACCGAGGATCGGGTTCGATCCGGACTTCTGGGGTGGGAAACAGGGTCTGATCGCACTTTCGTTCGCACGCGTCCTGACGCCTGCGAGCAGTCATGTCAACAGCACTCGATGGTCACGAGCGTGACCGAACCAACGGCTTCCAGCCACACATAGATGAAGGACGTACCAGAAATGATGCCGCACAAGATCTGTATCCATGCCATCGGTATCTGCTGTATTGCAGGACTTGCCTCGACCACCTTCGCCACCGCTTCAAGTGGTCTGGACATCGAGATCAACGAGGTCAGGACCGAACAGAGCGGGGCGGACATCGACGAGTTCATCGAACTGCGTGGCAACGCCGGGGCGAGCCTTGACGGACTCACCTACATCGTGATCGGCGACGGCGACAGCTTCCCGCCGACCCAGAACGGCTACATCGAGGCGGTCGTCGACCTCAGCGGCAACAGCATCGGCTCCAGCGGATACTTCGTGATCGCGGAGGACACCTTCACCCTCGGCACCGCTGACCTGACCGCCGCCCTGAACTTCGAGGGCTCGGACAACGTCAGTCACTTCCTCGTCTCCGGGTTCACCGGCAGCCTCAACCAGGACCTCGACGAGGACGACGACGGCACGCTCGACATCACCCCATGGGACTCGATCCTGGACTGCTTCGCCCTCCTCAAGAACGCGACGCCGGACGGCAACAGCGACGAGTACTACTACTGCGACGAGACCGTCGGACCCGACTCCGGCTTCGTTCCCGGCCACGCCTACCGTTGCGAGGACACGCGCGAACTCCGCGCCGGTGCCTTCGACCTCGGCATCGACGACAGCCCCGGCGAAGCCAACGCGGAATGCGGCGGCGGCGGCGGCGGCGGAGAGCTCATGATCACCGAGATCAGGATCGACCAGCCAAGCAGTGACACCGATGAATACTTCGAGCTGATGGGCGACCCGAACACCGACCTCACCGGCCTGACCTACGTGGTCATCGGCGGCACCGGCAGCGACCCCGGCGGCAAGGTCGAGGCGGTGATCCCCCTCGACGGCTACACGATCGGAGCCACCGGCATCTTCTGGGCGGCCGAGGAAACCACCTCCTTCGGAACCCCTGACGCGGTCTTCACCAACGAGATCGACTTCCAGAACGGCCAGAACGTCACGCACCTCCTCGTGCGCGACTGCACCGCCGGGGACAACGACGACCTCGACGCCGAGAACGACGGCATCCTGGATGAGCCCCTCCCCTGGTCCGAGGTGATCGACGACGTCTCGGTCGTCAGGACCTTCGGCAGCGGCTTCCTCATCTACTCCGACAACACCGTGGGACCGGACGGCTCCTTCCTGCCGGGTCAGGTCTATCGCTGCTCCCCCGATTCGACCTGGAAGGTCGGAGGCTACGACCCCGGCGACGGCACCGACACGCCCGGCGCCGAGAACCTCCCCTGCCCCGCGATCCAGTGTGGTGGCGAAGATCCCAGGAACTGCTTCGAAGCCCGGGCCGAACCCGGCTGCTCCGACTTCTCCTGCTGCTCCCTGGTGAACGAGGTCGACCCCTCCTGCGGCGAAGTGGAATGGGACAGCAACTGCGTCTCGATCGCCCAGAGCGTCTGCCTTTCCGGAAACCCGGCTCCCTCGCTGGTCCTCAACGAGGTCCGCATGAAGCAGGGCGGCAGTGACGATGACGAGTACTTCGAACTGACCGGCGATCCCGGCACCAGCCTCGACGGCGTCAGCCTCCTGGTGGTCGGCGGCAACGGCGTCGACATCAACGGCTCGGTCGAGACCGCGATCAACCTCTCCGGCAACGCGATCAACAGCCTCGGCTACTTCGTCGCCGCGGAAAGCACCTTCACCCTGGGCGCGGCCGACGCGATCATGGACCTCCTCTTCAATGACGGAGGCAACAAGACCCTGATGCTGGTCCACAACTTCACGGGCACCGTGAACGGCGACCTCGACAACAACGACGACTGCACGCTCGATGCCACCCCATGGGATGACGCGATCGATGCAGTCAGCTTCATCAGCACGTTCGACACCAACTGCACCTACGCCAATGCGATCGCAGGACCGGACGGGGACTACAGCCCCGGACACGCCTACGTGTGCGGCCAGCCCGGCAACTGGGGCGTGGGCACCTTCTATGTCGACGACGAGAACGCCGCGGACACCCCGGGTGCCGCCAACCCCGACGACTGCGACACCTCGGACTGCGAGGAGTGCATCGATCGCGGCCTGGATGTCGTGGCCTGCGACCTCCTCCAGACCTATGCCGGCGACTGCTGCAACGTCTGGGATGCGAGCTGCGACGCGTTCGTGGCGAACAACCTGACCTACGAGGCCAGCGCACCGGTCGATGTCCAGGTCGTCGAACTCAGGAGCGACCAGATCGGCGACGACAACGACGAGTACTTCGAGCTCCAGGCGACGCCCGACACGGCACTCGACGGGTACTCCGTGATCGTCATCGGTGATGGTTCGGGTGGTTCCGGCCAGATCGAGACGCGGATCCCGCTCATCGGTGCGACCACCGACGAGAACGGGCTGCTGGTGATCGCCGACAGCTTCACCTACACCCTCGGCACCCCGGACTACGATTTCAACTTCAACATCGAGAACAACGACAACATCACGACCCTCGTCGTCTACGGATTCTCCGGAGACGACCTGGAACCGGACGTCGACACCGATGACGACGGCCTGATGGATGTCATGCCGTGGGTCGAGTCGACCAGCTGCGTCGCGATGCTCAGCACCGATGACCCCGAGAGCGGCGACCTCGTCTACTGTGACAACCAGGTCGGACCGAACAAGGTGGGCGCCCCGGGCCACATCTACTTCGACTGCGATCTGGGCGCCTGGCAGATGGGCCTCTTCGACCCGGTCGGCGAAACCGACACCCCCGGTGTCCTCAACAACGGCTGCGAAACCGGAGGACCCGACTGCGTGGGTGACTTCGACGACAACGGCAAGGTCGATGGCGCGGACCTCTCCGCGCTGCTCGGTGCCTGGGGCACCGCCAATGCGTCCATCGACCTGACCGGTGACGGCAACGTCGATGGCGCGGACCTCTCGGTCCTCCTCGGCGCCTGGGGCGACTGCTGATCGGCCCCAGCTCCCATGCACGCTCCGGCGTGCCGAATCCTGAATCCAGCAACGCCTCCGATCACCGGAGGCGTTGTCTTTTTCCAGACAGAACCGCAAGCGAGTGGAACGCGGATATGCTCAAGGAACCATGAACCTCATCGCCCAGCCAATCATCAGACTCGGCAGTCTCGTCCACGACGGCGTCGACGGCTTCGGGCGATTCACCCGGTTCACGGGGAACGTGCTCTACTGGATCGTCTCCCAGCCGAGCTCCTGGATGCGCTGGCGGAACCTCGCCCCCCAGCTCTACGCAGTGGGCGTCCTCAGCATCCCGGTGGTCGCGATCACCGGGATGTTCATCGGCATGATCCTGGCCCTCGAAGGCTTCGCACAGTTCGCCTCGCTCGGCCAGGAGGACCGGATCGGTGGTGTCATCAACGCCTCGGTCACCAAGCAGATCGGCCCGGTCCTTGCCGCCGTGATGCTGTCGGGACGGGTGGGTGGCGCACTGGCTGCGGAACTGGGCACGATGAAGGTGACCGAACAACTCGATGCCCTGCGTGCCATGGGGAGCGACCCGATCAGGGTGCTGGTGGTCCCTCGATTCATCGCCTGCCTGGTCATGACCCCGATCCTCACGGTCTACTCCGACATCCTCGGCTCCTGGGGGGCCTGGCTCGTGGTGGTGCGGATCTTCGAGGTGCCCAGTGCCGACTACTGGTTCCACACCGCGAACTTCGTCACCTGGTGGGAACCGGTGGGCGGTCTCGCGAAGAGCGTGTTCTTCGGAGCCTGCATCGGACTCGCCGCGTGCTACAAGGGCTTCTACTGCAGACCGGGTGCCGCCGGGGTCGGTCGGGCCGCGACGGCCGCATTCGTCTCGAGCTTCATCGCGATCATCATGATCAACCTCGTGCTTGCGCACTTCCTGAACACCTTCCGACAGATCGTCGATCCGAACGAGACCAGCTTCTTCTTCTGAATCGACCCGACCATGCCAGGAGGCCTCCATGTCGTTCCGCCTCGATACCAGTGCCGGCATCGCATCCGTCGCCTTGTCCATGAGCCTCTCCCTGTTCGCGGCCACCACGGCCGTCGCGCAGCCGGAGGTCGGCGGCCCCCCGGTCCATCCGATCTCGAGGGTCGACCCACGCGTCTACGAAACGACGCTCACCGCCGACATCTTCACCGAGAAGCGAGAGCTCACCGAACGCGACCCCCTGCTGGCCGATCAATCGGAACTGGTGGTGCCCATCATCATGCAGGGGGCGTTCTCGCGGACCTACCCGGACTCGATCGTGGTCGCGGGCCAGATCAACGGCCAGTTCCATGAAGCCGGCACCGTGCCCTGGACACTCCGAGGTCCCCACCCCGACGGCACCGCGGAGATCGTCATCGAATTCGCCGATCTCAGAGCACGCACACTCGGCGTCCGAGTCACCTGGCGGGAGCAGTCATGGCTCGCGGTCGTCGACGAAGCCGCGGCCATGCAGGTGACCTGGCCGGTCGAGTGGCCGGAGACCGTGCGCCCCTTCCTCGCGCCACAACCCTGGATCCAGTCGAAGGCCGAGATCATCACGAACTTCGTCCAGAGGACCACGCAGGGCAACCTCAGGAGGGTCACGCCGTACAGCGCGGCCAAGGAACTCACGCGACAGACGATCGCCCTCTTCACCTCGATCAGCGGGACCGGGAACGAACGCCGGAACCTCGGGCAGATCACCGGCCTGCAACTGACCGGTGCGGAGGAGGCGATGGAACTCGGGCGTGGGTCCCCGAACGACCTCGTGTGCTGCTGCGTCGCGGTGCTCAAGGCCGCCGGCATCCCGGCTCGGCCGGTGGTCGGCGTCGCCAAGGAATTCACGAAGGAGATGAAGCAGGTCACCCAATGGCGCGTCTGGGGCGAGTTCTACCTGCCCGGGTCGGGCTGGATTCCATTCGACCCGAACATGATGCGTGGTTCGGGCATCGACAACAGGAGTCTCGATGCGGCATGGCGGGGTTTCGCGAACGTCAAGGAGCTGGATGAACGCATCCCGGTCGCCTACCGATTCCAACCCAAGGGCAGCCACTGGGACGAGTGGCCACCGGTCTGGGGCTGGTTCTACGGCGGCAACCTCCAACGCGTCCTGAGGATCTACCCGCAGACATCGCTCATGAGGATCAGCCGCGGCAAGGGCGAGCCGGATCCGTGAGCATGCTCACCCATCCGACTTCGACGGCCTGCTTGGACGCACCACCCCGGAAGGCTTGTTGATCTGACCGCTCCCCCCCTGGCCCCGAGCGCCCGCTCCGGGCACCACGATCGTGATGCCGTTCGATCTCCGGGGGATCGTGGACTCGACAAGTTCCGGTGCCACATCCTCCCTGAAGACGAAGTTCGCAGGATCACCGAAGAGCTGGACACGACCGGTGAGGATGGCGGAAGAACCCGCCTCGAGCATGCATGCGGTCCGAACGGACATGGTGTCGCGCACAGCCTTGACGACGATCGGTTCATCAGGCGCTTCCCCGGTGCTCCAGCTGCGAGTCCCGGTCACGCCGGCGGTCGGGCGTTCGATCGCGAACGGACCACGACCATGACGAACGGATGCCCGACCGTCGATGAGCGCGGCCCACGCACACTCACCGGGACCGACGGCAAAGGTCACGCCACCGGCATCGGAACGAGCCCGAAGCGATGACGAGGTCCTGAGCGCGACGGGACCTTCGACGAGGGGATCGATCGGCAGGTCAAGACGCACCGAACCCTCGAAGGGACCGACGATCTCGAAGAGGCCGTCGATCGAGGCGCTGCCATGCGGGTTTGGATCACAGAGGAGGTCCCAGTGCACGAGCAGAGCGCCATCCTCTCGATCGACCGAGCCGATGAACCGGATGCGTCCGTCCTTGTTGCGCTGACCGTGGACGGTCAGGATCAACGGCACGGACTCGACCTGGTCGATGACGACGCGAGCTCGGTGTTCGGACCGGACCGGAGGCTCATCCTCGACGGGACAGAAACCGACCATCGACGTTCCGAGGAACGCGACAAGCAATCGGATGGTTCGTTTCCATTCCAACGGGACAACTGCCTCCTCACATGGAGGATCGGCCGTCGGGAGGAGGATCTTGTCGGAACCGGCGGCAAACGAGTCGACTCCCGCGGACGAAGCCGGAGTCTCCGGAAGTTCGACCGTTACCGGACGACTTCGCCCGAACGCATGCGCTCGACGGCGGCGACGACCTCGGCAACGAGATCGTCATCACCGGGCAGGTTGTGCTTCCCGTAGGCGTCACGGGGCGGAATGATCCTGACCCCCATACCGGCAAGGCGCGCACAGTTGTCAACGAGGATCTGGTTGTGCATCGAACCGTGCATCGTCGGCGCGAGAAGCACCTGGGAGAGGCCCTGCTCCATGCGACCGAGTGCCGAGGCCATCGCAGTGGTCACCACGTTGTCCGCGATGCCCGCGGACACCTTGCCGATCGAGTTGTAGGTGGCGGGCGCCATCAGGTACACGTCGAACGGATCCTGGTCGGAGAGATGCTCCGATGCCGCGGTGAGTGCGGTCACGCAGGGCTCGTTGGTCGCCCACTCGAGTGTTTCAGCGGTCACGAAGCGAAGCGCCTCGTCGGAGCAGAATGCCCGGACCGTCGCGCCCCTTCGCCGCAGGCTCCGGGCCAGGGTCGGCGTCATGTAGGCCGCGATTCCGCCGGTCACCAGGAGGGCGATCCTGATTTCATGCAGCTCGTCACCTTCGCGAGGCACCTCGTGGTCGCCGAGATCACTGGGTGTCGGTGGTTGTCGGTTCCAGTCTTGCATGGATGCATTCTAGCGCCCGGCCGGGGCGACCTCCCCGAGAAACGCGGTCATCTCGTCGATGAACCGCTGCTCGTCCGCAGGGGTGTCCAGCCCGTTGTGACCACCCTGGAGCACCACATGGCGCGCATCAGGCACGACCTCCATGATGTCGTCGAGATGAGAAGCAGGGATGACCTCGTCCTCGTCATGCTGGATGAGCAGGATGGGGACCGGTTCGAGCGTACGCAGGGCACCAATGGTGTCGAAGGGACTCCGGACCAGGAAGGGCGGCACGCCATAGCGCCAGGCGAGGCCGGCGACGCTGGCCGGTGGTGTCTGGAGAATCATCCCGGCAGGCGTCCGTTCCAATGCGACCTGGGTCGCGAGCGCTCCACCGATCGAACGACCGAAGTAGACCAGTCGGCCCGTGTCGACCTCCGGCCGTTCCTCGAGCAGGTCGATGAAGGCGAGGACATCGGTTCGGAGGTGTTCCTCGGAGGGGCGTCCCTCCGCACGGCCGTAGCCACGGAATTCCGGCAGGAGGACGTTCCACCCCATGCCGGCAAGGTAAGAGGCTTCCCCGATCCAGCGATCGATGAGCATGCCGTTGCCGTGCAGCATCACCACCACGCCTCGAGGCGAGGTCGCATTGGCTCCGACACCCGGCAGGAACCAGGCATGGACCCGACCTTCATCGGTCTCGATCGCCCACTCCTCGAATCCCTCCGGCGGTCCGGGGAGGACCGAGCCCCCCATCGCCCAGCGTGGGAAGACCAGGTGGTCCTGCAGGAGGAACAGGGTGAACGCCCAGACGACGTATGCCCCGACGAGACTCAATGCAATGGTCGTGAACATCCTGACTGGGGTCCGTCTCTTCTCCACACGGAACTCCTGGGGGTTCCCACATGCCGTCATGACCGATGGACGCGGGACAGTGTACCTGCGGGTTCGACCCACGGAGCGGATAAGAGTGGCGAAGGCCCCGCCCAGAAGCGATGTTCCGACCTGATCAGGTCCCGGTGGCCCATTCGGACCAGTGGTTCGGGTATCGTCTGTCCATGTCCAGCGTCGTGGTGCTCCTGCCCGTACACAATGAAGAATGGTTGATCGGATCCGTCCTCGGACAGGTCGTCGACTATGCACGAAGCCATCCCGACTGGCGCTTCGTCTTCGTGGACGACGGCTCCTCGGACCGGACCCCGGAACTGATCGCCGAACGACTCGCCGAACTCGAGACCGACCGGATCCAGCTGCGTGCCCTCACCCCGAACCGGGGCAAGGCGCGCGCGCTCAGGACCGCGGTGCTCGAATGCGAGGAGGACGTGATCCTCTTCACGGACGGCGACCTCGCCTATCCACTCGACCACCTCGATCTCCTGGTCGAGGCCCTCGACGAGTCCGACATCGCGATCGGCTCCCGAGCACTGACCGAAGGACCGCAGACGAACATCACGTTCACCAGGCGCCTCGTGGGGACCACCTTCAACCGCGCCGTCAGGCTGATCACCGGACTCCCGTTCCAGGACACCCAGGCCGGCCTGAAGGGCTTCAGGCGAGATGCCGCCAGAGTCCTCTTCAGGGCGCAGTTCGTCGAGGACTTCGCCTTCGACGCGGAGCTTCTCTACCTCGCCAAGGTGCTCAGACTTCGTGTCTCGGAGATCCCGGCCCATGTCTCGGCACGACACTCGTACAAGAAGTCGAGGGTCAACATGCTGCGTGATCCCCTCCGCATGTTCCACTCCCTGATCAGGATGCGCATCGCACACCGCAATCTCCGACAGCGCACCGAAACCGAACGACGCGAGGACGAGTCCACCGTCGAGATCGGGATCGAACCGGGAGTGGAAAGCGCGATCGAGGCCAGGGCCCCCCGCACCAGGCGAACGGTCCAGACCGGGGGATGACGGCGAACGATCGAAAGATCCTGCTGAGCTTCGATGTCGAGGAGTTCGATCTCCCGAACGACTTCGGTGGCGTGGTGGACGAGTCGGAGCAGCTCTCGGTCGGCCGCGAAGCGTTCGAACGAACCCTCGACCTGCTGGACCGGATCAACATCCCGGCAACCCTGTTCCTGACCGGGCGGATCGCGGAGCACTGCGCCGATCTCGTCCGTGACGCCGCGGGCACCCATGAGATCGCTTCACATGGCGTGCGTCACGACCGGTTCGAGATGCAGGACTACGCCGAGTCCAGGCGCATGCTCGAATCATGCTCCGGAACGACAGTCACCGGTTTCAGGATGGCACGCCTGCAGCCGGTCGATGTCGAGGCACTCAGGTCGGCAGGCTACGACTACGACAGCTCGGAGAATCCGATCCGCCTCCCCGGGCGCTACGACAACCGACACCTCCCCCGCCGACCGCGGATCGAGGATGAACTGGTTCGCATCCCGATCTCGACGACACCGCGCCTGCGGATCCCTCTCTTCTGGCTCGCCTTCCGCCACATGCCCCGACCGATCCTGCGTGCCTCGCTCCGACGGACCCTCGATGCAGACGGCCACCTCGTCCTCTTCTTCCACCCGTGGGAACTGCTCGAACTCCGACGTTCGCGACATCCAATGCCGCGCGTGGTTCGCCATGGCGGTGGGAGTCGGCTCGCTCGTCGCATCGAGGTCGAACTCGGCCGACTCCGCGATCGAGCGACGTTCGCCCACATGAAGGACCTTGCCGACTCCATTCGTGCAAGGGCCACACCGGCACGGGACGACTGACTCCTTCGAAGCAGTGCGTCCCGCACCGGCCGTGACCGGACCGCCGAAGCATCAGCCACCGGCACCGGGCCTCCCGGTCATCCCCCAGGCTTCGGTGTCGGGTCGACGCCCCGAACGACCGTCACAGGAGAGACCATAGGCCTCGATGATCGCGAGCACGTCGGTGACACCCACCGCGCCGTCCCCGTCGATGTCGAACCGGTCGTCCCAACCTTCGTCACCTTCGACCGAGCCGTACCGCGAGATCAGCTCGAGCAGATCACCAACACCGATGATCCCGTCCTGGTCGACGTCCTCGGGGCAGTCCGTGCAGCGCGATTCGAGATCGGGACCGAGGTCCAGCGAACGAAGCGCGTGCTCGATCCGGTCGATGATGAGGCAGTCCTCGTCGGGAAGCATCAGCATGCCACCCGATTCGAACGCGTAGTGCTGCCCCGCTTCGATGGCGTTCTGATCGTCCGCCACGGCGATGATCCGTGCTCCGATCTGACCGGCCAGTTCGCCCGCGCGCCTCGCGAAGACCATGTCCGTGGATGCCTCATGGTCATCATCGCATCCACCCGGATAGTTGTCGGTGACATGAATGATGATCCTGCCGGCACCGGCTCGGAACGGCTCATCGAAGCGATCAGCGTTCGCCAGGCAGACCGGTGGATGCTCGCACAGCGTGGGATCGCCGTCGGCGTCGCAGCACGGCGAAGGATCACCGCTCGCACAGTCCACGGCCTCACCCTGGAGCAGCACCTCGTAGAGGGCGCGATCCGATGCTTCCGACGTGCCGCCCCCACCGGAGAGCTCGAGGCCGGCGACCGCCTCCCTGAAGACGGCGATGTCCTCACCCAGACGATGTTCGACCCGGACCGTGTCACGGAAACTGACCAGGCCGAGCCTTGCGCACCCGTTCGATCGTTCCTCGATGATGGCAAGGAGCTTCGAGTCCTCGGAATCGAGATCCTCGGTCAGGGTGTAGAACGTCTCGCCCTTGCTTGCCGTGACGTCGAAGACGAAGACGACATCGAGTCGCCCCTCGCATTCGTCGGGAATGCCGTCACCATCCTCGTCGAGGCTCTCGCCCGAAGCGATGTCGAGGTCGTCGAACCGACCGTTGCCGTTGCAGTCGGACGTCGATCCGTCCTGGTTCTCGCATTCATCGGGCACACCGTTCCCATTGCAGTCGGTGAGGGTGCCGTCGAGGAGCTGGCAGCTGTCGAGGAAGCCGTCCTCGGTGCAGTCGAGCGCGGGATCCGCCATGATCTGTTCGAAATCGGCGACACCGTCGGCATCACAGTCCACCCGGACCAGCGAGAGGTACGCCTCGCCCGATCCGCCCGCGAAGAGGTCACCGGTCAGTGCATGCCCGCCCCCGACATCGACCGAGGCGGTGGCCCCGTCACTGGTACCGCGCAGTCGTATGGTGGGAACGAACCCCTCACCGGCGGCGAACACGTGGGCATGGACATTGTGTCCGCCCCAGGAACCACCGCTCCCGACGAGGAGGTCGTCTCCATCGATGGCGACACTGCGACCGAACTGCGAGGCATCCTCGGGCGAGGCGATCACCTGATCGAGTACCCACTGCCCACCATCGAACTCGTAGACATACACCCTGCCGTCATCACCGACTGCCGGCGCACCGACCACGATCCGACCGTTCGCCGCATCAAGGGAGCCACCGAAGTTTTCCGCGCCGGGCGGTGCCGAGATGGTGAGCATCGGCGGCGTCGGGAGGGAATCGGCATCCCCGACCTTGCAGATGAAGATCTCGTCGCGACCCGGCGCCGAGATCACGACCGAACGATCCCCCGCCTCCCAGGCGAGCGCATGACCGAAACCGTCACCCTCGAGGCCGTCGGGAAGCCTGAATGTCTCATCCAGGAGCCACTGACCGTCCTCGGAACGGACATGCCGTTCGACGAGACCGTCACGTGCACCGGGTGCACCGATGTAGAGTCCATCGAGATCGTCGAACACGATGCATGACCCGAAGGATGCGCTCGAGACGATCCGATCCGGAACGATCGCCTGCATGTACTCGAAGGCGTTCGGAAGCCGCTGGTAGAGGAACACCCCACCCGCGTCGTTCGCATCAGGACCGTTCAGGTACGGCGCGCCGACCGCGACGAACTGGCCCGATCGAGCGATCGAGGAACCGAACGCGGGGTGGAGATCGGGATCGCCGCCATCGGTCCCTCCGCCATCAGGCTCGGGATCCGGAACGGAGAGGATGAACGGATCGGCCCAGTCGAAACCGGCACCACCCTGCACCCAGACGCGTACCGTCCCCTGCCTGAGCAGCGAGGTGTCGTCTGCCGGTGCACCCACCAGCACCATGCCCTGACTCATCAGGACACAGGCTCCGTGCCGGGCGCTGGGCGAGGCATCAACGGCCTCCAGCACCTGGAATGGATCCTGATCCTCGGCTGAACTCCCCGCCCAACCCGTGCCGACGATGCAGGCGATCGCGAAAGCCAGCACACCACTCGATTCTCTTGTCTTCATCGGTTGCTCCAACAAGCCCCTGGTCATGAACGATGCGCGGCTGCGACATGACAGCCCGCTCGACATGAAGAGGCGCGTGATGGCGCATCCGTACGAGCAACCGACGTCTTTTCTCGAATGGCAGGCAGGAAAGCCGCTGACGAGCCGCCAGAGGCGAAGGGGTCACTGCTGCTGTTGCTGCTGCTGGTCCTCGGCACCACCGTGGCGGGGATGCTGGTGATCCCGATCGACCTCGGTCGGGATCACCGGATAGAGGGGAAGATCCATGGAATCGGTCCGCATCAAGGGGGCTCGGTGCGCCCTCGCCTCGAGCGACCGGATGTAGACCTCGGTCTCGAGGGTCTCGCTCGCATTGCCGGCGTAGATCCCCCGGTTGGGCGGGACGTCGTCATAGCTCCGCCCGTAGGCGACCACGACGTGGTGCACGCCGGGATCGACATGATGCGTCGCGTCGTAGGGCAGCCAGCCCGAGGAAGGCGACCAGAGCTCGAACCAGGCATGCGACTCGGCCGGCTCATCGCGACCGGACTGGTGGAGATAACCGTTGACGTACCGGGCAGGTATCCCCGAGAGTCTCGCGAGTCCGATCGAGAGATGCGCGAAGTCCTGGCAGACGCCGGCACGCTTGGTGAGCACCTCTTCCGTGGTCGAGTCGTAACGGGTGACCTCCGGCATGTACGTGAAGGTTTCCTTCAGATGACCGGACAACCGCTGCACCCATTCGCCGATCGTGCCGGCATCGGCGAGTCCAGCTTCACGATGCACGCGTTCCAGCGCATCCGTGTGCAGGATCGGCCCACCGAACTCGAGGAACTCGAATTCGCGTATGCCGTGACCGCTCACCGGCAGGGAATCGGTGCACGTGGAGGCCGCCTGATCGGGCACGCTCGTCTCGACGACGCTGCGGCACAGCACCTCGATCCGGTCGTGCCAGTCCGCGATCGCGAACCAGTGGTAGATGTTCCCCAGCCAGTCCTCGGCCCACCGTGCGGGCCGGGTCCTCGGTCCGACCTCGAGGTTCCATTCGAGCAGCGCCTGGTTCCGTTTCGATCGAGGCTGCATCCGGAGTTCGACATGCGACTCATGGATGTAGTCGTCGTACCTGAAACGGAGCCTGTGTTCGATCTCGAGCAGCATCCAAGAACCTCACACCCTGAAGAAACGATCCGTGATCGATGCGTTCAACCGCCCGATCTCATCCGCGAGTGATGCCAGCCCGTCCGGCCTGAGCGATTCACCCGGTGATTCCGCCGCCTCGAAACGGAGGCGTGCGACGAGCATGCCGACCCGCCGGATGGGGTCGGTCGAGTGCCCGTGTCGCTCGACGCTCTCGAGGCACCGCTCGACTTCCGTGAGGCACGGAAGCACCCCGCGCGGCGCCTGGGGCGCAAGGACCAGGAAGCTCGCGATCCGTTCGGCATCGAGGCGCGCCCCGGCGACCCGGCGATAGGCATCGAGCGCAGCGACCATTCGAAGGAGGGAGCGCATCCTCGCGTAGAGGACCGGGGCCTGTTCATCGCTCTTCCCGACCAGGCCCGGAAGCATGACCTCGAGGACGCAGGTGGTGCGGAAGGCCCTCTCGAGCATCGTCCCCGCCTGGAGGAAGCGCCAGGGATCGCCACGACCCGCGGTGTGTTCCATCGCCCCGCAGACCATGAAGATCCGTCGTTCGATCTCCTCCATCGCGGAACGCATGGCAACCAGTCCCCTGGGCGGATGTTCCGACCAGTCTTCGACGAGATGCCAGGTCTCGTTCAGGAGCGTGAAGACCTCGGTCCCCGCGGCACCCATGAAGGCACGTGCGTTCTCGCGTGCGGAATGGAGGCTGGCGACTGCGGACATCGGATCACTCCGATGGAAGAGCAGCCGCTCGATCCGTTCATCCGGGCGCTCGCAGTCCCACGAGCCGAGGGAGAAGATCCTGGCGATGTCCTGCCAGATGCCCGGCGGCAGTTCCGGATCGATGCCGCTGATCTCGGCACAGAGGGACTCGATGCTTCGTGCCGCGCGCACCAGGCTCGATGCCCGCTCGACATAGCGACCGATCCAATAGGCGCTTTCAGCGGCACGGGAAAGGGTGACGGTCATCGCACCCCTCCGCTTCCCTGAGCCAGGACCCAGGTGTCCTTGCTTCCCCCGCCCTGCGAGGAGTTCACGACATAGGACCCTCTTTCAAGTGCCACGCGCGTCAAGCCCCCGGGAAGGATCCGGGTCCGGTCACCGACCAGGGCGAACACCCTCAGGTCCACCCGACGTGGTTCGAATGAGGTGCCGAAGTGAGTCGGATGCGAACTGAACTCGACAAGGTGCTGTGCGATGTACTGGCTCGGATCATCCTCGAAGCAGGCCCTGAACGCCTCGATCTCCGCCCGGGAGGCGGTCGGACCGACCAGCATCCCGTAGCCTCCGGCTCCGCCTGCAAGCTTCACGACCATCTCGTGCATGTGCTCGCGGATGTAGGCGGCATCATCGGCAAGCCAGCCTCTCCAGGTCCGGACCTGCTGGATGACGGGGTCCTCGTCGAGGAAGAACCTGATCAGGTCGGGAATGCAGGGATACACGGCCTTGTTGTCCGCGATGCCGGAACCGGGTGCGTTCGCCAGGGCGACGTTTCCGGTCCGGTAGGCGTGCATCAGGCCGGGAACGCCGAGCATGCTCCCATGATCGAACGAGACCGGATCAAGGAACTCGTCGTCGATCCTCCGGTAGATGACGTCGACCCGCTGCCGGCCCTCGATCGTGCGCATGAACACCTGGTCGTCCTCGACGACCAGGTCCCGGCCCTCGACGAGCGGTGCGCCCATCTCGTTGGCGAGGAAGGAATGCTCGTAGTACGCGGAGTTGTAGATGCCAGGAGTGAGGACGGCGACCACGGGATCCTCGCGTCCGTGCGGGGCGGAATGACGGAGGGTGTCCAGAAGCATGCCGGGATAGGTCTCGACCCCGCGGACCGCATGGCCCTGCATCAGTTCGGGAAAGACCCTGGCGGTGAGGTTCCGGTTCTCGAGGACGTAGCTGACGCCACTCGGACAACGACAGTTGTCCTCGAGCACCAGGAACGACCCGTCACTGTCTCGAAGGAGATCGCTTCCGACGACATGGGTGTAGATGCCGTGCCGAGGCCTCACCCCGATCACGTTGCGGAGGTACTCCTTCATCGACATGACCAGCTGGTGCGGGACGAGGCCCTCCTCGAGGGTCCGCTGGGGGCCGTAGATGTCCTCCAGAAGGAGGTTCAGGACGGTGATCCGCTGGGTGATGCCGGACTCGATCGCCTGCCATTCGCTGGGACCGATGATCCGGGGCACGAGGTCGAAGGGGAAGATGCGCTCGATGCCATCGTCCTCGCCGTACACCGTGAAGGTGATGCCCTGGTTCACCAGGGAAAGTCGCTGCATCTCCTCCCGACGCACCAGTTCCTCAGAGCCGAGTTCGTCGAGCCTTGCGAGCACCTCCCGATAGTCGGGGCGCGGCACACCATCGGCCTCGAGGGCCTCGTCGAATCCACGATCTGCTGCAATCCAGTCCACGGGGCACGATCGTAGGGCCTTCGTGGGGTTCCGCAACCACGGCCCGCACCTGCCGGCCGTAAGATGCCGGCATGATCGATCACCCATCAAGGCTCCGGGAAGTCACCAGGATCGCGACATGCATCCTGCTTCTCTCATGGGGAGCGACGGTCGCCAACGCCCAGGCCCCGAACACCCCTCGTGCACACGAACCCATCAAGCTGTCATCGCCTCGGGACGGATCGTTCCTCAGCCTCGCGACGATGGAACAGACCAGGCACTGGGCGCCGATCTCGACCTGGACCAGCCCGGAATTCTCCCATGTGGATGACGCACGGGACTGGGATCTCTTCGCGCCACCCCCTCCGGAGTCTCGTGGCCTCGGTACCGATCCGGTCCTCGGTGCGCCACTCGCCTATCCACTCGCGCCGATCCGCAACGTGATGAACCTGACGTACCAGAACAACATCAAGTTCGACATCTACGACGCGCTGGTCTACCAGCACGTCTCGAGAACCATCGACGATGCCCCGGCCGATTCGCTCTTCAACCGATTCGATGCCACCGTGCACGCCAGAACCTGGAAGATCGAGGGCCAGGGGTCGGGTGTCCTCACATGCAGCGTCCGCGCCAACAACAACCTCCTGGACACCCCCACCCCGAGCGAGGCGATCGGAGCATTCAGCCCTCTCGACGTCATCGCCAGCAACACCTCCTTCCTGATCAAGCGTCTCGAATTCAGGCAGGCCTTCCTCGATGAACAGGTCAGCCTCACGGTCGGCAAGGGCAACCCGAACGACTGCATCGCATCGAACCGCTTTGCATGGGATGAAACGACCCAGTTCATGGCGGCGACCTTCGACGGAGGGAACTACCCCGTCGGATACGGCGGGTACATGCCGATCGTCTCCCTGCAGGTGATCCCCTCCGAGGGGTACTACGTCACCGGCGCGGTCACCAGCGGACTCGGCTCGGCCCATGACCCCTTCTCCACCCTGGATGACGGGCTCTACTGGTGCGCGGGAGAGACCGGCGTGGTGATCGAGGCCGGCGAGGAGCGACTGCAGGGCCGCTACTCGATCTCGTTGATGAATTCGAACACCGGGAATGACACCGTCGACCGCGCGACCCGGACCAACGGCAACGCCATGGCCCTGGTCGCACAGCAGCAGGTGACGCCGTCGGCCGCATTGTGGTCGCAGTACCTCCTCAGTTCCGACCGGATCGGCCCCGCCGAACAGGAATTCACGTTCGGACTCTCCATCGAGGACTGCTTCGGCAGGAATGATGATGGATTCGGCATCGCGGTCGGCTGGAGCAAGCCCTCGACCTCCGCCTACCCGGGCTGGCGGGAACGACTCCAGTTCGAGTCCTGGTATCGACTGCAACTCACCGAGACCTGGCAGCTCTCACCGGACTTCCAGGTCCTGAGTCGCCCCTCCGACCCGAGTGCTGCGGACCGGCCGGTCTACGCGGTCGCGCTGCGACTGCTCACCACGTTCTGAGCCGGAGTCGCCACGAATCAGGCGACCTCCTCGATGCAACGAGGGCCGTCGTTCGCCGGGTTGTTCACGAACCGACTCACCTGAATCCCATCAAGCACGCGTTCGGGTGCGGGTGATGCCAGCTTCGCCACGGCATCCAGCGGGGTTCCATCCGAACCGTCATCGAGCCATGCCGCCCAGTCCCGTTCGGCGAGAATCACCGGCATCCTGTCGTGCAGCTTCGACATGAAGCGGTTCGGCGTGGTGGTGAGGATGGTCACCGACTCGACCTCCCGCCCATCAGGCCCCTTCCAGCACGCCCACAAGCCGGCCAGTGCCATGAGTGCCCGATCCTTCCGACGAATCAGCCAGGGCTGCTTCCCGCTCTCACCGGGGGCCCATTCGAAGAAACCCGTGGCCGGCACGAGACACCGGTGATCAACCCACGCCTTTCGGAATGAAGGCTTCTCGGGTGCGGTCTCGGACCGCGCATTGATCATGCGACTGCCGATCGAGGCATCCTTCGCCCAGGAGGGGATCAGTCCCCAGTGCATCCCTCCGACATCACGACGAGGCGTCCCATTCAACTGGAGCATCCGCCTGACGACCGGGATTCGCTGGGTGGGAGCGATGTTGAAGCGAGGCTGCCAGGAGAAGCGGACGACGGCATCGAATGCCGAACCGACATCATCCGGCCCTTCCTGTAGACAGTAGCGTCCGCACATCTCTGGCTCTCCACGGAAAGCGTAGCATACGGACACTCGAATCCCCGGACATGAACGGAGCACGATCGATGAACGTCACCCTCACCCTGTTGTCCCTGATTCTGGCGACCAGCGCACCAACCGGACAGGACGCGCCGGTGCAGGAGGCGATCACCGCCGAGGTCGATGTCACTTCGCTCACGAGCGGTGCCGGCGCCCCCCGGACAAGCCTGGTCGTCGAGGCCATCAGGATCCAGGCGCGGACCGTTGATCCGGATGCACGTGTTCGACTCAAGGAAATCGGAACCCTCGAGCTCGAGGCCGACGAACTGGGCTGGGTTCACGTGACGAAGGTCATCGAGGCCATGGGCAAGACCGAGCCCTCGGAACGCATCACACCAGAATCACTCTATGTGGATCGAAGAGAGACACGGGACGGCATCGGACGACACTTCTTCGGCAGGGAGATCGCCCGGGTGATGGGCCACCTGGGTGCAAGCTGGCTGGAACGGCCCAGCCGCGAGAAGGAGGAGCGCACCTCCCTGCTCATCGAGATGCTCGGGGTCGAGAACGACACTGATGTCGCCGACATCGGAGCGGGAACCGGCTACTTCACCTTCCCGATCGCCCGCAAGGCCGTCGATGGCACGGTGCATGCCGTCGATATCCAGCCGGAGATGCTCGAATTCATCGAGGCACGCAAGCGAACGGAGGGTGTCGACAACGTGAAGGGTGTCCTCGGCACGATCACCGACACGAAGCTGGAGCCGGAATCGATCGACCTGGCGTTCGCGGTCGATGCCTACCACGAGTTCTCGAATCCGGTCGAGATGCTGCTGTCGATCAGGAAGGCCCTTCGACCCGGAGGTCACCTGGTCCTCGTCGAATTCAGGCTCGAGGATCCCGAAGTCCCGATCAAGAAACTCCACAAGATGAGCGAGGCGCAGGCGAAAAAGGAACTCGAGGCGATGGGTTTCGACTGGGTCCGTACCGATGACAAGCTGCCACGCCAGCACGTGCTCGTCTTCAGGAAGCCGGCGGCACCGGAGCCTGAATGACACGCTCATCGGCGGACGGATCAGGAACGGACCGCGCTGAGGGGCAGCCTCTCGGCGATCTCCTCGAGCAAGGCATCCATCGAGAAGGGCTTGAGCAGGAGTCCCTGTGACGGGCGGATGTCCTCGCGCCTCACTGCCTTCGGATTCCCGGTGATGAAGATCGTCTGGACCTCCCGGCCGAGCCTCGACTCGATCGCCGCGACCAGCTCGATGCCGTTCTCGCGACCGAGGTTCATGTCCACGACGCACACGTCCACCGTGCCGTCACGAATCATCGGACATTCGAAGACGCCTTCGGAACCCGCGAACGACGCCACCTCATGGCCCGCACTCGAGACCGCCTGTTCGATCAACGTCCGGATCAGTTCGTAGTCCTCGATGACGAGGATCCTCCCGAATGCCGTCAGGTCGGCGACGGACTCGCCGGCGACCGTTTCGGGGCCGATCATGTCCAGACAGGGAAGATCGATGGCGAAGCAGGTCCCCTCTCCGATCGTGCTGTCGAGGGAGATGCGCCCTTCGATCGATTCCACGAAGTTCGAGACCATCGCAAGGCCGATACCGACTCCGGCACCGGGCGCCTTCGTCGTGAAGAAGGGCTTGAAGACCTCCTCCTGGATCTCGTCGGGAATGCCGCTGCCATCATCACGAACCCGAAGCCTGACCCACCGTCCTTCATGATCCTGTTCGAGATCGAGCGTCACCTCGATTCGACCACCCTCGGTGATGCTGTCCCGGGCGTTCAGCACGAGGTTGATCACCGCCTGCTGGAGACCTCCGACATCGATGAAGATCGTGGTGTCGAAGGGAACGTTCGACGTGAATCCGAGCTCGACCGATTCCGGCATCGCCGGCTTGAGCAGCGAGATCGTCGCCTGCATGCACCCCTCGATGTTCACGGCTCGGGCCTGGACATCGTCCGGGTTCCCGAGCAACTGCATGTTGTGGGTGAGGCCACGCGCACGGGTCACGGCAAGCTGGATGAGGGAAAGTGAATCACGAACCCGTTCGGAAAGATCCGCTTCCTGCTCGGCTGCCCGGGCATGTCCATGAATCGCGGTGAGCATGTTGTTCAGGTCATGCGCGAATCCCACCGAGACCGCAGACAGGCATTCCATCTGCTGGGCGACACGCATCGACCGGTCGATCTTGACGGGTTCAGGTGCCGCCTGTTCCTCCGTCCTCTTCACATGGGCGCAGCAGGCAGGCGGCTCCTCGGGAGCACTGATCTCGAGATCAGGCTTGACCTCCCGAATCGAACGCATGTCACGAATGAACGATGTGAAGCCGGCCGCTTCGTTGTCGATGCGGATCGGGCTGATCGACAGCTGGACCGGAAAGCGCACGCCCCGACGGTCCACCGCCTCGAGATCGACCGTCTTCCCGACCACCGGGCCATGGCCCTGCGTCAGATACCGGTAAAAACCCCTCCTGTGAGCCTCAATGAGGTCTTCAGGAATGATCAGCTCATCGAGTCGCCGCCCACAAGCTTCAGAGGCACTCCAGCCGAATGTCCGCTCCGCCTGGTCGTTCCAGATGACGACTCGACTGTCCAGATCAACTGAAATGACCGCATCAAAAGCCGAATCCAGCAGCTGCCGGACTCGGTGGGTTCCACTCGGCATGTTCTGTTCATGAGTCATCAGTACCCCCCTGAACCTGTTCCTGGTCGACCCCTGTCACGAAGACAAGGCATGTGAGCTGGCTGACATTCGAGGAAATGGCAAGGTCCGAAAAGTTCAGGAACATCGAGAAATGGCCCTCGGCATGGAAAACCGAGGTGCTACGATGAAAACGGCCTGAGACGGCAAAAAAACCGGTTTTTCAGACCAACCGATCTGCAGGAGCGGATGCAAGATGACCCAGAGAAAGATGACTCGTCTTGAGTGGCTGTGGGTGCTGCTGGCTGGTGCTGTCCTCATGCCTCTCCCGGCAAGCCAGGCCGGGAGCGCCGGCGACGAGATCCTGGAATCAACCGGCACAATCCTGAAAACACCCCCGACTGCCGAGTTCATCGATGCGGCGCTCTTCTCGCTCCAGGTCCCCACCTATCCGAGCGACGGATTCTCCGTCATGCTTCCGATCGAGGGGGAGCACCTGGCCATTGACCTGACGCGGCGGACACGTTTCGCGAACTTCATGATTCTCGAAGGCAGGGAGAGCACGCTTTTCCCCCGAAAAGCCCCGCCATGCAGGGCCTACCGGGGGGTGATCCGAGGCAAGCCGGGTTCGGCTGCGGCCCTCTCCCTGAGGCGCCACGGACTCGAAGGGATGATTCAGACACCGGAAGGTGAGCGATACTTCATCCAGCCCCTGTCCTCCGGGGAACGGGGCACCCACGTCATCTACCGTTCTTCGCGCACCGAGGAATCGGCCTGGTGCGAGGCGATCTCCATCGCCCCCCCCACAGACGAGCCTGATCCTCCGATGCACGGCGGCCTTGCCGGAGCCGGAGCGAAGAGCCTGCGCATGCTCGTCGAGACGGATCATCCCTTCCTGCTCCTGAATGACGAGGATCCGGACATCATGGTCGCCGACGTCGAGAGCATCTACAACGTCGTCGACCTGGTCTATGAACGTGATCTGGATCTCAACGTGTACCTCGGCGGGATCATCATCCGGGACCAGGGATCGTCGTATTCGGGCACGACGTCCTACGAACTCCTCTGTGACCTGACAGAGACCTGGAGCACGCACTACGACCTGTGGACCTTCGATGCCGTCCAGTTGATGACGGGCATAGAGCTCGATGGCCCGATCGGAACCGCCTATCTCAACAGCGTGTGCTCGGGAATCGTAGAGGCATGCCAGACACTGGCTCCGTTCTGGGCGCTGAGCGTCGTCGAAAGCCGGTTCAACCAGAACCATGACCTGCGCGTGGCACTCTCCGCCCATGAGATCGCACACAACCTCAGTGCAACCCATTGCTCAGGTTCCGCCTGCAACATCATGTGCCCATCGATCGGGATGTGCGGCGGGGCCAGCGGCACGAACCTTCGTTTCGGGACGGTGTCCAGGCTGGTGATCGATTCGTACCTGGCAGACGCATCCTGCCTTCCGAACCGAACGCTGCTGGATCTCCCGCTCGAGGACCAGTTCAACCCGAACAACACTGGTGAAATCGAGGCTCCAAATCCCCAGAAATGGTTCCACGCGGCAAGCGCTCGGGTCTCACCGCAAATCCCCAATGAGCCGAGTGGGAACAGCTCCCTGACCATGAACGGCCAGTATGGACACGAATCGATCAAGGCCTCGATCACCTCGCACCCCTTCAACCTTCATCAGTACAGGGATGTGACCGTTTCATTCTGGGCCGGATACTGGGGCACGGGCAACCTGCCCGACCTCGAGGTGGAGTACCTCGGGCAGGATCGCACATGGCACCTGGCGGACTCGATCCCGATCACGGAGGCGTATCAGGCATTCGTGGAATTCACCGTTGAGATCCCGGATGAAGCCTGCTGGGAAGGTGCGATGATCCGCATTGCAACCGATATACACGGCGAAACCCTCACGGAGATCTGGGGGGTCGACGATCTCCTCATCGACGGCACCCCGTTCACGGGAACGGCGAACGACGAATGCACGGAAGCAGCCCCGTTGCAGAACGGACTGAGTGAATTCGAGACCCTCGGTGCCACCGCTTCGGCGGACCAGCTCGGCTGTGGAGGATCGCCTGATCTCGGCATGCTTGCTGACAACTGGTATGCCTACACGGCAACCTGCAGCGGGGACCTGCTCATGGTCACCTGCGGGCTGGTCGATTTCGATTCGCGCATCACGCTCTACCGAAAGTCGGACTGCGACGAGGGCACCCTGGTTCCCATGGCATGTGACATGCCTGATCCACCGACCTGCAACGGTGCACCAGGCTCGCTCCTCGAAGCTCGGGTGACCGAAGGCGAGGCGTACCTCCTTCGAATCGGGAGCATGGATGGCAGCACGGGATCCGGACAGATCTACATCGGGTGCACGCCGGTCGAGGACCCTCCATGCCCCGCTGACCTGGATGGCGATGGCGTCATTGGAGGCGCGGACATCGCACTCCTCCTGGGTTCCTGGAACACCGCGGAAGGGGACCTTGATGGAGACGGCACCACGGGGGGGAGCGATCTTGCCACCGTCCTCGGATCCTGGGGCCCCTGTCCGGAGTGACCGAACGAATGTGCCTCAAGCTCCGGTGACCTGAATTTCTCGTCCAATCAGCAAGAACACCACTCAGAAGCAAGCCGCGAAACAGTACCATCAAGGTCCTTTAAGTGCCTAAACAGCAGGCACTTCCGTAATTTACCGGACCTCATGGAAGACCCATGCTCCTTGCTGCCGTACTGAGTCTGAACGTGTTGCTGGTACCTGCCTGTCTGGTTGAAGATGAGGCTGTCCACGATGCAACCGAGATGGCGAGGAGGCCGGCGGCCAAGGCGGCCGAAGAGCTGATCGCCCCGACCTACCTGAACCTCGAGAAGATCGATGGCCTTCCAGGAACGTTCACGTTTGTGATTCCCGTCGAAGGGACGGAAGTCGAACTCGACCTCGTGCACAGGCCGATCCGGGATCGCGGCTGCCTCGTTCTCAGGCAGTCCGAACGCCGTCTGAAGCCGATCCTGGGCCTTCCGTCGTGTACCTACCGTGGGGTCATCAGGAACCAGCCCGGCTCCCTGGTGGCTGTCTCGATCCGGAACGGCTTGATCGAGGGCATGATCAGTACCGCTTCCGGCAAGCGGCTCTTCATCCAACCGATGGACGGCAAGGGGACCAACCACGTCCTCCATGCGGGATCACGTCGAGACAGGGAGGACCTCTGCATCCTGCCCGTCCAGGACGGCGCATGGAGCGAAGAGCATGACGGAGGTCTCGCAGGAGAGGACTCCGCGACCAGAACCCTTCGGCTCGGCGTCGACACCGACCAAGAACTCTATGCACTCAACAACTCGAGCACGCTTGAGACGATCCACGACATCGAAAGCGTCATCAACGTCACCAGCGCGGTGTACGAGGAGGACATCGGCCTGCGGATCTTCCTCGGCCTGATCGTGATCAGGACCGATGCATCGAACCCCTATGACGGACAGACCGCACTCGAGCTCCTCTGCAACATGACGGACATCTGGAACCAGGGCAGTTACCCCGGACTCCAGAGCTTCGACGCCCTTCAATTGATGACCGGACGAGTGCTCGAGGGGGCGATCGGAACCGCATTCGTGTCGAGCATCTGCCAGGGTCCCGTCAGTGCCTGTGGTTCCTACAGCACCTTCTGGCCGACAAGCGTGGTCGAGACACGGTACTCCGACTTCTTTGATTTCAGGGTGGCCCTGTCCGCTCATGAGATCGGGCACGGCCTTGGTGCCTCCCACTGCACGGGAGGCGGATGCCACATCATGTGCCCCGCGATCGGGCAGTGCGGTGGAGCCAGTGGAGTGAATCTCGGCTTTGGAACGATCAGCAGCCTGACCATCGATTCGTATGTCCAGGGCGCTTCATGCCTCCCCCAGTCGGATGCGGCTCTCGAGCCGCAGATCGTCGAGGATTTCGAGGTGGACGAACTCGACCGGTCACTCTGGCTGCAGACGATCAATGCAGAGACCTCCTACATCGGGATGCAGGAACCAGGCGGCTCGAGATCGCTCCTCCTTCATGTCCCGAACAGCAGCAACGGCGATGGCAGCAACAGCGACATCCCGGCCATCTGCACCACGACCGCGATCGGACTGGAGAACCATGTCGATGGCACGATCTCGTTCTGGGCTCAACATTTCGACTACTACAACGATGACAACCACCTGGATGTCGAATACCTGAACAACGATGGACACTGGATCACGCTGATGCGGATCGAACCGGAGCAGGTCAGTTCCAACTGGTTCACCCGGTTCTCCACGGAACTCCCGGCCGATGCCTTCTGGGACGGCTTCCACCTCAGGTTCAAGGCGAAGCTCAACATGGATGGCTACGAGTTCTGGGCGATCGATCTCCTGGAACTCGATGCCACAGCCCTCTCGGGACCGGTCAACGACGACTGCCGTGCGCCAAGGATGCTGGAAACCGGTCTCCAGGAATTCACGACCACCGAGGCGAGCGACTCACCTCGAGGACCTGATGACACCTGCGAGTCCATCGGAATAAGGGCCGATGTGTGGTACGAGCACACCGCGACATGCGACGGTCGACTTCGCATCACGACCTGTGGACTCGTCGACTTCGAAGCCGTGTTCGCGGCCTACGAACCGAACGACGCATGCGACGTGAATCCGATGGTTCCACTCGCATGTTCCAGCGATGATGCCTCCTACTGCAGTTCCGCCTATGGAACGGAACTCACCGCCATGGTGAAGGAAGGCCAGGTGATCCTCCTCCGGATCGGCAGCGCCGACGGGTCAACAGGCTCGGGTTACATCTTCACGGAGTGCACCCCGATGGAAGAACCGGCCTGCCCTGCAGACCTCGACGGGAACGGGATCGTGGACGGAGGGGACCTTGCCACCCTCCTGAGTGGATGGAACACCCCGGACTGGGATCTCGACGGAGACGAGATGGTCGATGGCACCGACCTCGCCACCATGCTTGGCATGTGGGGCCCCTGCCCGGAAGGTTGAGAACGAGCTTCGAGACGAATCCGGATCAGCTGCCCCAGTTGCCCAGCAAGATGGTCAGGTCCGCGCCATCGACCACCCCGTCCCCGTTGAGGTCGGGCCCGCTCCCGTTGAGCACGGCGGAATCCTGAAGGTCCGCACCGATCCTGTAGTACGGGAAGAACGGCGTCCTGATGTCGAAGAAGGAGAAGCCCGCGCTCCCGTTGTTGCCGTCGATGCCGCAACCACTGAGTTCGACGGGCGGCTGGACGTTCGGGGTGCCGACAGCCTGCAGGACGCCTCCATACTGCCCGTCCACGGTGGTGTTGTCGAGGAAGTCGCAGCGGTCGAAGAGCACCGCGCGTGCGGGATCCAGGTCGCTGGTGGCATCGATCCAGACCGTCCCGAACCGTGAGTGGCATCGAGAGAAGGTGCATTCCGTGAATGTGGCCGGACCTCCCACCGTCTGGTAGGAACCATCACCCACGGCGCAATCGAGGTCCTCGAAGACGCAATCTGACCAGGAGGTCCTGCCCCCCTGCTGCATGATCACCCCTCCGACACCGGCCGATGAGAGACGAATCGTGCACCCCCTGAACGAGGCGAGCACGGTGGGCTCGCTGCTCCCGAGAATCGTGATCCCATAGGCGGGGTATCCATCGACCTCCTGCGTGGTGCTGTAGAGATCCTCGAAGATGCAGTCGACGAATGCCGGCGATGTCGTGGCGTCGGGGTCATCAGGAGCCCGGACAAGGGCACCGCATCCGAATCCATTCTGCGACTTGATGACGCAGGACTGGATCGTCGGTGCACCTTCGACCACGTAGACAGCGACACTCGAGACGTCCCGACTCCAGAAGGTGAAGGTGACACCACCGGATCGTTCGGTCACGTCGGCAACGGCATGAGGAGGAAGCTGCGGCGCCCATTCACCGGGATCGACGAGAGCCAGCGACTGGAAACCGGTCGACAGCTGCTTGAAGAGGCGAGGCCGGCCGACATAGGTGTTGTCCGCACCCTCGAATCGCATGCACCAGGGATCATCCTCGAAACCCTCGGTCGGATTCCAGAAGACCACATCTCCCCAGTATCCCGAACCATCCTGGACCAAGCATGCCGGCCTGATGGTGAGGTCGATCGTGGAGATGTTCAGATCCTCGACATAGAGTCCGGGCATGACGACGATCTCGTCGCCCGGCATCGCGAAATCGAGCACCTCCTGAATGACGGGGAACTGCATGTTGTTCCCGACCCACCAGGTGAACGTACCGTCAGGATTCGGCCGAGGATTGGGATCCGGAATGTCCTGTGCACGAGCGGTTGAAGCGAAGGACAGCGCACCCGATGCGATGCTCAGTACCACAAGAGACTGGACCTTGTTGTGCCAGACCGACATTCCTGTATTGCTGTCCTTCCCTACCGGATAAACATGGCTCGGTTAGTCGGCAGGACAACGTCGGAGGGCGATCTTTGGGGACACTCCACGAGTTGATTTCGTTATCGGCGGTGCGTCCTCGAGGCGTCCGATCAAACGGTCGGAGCCCCCTCGAGAGGGGGCTCCGACCGTTTGTCAGAAGTACCTGAAATGAGGACTGTCATCAGGTCGTTCAGGATCCGAATTCCCCGAGGAGGATCGCAAGGTCACCACCATCGACGATTCCATCGCCATTGAGGTCGGCGATGTTGCTCTCGATGTCGCCGTTGTCGGCGTTCGCCACACCGGCGCTCTGGGTGCCGCCACGAATCCAACCGGTGGAGACGTCGCGCAGGAGGCGATACCTGGGGAAGTAATTGCTGCGAACATCGCTCTCATAGGCGGTAGTGCCCTGCTCGGTGCCACCATTGTTGCCCTGGTTCCTCCAGATGCAACGGTCGAAGACGCAAAGGGGGTCCCTTCCGGGCACGTCGTCGGTGCAGTGCATGGTCGCGCCCCACTGGTCGTCGACCGTGGTGTTGAGCGAGAAGATGCAGTTCGAGAACAGGATGTGATCCGCTTCACCATTGTCCGTCGAGTCGAAGAACACCGTCCCGAACCGTGACTCGTTCAGGCAGAAGGTGCAGCTGTTGAACATCGGATGGGCACCCTTGCTTGCATGATAGATGCCGTCCGAGACGGGACTGATGTTGCCATGCGTGAGGAGGCCGATCTCGCAACCGGACCAGCTCCCGGTGCCGCCTTCCTGGTGGATGACACCGGTTGCGGAGCCGAGGTTGCCCCAGACCCGACAACCGGCGAACATCGGATTGCCTCCGTAGATCGAGATGCAATGGACCGAGAGAAGGGACCCGTATCCCCCGTGACACTCCTGTTGTCCGCCGGAATACGTTCCGTGGAAATCGCATGAAACGAAGGCGGTTTCGTTGAGGTCCCCGGTCAGGAGCGCTCCGCCACCGAAGCCGTTCTGGGAACTGATGTCTCAGTAGCTGAAGGTCGCGAGACCATTGTGCGACCGGACTGCGACATCATTGATGGACCGGGACCAGAACACGGTCGCGAGGTAGTCACCGACCGATCCGACCAGTCCGTCCTGCATCCTGGTGCGCTGGCCGTTGGGGTTGCCGTTTCCGTTGGGATTGACGTATGCCGTGTTGCAGACATCGACAAGATCGGCTCCAGAAACCCATTCGGCTCTCGGGGTGACACCATCGACACCACCGACAGGGACCTGAGTCGGGACGATGTTGCCGTTGGCGAGTCGGGTCACTTCACGAGGCCGACCGATGTAGGTGTTCGAGGTGTGCTCCCCCACCCTGATCGCCCAGCAGTTGTTGTTCTCGAAGCCCTCGGTGGGATTCCAGAAGACGATCATCTGCCAGCCGTCATTGGCATCGATCGCACCCATCGAGGTCGCCGGACGGATCGTGACATCGGCACGCTCGACGTTCAGGCTTTCGACGTACTGACCTTGGACGATGACGATCTCATCACCATCGGTGCAAGCCTCGACGACCTCCTGGATGACCGGATACTGGGTGTTGATGCCCGTGTACCAGGTGTAGGTTCCGTCACCGTTCGGGACGGGATTGGGGTCGGGGATGTCCTGGGCGACAGCCTGCACGGCGAGGCATGATGCAAACAGGGCAACGATGAGTTCACAGGTCTTGATGTTCTTGCACGAGTACATCGCGTCTTTCTCCGCCTCGAGCTGCCTGCCTCTCGCGTTATCAACCATCAGAGAACGACCGAGAAGCCGGGAACAGCGAAAATAGCCAATAGACCGGCCCAAACACGAGGATTATGCGCATAAATGCCTGTAATTAAGCTACTTGTGCCCATGTCCGGTTCCTATAACTATTCAATTGTGTTACAGGACCTTTACTCATGCGGATAATCCCCCGCGCTTGAGAGGCTCAGGATGACCCCAGAGGCCGAAGCTCCACGAAAGACAGGACCCCTCGCTGATGCGAGGGGTCCTGCACAAATCAAATCCTGTAAAACACGTCGAAGATCGACGCAATCCCCTTGTTGGCTGGATCAGTTCCAGGCGCCAAGGAGGATCGCGAGGTCGGTACCGTCAACGGTGCCATCACCATTGATGTCGGCCGGGGTCGAGTCGACGTTGCCACCGTCTTCAGCGGAGGCGACACCGGCACCGGGAATCGCGCCGCCGGTGGTGATGGTGTCGACCGAGCAGTCACGACCCATGCGGTAGCGCGGGAAGTAGTTGCTGACGACATCGTGCTCGAAAGCAAGTGCGCCGCCGGTGGTGCCGTTGTTGTTGCCATTGGCGAAGATGCAACGGTCGAAGGCGACCATCGGGTTACGGCCGGAGGTCGAATCGGTGCAGTAGGCGGTTCCGCCCCACTGGCCGTCGACGGTCTCGTTGCCGGCGAAGTTGCATTCGGTGAAGTTGACGTAATCAGCGGCTGCCATGCTGCTTGAGTCAAGGTAGACGGTCCCGAAACGGCTCATGTTGTCACCGAAGGTGCAACCGGAGAAGTTGGCGGACGCCGTCATGGTGACGATACCGTTCGAGACGGGGGACAGATTGCCATCCTGTCCAGCAGTGACGGGGTCAGGCGTGGCGCCGAACATGCAGCCCTGGAAGCTCGCGTCACCACCGGCGATGTTGATGATGCCGCTGACACCACCCATGTTGCCGTTCACGTCGCAACCGTTGAACATCGGGCTACCGCCACCGACGTAGATCGCGTGGACGGGGTTGCCGTTGAGGTCCTGACCACCGGAGTAGGTGTTGCTGATGGAGCAGCTGCTGTAGTTGCTGGTGTCGCCTGCGCCAGTGACCATGATGCCACCACCGAAACCATTCATGGTGGTGATGCTGATGCAACTGAAGTTCGCTGCACTGCCGTCGCTGTGGATCGCAACCTTGTCGATCGAGCGGGACTCGATCTGGAAGGCGAGGTCGCCTGCACTGTCAGAACCATCCTGGAGGGCGGTCCGGCTGGCGGCGGTCGTGTAGTTGGACTGGTTGTTGGCATCAACTGCAGCGATGTATGTCAGTGTTGCAGTGCTGCTGAACTCGGCGTTGGAGCCACCGTAGGGAACCTGGGTCGTCGTGATGTTGCCGTTGGCAAGCTGCGTCACGAGCGAGGGGCGACCGATATTGACGTTCTGGCAGCTTGAGTCTGTGCTGACTGCGGAGTTGTTGTTGGCCTCGGGACCCACGGTCGGGTTGCGAAGGATGACGGAACCCCAGCATGCAGCCGATCCTGCGCTTGCGCCGTCGTCGATGACGCAGGAGCGGACGGTCACGTCAGCCTTGTTGACGGTGACGCTCTCGACGTAGATGGCCGGGGATGCGTTGAGGCCACCCATGATGACGATCTCGTCACCTGAGCTGCAGTCAGCCATGGCAGTCGCCGGGGTCCACTGCATGTTGTGACCGCAGTAGTAGGTGCTGGTACCGTCGGCGTTGGGCACGGGGTTGGGGTCAGGCTCTTCCTGACCAAACGCGGCGCCAGCAACGATGAATGCTGCAGACGCAGCAACCATGTAATTCTTAAGCATATCTTTCTCCAACATGTTGAACGAAAATGACTTTGCTCGGTCCGATATACGAAGGTCCGAGAAGCCAAGGATAGACAAGCAGTTACCGGCCGCACAAGTGCAAGACTGATAATGCATTGAATTAAAGATCACTACACGTCCTTTTATCAGCCGTGCACGCGATGATTGGCCTTGAAGACCGGCATTCAAATATCCAAGTCTCTCTTGGACAGTGACTTCCAACATGCCCCCGCATGAAGTGGCGACGCACGACCGGACTCAACCTCAAGGGAAGGGCAAGACACAGGGAAAAGCCCGCCAGGTGAATCGCCTGGCGGGCCCTGAAAACGGCAATTGATTGGCTCGTGCCGGCCGGGAGGATGTGGTCTTCCCGGGCGAGAAGAAATCGAGTCGATGGCATTCAGGCACCGAGGAGCTGTCTCGAGATCGGCGCCATCAACGGTACCGTCTTCAGTGATTTCGATGATATTGGTGTCCGACTTCTCGCCATTGCCCGGGTCGGGGACGGGACCGATGGCGATGGCTTCCCGCAGGTTGTTCACCGTGGTGGCATCGCGACCATCTGGCAACGAGGAAAGATGGGCCCCCACTGGACTGGGGGCCTTGTGCGGGTGATTCAATCCCAGGCGGAAAGGACCAGGGCGAGATCGGTTCCGTCAACGACTCCATCGCCATTGACGTCGGCCGGGTCGGCCGCGATCGAGTCATCCGACCCGTCGCCTGCATTGCCCACGCCCGCACTGCCGAAGACACCGCTGGCAATGACGTCGGTCGTGATGTCCCGCAGGACCCTGTACCTCGGGAAGTAGTTGCTCTTCACATCGTGCTGGATGTGCGTCGCACCACCAGTGGTCCCTGCTGCGTTGGCTCCCCGGAACTCACACTGGTCGAAGGCGATCAGCGGGTTGCGGCCAGCCACGGGATCGACACAGTAGGCAGTGGCGCCCCACTGCCCGTCGACGGTCTGGTTCGCCTCGAACTGGCAGCCGCTGAAGAAGACCACGTCATTGTCACCGCTGTCCGCTGAATCGAAGTAGACGGTGCCGAATCGAGACATGTTGCTCGAGAACGTGCAGCTGAAGAAGCTTGGGACCGCCCCTCCGGAGATGGTGTAGATACCGTTGGAGACCGGTGAGAAGTTGGGGGTTCCTTCATCGTCGGACCTGATCTGCGTCACACCACGAGTCATGGTGAACATGTTCCAATGGGAGAAATCAGGATCTCCGCCGAACAGGCAACCTGACCAGGTGCCACGTCCACCGGTCTGGCAGACGATCCCGTTCGGACCACCGACGTTGTCGATGACCATGCAACCTGCGAAGAAAGGATTGCCGTCCGTGATGGTCACGGCATGAATGGGATTCCCGTTCAATTCATGTCCTGTCGTGAAGGTGCCTCGGACGATGCAGTTGACGTAGGAACTCGAGTCATCCGCACCCGAGACGATGATGCCACCACCGAATCCGTTCTGAGTCGAGATCTCCACCGTGTTCAGGGTTGCCTGGGAGCCTTCACTGAGGAGTGCGACCGTGTCGATCGCCCTTGCCTCGAGGCGGAAGGCCAGGTAGTTCATCGCATCCACATCCATCGTCGGGCCAACGAATCCCGACTGGAGTCGCGACGTGACGTTGGGATTGCTCCTGTTGCCGTTCGTGTTGGGGAGCGGGGCGCTGCTCGTACCGATGTTCTGGTTGAGAAGAAGTCGTTCCCGGTGGTTGGGATCGAGATGCTCCGGGTAGGGCCACGGTCCACTGTTCCTCGACATGGGGACGAGTTCGACGCTCGAATCGGTGCCATACTCCTCGAAGTTCGGGTCTTGCGAAACGAACACGTGGGTCAGGATGATCGCACCATTCGCAAGTTCGGTGATCTGAGGGGGGCGACCGATGTAGGTGTTCTGGGTGTTCGGACCGACTCGGATCACGTAGTCACTGTCGCCCATGCCCTCCGTCGGATTCCGCAGGATGACGGCATCCCAACCGGCATCAAACCCGCCTGCAAGACTGTCGCTGCAGGTGTTCGGCCTGATCACCAGATCCGACTTGTCGATGTCGAGAGCCTCCGTGTAGACGTTCGCAGCAGCACGGGATGGACCACCCATGATGACGATCTCGTCCCCGGAGCTGGCATCGCTGATGGCCTGGCCGGGAGTCCACTGCATGTTCTGGCCGGAGTAGTAGGTGTACGTTCCATCTGAATTCGGCACAGGATTCGGGTCTGGAACATCCTGAGCAAGCAGGGTTCCTGCAAACAGACCATTGAGTGCCAAACTGCACAGCACAGGACGAAGTGCCATCATCTTTCTCCAGGTTGAGTTCAAACACAGAGACTGGGCGGGGCCAACACGAAGCCCGTTCCAGCTCAGTCCGCTAACCTAACGAAAACCGCTCGCGAAAGATCATAATTATCGGCATTTCAAGGAAATACGCCCTATAAGTCTTCAGGGACGGATCTTTCCCTGCCAGTCGCATCATGCCACTCGGCCTGTGACATGGTGTCAAAAACGCAAAGGGCCCACCGAGTCAGACTCGGTGGGCCCCTTGGAATTCAGGGGATGAGGGAGGAATCAGGCCGGGGCCTGGTTCATGCCCTTGTCATCCTTCGATTCAGCCCCAAGCGCCCAGGAGGGCAGCGAGGTCCGAGCCGTCAACCTTGCCGTCGCCGTTGATGTCGGCGGGGTTGGCACCGGTGGAACCATCGTTGGCGCTGTCGACGCCGGCACCATCGGTGCTGGCATCAAGAGTACCGGTCGAGAGGTCGCGAAGGATGCGGTAGTACGGGAAGTAGTTGCTGCGAACGTTCTTCTCGTAGTTGGTGAAGCCCTGCTGGGTACCGGCACCGTTGGTGCCCAGGTTGTCCCATTCGCAACGGTCGAACACGCAAAGCGGTGCACGGCCGGCGACGGCGTCGGTGCAGTGCATGACTGCGCCGTACTGATCGTCGACGGTGTTGTTGTTGCGGAATGCGCAGTTGCTCATCAGCACGTAATCATCATTCGAGTTGTCGGTCGAGTCAAAGAAGACGGTACCGAGACGCGACTGGTTGTTCTCGAAGGAGCAGTCGGTGATCGTGGACTGACCACCGCCCGTGATGACCATGATGCCGTCGGAGACGGGGGACATGTTGCCCATGGCAGCAAGACCGATGTTGCAACCCATGTAGTGGGTGTTGCCACCTTCCTGGTAGATGCAGCCGTCTGCGCCACCCAGGTTCGCAAAGACATCGCAACCGGAGAACATCGGGCTGCCACCCATGACGGAGATGGCGTGGACGGGGTAACCGTCGGGAGTCTGGCCACCAGAGAAGGTGTCGTGGATGGTGCAGTTCACGAAGGAGGTGCTGTTGTCGTCACCGAGGCAGGCGATGCCGCCACCGAAACCGTTGTGCGAGCTGATGTCGCAGTAGCTGAACGTGGCGTTCGAACCAGCGTCCGCCAGGATGGCGACGTCGTTCACCGAACGGGACCAGAAGACCATGGCAAGGTTGCCACCGGCGTCAAGGCCGGCCTGCATGCGGGTCTGGTCCATCACGCCTGCGGAGCCGAAGGCGGACGTGTAGTCGGTGTTGCAGATGGCAACGTTCGTCGCGGAAGCAACCCATTCCTGGTTGCCGGCGCCGCCGACGGGAACCCAGCTGGCGGTCTGGTGACCGGTGGCGAGCTGGGTGATTTCGCGGGGACGACCGAGGTAGGTGTTCTCGGTGCTGTCACCGGTCTTCATGGCGTGACCGTTGTCGTTCTCGAAGCCCTCGGTGGGGTTCCAGAAGGTGACGGACTGCCAGGAGCCGTTTGCATCCATTGCACCGACCTCGGTGGCGCAACGGATCGTGACGTCCTTGCGGTTGATGCTCAGGCTTTCGACGTACTGGCCAGCCATGACGACGATTTCGTCACCATCGCTGCAGCCGGGAGCGCCGCCCTGACCTGAGAGCACGGACTGGATCACGGGATACTGAGTGTTGTTACCGACGTACCAGGTGGAGGTGCCATCGGGATTGGGCACGGGGTTGGGATCAGGAATGTCCTGAGCCATCACGGTGCCTGCTGCCATCAGCGCTGCACTTGCAGCAAGGAGGGTAGTCTTGGTCATTTTCTTTCTCCAACATGTTGAACAGGAGTACCTGCGGCGACCTGAACTTCTCAGGCCCATAAACCACAGGCAGAACTGAAGTTAATCAGCACTCTTATCCACCTCTGTCGAAATGCCCCAAGAGTCCGACTTTTGTAGTGTGATAAGGCGTCAGCCCCCCTCTACAGCCCTTGAAAACAGACAACCGGAACGACCTTTATCTGTGCAAGTGCCTATATTTAAGGCGCTTAGAGAATTGCAATCCACCTCTTGCAATACAACTCCTCGAACCAGACCATGGACCGATAAGAAAAAAGAATAATCCGATAACTGGATAACAAACATGGACTTATGGCGTAGAAATGACAAGTTGGCCGTCCTGGAGGGCCAACTTGGTCGCTGATGGGTTCAGATCAGGATCTTTATCGAGGGATCAACCTTCGCTGGCGCCGACCTGGCTCCTCTCGCCTTCACCAGCAGCGTCCTCGTCCCCGTCAAGCGCATAGAACCTGAGGACACCAGCGCGACCGGTCTCCCCCACTCGTTCGAATGGAGCGGACACCAGAATCGTCTCGTCGATGATGTTCACCTGCATGGCGAAACCATCATTGATGTCCGCATCCGGGCGGCCCAGCATGCACACTCGGTCGTAGCTGCCATCGGGCCCCTTCTCGAAGACGTAGGCGGATCCGGGAATCTTGGGCATGCTGGCACCGACGACGAGGTGGGACTCACCAAGGTGCAGAGTCGTGCCGAACGAGGAGAGGCTGTCAGGCTTGACCTTCAACTCCTGTGCATGCTTCCAGTTTCCCTCCCCATCAGGCCGGAAGATGTCGACCTTGCCTACGGCAATGTCCCATTTGGGGCTGGCGACGACGAGTTCATCCTTCTCGAGGGCCATGTGCTCGCCGAACCAGGACCCCGGAATGCCGTCAGTGGGCTTGATGGTCGACTGGTGGATCCACTCACCCGCCTTCTCACCCTTCTTGAAGAACCTGACTTCCTCCGAGACGGCCTTGGCCCTGAAGAGCGTCACGGCGATCAGATCACCCTCGATCGCCACGGACCGGCCGAATCGGTCGCGGTCAGCCTCATCCTCGGCGACCAGCAGTGCATCCAGCGTGTAGACACCGGTCGGGGTCCTCCTGTAGATCGTGACGCCCTCTCGGTCATAGATGCACATGAGGCCGTCTTCCATCACGATCCGACTGTGGTACCGAGTGCCTTCGGGAAGACTGCTGTGGAGCAACAGCTGGGTTCGCTCCCAACCATCCGCCTTCCTCCTGTAGACATGGACCCCCCCCTTGCCGCTTCGGTCCATCGGGAGCACACCGAGGTAGTCACCGTCGACATCGAACTTCGTTCCGAAGTTGCCGGGATTGCCGCAGTCCTCCGGAGCGTCGATGACATTGGTGACGGTCCAGTCACCATCCGTTCCCTCGGTGAACTCGAGGACCTTGAACGCCCGTCCGGCCAGGAGCCGACGAGGATTTCCGGCTTCATCCGGATCGATGATCCTCATCGTGCAGCCGAGCAGCCCGAAGCCACGGGGCTCGGGGTCGACAAGCATGCTGGTCTCGTCGATTCTCAGGTCATTCGGCCGGGGAAGCATCAGTTCGCCGGTGGGCTTCTGTGCCATCGCCTGTCTTGCCGGTACGCAGAAGACCATGAGAGCAAGTGCCACCATGCCGAACATGCACATGGAAGATGTGGAAACACCTGTAAAACGTGGGTTTTTCTCATCTGACGAAATCAGGGGCATGTCATCTTTTCCTCAACAGAAGGCTGATCGAAACGGCATCCTGAACCGACACCAGAAACAACGCCGGTAACCAGACGCGTCTACAAGCCGGACATTGCATTCGTTCCCTCAAGGTACCCACGAGACCTCCCCGAGCGACCTCCCACCTTTCCAGTCGGCACGGAACGGGGCAAGTCGTCGATTTATCGGCAACTTGCCTGGGAAGCCCCGAGTTATCAGTCCGTGAGGACGGACCGGTTCGTGGAACGACCGAGGAGCAGGCGATCCCTGGCGAGGACCAGCAGCGCACAGATGAGGCAGACGACCATGAGTGGAAGGAACGACCACCATGCAGGCATGGGCTGACCTGCCTCCACCTCGAGATGCGCCACGACCTGGTCCCCACCTGTGCTGACACGCACCTCGAACAGCCAGATCCCGGGTGTCTCGACTTCGAACATCGCCTTGCGACTGAAGGCATCCCCGGACACCGCCGTCCCGACATGAGCGATCGAGGGGCGCTCGGCGATCCAGTCGGACTTCCTGACGAGGACCTCGAGGTCGAATGCGGTCACCGGAACGCCGTCCACGGTCCGAGTGACCAAGGCAGCGACCTCGACCGCGCCGGCGCGGAACGGTGTTGGAGAAGTGAAGACCAGTACCTTGAGTCCGTCAGCCTCGATGACCTCCCGCAGCTGCCCGGTATCCGCACCAGCGCGGGACGCCAGCACCAGACAGAGTCCGAGAATCAGTCGCCGGAGATCGCTCATGGAAGCAGCGTGCCTCGCATCTGCATGGGCTGCATGACGATCCAGATCCCCCAGGCAAGCAGCGCGCACTGGAGCAGGAGCAGCGGGAGCACCCTCGTGACAAGGCCTGCCGTTCGCATGCCGGGGAGTGCCGCACGCGCGAAGGAAATGCCGATCGCCCAGGACACGATGAATCCGACGTTCAGGAGCACGACCTCGAGATGAAGCAGCCAGTCGGGTACCGGGGCACAGCAGGCAAAGGCCCAGTCAGGCGTCCCCAACCAGGGCTCGAGGCTCCCTCCGGAGATGTCCAGCAGCGCACGGTGACTGACCGGAAGGATCGACGCCCAGCTGGTCAGGAAATGAAACTGGTAATGGACGATCCACATCGCCACCCCGAGTGGCAGGAGCGCCAGTGCCCCACGGCCGATCCAGCCTCGCAGGGGTCCACCGCTCGGCGCAGGTCCGATCGTTCGACGCAGCAGCATCAGCAGGAGGATCGCCAGGACCGGCAGCGCAAGCAGCTCGAGACCGAGGAGGATGGTCGCTGCCAGGGTGTGGTTCGGCATCCCCCATGCCGCGGTCAGCTGATCCTGCCAGGCGAGGACCGGTGCAGTCATGCCCGTGGCGTTCGCAAAGGCTCCGATGACGAGCACCAGGATCAAGGCCGATGCATCCAACCGTCCCGGCAGGGTTCCCAGGGAACTGCGCCATCCCGAGAAGAGCAGGTCGCGTCCCGGTGGCGATGTCGTGATCCCCACGTTGCCCTTCGGACAGGCATCTGCACAGTCGAGACAGAACGTGCAGTCGAGATTCCCAACCTTCTTGGGCAGGAAGAGGTCGGTGCCACACCCTGCCCGACGCTCGTTGCCTCTCAGGCAGTCCTGGGTCTCGCAACTCGCACAGAGACCAGGATCCCTGGCCACGACCTCGACGGGGGAGACCATCGACTGTGCGAAATGAAACTGACCGATGGGACAGACGTACTTGCAGAATGACGCCCCACGAAAGAAGGCGTCGACGAGGAATGCTGCGAGGAAGTATCCAAGGATGACCCAGGCCGTGCCTGCCGGAGAATCCCAGAGCGCAAGCACCTCGTACGTCCAGAGCCAACCGATGACCAGGATGACCGCCAGCCACTTGGTGCGCAGGAACCGGGGAAAGGAGAACCGCCGGGGCAGGTACCGACCGGCGAGGGTGCGAGGCAGGGTGAAGGGACAGACCATGCAGAGCAGGTTGCCACCAACGAGGAGCAGGAGCACCGCGATCCCCCGCCAATGGGTCCAGGGCAGGACCCCGGCCAGGTTCATGGGCGCTTCCTTCGGACCGAGGAAACCATCCAGAATGATGATCAGCGCCAGTGCGAGCATGATGAGACGAAGCACGTGCCGACCCGTCCGGGAAGCAAGGATCGGACCCAGTACGGGCACGCGAAGGAGGTCGAAGGGACGCCGCCGTTGCGGAGCGTCTTCCACCGGAACGTCCGGCCGGGAACCGAGCACCGGGAGCGCGATCCGCCGTGCGTCCCTGCCGAGCCAGCGCTCCCGCTGCGCCTCAGGTCCGCTGCGCCGGATCAAGCCACGGATGATGCCTGCGATCGGCAGCAGGAAGACGATCGAACCGGGCACCCACATGATCGCACCCGCCAGCGCCTGGTCCTGCATCGGTTCGATCCCGAGTGCCGGCGTGACCTGCTCGTAGATCGGATAGATGACGCGAGGCGAGAAGGCGAAGAACGCACTGAAGATCGTGTTCTGGAGATCGGCGAGGAGGAGGTAGGGAATCATCGTCCACCTGGGCCAGACCGACCGAGACGGCCAGGGCTGGATCACCGGGAACCAGAAGAGGATCGCGCTGAAGAGGAACAACCCATGCTCGACCTGATGCCAGAACGGGTCGACCAGGGCCAGTTCATACAGCGGGGGCAGGTGCCACAGCCAGGTCATCCCGACCATGCCGACCCAACCCGTGACGGGATGGACGAGCACCCGACCGAACGCATGAAGACCGGAACTCGCCAGGAACGGGCCGAGCCAACCCGTGCGGATCGAAGGTGGCAGTCCCCAGAGCATCGGGTTCGCCGGTGCACCCATCAGGAGGAGCGGAGGAACCACCATGAGCAGCAGGAAGTGCTGGACCATGTGCGCCGAGAGCAGATAGCCACCGAGGGCATCGAGCGGCGAGGAGATCGCGAACAACAGGAGGAAGCAACCCAGCAGGAAGCTGATCGCCCGCCACCATGGAAAGCGACGGGGCTGGCTGGAGGCGATGCGAATGAAGCCGCGCAGGTAGACAAGGACGCCCAAGACCACCAGGGTGGTCGGGACGAACTGGAGATTCCAGGAGCCCATGGTCGATTCGAGGAATGCATCGCGCCAACTCATGGCAACCTCCGCGATGCCTCAGCATACCGCTTCAGGAGGCGCCGTGATCGGGATCAGTTCCCGGCACGCTTCGCGTCGAGTTCCCGCAACGCCTCGAGCCGTGCGCCCGGTCGATTCGCCGGTCGAGCCCCGGGGGGATGGCAGGTGTCGAGGAAGGCGACGACCGCCCGCGTCTCGGACGAGGAGAGGTTCTTGCCGAATGCGGGCATGTTGCCACCGCCCTGCTGCACCTGCCGGACCAGCTGGTCGGGTGTGAGCCGCAGCGCGACATCGGAGAGGTCCGGCCCTCGAGCGCCTCCGATGCCGTCGAGTGCATGGCAGTTGCGACACTGCGAATGCTGGAGCACGATCGCCCCCTGCAGTTCCAGCGGTGATCGGCTCCGGACGAAGGAGGGTGGCACCGCATCGGATGTCCATGCCTGCATGTGCGGGGACCATGGACTGGTCACACCGAGCATGGAGAGGACCCCCACTCCGGAGATCAGCAGGATCACGACCAGAACCGCGATCGGCCGACTGGACGGGCTGCGCGCACCGGTCCCCCCGAGGAAGGGCACCATGAACAGCGCCAGTAGAAGGATCGGGGCGGCGGTGATGATCAGGTAGTCCTCGACCGCAGGCGTGAGCAACGCCAGGACCGCGAAGATCCAGAGGAACGGGAAGTCCGGTCGTGGCGTCACGTCGATCAGCGTCGGGTCGGGACGCGGTCCCGGACCGATCGGTCCGTACCATGCCGCGACGATGATGAGGGTGATCAGCATCACGCCGCAGAAGACCATGTCCCGCTGTGCGGCGACGGGGAAGAACGGAATTCCCTTCCGTCGGATCCGTTCCTTGTATTCAGCCTTGTAGGTGGCCTTGTCGACGAAGGCACCCGGGGTTCCCGGCTTCGGATCCTCCGAGATCCCCTGCTTGAGGACCATCATCAGGTGACCACCGATCAGCGCGATGGCGATGCCCGGCAGGACGAAGACGTGCAGGGTGAAGAACCGTGAAAGAGTGTCACCCCCGATGATCGGCCCGCCGAGCACCAGGTGGGTGAGCCAGCCACCGATCACCGGGAAACGCCCCATCATCGAAGCGCCGATGCCGACACCCCAGTACGCATCGGCGTCCCAGCGCATCACCTGACCGGTGAAGGCGAGCCCGAGCGTCGTCAGGAGAAGCGCGACGCCGAAGATCCAGGTCATCTCCCTCGGATACTTGTAGGCGCCGTGCAGGAACACCTGCACCATGTGCACCAGCATCATGAACACCATCGCGTTGCTCGACCAGCCGTGGATCGCGCGAAGCATCCAGCCCATGGGCACGTCGTAGTTCAGGTAGAGCAGGCTGTCGTAGGCGGTCGCCGCACTCGGGGCATAGACCAGCGCGAGACAGATCCCCGTCACGACCTGGATCATGAAGAACATGAGGGTGCAGGAACCGAAGACGTACCACCACTTCGCACTTCGCGGAACCGGATGAGTCATGGGCTCCCGGACCACTTCCGCGATGCCGGTGCGGTCCTCGATCCACTCCCAGGCTCCCTTGAGCATCCTGATCATGGCCGCGCCCCCTCGGTGTCATCGTCGGGGGTGACCGGCTGACCGTCGCGATAATCGATCCCGTCGACGGTGAGCGGGGTCAGATCATCCTCGGGCAGCTTCCCGGGAATCTGCAGGTTGGGCATCTCCCCGGCGAAGACGTAGAGCTTGCCGCGCACGACCTGCCAGTCGTACTCGAAGAGCCCGCGCGGCGGCGGACCCGAGGCCCGATCACCGTTCTCGTAGTAGACACCTCCATGACACGGGCACATGAAGAGTCGTGACTCCTCGAACCAGTGCACCGGGCAGCCGAGATGCGCGCAGTTGATGTAGAAGACCTGGAACGTCGACTCGTCGATCCGACGGACCCAGCACGGCAGTTCATCGGCGATGCCCACGGTCGGTCCGTGCACGGGATTCCGGTAGGTGGCGAGGAGGGTCCTCCCGATCGGATACTGATCGAGTCCGCCCAGGTCGATCCAGCTGCGACGCTTCTTCCAGTCCTTGACCGCCGGGGAGAGGATGTACCCGACGATCGGAGCGGAGATCACCAGGCCACCGAGGCCCATGAGCGCCGCACCGAACTTGAACATGAACCCCCTGCGGTCATCGCCCGCAGGTGCCGTGTCCCCCGTCAACGGAGTCTGCTGTTCGTCATGTTCGACGTCGGTCATCGCGCCCCCTCCCGGGCATAGCTGCTCCGGTTGGAGACCAGCCATGCCGTGACGTCGGCGATCTCACGGTCGGTGAGCACGCGATCGGAAGGTTGCCCCTCGAACGGCCCCCGGTACCCGGGGCAGCCCCCCGGCATCTTCGGGGTCATGAGATCGGTGCGACCGAAGAGGACCGTCGAGCGCAGGGCCTGGTCGGAGACGAGGAGGAGGTAGTCGTTGTCGACGACGGAACCTGCCATGCCCTCGAGGCCGGAACCATCGGCTCCATGGCAGGACGCGCAGACCGTCGAGAAGACGGCCTGACCCGCAACGGGATCGGCCTCGGCAGGCTGCGCGTAGGGCGGCAGCGTCCCGGAGTCGATCGAGGGGTCTCCCCAGAAGTGCTTCATCCCGGCGGCGAGTGCCGCGATCTGCGGCTCATCGAGTCCTCCGGACGGCGCCTCGCCGAAACCCGGCATGAGCGGGCCATGCCCGCTGTGGATCACGGCTTCGAGCGTGGCGGTCGGGATGCTCGCCAGGTAGAGCGGATCGTTGAGGGGGCGCGCGGGCCCGGTCCTGCCATCAGGACCGTGGCAACCGAGGCAGTTGACGAAGTAGAGACGCTCGAAGTCAGCCCGTGAATCGAGCTTCTCGGCGATGGGCCGGACCGGCTTGCCGGGCAGATGCCAGTCGCATCCCGAAGCGACAAGGCAGAAGAGAGCGAGGACCAGGCAGGATGGCATGCAACGCCGACTCATGCGTCTCCCCCGCCTCGTCCGTCCGTCGAACCCTTGTTCACCTCGAGTTCGAACCGTTCCGCCGGACTGAGGAACTGGACGACCGAGATCTTCTCCGAACGACCGATCACGATGCCCGCGACGATCGCATAGGCGAACTGACTCGCGAAGAACCACCACCAGTCGACATGCTGTTCAAGTGTCGGATCGAGGACACCCATGCCCGCGTAGGCGAGCAGGCTCCAGATGATCGGCACCACGAGACAGGAGAAGAGCCACGGCCAGCGCGAGGCCATCGGCATCATCGCGCCGAGCAGCAGCCCGATCATCAGCGAGAACGCCAGGTGGATCCCGATGCCCGTGGCGAGCCCCGACGCATGGAATGCCGAGAGGGATTCGATGCTCGCGGAGTCGTAACTGGAAAGGACCATGGCTGCGAGCAGGTTGATGGGCAACCAGATCGATCCCTGCATCGCCCCCCAGGCCAGGGCGACCGCCGCCATCGCGACGGCTCCACAGAGCCCTCCGAGGATGCCGGAGCGGATGCGAGGCACTTCGACGGGGAGCACCTTGCGGGGCATGGCCTGTGCGGCTTCCGGTGGAAGGGAGGCACCCTCTTCCGGACCGGTGTCGATGAGCAGGTACGCGTCTTCTGGAATCACCTCGATCGATTCGACGGGCAGCACGACCCGCCACCAGCCGATGGCGCCCGCGATGATGCAGAGCCCCCCGACCACCGAGACCCAGGGGTTGGTCACCAGGCCGGCGAAGGCCAGCGTGATGCCGAACGCGAGGATGATCGGAGCTGCGGTCGGCGCGGGAATGACATCGGGACCACCGCCCTGCATGACATGCACGGTCTCGACCCGCTCATCGGGTGCGTTGCGAGCATCTTGTGTTCCGCTGTCGGTCAATGCAGGAGACCTCGTGAGGGTGGTCGGGAAGGTGATCCGTTCAGATGTAGACGCGAAGAAGGTAGACGGAGGTGAAGACGAAGATCCAGACGACGTCGACGAAGTGCCAGTACCAGCTCAGGATCTCGAACCGTTCCGCCTGGGCCTGCGGCAGGTGGCCCCGAAGCGACAGCAGGAGACACAGGCCGAGTGCGGAGAGGCCGATCACCACGTGCAGCGCATGAAATCCGACCAGGCTGAAGAAGCACGTGCCGAAGGAACTGGTGTCCATCCAGACCCCGAGATCACCGATCAGGTGCTTCCATTCGAGGACCGTGGCCAGCAGGAAGAAACCGCCGAGCGCCAGGGTCGTCGCCAGCCAGGCCCGGAACCTGCCGTGACGCCCTGCAGCCAGGGCTCGCGCGGCGAGAACCACCGTGACCGAACTGCTGAGCAGGGTGACCGAGGCGATGTAGACCATGATGTCCGCACGGAAGATGACGCTCGGGTCCGGCCCGCCGTCATCGACCTGGAGGATCACGATGTAGTACAGGTACGCGACGATGAAGCACATGAAGAAGAACGATTCGGTGATGATCAGGCAGGAGATGCCCACCTTGCCACGTGACAGGTGCTGGGGCTCGCCCGCGTCCCGTGTCGTCGCCGCATGATGTGTTGCCGTCAATTCGGTCATGTGCTCAGGTGTTCCAGCCGGTTTCGTTCATTCGTACTCGCTGTCCGGGTCCTCGGGGTGCTTCGCGTCCCAGAGCGGTCGACGGCTCTTCACGACGGGCAGCGGATGGTAGTTCCATGCCGGTGGCGGTGATGAGGTCGCCCATTCGAGGGTCCAGGCATCCCATGGATCGGAACCCGCCCGCCTGCCCTTGCGCAGGGAGTGGATCACGTTCCAGATGAAGAAGAGGATCCCGATGAACTGGATCGCGTAGCCGACCGTGGTCATCTGGTTCCAGATGTCGAGCCCGCGCTCGGGTGCGTAGGTGTAGATGCGTCGGGGCATGCCCAGGATCCCGGAGACGTGCATCGGACCGAACGTGAGGTTCATCCCGACGAAGAGCATCCAGAAGTGCCAGCGCCCCAGTCTCTCGGAAAGCATGCGCCCGGTCATCTTCGGGAACCAGTAGTAGATCGCACCGAAGATGGCGAAGAGGGTCCCTCCGAAGAGGACGTAGTGGAAGTGTCCGACGACGAAGTAGGAGTCACTCACGTCCCAGTCGAAGGGAACCGTGGCGAGCATGATGCCGGTGAGGCCGCCGATGACGAACAGTCCGACGAACCCGAGTGCGAAGAGCATCGGGGTCGCGTAGATGATCCGACCACCCCAGATCGTTCCGAGCCAGTTGAAGATCTTGATGCCGGTGGGCACCGCGATGAGGAGGGTGCTCGCCGCGAAGAAGGCGTTCAGCGACGGCGGGAGGCCGACCGCGAACATGTGGTGCGCCCAGACCCCGAGCGACTGGAACGCGATCCAGAGCAGCGCGATCACCATCATGTTGTAGCCGAAGATCACCTTGCGGCTGAACACCGGAACGATCTCGGAGATGAAGCCGAACGCGGGCAGGATCAGGATGTAGACCTCGGGATGCCCGAAGAACCAGAAGAGGTGCTGCCAGAGCAGGACGCTTCCCTCGAGCTGGGGATCGAAGAAGTGCGCTCCCAGGAAGCGGTCGAACAGGAGCATCACCTGGACACCGGTCAGGACCGGCAGCGCGACGATCACCAGGAAGCCGGTGATCAGCATCGACCAGACCATGATCGGCATCCGCATGAGCTTCATGCCGCGACAGCGGAGACAGAGGATCGTGACCACGAGGTTGATGCCGGTCGCCATCGACCCGAAACCGCTCACGAGGATGCCGAGCGTCCAGTAGTCGACGCTGTTGCCACGACTGAAGGCCCGACTGGTCAGCGGCGAATAGGCGAACCACCCGACGTCGGGGGCGCCGGCATCACCGTAGAGACCGCTCGAACCGATGAACGAGTAGTAGAGCAGGAGGCCTCCGAAGAGGAAGACCCAGAACCCCCAGGAGTTCAGCCTCGGGAACGCCATGTCCCGGGTCCCGATCATCAGGGGGACCAGGTAGTTCCCGAAGCCGAGCAGGACCGGCATCCCGACGAGGAAGACCATCGTGGTCCCGTGCATCGTGAACATCTGGTTGAAGGTCACGGGGTCGATGGCGGGATTGGCGGGATAGGAGAGCTGATAGCGGATGACCCCGGCCTCGATGCCACCGATCATGAAGAACAGCAGCCCGGCCATGATGTACATGATGCCGAGTCGCTTGTGGTCGACGGTCGTCACCCACTCATGGACGCGGGACAGGACCCCCGCTGGCGCGGTGTCGGTCTCGGTCTTCGTCGATTGCGGGCGTACGGTCAACGTGGTGGGTTCCTTGCGGTCGGGCGCGAGCCTTCGGTGATCAGTCCAGGGTCATGAGGTAGGCGACGACGTCCTCGATCTGGGACGTGCTCAGCTGGAGTGCGGGCATGTCGCATCCGGGTTTGATCTTCTGGGGATCCTCGAGCCATGCCTTGAGGTTGTTCTCGTTGTTCGGAAGCATGCCCCCGGCGATGAGCGTCCTGCTCATCAGGTGCGTGAGATCCGGCGCGTACGTGCCTTCGGAGACACCGGCGATGCCATGGCAGTTCCGGCAGGCGAACTGAAGGAACGTCTCCCGCCCCGCGATGACACGCTCGTCCTCGATGTCGGCTGGCGGCTGGCCCTGTTCCACGGCCCAGGCCCTGAATGCGTCCTCCTCGAGGACATCGACCCGGATGAGCATGTTCGCATGCTGGGTGCCGCAGTATTCGGCGCACTGCCCGAGGTAGGTGCCGGTCTCGTCGGCGGTGAAACGCCAGTAGTTGGTCTTGGCGGGTATCGCGTCCATCTTCCCCTGGAGCTCGGGGACCCAGAAGGAATGGATGACGTCCGCGGAGTCCAGGATCAGCCAGATCGGACGACCGACGGGGACCGAGACCTCGTTGGCGGTGACCACGTCGTACTCCGGAATCCGGAACTCCCACCACCAGCGGTGACCGATGACCTCGACATCAAGGGCGTTGTCCGGACGCTCGGTGACGGTGGGCTGGATGCTCTGGATCGTCCGGACCGTGGTGAGGCAGAGCGCGACGACGATCAGGATCGGGATCACCGTCCACGCCAGCTCGATGGGGTTGCTCCCGTACATCTGGACGGGCTCCCCCTCCTCGCCCGACTTCTTCCGGTACCGGATCATCGCGAAGATGAGCAGCACCTCGACGACGACGAAGATGCCGATGGCGATCAGGACGACGAGCCAGGACAACCGGCGGATCTCCCGGGTCTCCGGGGACTTCGAGACGAGGATCGAGGTGTTCCACTCGGCATCGGGCTGCATGAAGACGTCGGTGGCCTGGAACACGTCCGGGTCGCTCGCACCTTCGTCGATCGATTCCCCGAGCATCGACATCGCGACGAACCCGAGCCCGAGGACGATGATCGTCACCAGGATCAGGAGGAACCAGGAACGAAAGACGGTCCGATCCTCGTTCGCTTGTGTCCTTGTCTCTGTCATTGGAACGATCCCTCGTCGAGGTGACCGGACTATACAAGCACTCGCTCATGGACAACAACCCGAGGGGCCTCGAGGCAAGCCTCCGGGCAAGTCCTGTCGTTCTGATGCTCGGATGGTGCGATGCCGTCGGCGAAGGCACGTCGATCGGGACCGGCCCGGTCCGGTCCCCCTCACTAGCGGCGGAGGGACTCGAACCCTCACTCCGTATCACCGGAAACGGATTTTGAATCCGTCGCGTCTGCCAATTCCGCCACGTCGCCAGGGCCTAGATTGTACGGATTTGGGGAGACCCTGCAGGCTGACTCGCCAACTTATGGGCGATGAGGATGATCAACTGGCCATTCGAACCTCAA
>JAKVBQ010000080.1 GCA_022447205.1 Phycisphaerales bacterium
GGGATGCTTTCGTCAGGACCGAGTTCGCATCCCGGGGCGGTGGTCGCCGGGAGCAGGACCGGTCGATTGCTCCTGACCGACTCGATGGCATCGAGGAGGGGCGTGATCCCCGGCTCGTCATGGGCATAGCCGATGCCGTAACGATCATCGACACACCCCCGATATCGGATCGTTCGACGTGAGTCGATGACGAGCACCTCGGTGGTGCTCGTGCAACCAAGGGCCCACGTGACCCTGAACTTCGGATCGTGGACCAGAGCACCATCGAATCCGGACTGTTCCGCGAACGTCCTGAACTCGGAAGGGGTGTCCGACCCGGTGGCATCGATGAAGACCCAGCGGACACCGTCCGTTGCCATCGATTGCGAGTGCCGTCCGATCAGTGGCGCGAACTTCCTCGTCAATGGACAGGTGATGCTGGTCCAGGCGAGCACCGTGGCCTGCTCGCCGTCCCGTGGGGCGAGGTCCACGAGCTCGCCATCCAGCGAACGGACCTCCATGTCGGGAAGCAGGCGCCCGATCCCGGCCTGAGCCGGTGATCTTGGAACCGGGCCGATGACCTGGTCATCAGCAGGGACCGGAACGGCGGTGAGGACCAGTGCCAGTGTGCCGGTCAGTCGGAGCATGGGGCCGTGCATCGTGTTCACTCCAGGGGTGCAATCCTGCCGCAACCACGGCATCACACTCAGTATCTCCAAACCACCCGGCTGAATCGAGTGATTGGGGGTAGGCTGTTCATCATGAACATCATTTTCCTGACGTTGCTGGCCTTTCTCGGTGCTGAACAGCCCCCGAACGTGGTGATCGTCTTCACCGATGACCAGGGTTGGGGCGATCTGGGATGCCAGGGCTCGACCGAAATCCCCACCCCGAACATCGACCGCCTGGCGGAGGAAGGGGTCCGCATGACGGACTTCTACGTCTCGCAGCCGGTCTGTTCGGCCAGCCGAGCCTCCCTCCTGACCGGGTGCTACGCCAACCGCATCGGCATCTCCGGAGCGCTCGTCCCCTCCTCGAAGTTCGGACTTTCCTCGGACGAGACGACGATCGCCGAACTGCTCAAGCCGCATGGCTACGCCACTGCGTGCTTCGGGAAGTGGCATCTCGGCCACCATCCTGAATTCCTCCCGACGAATCACGGCTTCGACGTCTACTCCGGCATTCCCTATTCGAACGACATGTGGCCGGGACATCCCGAATCCCCCAAGGCCTGGCCGCCACTGCCCTGGTACCACATCGAGTCCGGTCAACCCGAACCGGACATCGAACTCATGGAGGATCTCGACGCGCAGGACCGGATCACGAGGCGACTGAACGATCTCGCCGTGGCGTTCATCCACGACAATGCCGAGAAGCCGTTCTTCCTCTATGTCCCGCATTCGATGCCCCATGTGCCGCTGGGTGTCGGCCCACGATTCCGGCAGTCAACGAAGTTCGGGATGTACGGAGACGTCATTCGAGAGATCGACTGGTCGGTCGGTGAGATCCGCACCGCCCTCGAGGAGGAGGGAATCCTCGATCGAACCATCTTCATCTTCGCCAGCGACAACGGTCCCTGGCTCTCCTATGGCGACCACGCCGGTACGAGCGGAGGGCTCCGTGAGGGCAAGGGGACGACGTTCGAAGGTGGTGTCCGGGTTCCGTTCATCGTCCGGTACCCCGAGCTGATTCCTGCCGGGATCACCAGCAGCGAACCATGCATGACGATCGACGTCCTTCCGACGATCGCCACCATGACCGGATCGACCGACTCGATCGGTGAACTCGAGATCGACGGACTCGACATCACCCCGATCCTCACCGGCACACCGGATGCGACAAGCCCGCATGAAGCGCTCTACTTCTGGTACCGAAGAGGGGATCTCGAGGCGATGCGTGCAGGACGGTGGAAGCTCCACTTTCCGCACGGCTACCGCTCCATGAACGGACGGGAACCCGGAAACAACGGCATTCCAGGCAAGTACGACTACACCGTGAAGACCGGACTCGAACTCTACGATCTCCACACCGACCCGAACGAGGAGGTCAACGTGATCGAGGAGCATCCGCAGGTCATCCAGCGGCTGACCGCGCTCGCGAACACGAAGCGACGCTCACTCGGTGACAGGTTGACGGAAACCGTGGGGACGGATGTGCGCGAGCCCGGACGAATCGAGGCGACGAAGACACCCTGATCCGAAACGCCCCGGATCCTCACGAACACCGGTCACAGCGGGGGATCGCTCCGATGTCGACACGGTCGAATCGCATGGTTCGA
>JAKVBQ010000081.1 GCA_022447205.1 Phycisphaerales bacterium
GCTGGACGATCTTCTCCTCGTGCAGCCGCAGTCGCTCGGCGACGTTGAGTTCTGCCACCATCGATCGGTCCAGATGGAGGAGTTCGGCCCCGGCAGCAGTGATGGCCTGCCGTCGAAGCTGGTGCTTCCGATCATCGGTGACCTCGAAGAGGATGAGGAGCCAGGACTCGTTGGCGGCCGGGGCTCTGATCGCTTCCCAGTGATGACCGTCATGCTGCAGGTGGGTCCGGCGGCTGGGGGAATCGGCGTTCGAACACCACTGGATGCACTGGGCTTGGAAGTCGTCGTTCAGGACGCCGAATCGCTCATCAGACCAGCTGACGGTGGTTCCGTGCACCAGAGCCATGGCGTCACCGACCTCGACGAGGTCGATCTCGGTGTTCGGATCGGTTCCTCCGGTGAGATGCAATCGTGGTCGATGGTCAGTCATTATTCGACCCTTCCCCATGTCTGCCAGGAGAAGCCTAGTCCGGAATCGCCCTTCGGCAACCGTCAAGCATCGGATTGCTGCACAACCCTGCTTGACAATCCGTCCCCTGAACTGAATAGTCGGCGGTCTGCTGCGGGGATGTCCGATGGCGATCGGGCCCGCAGCGGAGCATGCTCCGACGAGTGGTGGACCAGTGCAGGCAACCCAAGGGCAGGTTCGGGGAACGATCGGACACGCTGGCATCATCGCCCGCGGCCTGAGCAAGCGATTCGGACGCCTGCAGGCGGTGGACGGCATCGATCTCGATTTCGAGCCCGGGGCCGTCATTGGCTTCCTCGGACACAATGGAGCGGGCAAGACCACGACGATGCGGATGCTGTGCGGCGTACTGCCTCCGACCTCGGGCACGATCTCGGTCGGCGGCTACGACCTCAGGACGCACGGCCGAGCGGCGGCTCGTGTGGTGGGCTATCTCCCGGAGGGTTCCCCGCTCTATCCGGAACTTCGTGTGCATGAATACCTCGCGTTCCGAGCTCGACTCTATGGCATCACTCAGCCCGCCCACGCGATCGACTCGGCCATGGATCGTTGCGGATTGAACGACGCCAGAGCACGGATCATCGGCCACCTTTCCAAGGGCTTCCGGCAGGGGTCGGCCTAGCGGCGGCGATCCTGCATGATCCCAGAGTGCTGGTGCTCGACGAACCGACGTCCGGACTCGATCCATTGCAGGTCATCGAGGTCCGTTCACTGATTCATGATCTGGCTTCGGACCGGACCATCATGCTGTCGACCCACGTACTCTCTGAAGTGGAGGCAATCTGCGACCGGGTCGTGCTCATGGCGCGTGGCCGTGTCGTCGCCGATGGCGATCTGCCATCCCTCCGTGCGCAGGCGGGTGAGGCCGATGCTTCATTGGAGTCCATGTTCGTCGAGTTCACGGCTCGCGCCTTCTCCGTTGGGGAGGGGGGTGCATGAGAACGACCCTTGCCATTGCCCGACGTGAATACCGCTCCTTCTTCCTGGTGCCTTCGGGCTATCTGGTCGGCGCGTTGTTCCTGTTGGCCAACGGCATCATCTTCCTCACGACGGTGTTCCTGCCCGGGCAGCCCGCGACGCTTCGGGCCGTTTTCGGATTTGACGTGATGGTCTTGTTGCTGCTCTGTCCAGCTGTGACCATGCGATCGATCTGTGAGGAGCGACGACTCGGGACCTTCGAGCTGTTGGCGGCCAGTCCAGCGGGTTCATCCTCGCTCGTGGTTGGCAAGTTCATGGCGGCATTCGCCTCGCTGGCCACGATGCTCGTGCCGACGCTGGTGCTCGTCCTGCTGCTGGAACTGTATGGACGTCCAGATCCGGGTGAAGTCCTTGCCGGCTATCTGGGATTGTTGCTGGTGGGTTCGATGTATCTCGCCGGTGGCCTGCTTGCGTCGACCATCGCCGGATCGCAGACAATCGCCTATCTGCTCTCAGTCTTCTTCTTCATTCTCGTGAGCCTGAGTCGGACCGCGTTGCCGGCGTGGGTCGGTCCCGATGTCTGGGGTGTCCTGTCGACATTCGACCCGTTCCTTCGCATGGAGGACTTTACGATCGGGCTGATCGATACATCAAGCATCGTCTACTTCCTGGTCGTGACCGGGTGGTTCCTGCTGGCCGCAGTCGCCGTTATTGAAACGGAGCGTCGATCGTGAGCAGTTCGAACCTCCATCCATCAATGCTGCTGGCCTGGGGGCGAAGCCTGGTCTTCCTGTGCGCCGCTGCGGTGCTCGCGATCGCATTGGTAC
>JAKVBQ010000082.1 GCA_022447205.1 Phycisphaerales bacterium
CGGCTGCATCCTTGAAATACTGGTCACGTTCCGGCTCGGACATCTTCTCGAGTTCCTCGTCAAGGAAGACGTACCACACGTCGTACTCGTCACCGGTTCGTCGGCTGCGGAAGGCCAGGGCCTTGCCATCGTTGCTGAACGTCGCGGAATCGTCGTTGTCCGGGTGCCGCGTGATGTTCACAGGTTCCGCCGAACCATCGGCAGGCACGATGAACACATCCTGGTTGAAGTTCCGGTCGGACTGGTCGAAGACGATCCACCGGGAATCGGGGCTCCAGGCGAAGGAGAACCAGCCATCCCATCCACCGCGCAACTCGCGAACCTCGTTGGTCGCGAGGTCGAGGATCATCAGGTTTCCACCATCGCGCTTGAAAGCCAGCTGCATGCCGTCAGGTGAAGGCACCGGCGAATGATCGTTGAACTCCGTGACGAGCAACGGCTCAACCTTGAACTGGAGCGCATCGGACCATCTCGCAGGATCCAGGCTCGGATCCTCCTCTTCTTCCTCGGCCTTCTCATCGTCGGCCTTCTTCCCGCCTTCATCCGTCTCGTCCGAATCGTCCCCGGCCTTCTCCACGCCGACCCGGGTCGCCTCGAAGGGGATGACCGGCCCACCCTCGGTCATGGAGAGTTCGCCGCTCATCGAACCGTTCTCGACCTTGGCATTGAGTTGCAGCGGAGCCGTCCCCGGCACCACGCACTCCCCGCTCAACTGGCTGGTCTTCGGGTTGAAACTGCCGGTGATGGTCCCCTGGAAGTCGGCGCTGGAGAAGGTGCCGGCCACCGACTTGTCGTTCTCCAGGACCAACTCGATGTTGACCTCGGTGAGCCCGGTTCCCGGGACATCGACTTCACTTCGCCAGGAGCCGCTCAGCGCATCGGCATCCGCAGCCGGCTCTTCATCCTCGGTGGCGTCCTCATCGGCCGCCTCGGTGTCATCATCGGCTTCGGTTTCGGACGCCTTCGTGCCGGTGGCCTCCGAATAGGTGTTGCGGAGTTCGTCGCGAGTGCGCTGGACGGTGGCCACATGGATGGACTCGGTGCCGTCCTGGTCCGTCACGAAATACAACCGTGTTCCGTCCGGGCTCCACGCAATGTCCTTCTCTCGGCCCGGGGTCTCCGTGATCCGACGTGTCGGCTTGCCATCGTCCGTTCCCCGGACGTACACCTCGCCATAGGTCACCATCGCCATCGATTTTCCATCCGGGTTCCGAGCGGCCTCGGTCACCTTCCGGGAGACATCGACGATCTTCTCGTCATCCAACTCGTCCTCGGCCGCCCACAGGGCGATCGGAATCGGAACCGCATCAGGATCGGTGAGGTCGAGACGGTACAGCGTGTCCCAGCGATGGAGGACGGCGGTTCGGCCATCGGGTGTCACGTCAAACCCGGTCACGTCCCGATCCTCGAATCTGGTCAACGGCTCGATCTTGCCTCCACCGGGCCCGATCCTGTGTCGGTACAGGTTCATGGTGTCGCGTTCGCGATCGGAGAGATAGAGCACATGCTTGTCGCCGGCCCATCGAGGACGACCGTCGTTGCCTTCCCAGGTGGTCACCTGTTCGAATGAGCCGTCCGCAGGTCGATGCACCCAGATGTCTCGATCGTCTGAGCCTCGATAATGGCGACGGCTCCAGGAGGAATTGCCACGCACGAAGGCCACGGCTGACCCATCAGGGCTGCGGACCGCGCTGCGACCGAAGGCGTCATGCATGCGCCTGGGCTGGCCACCTTCAATGCCGACTTCATAGGGCCTGGAATCCCGATAGACATCACCTTCGAGATACCCGGTGATGGAGATGGTCGGCTTTCCGTCGGGACCGGCCGAGACGTTGGTCAGGAAGATCGCGGCATCGGTGTCGGTGATGGGCTGCAAGTCGGTCCCATCCGGCCTGATCGAATACAGGTTGCGAACACCGCTTCGGTCGGATTCGAACACGATTCGGCTTCCATCCGGTGTCCATGCAGAGCCGGTATCCCGCCCGGGATGACTGGTCAGTCGCGTCGCCTTTCCGCCATCACTGGAAGCGTGCCAGAGATCCCCTCTCCAACTGAAGGTGATGGCGGAACCATCCGGATTGACGCTGGGATGGCGAGGAAGGTCCACGTTGCCTTCAGCGAAAGAGCCCGTGG
>JAKVBQ010000083.1 GCA_022447205.1 Phycisphaerales bacterium
TCCGGTCCGATCGGCCATTTCGGTCAGGGTCTCTTCGTCGATGTTGACTCGCGTGGGCCGCATTTCGCGTCCGAACACCGTGTCGATGGGCACCATGGCGACGCCTCGCGTGCCCATGCCGATCGTGTAGATCTTGATGCCGTACTTCTCAGCCAGATCCGCGGCCTGATTCGGCTCGATGACGCCTGCAGTGTTCTCGCCATCGGTCAGCAGAACGATGACCCGGCTCTTGATCCGCTGACGATCTGTTTCCTCCGCACGCTCGCCGACATCGCGCAGTCGCTCGACCCCCAGTGCCACGGCATCGCCGATCGCGGTGCCGTCCTCTGACCTGATCTCGACCTCTTTCAAGCTTCCGAGCGCATTCAGGAGATGGGCGTGATCCAGGGTCATCGGGGAGAGGCTGTCCGCGTAGCCCGCGAACGAGATCAGTCCGATCAGGTCGTTGGGTCGTCCCGCAAGGCCTTCGCCACCGGCGATGAAGTCCGCGCCGACCTGTTTCACCGCTTCAAGCCGGTTCGCTCGTCGGCCTTCGATCTGGAAGTCCTCCGCCAGCATGCTGCTCGAACGGTCGACCAGCATCTGCATCGCGACACCCTCGACCGAGACCCGGGTCTGCTCGTTGGCCTTCACCGGTCGGGCGAGAGCCGTCACCAGCAGGGAGAGGGCGACCAGTCGCACTGCGAGCGGAAGCCAGCGGAATCGACTGCGGAGACTCCGTCCGGCAATGGCGGCGCCTTCGACGTTCGAGAAGGTGATGGGTGCACGATTCCTGCGGCGAGCAGAGACCCACCAGGCGACGGGTATCAGCACGGCGAGCAACAGGAGCCAGATGGCATCGGGGTGAAATGTCATGCCGCCTCCTCCGTTTCACGTGCGATCGTCTGCTGGACGAAGAGCCTCGCCGACCCGACCGCGATCCGACAGTCCTCTGGACTGACCACGCCGCCTGCGAACTTCACGCGATCACTCTCGCGAACGATGCGCTCCAGGATGACGCGTGCGTCGTCACTGACGTCATGGTGGTCCTGGATGGCGTCAAGGAGTTCATTCGACGTTCGGTCGGGCGCGTCGATGGCGAATCTGAATGCCACGTACCATCGGACGATGTTCTCGATACGTTCGTAACGCTCCGTGGTTCGCTCCTCTCGGGGCGGACCTTCCGCCTCGATGCGGTCGAGCTCGGCCAGCGCCCATTCGTGCGGGACACGAGGTGGCAGACGCTTCCTGAAGGCGAGTGCGAATGCGATCGCCAGGGCGATCGCGATGAGTGCTGCGCCGCCGACCGCGGTGGGAATGATCCAGTCTGGTCGTTCCGAGTCGAGCATGTCATCCACTGCTGGTCGGATGTCCGCGAACGATGCCGGGTCGAATTCGCCTTCGATCAGGGAGTCGATCGTGAACTCCGCGGGGTTCGTGCGCAGGATCGAATCCGTTCCGTAGTGGGCCTCGATGGAAGGCAGTTCGACGGATCCGCTTTCGAGGGTCGAGAGCAGGAGTCGTCGTTTTTCCGCGATCTTCAGGTCGTTCAGGCCGGTTCGGTCGTCCTCGACTCGAAGGACGTCGAACACACCGAGTCTGCCGTCATCGGGAAGGTGCAGTTCGGCCCGTCTGCTCGGGGGGGCCTCGAGGGTGAGGATCAGTTCGATCGGCTCACCGGCTTCCGCCCGGGTGCTTCCAGCATGGATCTCGATCCGGACATCCTCCTGTTCGGCGGATGCCACCAGGGCATGTTCAGCGGGGGCTGCGTTGGTTCCGGCTCGATCACACGCGCCGAGGATGGACGCACCGAGCAGGCAGGGGGTGGTGATCATGATCTTCATCGCCGTTGCCTCCGTTCCCGCTTCCTGAAATAGGCGGTCAGCGGTTCGATGAACGATTCGCCGGTCCGGACCTCGATCGGTTCCAGTCGCAT
>JAKVBQ010000084.1 GCA_022447205.1 Phycisphaerales bacterium
ATGGCCTCCGTGCTGGGAGCATCGTCCGCCATGGCGCCGGTGGCCAGCAACGTCAGGGCCAGAATGGTTGTCTGCATGTGTCAACTCCAGATGTTGTTTGACGGGTTCAGGAAGAGGCGGCCCATCGAACCTGGCCTTGGCCAGTTTCGATTCGCCCGATGACGGTTGCGTGTTCGCCGTCCTTGGTCAGTTGCTTGAGTACCGAGTCGGCGAACGCGGGTCGCACGGCCAGTACGTAGCCGATGCCCATGTTGAAGACTCGCATCATTTCCTCATCGGACACGTTGCCGTGCCGTTGAAGGAAGTCGAAGATCGGAGGAACGGTCCATGCGTTCGAGTCGATGACGGCATCGATGTCCGGAAGCAGAACGCGAGGAAGGTTGCCCGGGAGTCCTCCTCCGGTGATGTGGGCCATCATGGAGACGATCTTCTTGACCTTGTAGTGGCGCAGCAGATGGGTGATCGGTCGTGCGTAGATGCGCGTCGGTTCCAGAAGTACTTCACCGAGCGTCTTTGATTCGCCCTCTTTCAACTGGCCATCGGGGTAGACCGTGTGAAGATCAAGTCCAGCCTGTTCGACGATGGCGCGAACCAGGGTGTATCCATTGGAATGGATGCCACTGCTTGCGAGTCCGATCAAGACATCATCAGCCTGGACACGGCTGGGGTCGATGGCCCGCTCGAGTTCGACGACGCCGACGGAAAATCCGACCAGATCGAAATCTCCGCGGCCATAGATGTCCGGCATCTCTGCGCATTCGCCACCGATCAGTGCGCAGTCTGCAATTTCACAGCCACGAGCGACTCCTTCGACGATCTTCGCGGTGTCCTCGGGAATCTGGGCGTGCAGCCCGATGTAATCGAGAAAGAACAGCGGCTCTGCCCCCTGGACGATGAGGTCGTTGACGTTCATCGCAACGCAGTCGAGGCCGACCGTATCAAGTACACCAAGTTCGATGGCGATCTTGAGTTTGGTTCCGACACCGTCAGTGCAGGAGACCAGGACGGGTTCGCTGTAGTTGCGTTTGAAGAGTTTCTCGTTGAAGTCGAGTCGGAACATTCCGGCGAATGCACCGTGTGGTCCGAGAACTCGCGGTCCCTGTGTTCGAGAGACCGTGCTTCGGATCTGTTCCACCAGCGCGTCGCCAGCTTCAATATCAACCCCAGCTTGACCGTACGTCAGGCCCGATTCTGGTTGTTCAACGGCCGTCATGGAGGGCAAGTGTAGCCGATTACCCCTTGGCAGCGGCAGGAAAATGGGGGTGGATCGGCCATGAGGAAACCTGCTCCAGGCTGGAATTGTCTTGCCACACATCCAAATTGAGAGGACGATTAAGGGGGTATTGAGGGGATCGGCGAGGGACTTTCCCCTTCGGATGCAACCGCCTGTTCCATGGTGCGTACATGGATCTGGATGAGAGGGGAAGGAACCGATGTGTTCCGTGATTCGAGGATGACGCTGTCACTGCGATTTCACCTGCTTCAGGCCAGCGCTGTCGTTGCGCTGCTGCCCTGCATGGGCATGGCTCCAACACCGGGACCCGCCAGCATCCGCCCCGATCTCACCGTGTCGTCCAAGGACGAGCCGGCATCCGAACGCTCCAGTTGCGGGATCCCGTGTATTCCGGCTCCCGAGGGCCTGATTGCCTGGTGGCCATTCGATGAAGACGCGGGTGCAGCCAGCCACAACGAGCTCATCCATGACAACGATGGCATTCCCACCGGCAACGTCACGTCTGGGCCGGGCTTTGTCGGGAACGCGGCGAAATTCGATCCCGGATTCAGCGCTGTTGAAGCGTCACACATCGATCCGCTCGATTTCAACATCGATGAAGATTTCTCACTGGTCACCTGGCTGTATGTTCCTGCGGGTACAGATTTCGTCCCC
>JAKVBQ010000085.1 GCA_022447205.1 Phycisphaerales bacterium
GTCAGCGCCGGGTCGAGCACGTCGGATCGGTTGGTGGCCGCGATCACGATGACCTGGTCGGACTGTTCGAAGCCGTCCATCTCAACGAGGATCGCGTTCAGCGTCTGCTCACGCTCATCATGGCCGCCACTGGAGAATCCGCCGCCACGCCGGCGACCGACCGCATCGATCTCATCGAGGAAGATGATGCACGGTGAGTTCTCCTTGGCCTGCTTGAAGAGGTCGCGGACCCGGCTTGCGCCTACGCCGACGAACATCTCCACGAAGTCCGAACCGGAGATCGAGAAGAAGGGGGCCTCGGCTTCGCCGGCGATCGCCTTGGCAAGCAGCGTCTTGCCGCATCCGGGAGGGCCCACCAGGAGGACGCCGCGGGGGATGCGGCCGCCGAGTCGCTGGAACTTCTTCGGATTCTTCAGGAACTCGACGATCTCCAGGACCTCGTCCTTGGCCTCGTCGATGCCGGCGACGTCCGTGAACCGGACGTTGGATGAGTCCTTGGTCGACAGTCGGTGCTTGGACTTGCCGAAGCTGCCGAGCATGCCGCCGGGACCGCCGCCTGCACCACGCATCGATCGCGCGATGAGGAACCAGATGAGCATGACGATTAGCAGGAACGGACCGACTGCGATGAGCAGCTGGAGCCAGACGCTTTGTCCGGTGTTCGCTTCATGGTCGATCCCGAGTTCATCGAGCTGGGCGATGTAGTAGTCCCGGTTGTTCGCATCGATCATGACGAAGACGGGTGCCGGTTCGCTCGAACTGTTGAGGGCCGGGTCGTGGGGGCGGATCATTGCGACGATCCGATCACTCTTGATGACCACGGGCGTCGGGTTGCCCGGCGAGGCTTCGGCGAGCTTGCCACCATCGGGATTGATCAGCACCTTGAAGTTCTGCCAGCCCTTGATCTCTTTGCCGGAGGGCGAGTTGTTGAGCAGGGTGAAGAAGAGGAGCAGGACGCCGAGAATCAGGACCCAGCTCATCAGGCCACGGCCAAGCTTGCCCTGGGGGGGCTGGTTGGACGGTGGGCCCGATTGCGGATCGCCGTTGTTCTGTCGCTGGTCGTCTGCCATGGTCTGTGTTCCCCGAGTCCTATGGTAGGCCTGAAGCATCCTCCGGGGAGGTCCAATAACCCCCCTGCGGTTCAACTCCGTTTGGAAGTTGGGCGTCAGACCTTACCAGACCGCCTGCATCTCATCGACCAGATCGTCGGCCAACTGCTGTACGACTCCGATTTCCCCGAGTTCGAGGGTTTCCCGAGACTGAGACGTCGGCACGAACAATCCGCCCCCCTTGAAACCCGTCCGCTCGAGAATGGTCCGATCGGTCTCCAGATCGGTCCAGTTGAAGTCGATCGTGACACCAATGATCACCTCTTCATCGAGTCCTGTCGCTTCGTTCTGTGAGAGGCTGGTGAGGTTTACGTTCGTGATCCGTCCCGTGAGCAGGGTGTCTGCATTGGTTTCGCTGGTCACCTTGTAGGGTGTCTGACGCTCGATGGTCGTGATGACTGCATCCGTCAACATGAAGCCCACCTCGCGGAAGTAGGTTTCGTTCTCAATGATGTTGACTGCGATGGTCTTGTACTGGGTCGGATAGATCGACGCTGTCGACCAGCCCTGTCGAGGGTCGTCTGCGCAACCGTGTGCGAATGCGGTGCTCGCTGCCAGCAGCATGCAACGGACTGTAGTGGTCAGGCGGCTCATGGTTGCGGTTCCGTGGAGGCAGCGCTGTCATTTGATTCAGGTGCTGTGTTTGGGACGCCGAGGATGGCATGACGGAGCAGTGCGTAGTCCGGGGCGGACTCGAGGACCAACGTGGGCAGTTGCGGCAGGATGCTGGGGATCAGCTCCAGTGCTCGGAC
>JAKVBQ010000086.1 GCA_022447205.1 Phycisphaerales bacterium
CCACACCCGGAAGGTGTAGTAGGCGGTCATGCCCGCGGTGACGATCCCGATCCAGCCGAGGGCTCGATACCCGGGTCCGGTCTGGACGAATGCCTGTGCGAGGATCTCGTCCTTCGAGAAGAAGCCCGCGGTGAACGGGAAGCCGGCGAGGAAGAGGGAGCCGATGAGCATCGTCCAGGTGACGACGCCGAATCCCTTCACCTTGCGCAGGCCGCTGATCTTGCGAAGGTCGAGCTGTCCGGCGAGTCCGTGCATCACGGCACCGGAACAGAGGAAGAGCATCGCCTTGAAGAAGGCGTGGGTGAAGACGTGGAAGGCCGCGCCGAAGCTGGTGACGACACCGAGTCCCAGGAACATGTAGCCCAGCTGCGAGATCGTCGAGTAGGCGAGGACCCGCTTCATGTCGTACTGCTTGATCGCGATCGTCGCGGCGACCAGGGCGGTGATTCCACCGACCCATGCGACGGCGACCAGGGCGCTGCCTCCGGCCTTCATGTCCAGCCAGAAGAGGGGGAGCGTGCGTGCCACGAGGTAGACGCCAGCGGTGACCATGGTCGCGGCGTGGATGAGTGCGGAGACCGGAGTCGGGCCTTCCATCGCATCCGGGAGCCAGGTGAACAGCGGCAGCTGCGCGCTCTTGCCACAGGCGCCGATGAAGAGGAACCAGGGGATCAGGTAGGCACTCCATCCCAGTGGTGCCCCGCCCATGGCGTCAAGGGTGAGCGTGCCGTTCTCGGCGGGGGCGAGGTAGAGGTTCACCGCCTGGAAGATGCCGTCGTACTCGAGGGTCCCGAAGTTCCACCAGGTGAGCCAGATGGCGATCGCGAGACCGAGGTCGCCGATGCGGTTCATGATGAACGCCTTCTTGGCGGCGTCCACGGCGGAGGGCTTCTGGAAGTAGTAGCCGATGAGGAGGTAGCTGGCGAGGCCGACGCCTTCCCAGCCCAGGTAGAGCATGACCAGGTTGTCGCCCATGACGAGGCATGCCATCGCCAGGAGGAAGATGCTCATCGAGCCGAAGAACCGCGCGTAGCCCTTGCCGCGGTCCTCGTCCATGTATTCGGTGGCATACAGGGCGATCAGGGTGCCGAGTCCGGTGACGAACAGCATCCAGAAGATCGTGAGGTTGTCGATGTAGAGCGCGAAGTTGGCCGTGACGCTCTCGAAGTCGCCACCGTCGTTCCAGCTGAAGTCGAGCCAGTCGAAGAGGTGGATCACCACCGGCTGGCTGGGGTCATGATGCGACCAGAGGAGACAGACGAGGACGAAGGCACCGGCAAGGGAGAGGACCGTGGTCCAGCCGGGCAGCCTGTTCTTGACCCGGAAGGCGGCGTAGAGACCGCAGAGCACGGCGGACAGCGCCGGCAGCAGCAGGATGAGTCCTGCCCAGCCGAGGTCCGTGGGATGGGTCGCTTCGACGATCGGCATCGGACCATGGTGTGCAGCCTCGTCGCCACCGATGGCGGCTGATGCGATGGTGCCGTTCACGAGGTGTCCGATGGAGCTCAGCATTCACGAAGCTCCGACCATGCATCCGCGTCGAGGGTGTCACGCTTGCGGAAGAGCAGGACGACCAGTCCGAGGGCGAGGGCCGCTTCTAGCCCTTTGGAAAAAGCCCTTGCTAGGCCCCCGTTTTGCGGAAGTCTAATCACATGATCCACTCCGTTAGCCCTTGCGATTTCCGAGGTCCTGTCTT
>JAKVBQ010000009.1:0-44975 GCA_022447205.1 Phycisphaerales bacterium
GCCGTCTTCCTCTATCTCTCGTCCGCGGTCATCGAGGCGTGCCTCTTCGAATCCAACCTGGCGCTGTCGAGCGGTGGTGCGATCCAGATGAACTACTCCGCTCCGGTCGTCCGGGACTGCATGTTCCGGACCAACGGTTCCGAGGACTGGGCGGGTGCCGTCCAGGTCCTCGCGGGTTCACCGAGCTTCGAGGGTTCGGTGTTCTCCGGCAACACCGCCGTCTCCGAAGGCGGGGCGATGGTCCTCACGCTGGATTCCGCGCTCGGTGGTGACGTCCCGATCGCCGACAGCACGTTCATCGCCAATGAAGCCGGGATCGACGCCGGAGGCGTGCTGGTGATCGGCACGCTGCACGACCTCAGGCTGATCGACACCGCCATGTGCGAGAACCTCCCGAATGATCTCGTCGGTCCCTGGGTCGACGAGGGCGGCAATGCCTCGTGTCTCTGCAACGTCGACCTTGACGGCAACGGCATGGTCGACGGGCCCGATCTCTCGATCCTCCTCGGGGCGTGGGGACCTTGTGACGATGCCCAATTCGGGTGCCCGGAAGACCTCACCTGGGACGGTGTCGTCGACGGCGCGGACCTTGCCTTCATGTTGTCGAGGTGGGGGCTCTGCGAGGAGTGAGGTGGTTACACCTCGCTCGTCGTTCAGGCAGCGTCATCGAAGCCGTTCGTCAGCGCCTCCCGCAGTGCCTCGATGTCGTGGAGCGGCCATGCCCAGCTCCGTTCCTCGCCGACGAGCCTGCCGGCAAGCGCTTCGCGTCCCGCCTCGACTCCCGCCTTCATCTCCAGGAGTCGTGAGCCGATGAGATCCTGCTGCCGGGCTCGTTCCGACTGCAGGTCGAGGTACCGGGTCCGACGTTCATCCGAACCCCGGGGCGCGTTCCTGATCGCTTCGACCAGCACCTGCTTGTGTCCGGTTTCCGGCCAGGGGTCGTGCTCGAGCGCACGCACCTGTTCCGGGGTCGGGAGGTCCTGTTCCGCCGGGGCGAATGCCTCGAGTGGGAGCAGCACCGTGGCCGTCGTCATCACGATCGGCGGAAGCTCGATGCCGAGGAAGCGAGCGGCCCACTGGTTCGTGACTGCCTCGTATCGACCACCTCCGGTGCCATGCACCATCGTCTCGAACCCGCTCGAACGAACGATCGCGGTCATGAGGAATGCCCGAGGCAGGATGGGCTCCTGTTCCGCCAGTGCCCTGCGCAGCTCTCCGAGGGTGCCTTTCCTGCGCAGTCCCGTGTCCCCGTCGACCGACCAGGTCGGGACTTCGATCGCGTTCGGATCCTCCTGGTCGATGTGAAGCGGGCGGGCGGATCGTGGAACCGCTCGAATCGCCTCGTTCCAGCATTCCGCACAGCCGATCGGGTCCTCCGCGATCCGCTCCAGGATCGCGCGACCGTGTTCGGTCTCGGACAGGCGGCTGGCATGGAGCATCCTGCACGGTGTGTCGACGAGTCGGCGGAGGAGCGCCTCGTTCGCTTCGGCGAACCGTTCCGACACCGTCGCGCCTCCGGCATCCTCGAGTGCTTCATGCATCGAATCGAGCCCCTCCTGAATCGATGGCGGGAGCTTCCTCGAGACGCGTGGCGGAGGGGCGATCCGATCCACCGACCTCATGCATGTCGGCACGCCCGGTCGAGGTGCGACGGCGTGCCAGGTGCGCCGGATCAATCGATCGTGTTCATCGAGATCGGGAAACTGGATCAGGCCGGGTTCATTGACATCCTGGTCGGCGACCAGCCAGGCGCATCCCGAAGCCCCGTCCTGCACGCGGGCGTCGATCAGCAGTCGCTTGGCAAGTATCCCCGGGTGGTAGAACGAGGGCTGGTGTCCGCTGAGGATGGTGCCGTCGGACACCGGGTCACTCCCTGCTCTGGAGACTCAGCTTCTCCGCGCATCGGCTGAGCTCGAGATGCATCACGGACAGGTAGGACTCCAGTCGGTTGCTCGAGTCATCGAGGGGGCCGCCGAAGCTCCTGGTCGGGTCGTTGTAGATCAGGCGGACCGGGATCTCCTTGATTCGAAGACCGGCTGCGACGGCCTGGACCCAGAACTGCATCGGGAACTCGTAGCCGTTGACATCGAACCGGAGGTCGCGACAGGCCTCGATCCGATAGGCCTTGAAGCCACAGAAGGCGTCGGTCACGCGAAGGTCGAGGCGTTCCTCGAGTTCCCTCGAGATTCGTCGGTTGATCTCGCGACGATCCACCGGGGGGTCGTCGTCGCCGTCGTGGGATCGGAGGTAGCGGCTGCCCGAGATCACGTCGGCATCATCCGCTTCGATCGCCTCGATGAAGTCCGGGATCGCCTCCGGTTCGTGCTGCTCGTCGCAGTCCATGGTGATCAGCCACTCATATCCGTCGAAGTCCGCCCACCGAAGCATGTCTCGTATGGAGCGTCCGTATCCACGGTTCTCCGCGTGCCGGATCACTTCCACGTTCTGCTGGGCCAGGAGCTTCGGGGTGTCGTCGGTCGACCCGTCGTCGATGACCAGGATGTCCCTGGCGCAGGTGGCGACCTCGCCGATGACGGACTCGATGTGACGAGCCTCGTTGTAGACGGGGATGGCGAGCAGGATTCCACTTCGATCGATCGGCACGGTCGGTTCCTTGGTTCAACGGACGGGAAGTTGCTTCCGAGTGTAAAGCTCGATGAGGGTCTCGGGGTCGGTCGATTCCAGGATCAGCTCACCTCCATCGTCGAGGGGGCTTCTTCTCATCAGTCTCGCCCCCGTCTCGCTGAAACCCTGGGTGAACGCCCCGGAGCCTCCGATGGAGGTGAGCTCGAACGAGCCGTCCGCTGCCACCGTGCATCGATCGCTTCGCTTGCGGATCCCGGCCCCGTTCAGGGACTGCCTGTCCAGGGCGTACCAGTCCAGGTCGAAGTCGCCCGTTCCGGATGCCGCCAGGAGGTGCCCGAGTACATAGAGTTCGGCCTGGGTGATGAAGGGCGTGTCATCCGCCGGGGCATCCAGCTGCACGTTCAGACCGTTCGAATCCACCACGGTGATCGTCGAGCGGGGCTGTGGTCGGGTCCTGATCCCCGTTTCCGCGCTGGGAGAGCCGACTTCGGTCTCGGTGCGCCGCGCTCCGGCGCTCAGGATCCGTCTCGGCGTCCTGATGATCGACCAGCGACTCTCCGCGCGATCCAGGGAAATCCAGTGACTGCCGACCACGTCCACGGTCAGCTTCTGCGAGGGGAAGAACTCGACGATCTCGCTCTTGATGGTGACCAGGAGGCCTTGCTCCATCGAGACATCCTCACCGGCCGTGGTGCCCGGCACTTCCGCACAGCTGGCCAGTCGGGTGGTGACCTGCTGCCAGCCCACTTCCTTGACGGTGCCGTCCGGCGAGGTGGCGTAGAGCCGGTAGAAGTCATTGACGTCCTTCTCGGCCACCGCACGGAGGAGTTCCGGGGTGAAGGCCGAGACCACGACGGAGCCGTTCTCGATGCGGGTTGATTCACGCTCCGTCTTGTCCGTCCCCGAGAGGATGCGGAGGGAGTCGAAGAGGGTTTCAAGGCTCGCCTTGCTGCGCTCCTCGAACGTGTCGCCCAGGGCGAAGAGGGTGCCGTAGAGGAACGTGGTCGGGTCGATCTGGATCACGAGGAGTCCGCTGATCCCGGTGGTGGTCTCGTCGAGCTCGACGTCCAGGTAGACCAGTTCCGCCGGGTAGCGCTGTGCCTCCGTACCACCCATGAGCCTCACCCCGAGCGCACGGCGCTCACGCACCGTCGAGAGGGGGGTCCCAGCCGGGGCGGTTTCTGGATCCGGAAGGGAGGCCAGGAAGCTGTCGATCCTGCTTCCTGCGGTTTCCCCCATCTCCTGGACGCCCAGGCGCTGGAAGGTGATCGTCCAGCCCGGAGGGGTTGATTCGTCCACGAGGTGCAGGACATCAACGCCTCGATCATTGCGTTGCTCATTGGCGATGCAGTTCGGGGGCGCGGTATACGCCAGTCCCAGTTTTCCAACAAAGGTTTCTGGGGCCTCAGAAGCGGTCTTTGTGTCATCATCCTGTATTGAGCGATGTATTACCGGACTCAGAGTGCCGCCCAGCTCGTTCGCTGACGGCGCCGCCGTGGTGGATGCCTGCATCAGGCAAGCCAGGAGGGTGCCGGTGATCATGCCCCTCGTGGGGCGTGAGGCGTGATTTTGGGTGGTTTGGGCTGCTGTCTTCATGGGGTTCGGAGCATCCTAGCTTCACCAGCGGAAGTGGGTGGAATCGGCTTGCGGTCCCAGCCCGGCTCGGGACTTGCATGATGTTGACACCCATCGCGTAATCCGTATCATCGCCCATTCGCGCCTGTCCACGGACAGGTGCCTGTTCTCTTGGTTTCGACGCTGGTACGTGCACTCGGGTTGGACGTTTCGTTCATCCTCCCCCCATGCAAGGCAACCATCGCGAACGATTCGCCCCGCACGTCGGGTGCAGGCGACTCGAACAGCGATCTGCCCACTGGGTGCACCACCCCGAGACACCATGAAGACAGATCCGATGCACCGCATGGTGTGGTGCATCGAACTTCGTTGAACGCTGTCTGGCTGCTTGCGCAGTCCGGCAACAAGAACAGATCGGGACGTCACTCGATGGACGGCGGCAAGATTCGAATCAGGATGGAAGCCTACGATCACCAGGCGCTTGATGCGTCGGCACGTGAGATTGCCGATCACGCCAAGCGAACCGGAGCGATCGTCGCTGGTCCCATTCCTCTGCCGACCCGGCGTGAGGTCTACACCGTCAACCGTTCGCCGTTCATCGACAAGAAGTCGCGTGAGCAGTTCGAGATTCGCACGCACAAGCGGATCATCGACATCACCGAGCCGAACCCCCGCACCGTCGAGGCCCTGAACAGGTTGGTGGTGCCCGCCGGCGTCTTCGTCAAGATCAAGGCGTAATCGCGCAATGACATATCGCGGTCGTCCCTCGTGGGACGGCCGTTTTCAATGAATGCCCCCGCCACGTCATGACGACCTCTGGCGAATCCCCCCCAGCAGGACTCGAAAGGAACCAACCGTGCCTCCCGCGATCATCGGCAGAAAAGTCGGAATGACCCGGTACTTCACCGAGGATGGAAAGAACATCCCCGTGACCGTCATCCAGGCCGGTCCATGCGTCGTCACCCAGGTGAAGACCACCGAGACCGACGGTTACTCCGCGGTCCAGATCGGTTTCGACGACGTGAAGCCCCGTCGGTCGACGATGCCCGTCATCGGTCACGATGCCAAGGCAGGCGTCGCGCCGAAGCGAGTCCACCGTGAGATCCGCTGTGCGGACGACGCGGAAGCGACCGGCTACGAGCCCGGCCAGGAAGTCACCGTCGACTCCATGTCGGACTGCCTGTTCGTCGATGTCACGGGCCAGAGCAAGGGCAAGGGATTCCAGGGCGTCATGAAACGACACAACTTCCGCGGCCTCGAGGCGAGCCACGGCGTGCAGCGAAAGCATCGCTCCGCCGGTTCCATCGGTGGCGGCGGCATCAACCTCGGTACCGGACCGAAGGTGAAGAAGGGCAAGAAGATGGCGGGCCACATGGGCGACGAGCAGGTCACTGTTCGCTCCCTGAAGGTGGTCTCCATCGACGCGGAGCGCAACCTGCTCCTCGTCAAGGGTCCGGTCCCCGGGCCCAACACCGGCGTTCTTTTCATCAAGACACCAACGAGGCTCTACAAGCCGAAGGCCAACGCCCAGGCCGGGAAGTCCTGACCTGGGGGTCGGGAAGGCCGTCCCGGAACGAGCGCCCTCGGGTGCCGATCCGCCGGAACCACCCGATCGCGACAATTTCTGACGACCTGAGTTCAACCCTGCCCGGTGCCATCAAGCAACAGGCGCCGCGGAGGGAACAGCGAGATGCGGGCAAGACCTGCCCGGCAAGGTGACGAGACGATGCTAGAAATACCCGTCTACAACAGAAACGGCGACAAAGTCGACTCGATGCAGATCGACGAGGCTTCGCTTGGCGGACCGGACATCCGGAGTGCTCTGCTCAAGCAGGCTTATGTCGTGGTCCACGGCAACCAGCGACAGGCGAGTGCGCGTACCCGCAGCCGCGGCATGGTCAAGGGTTCGACCCGCAAGATCTACCGCCAGAAGGGCACGGGCAACGCCCGCATGGGTGCGAACCGCACCGTGATCCGCAAGGGTGGCGGCGTGGCGTTCGCGAAGACCCGTGACTCGTTCCGGCGCAAGCTGAGCAAGAAGATGCGTCAGCTGGCGAATCGCAACGCGCTGCTCGCGAAGATGAAGGATTTCGACGGCAACCTCCTCGAGGAGATCAAGGTCGTCGATTCCATGGACTTCGCAGCGCCCAGGACCAGCGAGATGGCGTCGATGCTCGGTGCGCTCGGCGTGGACAGGACCTGCCTGGTCGCGCTCCAGCCCAGCAACCGGACGGCAGCCCTGTCGGCGCGCAACATCGCCAACGTCGACACCATCCGGGTCGATCAGCTGAATGTCTTCGACCTGCTGAACCACAGGTATCTGGTCATCGGCCGTGACGCTCTCGAATCATTCCTCGATGGCTCGTGTTTCCCCGAGCGTGAGAAGAAGGAGGTCGCCTGATGAACGCGACCACGATCATCCGCAAGCCGATCGTCACCGAGAAGGCGACGATCGACTCCAACGAATTCAACCGCTTCACCTTCGAAGTCGACCGGCGCGCCACCAAGGCGCAGGTCAAGCGCGCAGTTGAAGAGCTCTACAACGTCCGCGTCGTCTCGGTGGCGACCCAGCGTCGCAAGGGAGAGACCCGCCGCATGAAGCACGGCTGGACCACTTCCGGGACGATCAAGCGTGCGATTGTCAAGATTCACCCCGAGGACTCGATCCAGCTCTTCTGATCATCCTGATCAGGAAGACTGGCACGAACGGAACATCCGATGGCCATTCGAATCTACAAACCAACGACTCCCGGACGACGCAATGCGTCGGTGAACCTCCATGTCGAGGTGACCAAGAAGACTCCGGAGAAGTCACTGCTGGCGCCGCTCTCCAAGACCGGTGGTCGCAACAACCAGGGCAAGAAGACCGTTCGAGGTCGTGGTGGTGGTCACAAGCGTCGTTACCGACGCATCGACTTCCGTCGCACCAAGGACGACATGCCGGCGACCGTCATCGGGGTCGAATACGACCCCAACAGGTCCTGCCACATCGCACTGCTCAGGTACGAGGATGGCACGCTGCGCTACGTCCTGGCCCCGAAGAACGTCACCGATGGCGAGGTTCTGCTGAGTTCGGCCGACATGATCGATCCGAAGCCCGGCAACTGCATGCCGATCCGTCACATCCCCACCGGCCTGATGCTCCACTGCATCGAGCTCGAGCCGGGGCGTGGGGGCAAGCTCTGCCGCAGCGCGGGCATCGGCGGTCGTCTCACCAACAAGGAAGGGCGCTGGGCCACCATCGTCATGCCTTCCGGCGAGATTCGACAGGTCTCGATGGATTGCCGGGCCACGGTCGGCGTCCTGGGCAATTCGGATCACGGCAACGTCAAGCTGGGCAAGGCCGGTCGCGCTCGATGGCTCGGTCGCAAGCAGACCACTCGTGGTGTCGCGATGAGTCACCACTGTCACCCGCACGGTGGTGGTGACGGCAAGTCCAAGGGTGGCCGCGAGCCGTCCAACCGGGCAGGCACCGGAGCGAAGGGCGGACGCACCCGCGCCCGTGGCAAGAGCAGTGATGCACGGATCATCAGGCGTCGCAAGTCGGTCCGTTACGGTCAGCTGAAAGTCTAAGGAACGAAGATCATGTCACGATCAATGAAAAAAGGACCGTACGTAGACGAGAAGCTCTACATCAAGGTCCAGAAGCAGGAAGAAGCCGGCAGTCATGCTCCCATCAAGACCTGGGCGCGTGCATGCACCATCGTTCCCGAGTTCATCGGCAAGACTTTCCAGGTCTACAACGGCCGGACGTTCGTCGACGTGTTCTGCACCGAGGACATGGTCGGCCACAAGCTTGGCGAGTTTTCCCCGACCCGCGTCTTCCGCGGTCACACCAACAAGAAGGAAGGCCTGAAGAGCTGATCCGGCAATTCAGGAGAAGTCACGATGAGCTACAGCGCATCACATCGATTTGCCCGCATCTCGCCCCGCAAGGCGCGCTTGGTCGTGGACATGGTTCGCGGCCTGAACATCGAGGAGGCGATCGCCACCCTCGATTTCTCGAAGCGCCGTGGAGCGTACTTCCTCAGTGGTGTTCTGAAGAGCGCCATCGCCAACGCGGAAGAGAACGAAGCGGATGTCTCCAAGCTCTTCGTCGAGTCCACCTGGGTCGACGAAGGCCCGACCATCAAGAGATTCCAGCCGAAGGATCGTGGCCGAGCCCATCCGATCTGGAAGCGGACCAGTCACATTCACGTCCAGGTAGCCGAGCGCTGAGCGAAGCAGTAAGAAACGGACAGACTTCATGGGACAGAAGACCCATCCATTTGGTTTCCGAGTAGGCATCACCGAGGCGCACAAGTCCCGGTGGTTCGCCCCCAAGGCGCTCTTCGGCGAATTGCTCGTCGAGGACTATCGAATCCGCAAGTACGTGGACAAGCGCCTCAACCGCACCCCACCGTTCGCGGCGGTCTCGGACATCCTCATCGAACGCACGCGTGAGGAGCTCACGATCATCATCCGCACCGCGCGGCCCGGCCAGGTGGTCGGTCCCAAGGGGCAGGATGTCGAGAAGCTCACCGCCGATCTCCAGGCGCTCACCGGCCGCAAGGTCGTGATCCGCATCGTCGAGATCAAGAACCCCGAGATCGATGCCGTCCTCCTGGGCGAGGCGATCGCGGAGCAGCTCAAGAAGCGATCGAACTTCCGTCGCCTGATCAAGCAGCGCTGCGAGTCAGCGATGCAGAACGGTGCGCGGGGGATCAGGATCCTCATCTCCGGCCGCCTCGGTGGCGCCGAGATGTCCCGTCGGTTCGACACTCGTCTGGGTTCGATTCCCCTGTCGACCCTGCAGGCGAACGTCGACTACGCCTATGTCCCCAGCCACACCACGTACGGCACGATCGGCGTGAAGGTCTGGGTCTACAAGGGCATGTACTCCGACGGCGACGAAGACCAGACTCAGTCCAGTGCGGCCGGTGGTCGTGCTCGAGCACGTGGGAGGCACTGACCAATGCCGATGCTCCCGAAGCGAATGAAGTTCAGGAAGCAGATGCGTGGCCGTCTCCGCGGCAACGCCACTCGTGGCAACTACGTTGCCTACGGTGAATACGGCCTCCAGTCACTCGAGCCCAAGTGGGTCACCGCCCGCCAGATCGAGGCTGGTCGTATCGCCGCTCAGCACTTCCTGCGCCGCCAGGGCAAGATCTACATCCGGGTCTTCCCGGACAAGCCCGTGTCCAAGAAGCCGCTCGAGACCCGCATGGGCAAGGGCAAGGCCGAGGTGGACTACTGGGCAGCACGCGTGAAGCCCGGAACGATGCTTTATGAGATCGCCGGTGTCCCCGAGGACATCGCGAAGCAGGCGATGGCACGTATCGCCCAGAAGATGCCGGTGAAGTGCCGGTTCGTTGGAAGGCGGTTGTCGGTATGAAGGCCAAGGAAGTCCACAATTTCAACGATGAGGAAGTCGCGGTCGAGATCGAGCGCCTTCGCAAGCGGATGTTCGAACTCCGTTCGCAGAAGGTCACCGACAAGATCGAGGACACCTCGCAGTTCAAGAAGACGCGTCGGGACATCGCCCGTCTGCTGACCGAGCAACGTACCCGTGAAATCTCCAAGAGCGAGGCCCAGTCGTGAAGACCAAGACCATCGAAATCCCGGAGAACTCTCCGCGCAAGACCGGACTGGTCGAGAGCGACAAGGGTGACAAGACCTGCAAGGTCGTCATCAACTTCCTCACGAAGCACCCGAAGTACGGAAAGTACATCCGTCGTCGGACCGTCCTTCAGGTGCATGATGAGAACAACGAGTCCAGCGTCGGTGATCGCGTCGAGATCGCCGAGTGCAGGAGGATCTCCAAGACCAAGTCATGGATCCTCACCAAGATCGTCGAACGAGCCCCAGAAGGTGGCATGGACGCCTGAGGCGTTCCTGAGAGCGAGAAGCAGCAATGATTCAAAAAGAATCACGAATGGAAGTTGCCGACAACAGCGGCGCCAAGGTGGCCCAGGTCATCGGCGTGCTGGGCAAGAGCAGTGCACGAGGCCGTCACACCCGCCTTTCGATGGGCGTGGGTGAGAAGGTCGTCTGCACCGTCAAGAAGGCGCTTCCCAATTCCGACATCAAGACCGGCGAGAAGGTCCGCGCCGTGATCGTCCGGACCAAGTACCCCACTCGTCGCGAGGACGGCTCCTACGTTCGTTTCGATTCGAACGCCTGCGTCATCATCGACGAGAACGGAAACCCAAAGGGCACCCGCATCTTCGGTGCGGTCGCCCGCGAACTGCGCGAGAAGAACTTCATGAAGATCGTCTCGCTCGCAACGGAGGTGGTCTGAGATGGCTGGCCATATCAAGACCGGTGACAACGTCTACGTGAACTCCGGCAACGACAAGGGCAAGGTCGGCGAGGTGCTTCAGATGCTTCCGAAGCACGACACCTGCATCGTCAAGGGCGTCAACGTCCGGACGAAGCATGTCAAGCCCAACCAGCAGAACCAGCAGGGCGGGATCGTGCGTGTCGAGATGCCGATCCACGTCAGCAACGTCAGCCCCTGTGTCGGAGGCAAGCCCACCAGGGTGCGCTTCGAGACTCGCGATGACGGTTCCAAGGTCCGTGTCGCGGCACGGGACGGTTCAGATCTTCACGTCCTCCGCTCCGCGGGTTCGGGCGGCAAGAAGGCATCGAAGAAGTAAGGCAGCGGGATAACGAATCATGGTCTCTCAAACGACAAGTTCACAGCTCCGGCAGAAGTTCGACGACGAGGTCGCTGCGAGCGTTCGCGAGAAGTTCGGCATCACGAACCTCAACGCCCAGCCGCGGCTCGAGAAGATCATCGTGAACGTCGGCATCGGCAAGGCTCTGGAGAACCAGAAGCTGAAGCCCGACGTGCGCGACACGGTCATCTCCACGCTCACGACCATCACCGGCCAGAAGCCGATCATGGTCCTGGCGAAGAAGTCCGTCTCGAACTTCAAGGTTCGAGAAGGCGCGCCTTCCGCGTTCATGGTCACCCTCCGGCGTGATCGCATGTGGAACTTCCTCGATCGACTGATCAATCTCGCCACTCCCCGTATCAAGGACTTCCGCGGCGTGAGCCGCAAGTCCTTCGACAAGGGTGGCAACTACGGGATGGGTCTCACCGAGCAGGCGGTGTGGCCTGAAATCAACATGGCGTCCGTGTCCTACAACCACGGCATGAACATCAACCTCATCTTCCGCAACAGCAATCCTGAAATGAGCCTCTTCCTTCTCGAGGGCCTTGGCATGCCCTTCGCGAAGGTCGGCGGCGATCGCTGATCCGGAATTCCACTTTTCAACGAGACGAAACAATGGCTAGCAAGAAGACATTCGCCAGGATGAAGCGTGAACCCAAGTTCTCCACTCGCAGGGAGAACAGATGTGAGATCACCGGACGCAAGCGGGGCATCTACCGCAAGTTCCGCGTGAGCCGGATCATGCTTCGTGAGCTCGCGCTTCAGGGGATGGTCCCGGGAATGCGCAAGGCGAGCTGGTGATTCTGAACGATTGGTCCTGCCCCGACTGGATCGGTGCAAGGAGTACACGACGATGTCGATGAATGATTTGACTGCCGACATGCTCACGCGAATCCGCAACTCGGTCCGCAACAAGGCCAAGGATGTCACCGTGGTCAGCAACAAGCTGAACCGTGGTGTCGCCCAGGTCCTTGCCGACGAGGGGTACATCAACGGGTTCGACTGCATCGAGGATGGCCGGCAGGGTTTGATCAAGATTGAACTGAAGTATGGGCGTCGCGGTGAGCAACTCATCAACACGCTTGATCGCGTCTCGAAGGGCGGCTGCCGTGTCTACTGCAGTGCCGACGATCTTCCCCGTCCCCTGCAGGGGCTGGGGATCGCGATCGTCTCCACGAGCAAGGGTGTATTGAGTGACCGTCGCTGCCGCGAGGAGCGTGTTGGCGGCGAGATCGTGGCAACCGTCTGCTGAACCAGCGTAAAGAGCTCGCCCCTGATCGGCGAGCCAAAGAGGATTGAACGATGTCTCGCATCGGCAAGAAACCAATCACAGTTCCCAGCGGGGTCACGGTCTCCATCGACCCGGCCAGCCGCTCCGTCAACATCGAAGGCTCGAAGGGCAAGCTTTCGCTCGTCCATCGTCCCGAGGTGGTCGTTGAATGGCATGCCGACGAGAAGTCGATCGAGTGTCGACTTGCCGAGGGCACCGCGCTCGACGGTTCGGGGAAGGCCTACTGGGGGCTCACTCGGTCCTTGATCAACAACATGGTCGAGGGCGTGACCAACGGGTACACCAAGAAGCTCGAGATCGTCGGTGTCGGCTACGGCGCGAAGGTCGCCGGTCCCAAGATCACCCTGAAGCTCGGTTTCGCCAACGAGATCGTGTTCCAGATTCCCGCCGGCGTCGAATGCTCGGTGGAGCGTGACGTCGTGACGGTCACCGGTGTCGACAAGCAGAAGGTCGGCGAGCTCGCCGCCAAGATCAGGAACTCCAGGAAGCCGGAACCCTACAACGGCAAGGGCGTGCGGTACCTCGGTGAGGACATTCGCAGGAAGCAGGGCAAGGCATTCGGCGCCTAAGCGTCGACCAGCCGGTCATCCGTCGCCTGATCGCGGCGAGGACCTAAGGACGAAACGATGGACAGGAACAAGCTCAGGACAATCAGGCGCAACCGACGCAAGCGGGGCATCCGCAAGCACATCACTGGTGATGCGGAACGACCGCGCCTCACGGTCTACCGTTCGCTCAACCACATCTATGCCCAGGTCATCGACGACCTTCGTGGCAAGACCCTGGCTGCCGCCTCCTCGCGGGACAAGGGGCATTCCGGTCCGACCGGGAACGTGGAGGGAGCGAAGCTCATCGGCACCAGGCTCGCCGAGCGGGCGAAGGAAGCCGGTGTCGACAACGTGGTTTTCGATCGCAATGGCCTGCTGTTCCACGGACGCGTGAAGGCGCTCGCGGATGCGGCAAGAGAAGGCGGACTCAAGTTCTAGGAAGTGGTTCGAGCCGGACAGCCGGACACTCTTTCTTTGACCCTGGATGGACACATGCCAGAAGTACTCGACGAATCAACAGCTCTTGAGTCCACGACAGTGGGCATCTTCCGAACCGCCGCAACGGTGAAGGGTGGTCGACGCTTCAGCTTCGGCTCGCTCGTCGTCGTCGGCAATCGACGCGGACGCGTGGGAATCGGGTATGGCAAGGCCAACCAGGTCCCCATGGCGATCGAAAAGGCACAGAAGGATGCCAAGAAGCGATTGAACGACTATTCGCTTCAGGGCATGACGATCCCCCATCAGGTCGAAGGGCGCTTCGGTGCCTGCCGAGTCCGACTGGTCCCGGCTTCACCGGGTACGGGCGTCATTGCCGGTGCTTCGGTCCGTGCCGTCCTCGAGATGGTCGGCATCCAGGACTGCCTGACGAAGTCCTTCGGTTCGACGAACCCGAAGAACCTCGTCAAGGCGACCCTCGAGGCGCTCGGCTCGATCCGCAGCCGCCATGAGGTCGCCGCACTCCGTGGCGTCGAGATCGAGGCAACCGCGGTGGAAGAGGCGATCGAACGAGGCAAGGCGTTCATGCCGGTCGCATCCGGCAGCGAACGTGCCCAGGCACCGGTGAACACCGTCGGCGAAGAACGTCGTGGTGGCGGTCGTCGCGGTGGCGGCGGTGGTCGCCGCGGTGGTGGCGGTGGTGGCGGTGGACGTCAGGGTGGGGCTCCCGAAGCACCTGCCCCGTCGGCTCCTGCAGCCGAAGCCGCTCCTCCCGCAGCACCGGAAGCGGCACCTCCCACTGATACCCCTCCTGCTGGAGATGAAGCGTCCTCCTGAGGCGCGAGAAGTGATTTTTCCCACGAGAAACCGGGTTCATGCGTGAACCCGACACGAAGCCCAACGAGGGCGGAGTTCAGCAGCCATGATGATCCATGAGATCACCGAGAAGGTCGGACGATACAAGGCGCGCAAGCGCATTGGCCGCGGCGAAGGCAGCGGTCATGGTGGTACTGCAGGTCGCGGGCACAAGGGTGCCGGCAGCCGTGCGGGCTTCAGCCGCCGCGCCAGCTATGAAGGCGGACAGCTTCCCTGGTTCCAGCGCTATCCGAAGCGCGGGTTCTCGAACTCGGCTTTCCGCAAGAACTACCACGTCGTGAACCTCAAGGTCATCGAGGAGCGCTTCGAGAGCGGCACCTCGATCGACGTCGCCATGCTCGCCGAGAATCGGATCGTTCGTGACACGAACCTTCCCCTCAAGGTGCTCGGTGAAGGTGAACTGACGAAGAAGTTCGATATCACCGCGGCCAAGTTCTCCGCCAGTGCCCGCAAGAAGATCGAAGGTGCCGGAGGTACCGCAACGGACGCGTGATTTCTGACATGCGTGCTTTCAGACCAGCTCCCGGAACCCCGGGTTCCATACAAGGTCAGTAGAACACTCAATGCTTCAAGCCTTCCTCAACATCTTCAGAATCCCCGACCTGCGGAACAAGGTTCTCTTCACGCTGTCGATGCTGGTGATCTACCGCATCGGTTTCTGGATTCCGCTGGTCGGCGTGGATCAGACCCAGCTCGCGGAATCAGCCAGCAAGGCGATGGAGCAGTCCCAGACCGGGTTCGCTCGCATCGCGCAGTTCGCCTCGATCTTCTCCGGCGGCTCCCTGAGCCAGTCCACGATCTTCGGACTCGGGATCATGCCGTACATCACGGCGTCGATCATCTTCCAGCTGCTGCAGTCCGTCATGCCGACGCTCCAGGCCCTGAAGAAGGAAGGCGCTTCCGGCCAGCAGAAGATCACCGAGTGGACCCGTTACTCGACGGTCGGACTCTGCATCATCCAGGGCTTCATGTGGCTGTGGTACCTCCGTACCCAGAACCTGATCCAGCCTCAGTTCGCCACTGGAACCAACTACGTCATCTTCATGGTCGCCGGGTTGACCGCACTCACCGCCGGCAGCATCTTCCTGATGTGGCTCGGTGAGCAGATCGACAAGTACGGCATCGGCAACGGGGTCTCCCTGATCCTGACCGCCGGCATCCTCGCCCAGATGCCGAATGCCATCGGGTGGGTCTACGCCAACTTCGATCCCAGCCAGCAGGCGGAGCAGGGCAAGATCGGCCTGCTTCCGGTGATCTTCCTCATCGTCGCCTTCGTCGGGGTCACGGCGGGAGCGATCGTGATCACGATCGCCCAACGTCGCATACCGATCCAGCAGGCCAAGCACACGCGTGGTCGTCGGGTCTTCGGTGGCCAGCGCCACTACCTGCCGCTTCGCGTCAATCATGCCGGCGTCATGCCCATCATCTTCGCCAGCTCGCTGATGATCTTCCCGTCCGCGATCTTCGGATGGATGGCCACTCGTGCCGGGCAGAGCGATTCCTGGGCCTGGTGGCAGAACACCACGACGTTCCTCTCGACGAACTTCCAGATGGGGCAGTATCCGTACATCGTGATCGAGATCATCCTCATCTACTTCTTCAGCTACTTCTGGACCACCGTCCAGTTCAGTCCGGACGACATGTCGAAGCAGTTGAAGGACCACGGTTCGTTCATTCCGGGCCTTCGCCCCGGACCGAGGACCGCGGAATACCTCGAGACCGTCATGGAGCGCATCACGTTCGTCGGTGCGGGCTTCCTGGCGATCATCGCGGTCATCCCCTCGATCGTCGCGGAACGATTCGGCATACCGTTCATGGTCGCCCAGTTCCTCGGTGGAACGGGTCTCCTGATCGTCGTCAGTGTCACCCTGGACCTCATCCAGAGGATCGAGGCGAACCTGCTCATGCGGAACTACGCCGGTTTCCTCTCCGGTGACGATCCGAAGGGCCCACGAGTGAGGAGTGCGCGAAGCTGAGCCGCGTCATGCGCTCCTGATCGACAGGCAACACCATGGTTTCCATCACCCAGGCAATCCCGACACCGAACGAGACCGCGTCCAACGCGGTGAGCGGTTCGGTGCACTCCAGCCGGTCCGGGCTTCCGGCGAACGGTCCTGCCGTTCCCGCCCTGCGGACCGCTGATGAGATCGAATCGATCCGGGCTGCGGGTTCTGTGGTTCGCGCCGCACTGGAAGCAGTGGCGGAACGTTGTGTCGCCGGTGTCAGGACCAGTGAACTCGACGACGTCGCTCGTGCAGTCATCGAGTCCGCGAATGCGGAGCCGCTCTTCCTGCACTACCCCGAGTACGTTCGAGGCCAGGGCTTCCCCGCGGTCTCCTGCATCAGCGTCAACGATGCCGTGATCCACGGCGTGCCCGACCGGACCCTCCTCCAGGATGGCGACCTCGTGTCGATCGACTGCGGCGTCCGTCTCGACGGCTGGTGCGCCGACGCGGCGATCACGGTCGCCGTCGGCTCGATGACCCCGTCTCACCAGGCGCTCGTCGACACCACCCGGGACATTCTCGATATCGCGATCCGCAGAATCCGCCCCGGCGTTCGCTGGAGCTCGATCGCCTCCGAGATGGATGCACATGCCGCCCGGGCCGGCTTCGGCGTGATCGCCGACTACGTCGGTCATGGAATCGGTCGCAAGCTCCATGAAGCGCCGAGCGCGCCCTCGGTCATGACCCAGTCGCTTCGGTTCCGTGGTGATTTCACCCTGCGCCCCGGCATGGTCATCGCCGTCGAGCCCATGCTCGTGCTGACGGATGCCGGCGCCTCGAACGCCACCGATACCGATAACCAGACCGCCTGCCGTGTCGCGACCCACAAGGACGCCGACGGCTGGACGGTTCGAACCGCGAGCGGGGCGGTCAGCTGCCACCTCGAGCACACGATCGCCGTCACCCGCTCCGGAAGTGACGTCCTGACCTCCCCGGACAGAACACCCGTCAGGGCCTGTCAGAAGCATGAGGAAGTGAATGGCTAAGGAAGAAAAGATCACACTCGAGGCCGAGGTCGTCGAAGCACTGCCGAATGCGCAGTTCAGGGTGCGTTTGCCCAACGATCACGAGATTCTCGCCTACATCAGCGGTAAGATGAAGACCGCTCGGATCCGTACCGTCCCCGGGGACACGGTCACGGTCGAAATCAGCCCCTACGACATGACCAAGGGTCGGATCATCTACCGAGGCCCGATGCCCAGGCGTGATCGAGGAGCCGAGACCCCAGAGGGTGCCCCCGAAGGCGGTCAGGCACCCGAAGGAAGCGAAACACCAGCTGGCGGACAGTCGTAAGCCGTCACTCAGGACCATTTGGATTGAACAGCCCCGACGTGCGGTCGGGGAGCAATGAAAGCAGCAAGGACAACCCCATGAAGGTTCAAAGCAGTATCAAGCGCAGGACGAAGGACTGCCAGATCGTGATCCGCAAGGGGAAGCGATTCGTCATCAACAAGAAGAACCCGAGGTTGAAGGCCCGCCAGGGCTGACTCATCCCCGCATTGCGGGCAACTGAACGGAGCGCGAGACCATGCCTCGTATCGCCGGCGTCGACATTCCTGAAAACAAGAAGATCCTGTACTCCCTGCAGTACGTCCACGGTATCGGTCCGGCCACTGCTCGGCGCATCCTCGAGCAGACCGGGGTCGATCCCGACACCCGGGCGAAAGACCTCGCCGACCATGAGGTCGCGGGCATCGCAGGTGAGATCGACACCAACCACATCGTCGAGGGTGCCCTTCGACGTCAGGTGCAGCAGGACATCCAGCGTCTCAAGGACACCCGCTGCTGGCGTGGTGAACGACATCGAAAGGGCCTCCCGGTTCGAGGGCAGCGCACGCGTTGCAATGCTCGTACCCGCAAGGGCCGCAAGCGTACCGTCGCCGGCAAGAAGGGCGTCAAGGGTTGATCTATTCGGAGTCATCCGGGCACTGGTGCTCCGAACTCCCTGGGAACTGACAGAACATGGCTAGCAAGAAAAAGATTCGTAAGAACGTGCTGAAGGGCGTGGCCCACATCAAGGCCACCTTCAACAACACGATGGTGACCATCACCGACGTCAACGGCGAGACCCTCTGCTGGGATTCGGCCGGAACCGTCGGATTCAAGGGTTCGCGCAAGTCGACCCCCTTCGCCGCCACCCGCGCCAGCGAACGCTGCGCGGTCAAGGCGAAGCGCATGGGCATGCGCGAACTCGAGGTTCATGTCCGAGGCCCCGGCCCCGGTCGTGAATCGGCGATCACCGCCCTCCAGGCCAACGGCCTGAAGGTCACTGCAATCGAGGATCACACCGGCATTCCCCACAACGGGTGCCGTCCTCGAAAGCGCCGCCGCGTCTGACGCGTCGGACCGATCCGAGACCTTTCTGGAACTCGGGCGCACAGAAGGCAACCGGATGCATCGACAGGCATCCGGCCACGCCGAGAAGCGTTCGAGCAAACCGTTTTCACCGGTACTGTCGAACACTGGAGTTTCATCATGCATGTTCGCTGGCGAGGCCTCGAACTTCCCGCTCGCGTCGAATCCGACGCTTCAACCTCCTCCGAGACGTTCGGTCGCTTCGTCGCCGAACCCTTTGAACGTGGATTCGGAACCACGGTCGGCAACAGCCTCCGTCGCATCCTGCTCTCGAGCATCGAGGGTGCTGCGGTCACCAAGGTCCGGATCACGGGAGCGCCCCACGAGTTCACCACCATCCCCGGTGTCATGGAGGATGTCACCGACATCATCCTGAACATCAAGGGACTCATCGTGAGCATGGAGTCCGACGAACCCCGCACGATACGTGTCGAGGTCACCGGACCCGGTGAGATCACCGGCGAGATGATCGAGGCGGACACTTCGATCACCATCCACAACCCCGGTCACGTCATCGCCACGCTGACCGACTCCATCGACTTCGAAGCCGAATTCACCGTCGAGCGCGGTCGTGGCTACATGCCCGCATCCGACCAGTACAACACCAACGAAGAGCAGGTCATCGGTGAGATCCCCATCGACGCCGTCTTCAGCCCCGTCAAGCGCGTGCGGTATCGCACCGAGGACACCCGCGTGGGCCAGAAGACCAACTACGACCGGCTCATCATGGACGTCTGGTCCGACGGGACCGTCTCGCCCGAGATGGCGCTCGTCGAGTCGGCGAAGATCCTCCGCAAGCACCTGAACCCGTTCGTCCAGTACTCCGAGGTCGGTGCAGGCACCCTCACCGAGGACGTGATGGCGGCGACTGACGAGGATCTCGAGCTCATCAGGAAGCTCCAGATGCCGATGTCCGAGCTCGAACTCTCGGTTCGTGCGAGCAACTGCCTTGAAAGTGGTCGCATCCGCCTGGTTGGCGACCTTGTCCAGCGGAGCGAGGACGAGCTCCTCGCGCTGCGGAGCTTCGGTCGGACCTCCCTCCGTGAGGTCAAGAAGAAGCTTGAGATCATCGGCCTGACCTTCGGCATGCAGGTGCCGGAAGGATGGCAGGAGGGGGGCTGAGCGCCCTCGGAAGGCCCCTCACCGGGCCGTACAGGAGGCGCGCCCGTGAGGGTCCGCCTCAAGTCCCGCTGAAGCGGGTAGGAGCAATCTGATGCGTCATCGAATCTACGGCAAGCAACTCAACCGGACCAGCGAACATCGCAAGGCGATGTTTCGCAACATGGCTTCCGGTCTCTTCGAGCATGGCCGGATCGAAACAACCATGCCGAAGGCCAAGGCCGTCCAGCCTTTCGTCGAGAAGCTGATCACCCTGGCCAAGAAGAACCCCGGCCTTCATGGTCGGCGTCGGGTGGAGGCCCAGCTCAACGATCGCAAGCTCTTTGCGTGGCTGGCTGATCCCAACGTGCCCGACGAGAAGAAGTCGAACGATCACTTCGACCTTCCCGATACCGGCAAGATCGAGTTCAACCGCTACGGCGAGGTCCGCAAGGCCCCTCGTCTGGTCCAGCATCTCTTCGAGCGGATCGTCCCGCTCTTCGAGGATCGCGACGGCGGCTACACCCGCATCGTGAAGCTCGACAAGCATCGCCTCGGTGACGGCACCGACCTCGTCCTTCTCGAGCTCGTCGGGCAGGAGGAAGGCCCCCAGATCGGTGGAGGTACCTCCAACCGTCGCAAGGCGGCCGATCGACGGACCGCCTTTGCAGCGAGCATCCGGAAGGATGCCGCGGCTGCCGAGACCGAAGAGGCCCCGGCGGACGAGGAGGACACGGCAACCGCAGTCGCAGAACCCGTCGAGGAACCTGCGGCGGAGGCGCCCGAGGCCCCTGAAGCGGAGACCGAATCCGAGGACGCCGAGAAGCCTGCCGAGGACTGATCCGGCAGGAGGGCATTCGCCCGCATCCTGAGAATCCATCCGAAGCCCCGGCATCCTGCCGGGGCTTCTTCATGAATCGAGTACACTTCCGCCCATGCTTGCGGAACTGGAACAACTCGAAAGCGATGCCCTCGGGCAACTTGGCGAGGTCACCGATGCGGACGGGCTCGAATCCTGGCGGATTGCCTACCTCGGTTCGAAGGGCCGTCTCAAGGGGATGATGCCGCTGCTCAAGGATGTCTCGCGCGAGGACAAGCCTGCCGTCGGCAAACGCCTGAACGAAGTCAAGACCGCGCTCGAAGCGGCCTTCGAGGCCAGGCAGTCCGCCGCGCTTGCCGGGGGAGCCGCCGGGCCGGCGATCGATGTCACCGAGCCGGGGCTGCCAGGTGGGGGTGGCTGCAGGCACGTCCTCAGCCGGACGATCGCGGAAGTCGCCGAGGTCTTCGCCCGCATGGGGTTCGCGATCGCCGAAGGCCCGGAGGTCGAGGATGAGTGGCACAACTTCACCGCCTTGAACATCCCGCCGGAGCACCCGGCCCGTGACGAGATCGAGAACTTCTACCTCGCGGGTTCCGAGGGAGGGCTCAAGCTCCTGCGGTCACAGACCTCGACGGTCCAGATCCGTGCGATGGAGCGACAACGTCCGCCGCTTCGGGTCACCGCGATCGGGCGGGTCTACCGCCCGGACACCCACGACGCCACGCACTTCTCGATGTTCCACCAGATCGAGGGGCTCTACATCGATCGTGGCGTGAACATGGTGGATCTGAAGACGGTCCTCTTCCAGTTCGCCAGGAACTACTTCGGCGAGGAGGCGGAGGTCCGAATGCGGCCCGGCTTCTTCCCGTTCACCGAGCCATCCGCCGAGATCGACATGAAGATGCGGGTGAAGGACGAGTGGATGTGGGTCGAGCTCGGTGGGTGCGGCATGGTGCACCCCAACGTGCTCACCTCCGCCGGGATCGATCCCGAGGAATTCACCGGGTTCGCCTTCGGGCTGGGCATCGAGCGAATCGCGATGCGGAAGTACGGGATTCCCGACCTCCGCTGGTTCTTCGAGAACGATGCCCGTTTCCTGCGCCAGTTCTGAGTTATCCACGCCACCACTGGATCGATCTTCGTGCAAAACCCTCCTCAGGGCCTCTCAGGCGGTTTTGGGAGGTGATTTGGTGCAGGTCTGGTCAAGAACTGTGCCAATCAGGGCTTGAGCGTTGTACCAAGGCATGCCGTTGGGTAGGCTCATGTCTGGAGAGGTCAGGGAAAACTCGAGGGAACAGGGCGTCCGCGATCCGAAATGTCGCCGGATGTGTCGCATGCTTCCAATTGCGGCGATGTGGAAGATCGTCGCTTTCGAGTTTTATAAGTACTTAGAAGAGAATGAAGGCCACTCCAATGAGAACGATGAACACAATGACTACGCTGCTGGCAGCCTCAGGCATGTTCGCCTGCATGAGCGTTGCGAATGCGGACACCACCTACTCCAGCAGCTGGGAAGACACCAACTCCCCGGCACTCCTTGGCACCTATGGCAACGTGGCGGACTACGGTTACGACAGCGCCAATTACCACGATGGCAGCAACTCCGTCTTCATGATGGAAGACCCCCTGCAGAGCACGCCTCAGGGCTACCTTGCCTGGATCCACGACCTCGAGGTCGGCGACGAAGTGACCGTCGGTATCTGGGCAATGGGGATGGACACCGGCGGCACCAACAGCCGTGGTCGACTCTGGCATCACTACAGCGATAGCGAAGACATCACTGCCTACGCTGGTGGTGGCAATGGCGGCACCGACACCTCATACATTGGTGAAGGCGGCGAATGGACCTACGGAGAGACCACCTTCACCTTCACCGGTGATGAAGGTGAATCCATGGTCATCGAAGGTCGCGTCTACGCCTACGGTGACAACAACATGGTCTGGTACGACGAGATGACCATCACGGTCAACAATGATGCTGCCAGCGTCGAGATGGCCGGCGTCCCCGCGCCTGGCGCACTCGCCCTCCTCGGTCTCGGTGGCCTCGTCGCTCGTCGACGTCGCGCCTGATCGAGTCCAGCTCGAGAACCTGAAATGAACAGCCCGCCGGAACCATGAGGTTCCGGCGGGCTTTCTTCATGTCATCAGGGGGTTGGCAGGGGGGCGGCTCAGCCGTCCTCTCGGGGCTCCTCGGCGGTCGTGTCCTCCGTGGCCTCGGTCGCCTCCGAGGTCGTCTCAGGAGCCGCTGAGGAGGTCTCCACGGCATCCATGAGGGCGGAAGCCTCTTCCGTGTTCAGGAGGTTGCTGCCGGCTACAGGGGCTTCAGCGTCTTCCTCGCCGGTCTCGCCTTCCTTCAGGCCGTGGGTCTGGCGATAGGACTGGATCTTGGCCTTGTCCGGAGCCAGGACCATCGTCATGCGTCGTCCTGCCATGCGGGGATAGAGCTCGACCTTGGCGATGTCCTCCATCTGGTCGACGATCTCGTTCATCCGCTGGTTGCCGCGGTCCTTGTGGGCCATTTCCCGGCCGCGGAAGTTCTGGACGATCTGGACCTTGTGGCCTTCGAGGAGGAACTTTCGAGCCTGCTTGAGTCGGATCTCGATGTCGTGCTGGTCGATCTTCATCGAGCGGCCCAGACGGACTTCCTTGAGTTCGGTGGCCTTGGTCTTGTTGGCACGCGCCTTCTTGGACTTCTCGTACTTGTACTTGCCGTAGTCCATGATCTTGCACACGGGGGGGCGTACGTCGGCGGCGATCTCGACGAGATCGAGTCCGAGGTCCCGGGCTCTCATGCGTGCTTCATCCGTCTCGACCACCCCGACCTTCTCCCCGTTTTCATCGAGGAGCATGATGGGTGAGATCCGGATGCGTTCATTCATTCGTGGTCCAGTGGGGGCCTGGACGGGGCGGTAGAAGCGTCTGCGGGGAATGGGCGAGTCCTCCTAGGCGTTGGTGCATGACACGACGGGACCGGCGCAGGATCGCGTCGGGGGTGTCCGGTCGTCTCGGTACGGGATGGTGGCTACCGTCGGCGACGTTGCAGCTCGATCACTCATGAGTTGCAGGTTGCCGATATCGAACGGGTCATTGGCATGAAGTGCCTCAGGGTCCTGATCGGACTGCCCTCCGGGGGCGGCCGACGGTGCCTTCAGGGGACACGGTGTCTCCCTGTGGCCCTGACGGTACCGCTTCGGGAGTGCTGCGGCAAATGCGAAAGCCGGATTCCGGTCGTTTGTCGGCACGATATCGAGGGCTCGGATCGCGTTCACCGGGTCAGGAACCCGCCGCATAGGCCTCGAGGTCCTCGAGATCGATCAGTTCCAGCGCCGCTTCGTTGGTGGCCTCGAGGCACACCTCGGGGGCACACCCTGCTTCCAGGGCCTGCTGCCAGCGGGCGGCACAGAGGCACCATCGATCCCCGGGCCGGATCCCGGGGAAGCCGTGCTGGGGCATGGGCGTTGAGAGGTCGTTGCCTGCGGCCCGGCTGAACTCGAGGAAACGTTCCGTTGCGATGATGCAGACCACGTGTCGTCCGTGGTCATCGGGGCCGGTCTCGCAGCAGCCGGTTCGGTAGAACCCGGTGAGGGGGTCCGTCGAGCATGGCTCGAGGGGTGTTCCGAGGACGTTTCGTGCCGTCGACTGGGTCGGTGTGTTGCCTGGTCTCGAGATCATGTCCGCAGCGTACCCGAAGAGGCGATTCCCCTCCGAGCGGCTCCACGGGGTGATTTCGGCCGTCGGCTCGAAAAAAGAACGGAATTCCCCTGAACCGGTGTCACACATGGGGGGTCATGCGAGTAGCTCATTATGGACCCGGGGACTGGAGTCGGCCTCCCGCCGGAACTCCGGTTCGCGTACCGCATCGAGTACCTCAACGACAAGAGCAGTCCTGCGCTCGTGCGCTGCCGCTGTCCCCTTGTCATCGCACTGACAGATCCTCTCGGACCAGTCACATGGAGAAGACAATGACTCTAGACACCGACTACACCGCTTCGGAAAAGACCACGCGACTTCGAGGCCGCGTCACCGCCTGCGCCGTCCTCATGCTCGTCAACCAGTTCGCGCCGCTTGCCGCGGCGGATGACTTCTTCTGCTACCACGCACCCGACCTGAACTGCGACCGGGTCGTCGACGGTCAGGATCTCTCCCTCCTGCTCGGGAGCTGGGGGACCGGGGATCGCACCATCGACTTCGACGGCAGTTGTTCCGTGGATGGCGGCGACCTCGCGTACCTCCTGGCAAGCTGGGGTGCGCTGCCTGATCCGCCCACCCTCTCGGAGGTGGAGTTCGACAACGAATCCGTGCAGTTCTGCATGGGGTCGGACTCCCTTGAGGCGACGATCGACGGCTCGCTCTACATCGATCCCATGACCTCGGATCAGTTCGGTTTCATCAACGTCAGTCTGCAGGATGGCGTGTACGTCTCGATGGAGTACCAGCAGTCCTCGCTGGTGATGATGTCCGGCATGTCCAAGGTCGGGATCTACGGATCCGATCCGGCCACTGATCCCTACATCTACGTCAACGGCTACCCGTGGGCACCGGGGGACGTGATCGATGACCTGCACGGGGACATCATGGATCATGGGATGGATCCCTGGGCCTGGGAGGACTACAGCCAGATGATGATGGCCCAGCTCCTGGTCCATGAGACCACCGCCTACGAGCAGAACCTGATCGCCGTCCAGATGGCCGGTGCCGGTGGCCCCGGCTTCTGGTGCAAGACCGCCTGCATCGCGGCGGGTGCTGCGATCACGACCGCGGCGACCGCGGGTTGCCTGGTCCTGACCGGAAGCTGTGCGGTCGGCTCGACCGTGACCTTCGGTGGGCTGGCGATCCCCTGCACCGGCCTGATCGCACTCTGTGCGGGTGGCGTCTTTGCAGGTGGAACGGCTGCGTATGAGCTTGCTCTGGCTTCCTGGGGCAACTGACCGAACCACACGGTTTCCGTTGGTCCTCCTGTCACAAGGACCCGCCCCTTCGGGGGCGGGTCCTGTTGCTTGGTTCGGCGATCGACACACCAGCCGGGCGTGCCCGTGGTGGTCACTCGGACGGGGTCTCGAACCGGTCGAGGAGCCGGGTCGCCCCGCGGGAGTTCATTTCGGCGGTGACTTCCGTCACGAAGTCGTCCAGCGGGACCTCGCCGAGATTGCGATCGACCCCGAAGGCACGTACCGAGACCATCCGTGATTCGGCATCCCGGGGTCCGACCACCGCGAGGTAGGGGACCTTCATGTCCGCGGCGACCTTCACCTTGGCCTGGATCCGGTCCGCGCCGTGGTCGATCGTCGCGCGGACGCCACCTGCCTTGAGCTTCGCGAGGACCTCGTCCGCGTAGTCGGCGCTCTTCTCGCTGATCGGGAGGACCCGGACCTGCTCGGGTGCGAGCCAGCAGGGGAACGCGCCGGCGAAATGCTCGATGAGCACGCCGATGAATCGTTCCATCGATCCGAACGGCGCTCGATGGATCATCACCGGACGATGTCGCTGGTTGTCGGCACCGATGTACTCCAGGTCGAACCGTTCCGGCAGGTTGTAGTCCACCTGGACCGTGCCCAGCTGCCATTCCCGTCCGATGACGTCCCTCACCACGAAGTCGATCTTCGGGCCGTAGAAGGCGGCTTCTCCCGGCTCCTCGGTGAACGGGACGCCCAGGGTCGCCGCCGCGTCGCGGCAGGCCTGTTCCGCCCGGTCCCAGTTCGCCGGGTCGCCGACGTACTTGGAGCTGTCCGGATCACGCAGGCCGACCCGGACCCGGTAGTCCTCCATGCCGAGCGTGCCGAAGATCAGCTTCACGATCGAGAGACAGCCCTGGACCTCCTCGGCGACCTGGTCCTCCCTGCAGAAGAGGTGGGCGTCATCCTGGGTGAAGCCCCGGACACGGGTCATCCCGCCGATCTCGCCCGACTGTTCCCACCGATAGACCGTTCCGAACTCGGAGAGCCTGATCGGGAGATCGCGATAGGAGCGCTGCTCGCTCGCGAAGATGCGGATGTGGTGCGGGCAGTTCATCGGCTTGAGCAGGTAGCCGTCGATCTCACCTTCGTTCATCAGGTTGGCGAGGTCGCCGCAGGAGCAGCCTTCCTCCGCAAGTTCGTGGAGCTTCGCGCGGTCGATGATTGGCGTGTACTGGCTGTCCTGGTAGTAGGGGAAGTGTCCCGATGTCCGGTAGAGGTCGAGCTTGCCGATGTGCGGCGTGAAGACCTGGTTGTAGCCCTGTCGGGTCAGTTCCTCGGAGATGAATTCCTGCAGCTGATGACGGACCATCGCGCCGTTCGGCGTCCACAGGACCAGCCCCTGCCCGACCATCTCGTCGATCGTGAAGAGCTTCAACTGCTTGCCGAGCACGCGGTGGTCGCGCTTCCTCGCCTCCTCGAGGCGATGGATGTGCTGCTTCAGCTGCTTCTTGTCCGCGAATGCCGTCCCGTAGACACGAGTCAGGCGGTCGGAGTTCTCGTCGCCATGCCAGTAGCTCGAGGCGAGGGTCATGATCTTGAAGGCACCGATGCGGCCGGTCGACGGGACATGCGGGCCTCGACAGAGGTCCTCCCAGTCCTTGCCCGGCTCGCCGGTCGCGTACCAGGTCAGTTCGTCCGATCCGGCCTCGATCGCACGCTCTGCATTGTCGACCTTGTACTTGGAGCCTTCCGAGCGGAGCTTCTCGAGTCCGTCGCCTGCGGGCATGCCGTAGCGGCAGAAGGGGCGGTCCTCCTTGATGATCCGCTTCATCTCGGCCTCGATCGCCTCGAAGTCCTCGGTCGAGATCGAACGGCCGTCCGGGAAGGCCATGTCGTAGTAGAAGCCGTTCTCGACGGGAGGGCCGTAGACGAGTTCGGTTCCCGGGAACACAGCCTGGATCGCTTCAGCCATCACGTGCGCACAGGAGTGGCGAATCAGGAACAGCGCATCCTCGTCGACATCGCCTTCACGCGTCTTCGCGGTCACCAGGCCGAGTTCGACATCCTCGTTGATGACGGTGGCGAGATCGCAGAGCGTTCCGTCGATCCTCGCGCCCAGGGCGGCCTTCGCCAGACCCGGACCGATGTCCGCGGCGACTGCCGCAGGAGTGGTGGGTTCGTCGTATGAACGGAGACTGCCGTCGGGGAGCGTGATCTTGGGCATGATTCGCGAAGTGTACGCGAATGCGGCGATTCAGTCCGTATCGAAGAGCTCGTTCTGTCCCGAGACCGGTGGCGGGGTGCTCTTGAGTTCCTGGATCGCCTCCTGGACCTGGTCGATCGACTCGAAGGACTGGTACTCACTCGCGTAGCGGATCCAGGCGACCTGGTCCGTCTCCCGGAGCAGTCGTGCGACGTGCCGGCCGATCTCGATGGAGTCGATCTCCCGCTCGAACTCCCGGTGGATCAGTTCCTCGACCTCCGTGACGATCTCCATCTTCCGTTCCTCGGAAACCGGTCGCTTGCCGCAGGCTGCCTGGATCCCGCTGAGGATCTTCCTGGGATCGAGGGGGACCCTCGTCCCGTCCTTCTTGATCACCATCATCCGCGAGGTCTTCTCGATCCGCTCGTAGGTCGTGAACCGTGTCTCGCAGCTCTTGCACTCACGGCGACGCCTGATCGAACTGCCACCCTCACGGTCGCTGGAGCGGCTGTCGATCACCTTGGAGTCATAGTGTCCGCAGTACGGGCATCGCATCGAGACACATCGTCCGTCCCATCGAGGTCGGGGTCAACTCGTGGTCCCGGATTCGCGATTCAGGTCAGTTGCGGCGGCGTCTGCGGCCGGAGGCGAGTGCCATCAGGGTGGCGAGGCCGCCTGCGCCCGGAACGGCCGCTCCGGCGGCGGCATATTCGACCGCCACGTCCCAGCAGACCATCGAGCCGTTGTCCGTCAGGGTGTTGCTTCCCGACATGGAGAACACCAGCTGGTAGGCGGTGTCCTTCTCGAGATCATAGCTGTCGGCCATGTCGTTCAGGCTGCCGATGAGGTTCTCGTTCGACCCGTACAGTTCCACCGACCAGGAGGCGACGCTCGAGAGTGCCTCGAGATTGGAGATCAAGCCGAGGGAGATGGACGCGTCGTGATCGAGGCTGAACATCGTCGAAGTGGTTCCGACCGCGCTCATTCCGAGCAGGTCCGAATGCATGTTGAGGTTGCACCAGTCGAATCGGATGATGTCGACGTTGTCCTCGATGCTTGAACACTCGTCGGAGGCCGAGATGCAGGCCTGGTAGTCGTCACCGATGTGTGCGTGGATGCATTCCGCATAGGCGGATGCCGGGTCGAATTCCAGCGTGCAGTCGTGGGTCAGGGTGTAGAAGGACACCTTGGCATCAAGGCAATGCGTCCTCATCGCATGGGGGTCGAGGCCCTCCGCGACAACCTGCCCCGCGATCACGAGGCAGCACGACGCTGCGAAAAGTGTCCTCTTCGTTGAGGTCATCGTTCTTCGATCTCCACGATGCCAGAACCCCGGCCGGGTTCTGACCCCTCCAGAGTGTCACAAGTGCCCATGATTGCAAGGGATAAATCCCCCGCTAGAGGGGGGCTTTCTCTCCCATGGTCCGATAGCCTGCCATTCAAGCCTGGATCCCGTGGGACCTGGGCGATCACCGGGTTCTCAGATGTCCTCGATCTCCGTGACCTTGCCGTTCACCATCTCGTCGATCTTCGATGTGGCCTTCTTGGTCAGGTCGTCGACATCACCCTTGGAGGACTTGATCACGTCATCCGCGATCTTGAGTTCGGACTGGGCGCCGTCGAGGGACTTGTTCGCGTCGCGTCGTTCGTTCCTGACCGCGACTTTCGCGTCCTCGCCGAGCTTCTTCACCTGCGAGATCAGCTGCTGTCTTCTCTGCGCGGTCGGAGAGGGGATCGAGATCCTGATGGTGCCGCCGTCGCTCTGCGGGTTGAGCCCCAGGTCCGAGGTCTCGATCGCCTTGATGATCTCGTTCTTCGCTCCCGGGTCGAAGGGCTTGACGACCAGTGTCGTCGCGTCCACGACACTGACCGCGGCGAGTTCCCTGAGGTCGGTCGCACTGCCGTAGTAATCGACCTTCAGGTACTCGATCAAGGCGGTGTTCGCCCGCCCGGTGCGGATGCCGCGGAGTTCCCGTCCGAGGTACTCGATCGTCTTGTCCATGCGATCCTCGCATTCGAGGAGGATTTCGTCGGGTTCCATGGTTCTTGTCTCCGGTTCCTCGGCATCTGCCGTGATCAGACGGTCGTGTGCTGGTCGGGAAGCACCAGGGTTCCGATTCCCGGTGTTCCCTCGACGACCCTGCGGATGTTGCCCTGTTTCTTGAAGTCGAACACGCAGATCGGGAGCTTGTGCTCCATGCACATGGTCATCGCGGTGAGATCCATCACGCCGAGCTGCCGGTCCAGGACCTCACTGAAGTTCAGGTTGTCGTACCGGACCGCGTCCGGGACCTTGTGAGGATCGGCATCGTAGATGCCGTCGACCTTGGTCGCCTTGAGCAGGATGTCCGCTCCGAGTTCGATCGCCCGGAGGGAGGCGCAGGTGTCGGTGGTGAAGAAGGGGTTCCCGGTGCCTGCGACGAGGATCACGATGCGTCCCTTCTCGAAGTGGCGCATCGCCCTTGCGCGGATGAACGGTTCCGCGACGGAGGTCAGGTTGATCGCACTCATGACCCGTGCGGCCTGGTTCCTGCTCTCGAGGGCCTCCTTCAGGGCAAGCCCGTTGATCACCGTGCCGAGCATGCCCATGTAGTCCGATGCGGATTGATCGAAGGACGTGGATTCGGCAAGCTTCGCTCCCCTGATGATGTTGCCTCCGCCCACCACGACGGCGATGTCCGCACCCGTCTCCCTCGCGGAGGCGATCTCATCCGCGATCAGCATGAGTTCGTCCGGATGGATGCCGAGTTCACCTTCCCCGGCGAAGCTTTCTCCGCTGATCTTCAGGACGACTCTCTTGTAGGGCTGGCTCATCTGGCGGCTCCTGGTCGGGGCTCCGGGGCGTGCCCGGCGGGGGTATCCCCCAATTGGAACCGGGAACCGAGCTTCCGGTCAAGCTGGGCGGTTTTCGCGGTTGATTATTTCGGCGTAGAATCCATATTCCAGCCCGAATCCCGGCTCCTACATGCGTAGTTGTCTACTGAACGTGATCTACAGCGATTCGAATCCAGGTCCCGAGGTCGGCTCCCGAAACCTCGCCGCGTCGGATGAGCTTCGGCGCACTATCGGCATGCTCGTCGAGGAGAGGCGTCGTCTCCGACGCCAGAGGGTCACCAACCTGATCCTGATCGGATTCGCGATCTCGATCCCGTTTCACCTCGCCATCATCATCTACCTCGCCAGCGTCCGGATGGCCGCTCCCCAGGGAGCTGGTCCCGAGGAAATGGTGGTGGAATTCGCAGTTCTCTCCGAGTCGGAGCTCGAGGATCTCGGCGAGCAGGATGAGCTCGAGGCGCTCGACACGCCGGAGGTCGAGGAGCTCTCGACCTTCTCCGAGTCGCTGTCGGAGGATCTTGACACCGCAGCCGTCGCGATGGCCGTCTCCACCGATCTCAGCGGAGCGGTGCCGACCCCCGGCGGCGGCGCCGGGCTGGGTCAGTCCGATGCGGTCGGCGGGGGGCTTGCGGGCGGGGCATCCTTCTTCGGCGTCAGCAGTCGAGGCCGTCGTTTCGCCTACATCGTCGACGTCTCCGGCTCCATGAACAGCAACGACAAGTTCCCGATCGCGATGGCCGAATTGAAGCGATCGATCAAGGCGCTTCCCGACTACGCCTCGTTCGTCGTCCTCCTCTACTCGAACATCCTCCGGGCACCACCGATGCAGACCGACTGGTTCCGTGCCAATGCCACCAGTGTCTCTCGAGTGAGTCGGTGGATCGACACCGTCGAGACCGGCGGCGGCACGCTGCCCTATCCCGCCTTTGCCGAGGTCTTCAAGCTCGAGGAACGCCCCGACGTGATCTTCTTCCTCACCGACGGGATCATTCCCGAGGACACCCCGGAACAGGTGGTCGATCTCAACTCGCAGGGGCGATCCGTCGTGGTCAACACGATCTCCTTCGGTCAGGACGCTTCCCGTGAGCCGCTCCAGAGGATGGCGGACGAGAGCGACGGGGTCTATCGACACGTCGACGCGGGAAGGAGGGGGCAGCCATGACCATGTTCCACACCGATCGCCCCCGCCGGGCGCTGCACCATGCGCTGAATGCCGCGCTCATGGCGGGCTGGTTCCAGATGACATCCGTCGTCTCGGCTGAAACGATCCACCTGCGTGGAGGCGATGACTCGATCGAATCCACGACGTTCGATCTCAGGGACGACGGGATTCACCTCCTGGCGTCGGGCTCGGAGACCGGTGAAGTCTCACGGGTGATTCCATGGGACATGGTCCGCGAGATCGATGGGATCAGTGCTCCGTCGATCCGGGATGCCTGGGAGAAGTACCGCCCGGTGGCCCTGGAGCTCTGGCGGGCACGGTCCCGCCTCCAGCGTGGAGACGCCCGGCTTGCGGAGCTGCTCTTCGAACGGCATTTCGAGCAACTCGCCGGAGGCGACGCGGCATCCGAACTTGACCTGATCATCGCGGAAGGTCTTCTTCGCGTTCGCCTGGCCCGTGGTGCGGTCGAGGAGGCACTCGCACCCGCTCTCGAGACGATTCGATTGCGACGAGCGGGTATCAGCACCGATCGTTACGACGAACTCCCGGACGTGATCGATGAGCAACTCTGGCTGGTTCCGGAACTCCCCCCGATCCGCACCGACCTGCGGATGATCGATCTGCTGCCCGATCTGCTGCGGCCCTGGAGCGAATCCGAGGACCCTCATGTCCGGGCGCTTGCCGAAGGGTACGCAGGTCCAACGGACACGCTTCTCGTGGAGGATGCAGGCACCGGGGTCCTTCTCCTCGCCGCCGCGCGTGAGGCGATCGCCATCGACCCGGTGGTGCGACAAAAAGGGCGTGCTCAACTCTCGAGCCTGGCCACGATGCAGGATGCTCCTCCCTGGGTCGATGCCTGGAGTCGCTGGTTCACCGCACGGTCACTGTCCCTTGAATCAGATGCGGATGTCGATGACATCCTGATCGAGCTCCTGCACATCCCCGCACGACATGCGAGCCGCTGTCCTGCGCTCGCCTCTCGTGCGATCATCCACGCCACCGAGATCCTGGACGAGGCCGGACGTTTCCCTGAAGCGAACATGCTGCGACGGGAACTTCTTGTTTCGCATGCAAGTGTCGTGCCTGCCATACATCCAGACCCTGTCACACATGATGGTCCTACAGACGGATCGGAGACTCCATGACGACGTTGATTCCCGCCCTTCTGGGCGCGGCTGATTCACAGGCCGGCTCGACCCTCCTCAAGTTCATCACCGGAGGGGGCTTGATCGGGTACATGATCATCCTCCTGTCGATCGTCGGTCTCGTGCTCGTGGTGATCCACGCCTTCCAGATCCGCCGAAGCGAACTGGTGCCACCGGAGCAGTCCGTCGCCCTCCGGGAGCTCCTCTCTTCCGGACGAGCCGAGGAGGCGCTGCAGTTCTGCATCCAGCCGGCCAACGACACGTTCCTGACCAGGGTGCTGGCCCCCGGGCTCACGCGTTTTCTCAAATCGCCCTTCGGAGCCTTCGAGATCAAGACCGCCCTCGAGGATGCCGGGGCCGAGCAGACCGAACGGCTCTACCGTTCGACGGACGCTCTCGGGGTGATCGGCTCGATCGCTCCCCTGATGGGGCTGCTGGGCACCGTCTGGGGCATGATCGGCGCGTTCGACACCGTGTCCGCTGGTGCGGTCAGTGACGCCGCCTACTACGAGCAGCTGGCCGCGAACATCAGTCTCGCGCTGGTCACCACGATGCAGGGGCTGGTGGTCGCGATTCCTTGCGTGATCCTCTACTCCTTCTTCCGCAATCGCATCGATGCGATCGCCGCCGATGCCGGAGGAGAGCTCGATCAGCTGGCGATGCTCCTGGAATCAGCGCAGGCATCTCGCGGCGACAAGAGGGCGGCTCCCTCCGCTCCCCAGGGTGCGGCTCGATGAAGTTCGCCAGGTCGGGTTCGCGCCCGAAATCCATGCTCCTCGACATGACACCGATGATCGACATCGTGTTCCTGCTGTTGATCTTCTTCCTGACCACCGCCCAGCTCGCACGCGAGTCACGTGCCGAACTCGACCTGCCCGAGGAGCGGGGTGAACAGCGGGAGGACGTGGAACGAGCCGGTCTGATCATCAGCGTGCTCGCCACCGGTGAGCTGATGCAGGGGGATCGCGTCATCACGGTCCCCGAGCTCGAGGAGATCGCGATCGCCCAGGTGGTGGGGGGGCGCGACGAGAACGGTCGCCTGGTCCGGCCGCTGGTGCGAGCCGATCGCAACGCGCCCGCTGAACGATTGAACGAGGTCTTCAACGCCCTGCGTCGTGCCGGGACGGGTTCGGCCCGGCTCGCGACCAGTGCGCCACGAAGGTGAACCACAGACGAACGCATCGTCCGGAGCAGACCGCTTGCGCATCAAGGCAAAGACAAATCGACGCCGCAATGAACGCCTGACCCTGAACATGGCGAGCATGATCGACTGCACCTTCCTGTTGCTCGCCTATTTCCTGCTGACGATGGTCGTGGTCCAGCCCGAGGATCAGCTCGCCCCGAACCTGCGTGCGGATCGAACGGCCGCATCAGGTGCTTCCAGTGACTTCCAGCCCCAGATCGTCGATGTCCAGCTTCGGGAATCGGGTCCGGTCTTCCTGCTCGGAGACCGGGTCTTCCAGGATCGTGATGCACTGACCGCTGCGCTGGTTGATCTTCCGAAGGAGACCGGTCTGTTCGTGCGGGTTCACCCGGGTCCCACCGTCGGTGCCGCGGCTGCGGCCATGCAGGCCGGCCGTGATGCCGGGTTCGAGACCGTGACGTACGTGCCCGCGGGATCGGGAGGGTGATGGTCGACGTGCGACATGTCATGGCACAACTCATCGCCTTGCTGCTCTTCGCCACGACCGCGAACGGCCAGGAAGTCGTGGCGACCTGGCTCGAGGAGACCGGACTGCAACGCCTCCATGCTCGTGAGCTCGAGCGACTGCTTGGGGAGACTGCCAACCAGGAGACACGTGCCCGGATCGCGCTCTCTCTTGCCGGACTCTACGCGGAGCTTCTCCAGTCGACTCCTGCGGGGGCACAGCGGAAGGTGCTTGAGGATCGTGCGCGCCTGCTTCTTGACAAGATCGAGGAGACCGCGGGCGATCCGCTTCGCCTCACACTGCTTCGTTCCCGCTATGCGCTCGCTTCCGGGAGCTGCGAGCGGATCCGACTCGCCCTCGACATCGAGGGAACGAGGCAGGCCCTGGTGGAAGAGCTCGCCGAGATCGCGCAGGAACTCCTGGAGGTCGGCGAACGACTCGAGCGCAGCGAGCGGGCGCTTGAGCGCAGGATCAACCGGACCGGCGGCATGCGTGCCCAGGCGCTGGGCGCACGTTCCGATGGGATCGGCATGCGGATCGCCCAGTCCACCTACCTCCAGGCGTGGGCACGCGCCTACCTGGGATGGCTGACGGATGACCGGGCGGAGGCGATCAAGGCCCAGAAGCTCTTCGGCCTGATCCTTTCGACCGGGGATTCATTTCCGTCTCCCACCGATATCTCGAAGGATCTCCGTCGAAACGAGATCTATGCGGAATCGATCCTTGGCATGGCCTTCGCGAAGAGCGTGACGGATTCCCTCGCCACCGTCCGCACCTGGATCGATCTCCTGGACTCCTCCGAGACCTCGGGCTACGTCCGCGACTCTCTTCCGTACTGGAGACTTCTCCTGTATTCGGAGGCAGGAGCACATGAGGACGCGCTCGACCTGCTTCGCAAGCTGCCTGATGAGGCACCGGTCAGCTGGCTTCGCCTCGCCGCAGTTCGTGGCCTTGGTGCCGAGGTCCCAGACAGTGCGACCCGCTCGCTCGGTACCGAGGCGATCGCAATCCTCGCATCTCGCGGCGAACTGGCCCAGGTCGTCGATCTTGCGGAACGCTTCAATCTCTCCGGCATGGATCAGGGGGGCTTCGCCCTGCAGTATGTGAACGGCGTCTGTCATTACCAGGATGCCCAAGCTGCCGTCGAGGCGGGTCGTGACACCGAGTCGCTTCGTGACTATCGATCCGCACTCGACGATCTCGAGTCCGCGCTCCTTGAGGCGGACTCGGAGGACTTCCCCGAGGCGGTCCCCGGTGCGATCGCGATGCGGGCGTGGTGTCTTCACAAGCTCGGGAGGTTCCCGGAGGCGTCCTTCGCCTTCGAGGCGGCGGCGGAGCGTCATGCCGGTGTCGATGCGGGGAACTACCTCTGGATGGCGCTCGAGAGTCTCGACCCCGTCAAGGCCCGAACAGTGGGAGGACGATCGACCGTTGAGCGCAGGGCGGAGCTGATCACCCGCTTCCTCAACGATCATCCCGCGCATCCGAACGCGCCCAATGCACTGCTCAGGCAGTTCGCTTCGATCAGCGATCCCAGCCTGGAGGATGCCGAGACCCTTGTCATGGTGCCGACCGGGACGGCGAACGGGAATCGGGCGTACCAGCAGGGGCTCCAGCTGCTCTATCGCATCTTTCGACGTGGTGATGCCGATGAACGAATCAAGGCGGGTGAACGTTTCCTCGAACTGGTCCCGATCCCCCGGTTTACATGGGACATGGATGATTCGGAGCGGCTTCATGCCGTTCTGCGTGTCCGTCAATTGCTGGACATCTCCCTTGCTTCCGTGATCGCACGGACCGAGATCGCACGTGCTGCGCTTGACGCGATCGACCAGGCCGTCGATGCGGGTGTCATCGACCTGACGGAGAATGAGCGGGAGATCATCTACCGACGACTGATGCTTGCCCTGCTCGAGGGTCGTCCGGAGGATGCGCTGTACCACTTCGGCCTGCTGGAGAACGATTCCGACGACTGGACCAGGGTGGCCGCACGCAGCCTCTACAACGCGGCACGCGTGGTGCTCGTCGATCCAGATCTTCCACTGGAGGACTTCCGCACCCAGTACGGCATCGATGGTGTCCGGCGGGCGGCCGGTTTCCTGCTTGGGGAGGACCCGGAGACAGCGGACTTCACCGACGACTCGACTTTCAGGATCGGTCGTGCCCTGGCTCTTGCGGAACGGATGGCATACGAATCGAGTGGAGATCAGCAGGGGCTCGATCGAGCCTACGCGCTCTTCACCATTCTGAACGGCGCACGTCCTCGCGACGAAGGAGTGCTCGAGGGGCTTGCATGGTCCGCCGAGATGCTTGGTGACGATGATGCCGCTCTTGCGGCACTGCGCACCCTGGTGTCGGGCACTGCGATCGGGACCGAGCGCTGGTTCCGTCGGAAGCATGAACTGGTTCGCGTCCTCGCCCGAACGGATCCTGCGCGTGCCCGAGACGTGCTCGAACAGCATGTCGTGCTGCATCCGGACTACGGACCGGCGCCCTGGGGCGAACGACTGTCCGCCTTGCACGCGGAACTCGGCAGGGAAGGGGGCGTTCGATGAGTCACCCTCCCTTGCGTCGCTTTCTCGGGCTCGATGAGAACTCGAGCGATCATGCACTCCTGGGGCTCCAGCCCGACGAATGTGGTGATCGGGAGCGTGTCGCACAGGCGCTTGCCGACCGTCTTGATCGTCTTGAGCGGCATCCGTCCGGCCGGAGTGCGGATGCGATGACCGTCCGCCAGTGTCTCGGCGCGGCGGCTGCCCGACTCATTGGTGACCTCGACGTCGTACCCGTCCAACAGGCACCGCCCAGGTCACCAGCCGCGATCGTTCCCGACGGTGCCATCTCGCTCGATGAACAGGATGAGGTGGCGCGTGAGCCCGAACCACCCCCACGGATCGAACATGCGGTTCCGGTGTCGTCGACCGATCAGGGTGGACAACCCCCGGCCACGAAGGAACCCACCAGGCCCGATGACGCGTCGGTCGCGACGCTCAACGACTTCGACCGAACGGTGTTGGCGATCCTGGTTGGTTCGGGTGGGTGGAATGCGGAGAGTCGCGGTCGCCTCATCGAACTTGCTTCTCGACGTGGGCTCAAGCCCGCAGGCTTGATGAGAATCGTCAACGGTCTCTCGCACCTGTTGCAGGGGGGAGGCTTTGAGGGTGTCGCAGGTGCCCCACGTGCGATCGATGTGGCGTTGCCGCCGGCCAAGGTGGCACGGCCCCCGACGAAGATGGAAGTCCGCATGAACCAGATCTCGGAGGTTCTGGCCAGCGAGATGCGTGGGGACACGGCTGGATCGAGGCTTCGACTGGGGATCCTGTTCTCGGTGATCGGCATCGTCCTGAGCGGTCTCTTCATGGCATTGCTCATGCTGCCGTCGCCTGCAATCGAGGCGGCACGCAGGAAGGCTGCGGAAGCGGCTGCTCGCGAGGAACTGCTCGCTGCTTCAAACGATGCCTCCGTTGATTCGGCACCGGTGATTTCAGGTGGATTCATGCCTGATGATTCCGGCGTCGAGGAATTCACGGTGCAGCCCGTCATCTGGGAGCGACCACCGACCTTCCGTGGTGATTCCCGCCCGACTCGAGCGATCCTCAGGTCCCACGATGCGCCGGAGTGGATCAAGGGTCTCGAGACGATCGCACGGAAGTCATCGTTGCCACGTCCTGCAGGTGGCTCGAGGATCTTCATCGACTACACGGCATACCTTGATGACGCCGCAAGCTGCTGGCCGTTGCTCGAGCCCGGTCTCCGAGGCCAGCTCCTCGTGGCCCTCGCCGAGCCTGCGGCGGTCGGCGTCACGCTCGAGGTTCGTGAGCAGTTCCTCGACCTGATCGATGCCGGTTTCGTCACCTTGAACAAGCCCGAGGACGTCTGGAAGTCGGCCTGGTCCGCTGGGCTGCTGGCCGGCATCATCGCCGACCCGCTTCAGCCGGAAGGCGTCCGTTCCCTTGCCACCCTCCGTCTGAACGAGGAGCTTGGAAGTCGTCGCCGTGTTCGTGGTGAGGGGGAAAGTCCGTTCCAGCTCGCCACGGGAAGGAAGTTGGATCGCATGGTTCCGGAGCTCGTGCAGCTCGCGGTGATCGAACATCCCGACGTGCTCGATGCGTGGGAGTACTGGATCCAGGCCCAGAAGGCCGTTCGAACCGGATTGCTTGCCGAGACCGCCTGGTTGGAGGCCGCGCTCGTCATCCTCGAGGAGGGGTATGCGCTCGAACGACCGGGTGCGCTCACCGAGATTCTTGGCCGCCTGCTCTCGGAGCTCGACCTCACGACCCGTTCGCTCGATCCTGATCTCGTGCGTTCGAATCTCCGTTCATGGTTCGAATCCCCTGAGATCCCGTCCGACAATCTCTGGGTCCTGACCAGCATCCTGGCGCGTTCAGCCGATGTGCCTTGGTGGGATGCCCGTCACGTCCTCGATCCTGCCGCAACGGTGCCGGAGCGGCGGGCATTCATGGATCGGGTCGAGATGATCTGGCCGGAGCGACTGCCGACCGAACGTCCTCGGGGAATTCCCGTTCCTGGTGAGCTCCTCGACCGCATCGATCGAGTTCGTCACGACTTGCACACCGATCTTCGCCGTGGCGACCGGATCGAAATGCTGCATCGCCTTGTCGCCTGCAGTCGCCTCGCTGCCACCGTCGAATTGTTCGAGCAGGGAGAGCGCTTGCTCGGTCTGGAAGAACTCGGTCGCGCGGAGGAGCTTGCCGGGACCGACGTCGAGCGGATGCTTCATCCGGAGTTCATCACGGAATCCGTCGGCGTCTCGCGGGATCGAGACGGGCTCTGGGCAGCTCAATGGAAGGATGCAAGACGAGGGGAACGCGAGCCGATTCTTCGCCAGCTCAAGCAAAGGAGTGGAGGGGACCTTGGTCCCGTCGATGCGGCTGCCCTGGCGGCCGAGGCCTATCGAGGCCAGGGCATGGACATCCTGCTCCTGGCGAGGAAGATGATCACCGATCAGTTCCCCTACGGTCCCAACATGGCCCTTGCACTCCTCGATGAGTTCGGTCAGGCGTCGAGGAACGCTGAGACGAACGACTTCCTCTTCAGCCTCGGGGTGCTTGATCTGCCGACCGTGACCGATCCGAACTGGCATGCCAAGGTTCGTCTCGCGCTCGCACGCCATGCCTTCGCTCTGCAGGAATCCACACTGCATGACATCGATCGGCTTGTGGAGGATCATGCGGATGTCCTTCGGAAGCGCTTCGATCAACTTGGTGGCGAGGCCTACCTTCGTGATTCAACACCGGAGGAGGTCGCCAGTGCCTTGGCTGGGCTGATGGACAGGCGCGCTCGCGATCGTTTCGTGTCCGATCCGATCCCCGCCGATCTCGAGGAGCTTCGCCGACGCCGTTCGGTCCGTTGGGCATCCGCCGTCACCAGCGCACAGCAGCTCGTGGCCGAGCTCACCTCGATCGCCGACATCGCCTTCTACGAGACGGCGAGTCTTCGCCCCGACCTTCGGAAGGCACTCATGGAGGAGCACATGGAACTGACGACACGGGTCTCTGCCGCACCGGACGTGCTTCACCAGCTGCTCGAACTCGAGCTTGCGCTCGTCGATCTCGTCCTCCTCCGACTGGAACCCGAGGAGGACGTCCTCCAATGATTCGTGTCATGCACAGATCCCGAATCCTGCTCTTCGCCTGTTCGATCCTGCTTCCGGCGGGCTTGTCGGGATCGATGGATCCCTCGATGTCCGACACCACCGCACCGGTCGACTGGACCGAGCGACTGGAGGCTCTGGAGCCTGCCCGTGCCCTGGAGTACTTCGAACTCGCGGAGGAGGTCTCCGAAACCGCTTCCAGCGTGGAGGAGCGGGAGCTCGCACGACAGCTCTTCGGGCTTGCGGGACTCCTCGACGAGAAGCTCAGCTGCAGTGCGGCTCTCGCGATCGCGGACATGCCCGGCATGGAGCAGCGGAGGAACGTGCAGGAGCGGTTGCGTGCCGCTGCCGAGCTCCTCGCACCTTCCGGGACCATTGTCCTTGGTGCCAGCCGGAAGAGTGGGATCTCCGAACAGGATCGGATCATGCTCTGCAGGGCGCTCGGCATGCTGCGACGAGGGGATGGCTACCGTGCCGGCAGGGCGTTCGAGGAACAGGGCGTCGTCGATGCGCTCGAGGAGGTGGGTTTCCTCTTCAACGGTGGAGCCAATCGGGTTCGCGAGGACTGCTCGATCTACAGGGGAGGGCTTCGCCCCGATCTTTCCGCCGAGGGGATCAGGTCGCACCTGATCGCGGAGATCATCACCCTGGCACCCGGCAATCCGGGGTGGGGGATCGAACTCCTTCGTTCCGACGCCGCACCACTGACGGTCGTCGATCTTGAACGGCTTGACCTGCTTTTCGGAGTCGATCCCGCCCGCCCCTACTGGCGGGGCGGTGCCTGGGTGGGCGCGCAGGACGCCCGTCGAGGCTACTGAACGAAGGAAGGTCGTCCTCAGACCGCGTCGAGTGCACGCTCGAGGTCGGCCATGAGGTCGTCGACCCGTTCGATGCCGACCGAAAGCCGCACCAGGGAATCACTGATCCCGAGCTTCGCACGTGCTTCGGCCGGGACCGATGCGTGGGTCATGATCGCGGGATGTTCGATGAGGCTCTCGACCCCACCGAGGCTCTCTGCGAGTGCGAAGATGCTGACCGTCTCCAGGAAGCGTCGGGACTCGTCGATGCCGCCCTTGAGGAAGATCGTGATCATGCCTCCGAAGGCGGGCGTTCCCTCGAGTCTCATCTGGCGCGCCGCGACCTCGTGCTGGGGATGACTTTCGAGTCCCGGGTAGACGACGCGCTCCACCTTCGGGTGGTTCTCGAGCATCCTCGCGATCGCCATGGCGTTTTCGCAGTGGCGCTGGATCCGGACGGCGAGCGTCTTGACACCGCGCAGGCAGAGGTAGGCGTCGAAGGGGCCCATCACGGATCCGATCGAGTTCTGGAGGAAGCGCAGTCGTTGTGCGATCTCCTCGTCCCGGGTCACCAGGGCGCCGCCGACCACGTCGCTGTGTCCGCCGAGGTACTTGGTCGCCGAGTGCATGACCACGTGCATGCCGGCTTCGAGGGGACGCTGGAGCATCGGCGAGGCGAAGGTGTTGTCGGCCACGGCGATCGCTCCGTTCTCCTCGGCGATGCGCGCGATGCCTTCGAGATCGGAGACCTTCAGGGTGGGGTTGGTGGGGGATTCCACCCAGATCATCCTGGGCTTGTGTTCCTTGACGGTGCTCGCCACCGAGTCGAGGTTCGTCATGTCGATGTAGATCGGTCGCAGGCCCTGGCTGCGCTCCCGGACCCTCGAGAGCAGCCGATAGGTCCCGCCGTACATGTCGTCCATGGCGAGGATGCAGTCACCTGAATCGATCATTTCCAGGCAGGTGGCGGTCGCCGCCAGGCCGGAGGAGAACGCGAAGCCGCCGTTGGTCGTGTCCTGTTCCCTGGAAAGACCGCTGCCTTCGAGGTTCGCGATCGCACGCTCGAAGCTGTATCTCGTGACGTTGTGGCTTCTGGAGTACTCGTAGCCCTTGTGGACGCCGGGTGATTCCTGGGCGTAGGTGCTCGAGGTGTAGATCGGTGGCATCACCGCCCCGGTGACCTCGCACTTCTCCTGGCCTCCATGGATGCAGCGGGTGTCGATGTGTGTGGCGTCGTGTTCTTGCATGTCTCTGGCTCGGGGCTTCAGGGCAGTTCCTTGCGGAGGTAGTTGATGAGGTCGATCTGGGTGATGATTCCGTAGAAGGCGTTCTTGTCGTGCACGATCGCGACCCGGCCGCTCTTGAAGATCGGCATCAGTTCGCTGACATCCGCGTCAGGCTCGATGGTCACGAGGTCGCGGGTCATGAATCGATCGATCGCGTCGGTCGAATCCGCGTCCTTCCTGGTCAGTGCCAGGAGGATGTCGGACTCGTCGATGATGCCCACGACCTGCTCGTCATCGTCAAGCACCACCATCTGGCTCACGTCATACATGCGCATGCGACGGATCGCCTGTCGAAGCGGTTCGTTCGCCCGCAGGACGTAGTCCTCGCCGTCGAGGTGCCTTCTCGCGATCAGGTCCTGGAGATTGCCGTGTCTCGTCCTCTCGATGAAGCCGTTCGCGATCATCCACTGGTCATTGAACATCTTGGAGAGGTACTTCGCCCCGTTGTCGCAGATCAGCGTCACGACGTGTTCCGGTTCGGTCCGTTCCCGGCAGTAGCGAAGTGCCGCGGCAAGGAGAGTTCCCACGCTGGAGCCCGCAAGGACCCCTTCCTTCTGCAGAAGCTCGCGTGCGACATGGAAGGCTTCGCCATCCTCGATGGTGTAGGCGCAATCGACGAGATCGAGGTCGAGGATTCCGGGGACGAAATCCTCTCCGATGCCTTCGACAAGCCATGCACCGGGTTCGATGTCGATGCCATCATTGACCTTCGGGGCGAGAATGGACCCGTCAGGATCGGCGAGCACCATGTTGACCGAGGGGTTCTTCTCCTTCAGGAAGCGTCCGACTCCGGTCAGCGTGCCGCCTGATCCGACACCGGAGACGAAGGCGTCGACCTTGCCCTCCATCTGTTCCCAGATCTCAGGTCCGGTCGTCAGGTAGTGCGCATCCGCATTGGCGTTGTTGAAGAACTGGTTGATGTAGAACGCGCCGGCGTTCTCCCGGGCCAGTCGCTCCGCCACGTCCTGGTAGTAGTCGGGGTGACCCTTCGCCACGTCGGATCGGGTCAGCACGACTTCCGCGCCCATCGCCCGCAGGTGCGAGATCTTCTCGTCGGACATCTTGTCCGGGACCACGACCATGACCCGGTATCCCTTCTGGCCGGCGATGAGTGCGAGGGCGAGACCGGTGTTGCCCGCGGTCGCCTCGATGATCAGGCCCCCGGGTTTCAGGAGACCATCCTGTTCCGCCTTCTCGACCATCGCCACGGCAATCCGATCCTTGATCGAGTTGCCGGGATTCATCGATTCCATCTTCACGAAGAGTCGGCATGGCCCCGTGTCGAGATTCCGCAGCTCGAGCATCGGGGTGTTCCCGATCATCTCGAGGACGTTGCTGAAGACGGGAGCGGTCTGGATCTGTTCTGGTCGGCTGTTCATCATGCGGATCTCCGAAGCGGGCATGGTAGGGGATTGCACCCCGGCACCTGCTCATTTCCCGTGCCCCAGCGGTCATTTCCCACTCGTTTCCGATCGGAGTGTCGGACCCCACGTTGGAGGGGGGGCGATTGGCTAGGCTGATGCCGTGACGTTGCCCGGAATCGACATCCCCGACGAGCTCGTCCTCGAATCGACCGATGCCGGCCTGGAGCTCCGCCAGCGTTCCGACCGCCCGGGAAATGGCGTTCGTGCGGACCTTTCGGGTGGACGACGAGGCACACACCCCCTGGCGCGAGCCCTTCGCGGAGCGCAGGGCGTGGTGGTGGATGCGACTGCCGGGTTCGGCGGCGATGCCGGGGTCCTTGCCGCTCTGGGCAGATCGGTGCTCGCGATCGAGCGGAATCCGGTCCTCTTCACCCTGCTCGAGGATGCCCATCGCCGTCTCGCTCTCGAGGTGCCGACTCGTGCGGAGGCCGTCACCCTGCGACACGGTGATGCACGGGATCTCCTGTCCGGGCTCGAGTCACCCTGGAACCGGGCTGCCGCGATCGTGCTCGATCCCATGTACCCCGGTCGTCGATCTGCCAGTGCACTGCCGCCGAAACCGATGCAGCTCCTGCGTGCGCTGCTCCGACCGGACGGGGCGATGGATGACGTGGAGACACTGATCGCCTCCGCCTTCCGGACCGAGGCTCGCCGGGTGGTCCTGAAGCGGCCTCCAGAAGCGGCGCCTCCCGAAGGTGTCGGGAAGCCGACGTTCTCGATTGAATCAAAGCTCGTTCGCTGGGATGTCTGGGAGCGTGGCTAGCCGTCTTCTTCAGTGAGGCCCAGCTTGCGATCATGTGCCGTCGAGCATCGCTCCATGAACCAGGCGAAGGCCACCGGCAGGACCACGAAGCAGCCCACGATGATGAAGCCGCGTGCCGCCGGTTCCCTGACCGCCTGGTCGCTGAGGGTGTCCTGCTGAAAGTCGGCCAGCAGGAGGGGGGCCTGGGATGCCAGCTCGATGAGCCCGGTCAGGTCCGGCATGATCGAATCCTCCTACGGGGCGCCCCACGGGGTGGAGCGGACTTCGCTTCCCCTCCAGTGTAGCCGCAGGCGGGATCCGGCTGGTGAATCGGCGGACTGCCTGCCGATGAGATGGATTCACCTCGTCGGTTCCGGTACTCTGGTCGGAACCCCAAGGAGCACCCGCCCCATGTCCCTGATGCTGCTCGAACTCCTCGAACCGGCCGCTTCCACCGTCATGGCCGCCGTCGATCCCCAGCTGGCGAAGACCCGATCGATGTTCTATCTCATGACCGGGCTCATGGTGGTGCTTCCCCTCATCTCGGGTGTCCTCATCTACTACAGCCTGAACTTCCCGCATGCCCAGCACGGGCATGACGATCACTGAGCTGTCCTTGCATCAACGCGTGACCGCCGCCTCCGGCCGCTCGAGGATCTCGAGCGTCGTGTCGAACGTCTCGCCCGCGCGGAAGATGCTGACATCGACCGTGCTGCCGATGCCGGCAAGGTAGAACCACTTCTGGAACTCGATCGGGGTGTTGATCCGGTGTCCGTCGAAGGAGACCAGGAAGTCACCCGGTCGGATCCCCGCCTCATGCGCAGGGCTCGGTTCGAACACGTTCTCGATGTAGATGCCGGTGGTCGGTCGAGTCATCTTCGAGAGGGCCCTCGGACCGAACGCCTCCCGAAGCTCACCTCGTCCCATCACCGAGAACCCCACCCAGGGTGATCGGGTCGAACCGTTCTCGAGGA
>JAKVBQ010000009.1:44985-94387 GCA_022447205.1 Phycisphaerales bacterium
CCCTTGATGATGTTCGAGGGAAGCGCGAACTGGAGATCGCCCCGCGGCGGTCCGATCGTCTTCGACAGTTCGCGAGGAGCGAGCAGGCCGATCACCCGACCATCAAGGTCGACGAGGGGGCCGCCGAACGCCTCCGGATGCATGGGCAGCGCGGCCTGGAGGTAGGAGGCCGACAGCTTCTCCTGGTAACAGTCCCGTGAAGGCGTCGCGCTCAGGATCCCCGGTGCGAGGAACCGCTCGATCCCGAACGGATCTCCGATCGCGACCGTCCAGTGCCCCGGTTTCATCTCGCTGCTGTCACCCCAGTCGACCTCCAGCAGGCGCGGTCGTCTTCCGTCCACCGGCACCACGATCCTGAGGAATGCCAGGTCGAGCGTCGGCTCCGCACCGACCACGATCGCGAGGGCGTGGAGCTTGTCGCTGGTCTCCACGTCGAAGGCATCCGCAAGGGTTCCGTCGGCCTTGAGCAGGGGGCTTCTCGCGGTGACCAGGATCGCCTGCTCCTCGTCGATGCAGAAGCCCGTGGTCGCGGCGATCCTGCGGTAGCCCGGGTACCGATCGTCGGTGACCGACACCATCCAGCCGTCCTCGTCCGATGTCCGGTCGGCAGCGGCATCCTTGACGTACGCCCCGATCGAGGCGACGCAGGGTGTGTTCTTCTCGGCGATCCTCGTGAACTCGGCCTGCATTCGGCGGGCTTGTGACGGGGTTTCGGTCGGAGGGGAGGCATCCTGCGCGGACAGCGCGCTCGATGTCGCGATGCATGCCAGGAGTCCGATCACGTTCAGTCGCATGGTGACGTTCCTCTTCCGCTTCCGGAGGCATCGTTCCGAACGAATCAGGACGTGCAGTCGCCCCAGGCACCCAGCAGGATGCTCAGGTCGAGCCCGTCCACGAGGCCATCACCATTGATGTCGGTCGAAGGATCGTCCGTTCCCCAGAAACCGAGGAGGGCCGAGAGGTCGGAGCCATCGACGGCGTCGTCCTGGTTGACGTCACCGGGACATGGGTTGACACCCGGCTCGTCGATCTGGAATCGATAGGTCGCGAGGATCTCGCCGTCCGGGAGTTCCTCGATGACGAGGACCTCAAGGGAACGGTCATGCCAGGGGTCGGAGTCATTGAGGGGATCGTCGGGGAAGTACAGCTGGGTGGTGAGCACATCGTCGATCTCGCCCTGGACCTTCACGTGGATGTGCTTCGGTCGCCCGGGGTACACGCCGGGGAGGTTGGTGACGAGGATGTATTCGCCGCGTTCATCCGCGAACTGCTGTCCGCGGAACCTGTAGTCCTCGCTCGCGTTGTCGTAGATGCCCAGGCTGTCCGCCTGCCAGAAGTCGAGCCAGGCACCCGGAATCGGAAGGCAGTCGTGTCCGACCACTTCACCGACGATCGTGAGTCTTGGTCCTTCGGTCGGGATGTAGAGATCCGTCCGCTCGGGAGCACCGATCCGGTAGAACGGTCCTTCGATGTTCGGGATGGTCGGATCACACTCCTCACCGGAGTCCGCCCCGAGGAGTGCGAGCCCGAGCAGGATCGGGAGCACCACCAACTTGCCTTGAAGTGTCGTTCTCATGCTGCCTGCATCATCGCACCAAAACCTTCGGGAGGGGAGTGTCTTCTCGTGGAACGCGATTCTTTTCCTTTCGACCTCCTGCCGGACCGAAAAAACCCGGGCGTCGGTGCGCTCGCGACGATTTCCAGACATTCGTCGTTTTCTCTTCGGATCGGGCAGGTATCCTCGGCCATGCGAGGAGCACACACCATGCGATGCCGATTCCCTTCCACGTTCGTCTTGCTCGCGGCCTCTTCCGTCGCCTGCGGTGACGTCATCACCGTCGATGATGACGGCCCTGCCGATTTCGAACGCATCCAGGATGCGATCGAGGCGGCATCGACCGGTGACGAGATCGTCGTCTCTCCCGGCTTCTACATCGAGAACCTCGACTTCCTCGGCAAGGGGATCGTGGTGCGTTCGGTGGAGGGACCGCTCGAGACCTCGGTCAAGTCGCTGCCCGACTCCGGCCTGCCGACCGTCACCTTCGCCTCGAAGGAGAACGCCTCCGCACGGCTGGAGGGCTTCAAGCTCGGAGGCGGCTCCGGGGCGATCATCAACGATCCGGTCTTCGGACCCTCACTCGCCGGTGGGGGGATCTACTGCTACGAGGCATCGCCCCGCATCGTGAACTGCGAGGTGGTCGGGGTCGCGATCGAAGGACATGGTGCAGGCATGCTCGTCATGCGTTGCAGTCCTGAGATCGAATCCTGCCGCTTCATCGGAGGCATCGCCGACGGACACGGTGGTGGGATGTACATCCTCGACAGCTCCTCCCCGACGATCACCAACTGCACCTTCGAGGGCAACCGGGCCGCCTGGGGGGGAGGCATCACCTGCACGGTGGATTGTGACCCCGTGCTTCGCGAGTGCACCTTCGTCGAGAACGAGGCATACAACGTCGGTGGTGGCATGTACGTTCGTTCCAGCAGCAGTCCGACGCTGGACAACTGCTCGTTCATCGACAACATCCAGGTTGGGAATCCCGTTGCCGGCGGGGCCGCCTTCACCACCTACGGAAGCGGCAACGGCGGGGGCCCCTGCTTCCCGGTGTTCGAGCAGTGCTTCTTCGAGGGCAACGACGCCCAGTCCAACGGTGGTGCGGTGCATGCCGCCTACTCCGGGAACATCTCACTGAACAACTGCGAGTTCGCCCGGAACCGGGCCGGTGATCGAGGCGGTGGCGTCTACGTCATCGGGCATCCCGAGGCACCGACGTCGGTCGTCATTCGAAACTGCGTGCTCGAGGGCAACACCGCCAAGGGTGATGGTGGTGGGATCGAGAGCAGGACCGCGACGGTCACCATCGATGCCTGTTCGATCTCCGGGAACATCGCGGGTGGGTCGGGCGGCGGTTGCCTGTTCGAGGCGAGCGAGTCCTCCGTGGTCACGGACACCACGATCTGCACCAACATGCCAGACCAGGTCTCGGGCCTCTTCACCGACGGCGGAGGCAATCACATCGGTGACTTCTGCGACTCGGACTGCCCGGGCGACATCAGTGGGGACGGCGTCGTCGACGGCGCGGACCTGACGGTACTGCTTGGTCAGTGGGGTGCGTGTTCGAAGATCGAGTGTCCGGGAGACCTGACCGGGGACGGCCAGGTCGATGGTGCTGATCTCACCGTTCTGCTCGGTGAGTGGGGGCCTTGCTGAGCACTGGCCCGGGACCATCTCGGTGAATGGAGCGTACCGGGCTCGAACCGGTAACCCCTGCCTTGCAAAGGCAGTGCTCTCCCAATTGAGCTAACGCCCCGAGAGGAGGGATGAGTATACCCTCAACGCGAAGGCGCATCGGGTGGATTCAGGAAACTGGTCCCTCGGGTTCGCCTTCCGATGGTTATTCGGCATCCCCATCGCCTGCGTCGCCTTCGGCGACGGTTTCCGGCGTGGGTGCGTCCTCGTCCTCATCGGCGGGGGGGTACTTCTCACGTGGCCCCAGCAGGTCGATCCTGCGCGGCTTGATCACGTTGAGCTGGAGCGTGCCGTCGTAGCTGCTGTCCCCCAGGACACCGACCAGCAGTCCGGTCATCGCGGCGATGTCGAACCGGTCATCGGGTTGGATGTACGCGATGGTCTGTCCGCCGGAGGGGTCCTGCAGCCTGAACAGCATCGGCATCGTGCCCTGTCCGCTGAAGACGATCGAGGCGTTCAGTTCACCCACCATGTCATAGGGTGCCCGGGCATCGAGCGCGACGCGGGTGGCGTTGATGTTCTCGCGATCGACCAGTGTGCGCTTCCGCATCTCCCGAAGGCGCGTGAGGTGGTCCTGGACCTCGATCTTGAGGGCAAGGACCTCGGCTCGTGAGGTGGCGGTCCCCCGTTCCACGTCCGTGACATCATCACGACGGGCGAACTGGATGAACTGCTGCTGGAGCAGCTCGAGTTCCGCGGATTCGATGCGTTCCTTGAGGATCGCTCGGAAGGAGGTGTCGAGGGCGGCAAGCTTTGCCGCACGCTCCACGTCGGCAGGGATCTCGATGGTCTCCTCATCGGTGGTCTCGGCCGCGACGACCTCTTCGGTGGTGGTGTTCGTCGTGTCGGTGGTGGTGTCGTCGCCCGCAGCGGTGGTCGCCGCCGGCGTCTCATCGGAGGCATCGGTCACCGCGGTCGGGGTCGCATCGACATCCTTCGCGTCGGTCGGCTTGGGCATCCGGGCTGCGAGTTCCTCCGCGGTCGCCTTGCGGAGCCAGACGGCGTTGATCCATGCTTCCTGGGTGTTCGGGATTCGGACCTGCCACTTGGGGGGGTCACCGGCGTTCGTTGACGGGATCTGCTTGATCAGTTGGAGCTTCGTGCCCACGGCAAGCGGGGGATCCAGTCCCTCCCAGCTCATGCTCGGGTTGTTGTCCTTCATCATGTGGGGTGCGCTGAACGTCGCACGTCGCTTGACGGTGCCGACCCCATCGGGTGACCCGAGTACCTCGACGTCGATCGAGTCCGCGATGACGTAGCCGAATGCATTCTTGAATGCCGGCGTGTCGGTGCGGACACGTGCCCATCCGAAACGTTCATAGAGAACGTGGATGAGGTCGCCTTCCTTCACCTGGAAGAAGGGGTATCCGCCTTCGACGCTGGCGGCGGTGCGGACGTTGATGTTCGTCCCCTTGCCGTCCTTGACGAGTGCGTAGTAGGCGGTGGGTGCCTCCGTCGTCGTGCCCGTCTCGACAGGTGCGTCCTGCGGTGCGGCAGGTGCCTCCATGGCGGTCAGGCTGATGGCGAAAAGGCATGAAACACTGAGAATGGTGATCGTTCGCATGCGCTCATCCTACCGATCGCTGCGGACGCTGCTAGCATCCGAGATCATGGCCGGGTTTTCCACCAGAAACGTCATCCGTCTCCGTTCGAGCCTGCTCCGTTCGGGGGTGATGCTCGGGGGTCTCTTCTGGGTGGGCTGCGACGCGCCGTCGCCCTTCTTCCAGGATCGTGGAGACGAACTCCTCCAGGCCAGCATCGAGCAGGCCCGGGTCCGGCAGACTGCTCGGCTGGAACAGGAATCCGCCCCGCAGAGACCTGACAAGGGGATTTCCGATGTCGAGCGTGCTCTGGAACCGCGCCGCCAGGAACTGGATCGACTCGGCCCGCAACCGGCGCGGCCCGGGACCCCCTTGGATCTCGGGGTCGACCTCCTCGGTCAGGCCCAGCAGGAGGTCACCCTCTCGCTGGAAGCCGCTGTTTCCAGCGCAATTGAGCATAACCTGACGGCACGGTCGGCCCGGCTTGGCGAGGCGATCAGCGAGGCTGACGTGGTCCGGGCCGAAGCGGTGTTCGACGCCGTCTTCTTCGCCGACTTCGACTTCCGCCGCCTCGATCAACCGCAGATCGTCGCCTCGACGTTCGGGGTCCCCCTTTCGACCCCGACACTCTCGAGTCGGGAGTGGGGGATCGACACCGGTCTGCGCAACCAGCTGTCCACCGGTGGTGCGATCGAGCTGTCGACGCGTTTCGGCGAAAACGACATCGCCGATGCCGACGGCATCTCGTTCGAACCGGATCCCGCCTGGTCCTCTGCCGTCTCCCTCGGACTCACCCAGCCGCTCCTGCGCGGGTTCGGGAGCGACATCGCGCGTTCGGAGATCCGATTGGCGCGGAACGCCGCGCGCACGTCGACCGAGGATCTTCGGGAGCGCCTGATGACGGTGATCGAGGAGACCGAATCCAGCTACTGGGATCTCGTCCTCGCCCGTCAGCAGCTCGGTGCAACCCAGTGGCTGCTCGATGTCGGGGTCGGCGTTCGTGACATCCTCGAGAGGCGGCGCGGGATCGACGTGACCGAAGCGAATCATGCGGATGCCGTTGCGACCGTCGAACGACGCAAGGGTGACCTGATCCTCGCGCAACGCAACCTGCGTGCGGCGAGCGACCAGCTCAAGTCGATCATCAACGCACCCGACCTGCCCGTCGGTGACGAGACGCTGGTGGTGCCCGGTGACTGGATGACCGACCAGCCGATCACCTACGGCCTCAAGGAGGCGATTTCGATCGCGATCGATCGTGCCCCCTCGGTGCGTCGTGCACTGCTCTCGATCGATGATGCCTCGGTCGGTGTCGTCGTCGCGGACAACGCCCGGCTGCCCCGCCTTGATCTCCAGGCCCAGATGCGCTGGAACGGTCTCGATTCCGGTTTCTCCGAGTCATACGGGGACCTCGGCAGTGGTGACTACATCGACTACCTGATGGGACTGCAGTTCGAGCAGGCGATCGGGAACCGGGCGGCGGACGCCTTCTTCCGTCAGGCCCGGCTGCAGCGGACCGCATCCGTGGTGAACTACGAACAGTCGATCCAGCGGACCGTCCTCAGGGTGAAGAACGCGCTGCGCGATGTCCGGACGAACCACGTGCTGGTGGATCAGTACCGCGCGCTCCGACTCGCCCAGGCGGAGAACCTCCGTGCACTGCAGGTCGACGAGCGAACCAAGGCGGGGCTCACGCCGGAGTTCCTGGCCTTGAAGTTCCAGCGTCAGGAGGGACTGGCCGTCGCGCAGGTTCGCGAGGTCCAGGCACTCGTCGACTACAACAGTTCGATCGCCCGGCTCTTCCGGGCCATGGGCATCGGCCTGCAGATGAACCGCATCGAGTTGCGGATCAACGACACCACGCCACTGGAAAGCGCGTTCGTTCCCCAGGACGAGGGAGGGGATCGGTGACCGATCGCGTCCTCCAGCCGACCGAGGAGGGCATCGGCATCGCCGCGGAACGGATCCGGTCCGGAGGCCTCGTGGGCATGCCGACCGAAACCGTCTACGGACTGGCCGCCGACGCCGGTGACGAGCGGGCGGTCGGCCGGATCTTCGCGACGAAGAACCGGCCGGCGGACAATCCACTGATCGTGCATGTCGCCGACGTCGAGCAGGCTCGACCACTCGTCGATGCCTGGTCGGACACCTGCGACGACCTTGCCGGACGATTCTGGCCGGGCCCCCTCACCCTCGTCCTTCGACGGAGCGGGCAGGTCGGTGACCTGGTCACCGCCGGACACGACACGGTCGCGCTGCGTTCACCCGACCACCCCGTCGCCTCGGGCCTGATCCGCGCCACGGGGCGTCCGATCGTCGCGCCGAGTGCGAATCGAAGCGGGCACGTGTCGCCGACCGACGCCGCACACGTGCTCCAGGAGTTTCCCGACGAGGACTTCCCGGTCCTCGATGGTGGCCCCTGCGTCCACGGGATCGAGTCCACGATCGTCGCGATCGATGACGATGTTCCGTTCGTCCTCAGGCCGGGTGCGATCACCCTCTCCGCGCTCCGTGAAGTCCTCGGTCGCGTCGAGGCTCCGGTGATCGGCGAACAGGGTGCCGCGCCCGGGACCGCGCTGCATCATTACGCACCGGTCACGCCCGCCACCCTGGTCCGGACCGATGAACTCGATGAACTTCTCGCGGAGAGCGAGGTGCCGGTGGTGGTGCTCTCGATCGGTCCCCGCGAGGCGGACCCGCCGCACAGCGTCATCGAGATGCCCGAGGATGCGGAGGGCTACGCTCGCGTCCTCTATCGCACCTTCCGCGAGGCGGATGCGCTGCGCGCCTCGGTTCTGATCGTCGAGATGCCGCCACTTGCCGGCGGGCTCTGGCGTGCGGTCAACGATCGCCTGCGACGTGCCTGCGTCCTGCGTGACTGAATCTGGATTCGTCGCTGCCGCGTCTACTGCATCGGGATGCGTGCGTCGTTGCGTGCTCCGCATTCGATCGCGGTCTCGTAGCCCGCGTCGACATGCCTGAAGATGCCCATCAACGGGTCGTTGGTCAGGACCCGTTGCAGCCTGCGTGCCGCGGCGTCGGTGCCGTCCGCCACGATCACCTGGCCTGCATGCTGGGAGAAGCCGATGCCGACGCCACCGCCGTGGTGGAAGCTGACCCAGCTCGCACCCGAGGCGATGTTGGTCGCGAAGTTCAGAAGCGGCCAGTCGCTGACCGCATCCGTGCCGTCGAGCATGCCCTCGGTCTCCCGGTTGGGGCTTGCGACGCTGCCGCAGTCGAGGTGGTCGCGACCGATCACGATCGGCGCCTTCACCTTGCCGGTCCGCACCAGTTCGTTGAAGAGGATGCCCGCCTTGTCCCGCTCACCCAGTCCGAACCAGCAGATCCGGCAGGGAAGCCCCTGGAACGCGACACGCTCCTCCGCCATGGTCAACCAGCGATGGAGGGAGGTGTCCTCCGGGAAGAGTTCCATCAGCGCGCGGTCGGTGACCTTGATGTCCTCCGGGTCTCCGGAGAGGGCGCACCAGCGGAAGGGGCCTCGTCCGAGGCAGAACTGCGGTCGGATGTAGGCGGGGACGAAGCCGGGGAAGTCGAAGGCCTGCTCGAACCCGTTGTCGAGCGCGCGCTGCCTGATGTTGTTGCCGTAGTCGAAGGTCTTCGCACCTGCGGCCTGCATCTTCACCATCAGGCGGACATGTTCCTCCATGCCGTCCATCGAACGGACGACGTAGCCTTCCGGATCCGACTCACGCAGGGCGTCCGCCTCCTCCCGTGAGAGGTCCGCCGGGTAGTACCCGTTCAAGGTGTCGTGTGCCGACGTCTGGTCGGTGAGGGTGTCGGGGACGATGCCGCGTGCATCGAGTCGTCGGAGAAGGTCGATCGCGTTGCCGACGTAGCCGATCGAGAGCGCCTTCTTCTCGTCGCGCCAGGCGAGCGCCCGATCGATCGCCGCGTCGAGGTCATGTTCGATCTCGTCGAGGTAGCGGTCGTGGACGCGCTTCTCGAGTCGTTCGATGCAGACATCCGCCATCAGGCAGGTGCCTTCATTCATCGTGATCGCGAGTGGTTGCGCGCCACCCATGCCGCCGCAGCCCGCGGTCACGTTGAGGGTGCCGGCGAGGGTGCCGCCGAAGTGCTGGCGTGCACACTCCGCATACGTCTCGTAGGTGCCCTGGAGGATGCCCTGGGTGCCGATGTAGATCCAGGATCCCGCAGTCATCTGGCCGTACATCATCAGGCCCTTGGCGGCGAGGTCGTCGAAGTGTTCCTGGGTCGCCCAGTGGGGGACGAGGTTCGAGTTCGCGATCACGACCCTCGGTGCGTCCTCGTGGGTCTTGATGACGCCGACGGGCTTGCCGGACTGGACCAGCAGGGTCTCGTCGACCTCGAGCTCCTTCAGGGTGGCGATGATCGCGTCGTACGCCTCCCAGCTGCGCGCCGCCTGTCCGCGTCCACCGTAGACGACCAGGTCCTCCGGTCGTTCCGCGACCTCGGGGTCGAGGTTGTTCATGAGCATGCGCATCGCACCCTCCGCCTGCCAGCTCTTGCAGGAGAGGTCGGTGCCTCGGGGTGCGTGGATGACTCGGGTGCCGGTCGGTGTGCTGCTCATGCCCGCATTCTAGCGCGCATCACAGCATGCCAGAGGCGATCAATTCCGCGATCCGGGCGATATCGGGGGAGGGGGCGCGATCCTGGGTCAGGGGCGGGACCACCGTTCGCACGTGCTCGACGATCGTCTCCACGCCATCACCTGATCGAAGTGGGCGTTGATGCTCCATCGCCTCCGCCATCACGAGGAGTTCGATCGCGATCACGTCCCTGGCCAGGGTGATCGCATGGCGGGAGAGGAGCGCGGAGGTCGCGCCCATCGAGTTGTAGTCCTCGATGCCGGCCGAGGTCGGGACGTTGCCGACACTGGCGGGGTTGGCGATCGTCTGCAGTTCGTTGCAGAGCGCGGCCGCGGTGTACTGCGCGATCATGTAGCCCGAATGCAGGCCGGGCTCGGGGGCGAGGTAATGGGTGACCGGGTTCTCCGTGTCGTGTCCGGAAAGGACCCAGTAGACCCGGCGTTCGGCGATCCCGGCCACGTGCACCAGCGCGATCCGCAGGGAATCAAGCGCGATCGCGAGCGGCATGCCGTGGAAGTTCCCGCCGGAGAGGATCGCACCGTCCTCCGGGAAGACCAGGGGGTTGTCGGTCACCGCACCCAGTTCGCGTTCGATCACCACCGCGCACGATTCGATCGCATCCATCGCCGCGCCCAGGACCTGGGGGGCGGCTCGAAGGCAGTAGGGATCCTGGACCCGTGGGTCATCCTCGCTGTGCGCCTCGACGATCTCGCTGCCCGAGAGGAGATCGAGGGTCCTTCGGGCGACCTCGATCTGCCCGGGTTGGCAGCGGACCGCGTGGATCCGTGGGTCGAACGGTCCATGCGAGGCGCGGCATGCGTCAAGGCTCAGCGCGGTCGCCCCGATCGCGGCGTTCACCAGGATGCGCGCATCGTTGATGCAGAGCGCGCCACTGGCTGCCATCAGGTGGGTGCCGTTGAGGAGGGCGAGCCCTTCCTTCGCTTCGAGGACCAGTGGTTCGATTCCGCGTTCCTGCATCAGCTCCGCGGTGGCCTGTTCCCGTCCGTCGACCAGGCACGTGCCTTCCCCGATGAGGCAGAGGGCGATGTGTGCGAGCGGTGCAAGATCACCGGATGCGCCCACCGAGCCTCGGGAGGGCACCACCGGGATCACGTCCTCGCCCAGGTGCCAGACCAGGCGTTCGATCGTCGCGGGCTGGACCCCGGAGTGGCCGCGGGCCAGACTTGCCGCCAGGAGGAGCATCGTGCCTCGAACAACAGCCTTCGGAAGCGGCTCACCGGTTCCCGCGGCATGACTTCGCACGATGTTTCGCTGGATCTCGCGCACCTGCTCCAGTTCGATGCGGACTCGCGAGAGCGATCCGAACCCGGTGTTCAGTCCGTAGACCGGATCCGCCGCATCCGCGGCGCTCGCGACCTGGGCGCGTGCGGCGACCACGGCCTCCCTGGCCTCGCCGGTGAGCTCGACTCCGGCCTGCTGCCGTGCGACCGAGACCACCTGTTCGATGCTCAGGGGGGTGCCGTCAAGAGGGACCGTTTTGATTTCATGCTCGCTCATCGATGTCACCAGCCTACGGCGTTTGTAGACTGGCCGCCATGGCACCCTCCAATGACCAACCGTCCCGCCCTCCCTTGCCGGTTCGCCTGTTCATGCTCGTGGCGGCACGGAACCCCCTCGACATGGAGCACTGCCATGTCGACCACGCCCCTCCGGTCCGCTATGCCTACCTGTTCTCCGGGCTCTTCGTGGCCTATCTCGCCACGCTCCCGGTCATCGATGCCCTCCGCTCGGACCAGGGCGGTGCTGCGTCGATCCTCTCCGAGGCCTCCTCGCCGTTGCTCGGCCTGTTCGCACTGATGGCGCTGGTCCTGGTCTACCTGATCATGGGCGGTTTCCTGGCTCGTCACCTCAATGGTGCCGTCGCCCTCTTCGTCGTGGGCGTCGGCTTCTCCTTCCTTTCCGCCGGCATGGGTGGCATTCACCAGTTCGCCTGGTCGGACGCCTCGCCGTGGCTGCTCGGGGTCGAGACGGTGTGCTGGGCGTTGGCGACCTTCTACCTCGTCTGGGCGTTGAATCGTTCATCGGGGGGGCTGCCCGACGTCCCTCACGACTGGAAGACCGAGCCGATCGGTTCCTGGGCGTCCCTCAGCTCCAAGCCCTCGCTTTCCGCACTGGCCTGCAGCCTCATCGTGCTGCCGGTCGCCTGGGTGCTCCTTGCAGATGATTCGCACGGGCAGGTGCTCGGTGCGGTCATCCTGGCCTCCTTCCTCGCCGGCATGGCGGGGCGCGTCGCCGCGCCGAAGCTCGATCCGATCCTGATCTATCCCGGCGTGGTGCTTGTCGGTGGACTCGCGCAGCTGGTCGTCGTCAGCGGATGGAGCGGTTCGCTTGCCGATGCCCTCGTCGAGCAGACCGTGCCTCGATTCCTGTACGTGATGCCGATCACGTGGGTCGCGGGTTCCCTGGCCGGCGTCTCCATGGGGGTGGGCTGGGCGCGCAGCTTCATCAGCGAGCCTCCGGGGACCGTCGCCGACAACTGAAGTCCTGAACCCGGCACCTCTCGTCTTCCATTCTCGAGCAACCCTCGACAAACAGAAAGCCCAGAACCATGTCCCTGATCGTCACCGGAACGCTTGGCATCGACACCATCGACACTCCGCACGGTGGAGCGGAACGGGTACCCGGCGGGTCCGCCTCCTACTTCGCGGCGGCGGCCAGTGCCCAGGGACCGGTCCGACTGGTCGGTGCGGTGGGGGGCGACTGGCCCGCGGAACACCGTGTCCTGCTCGAGTCCTTCAACAACGTCGATCTCGCCGGCCTCGAGCAACGCTCGGACAGCAGGACGTTCGCCTGGGGCGGTCGCTACCTCGACAACATGAACGTCCGTGAGACGACCTTCACCGAACTCGGCGTGCTCGAGGAAGCGCCTCCCGAGGTCCCCGAGTCGTTCCGGGACAGTGAACTCGTCTTCCTCGCGAATTCCCATCCTTCGGTGCAGGCTTCCTTCCTCGACCAGCTTCCCGAGCGTCAGCTTTCGGTCATGGACAGCATGGACCTCTGGATCGAGATCGCGAATCCGGAACTCCACGCCCTGCTTGAGCGAGTCGATGGCGTCATGATCAACGACTCCGAGGCGGAACAGCTCACCGGAGTCAGCAATCCCTTCACCGCCGCGCGCAAGGTGCTCGACCTCGGACCGAACTTCGTGATCATCAAGAAGGGCGAGCACGGAGCGATCCTCGTTCATCGGGACGGCACCGCCCTGGTTCCCGCCTATCCCGCCGGAAGCGACCAGGTGGTCGACCCCACCGGAGCCGGCGACAGTTTCGCGGGTGGCTTCATGGCGTATCTCGAACGAACGGGTGGCCGTGACTTCAGTGCGATCCAGTCGGCGCTCGCCTGGGGAACGGTCACCGCGAGTTTCACGCTCGAATCCTTCGGTCTCGATGGATTGAAGAACCTGACCATCGACCAGCTCGAGGAGCGCGTCGAGATCCTCCGTGCTGCTGCCCGGATCGGATGATGTCATGTCCCTGACGGGACGATCGGAGTTACAGGCATGCCCCTGCGAATCATGAGTACCGCGGTCCTTTCTTGCTGCCTCCTGCTGACGACCGGCCTTGCGCTTGCGTCGCCGGCCTCGATCTCCTGGGATCGATACGAGGACATCCCCGGAGCGGACAAGGTCCAGGCGGCACAGGCCACCTCGCGACGCCTCGTCCGTTCCGCTTCGGGAGGTTCCGTCCGCTGGGATGTCGAGAACGGACGTGCCTGGACCCGGTCCGGCGACCAATGGGTCGTCCTTGACCTGGCGACCGGCACCGAAGTGGACGCCGCCGATCAGGACCCGCCGGAAGCCGCGGAGCGTCAGCGACGTCGCGGTCGGCGGGGGGGGATGGTCGATCGACCCGCTCGTGGTCGCCAGGCCACCCGCATGCAGTCGCCGGATGGCGCCATGACCGCCATCCATCGCGACCACAACGTCATCCTCAGCAGGAAGGACGGCAGTGAGATCGCGGTGACCACCGAAGGTGATTCGAGAAATCGCTTCGGAACCGCGAGCTGGGTGTACGGCGAGGAACTCGGCCAGCAGACCGCGATGTGGTTCTCGCCGGACTCGAAGAAGCTCGCCTATTACGCCTTCGATGTCACCGACGTCCCCGACTACTACCTGCTCGGGGGACTGACCGACCTTCGGACCGACATCATGGACGAGGCCTATCCGAAGCCCGGCGATCCGAATCCGATCGCCAACCTGCGCATCCACGACATCGAGAGCGGCAAGGACATCGCCGTCGATGTCGGGGACGATGACGACCAGTACGTCTACGACATCGAGTTCTCGCCGGACTCGGAGCACCTGCTCTACCGACGCATGAACCGCCACCAGAACGTCCTCGAGGTCGTCATGGTGGATCCCGAGACCGGTGAGTCCCGGGTCCTGATCCGCGAGGAACAGCCGACCTGGGTCGCCCATGATTCGGAACTCCGCTGGCTCGCCGACGGCCGACGCTTCCTCTGGGCTTCGGAACGGAGCGGCTTCCGGACGTTCGAGCTGTGGGATCTCGAGGAACCCGAGGGTCGTCTGGCGACCCTTGGCGACGGCACCTTCCCGACCGAACGGATCGCTCGCATCGACGAGGACGAGAACCTGCCCGGTGGTGGGACCCTCTACTTCTCCGGGTACGGCGACGAGCATCCGATGAATCTGCAGCTGTACTCGGTCAATTTCGACGGCAGCGATCTGACCCGGATGACCGGGGACGCCCTCAATCACTCGAACTTCGACATCGCTCCGGACGGTTCCGGTGTCGTCGCGACCGGTCAGACCTGGGAATCGGCGCCGGAGAGCATCCTCTACGGCAAGGACGGCATGCGCATCAAGACGCTTGCCACGTCCGATCTCTCACGTCTCGAGGCTTCGACGAGACGCGCCTCGGAACTCTTCAGCTTCGAGACCGAGGACGGTACCGAGACCTGCTACGGCCGGATCCACTATCCGGACGACTTCGACCCCGGTCGGAAGTGGCCGATCCTCGTCGACGTCTACGGCGGTCCCGAGTCACGAGCCCTGAGGAACAACTACGAGATCTCCAATCCGGTGACCGAGTTCGGACTGGTCGTGGTGCAGATCGACAATCGCGGCACCGAGGGACGCGGCAAGGCGTTCGAGGGTGCGACCTACCTCAAGCTCGGCCAGGTGGACCTCGGTGACCAGGCGCACGGCGTGAAGACGCTCCTCGAGCGACACGACTTCCTTGATGGAGACCGCGTCGGGATCACCGGTCACTCCTACGGTGGGTACATGAGCGCCCTTGCGGTCCTGCGCCACCCCGATGTCTTCCATGTCGCGGTCGCGGGTGCCCCGGTCACCGACTGGCGCAACTACGACACGATCTACACCGAGCGCTACATGCGGACCCCCGGCGAGAACAAGCTCAACTACGACCTCGGGAGCTGCGTCAAGCTCGCGAACCGTCTCGAGGGAGAGCTTCTGGTCCTGCACGGCATGATCGACGACAACGTGCACCCGTCCAATGCGTGGCAGCTGGTGAACGCGCTCCAGTCGAAGAACATTCCCTTCGAGATGCAGTTCTTCCCCAACGCGACCCACGGGATCTACTCGCCGGCCTCTCGTTCGGCGAAGTGGTCCTTCCTGGTGGAGCACCTGGTCGGGGAGGAGTGAGCGTGCCGGAGCTTCCGCCGGATCGATCCGACGTGGCGACCGAGGCCCTGCACCCGGCGAACCGTGACCTTGCCTCGGGCTCGCTCGAGGAGTCGATCGACCTGGTCGCGGACGACCACATGATCGTCGTCGATGCGCTGCGGAACGCACGGGAAGCCCTGGCCGGGCTGATCGAATCGGTGGTGGACGCCCTTGGTCGGGGTGGTCGACTGGTCTACGTCGGTGCGGGGACCAGTGGTCGCCTCGGGGTCCTGGATGCCTCCGAGTGCCCGCCGACGTTCAACTCCGATCCCGAGGACGTCATCGGTCTGATCGCGGGCGGAGACCCCGCCCTGCGGCGTTCGAGTGAAGGGCGTGAGGATGAACCCGACGGTGCCCATCCGGAGCTGGATGCACTCGGGCTCGGGTCGGATGACGTGCTGGTCGGCATCGCGGCCGGGGGAACGACGCCGTACGTCCTCGGTGCGATCAGCGAGGCCGCACGACGTGGTGCCGCGACCGGATTCATCAGCTGTTCACCGCGTGAGGCACCTGAAGGGTGCAGGCACCTCGTCGTTCTCGACACCGGTGCGGAGCTTCTCGCCGGTTCGACGCGACTCAAGGCGGGGTCGGTGACGAAGCTCGCGCTCAACACCATCACGACCGTCGCCTTCGCGCGCCTGGGGAAGGTGCGCGGCAATCTCATGATCGACCTGCGTGCGACCAACGACAAGCTTCATGATCGGGCGATCCGCATCCTCATGCGGCTCTTCCCGGGACTCGACAGGGCCGAGGCGGCGCGGGAGCTCGCACATGACGATGGCGTCCTGCGTGCCACCGTCGAGCGACTCGAGGCCTGACCCCGTTCGTTCAAGGCCGCACGGGCATGAGAAAAGCCCCACGCCAGGCGTGGGGCTTTCGGGAAGTCTCGTGTGTACGCAACGAGAAGGAACGGACCTGATCAGATCTGGTCGTTCAGCTTCTTGAGTGCGCGAGCGCGAACCTTCTTGGATGCGGGCTTGGCAGCGAACCACTGCTCTTCGCCCGTGAAGGGGTTGATGCCCTTGCGACGCGGCTTGGCCGGCGCCTTCTTGACGGTCATCTTCAGTCCCATGAACTTGACGATGCCGCACTTCTTGAGATCGGCGACGCACATCTGCTCGAGAGCGTCGAACATGCCCATGACTTCCTTGCGCGTGCAGTCGCAGGCCTCGGCGATCGCCGTGATCTGCTGGCTGCGGGTACGCGGGGTCGCGGAGGCAGTGATCTTCTTCGGACCGGTTGCAGCCTTCTTGGCGGGGGCCTTCTTCTTGGCGGTGCTGCGACGGGTCGTCTTCTTCTTCGTGGTGGTACGACGGGCGGTTCGCTTCGCGGCCTTCTTGGCAGGTCGGCGGGCAGCCTTACGGGTGGTCTTCTTCTTCTTCGCGGTCTTCTTGGCCATAGTGCAGAATCCTTTCGCATTCTCCCCCGTCCAAATGCGGTGGGAGCGCGCGAAAGATAATCCCCCCCGGCGCACGGCACAAGCCGATCAGCCGAGAAAAATAGGGGTTTTCACTGATTACCTGAATTCGTCGTTTCAGGTCCCGGCGACCGTGGAACCGTCATTGTCCTCCTGGGCACCACTTCGGGCCAGTGCTTCGAGGTCCACTTCGCCTTCGAAATCCGGCTCTTCGAACCCGTTCTCGACCGGACAAAGGGCGGCAGGAGGAGCCGCCGGTGAGGTCTCGACCATTCGGATGGTGAGTCCCAAAGGGCCTGCAAAAACCGTCGTTTCCGCGTCCAGAGGCGTGCTTCGGCAGGGGAGGCCGTCTCCTCCGAGGAGATCAGATTCGCACATCGAAACTGTTCGCCAGCCTCCCTTGAACGGAAAAACGGCCGCGTGGAGCGGTTCGATCTCGGCATGCTGGACCTGGACATCACAGGTCTCCGAGGATCCGATCGTGAACCCTCTTCTCCGGTTCATCCGGATGACCCTCGGCAGCCCCCCGCCAGCTTCCTCGAGGAGCAGCACGGCGTCCGGGGCATGGGTTTCTTGCGTGTCCCCAGGCTCCATTTCGAGACTTGCCGCACCGTTCGCCCCATGGGCGGTCCGCTCGTCCTCGAACCAGATGTAGCCCGCACCCAGTGAAATCCACTTCCCGGGGCTCAGTTCCCCCGAATGGATCCTGCCGTCTTCGTTCCACACCCCTCGACTCGAGCCGAGGTCGGCGACGACCCAGCGATCCCCGTACGGCAGGAGAATGGCGTGGTGCCGGCTGACCGAAGGCGCATCGAGTCGAATCGAGGCGGATGCACTGCGTCCCAGGGTGTAGCACTTCCTCGGGTCGAGTTCGAGTTCGAGCATCACGATGCCGTCTTCCTTGGCGATCGAGATTCGTGGCATGAGAGGCTCCTGGTCGGGGGGGACACCGTTTCATCGGCCTGAAGGACCGGCACCTTGACCTGCGCCGGCCTTTTCGCGTCCTTCTCGACCAGATACGTTCTTCGCGCGGGCGTTCCGGGTGAAAAACCGGAACTTTCGATCTCCAGCGTCGATCGGGCAGGCTCCGTCCTAGTCCAGGTCCACGTCCCACTGCTCGTCGACTTCCGGGACCTCGGTGTCGTCCTGGAGGGGCGTGTTCCGGTCCGGGGTGGGGGCGTCGCTTCTCGGTTCGGTGGTTCGGGGGACGATGGTGTTGAGCAGCTGCATCTCAAGGGGGCCAGCGATGGTCGGCGTACCCGACCGGATCCTGGTGGATCTGGTCGGGTTGCTGTCCCGGTCGAGTACCGAGCCTTCGTCCAGCATCGTGACATGCCAGGTGTTCGAACTCTGGAAGACCACCGCATGAAGCGGTGTGATGCCGGGGCCCTGCATGCCGATGTTGCAGCTGTCACTGGTTCCGATCGAGAATACCTTGCTCCCGACCAGTGCGAATGCCTTTCTGGCGCCGGTCTCCCGGTGCTGGATCCTCAGGATGGAGAGGGGTTGGGCATTCTCCTCGAAGGCATCGGCGTGATGCGGTGTTCGCTTGTTCCCCGCCTCGTCGAAGAACCAGAGCGTGGTCGGGCCGATCCCCACCCCGGTCTCGTTGTCAAGTATGCACTCACGCTCGACACTGCCATTGATGAGCAGTCCCTTGTTCGAGCCCAGGTCGGACAGTCTCCACTGGCCTTCGTATTGGAAGAGGAGTGCGTGGAGACGGCTGATCGAACCCGCATCGAGACGGACTTTCGCGTCGTCGCTTCGACCGATGGTGTAGCCCCTGCCCGGAACCAGATCGAAGTCGAGGAGTGGGGTCCCGTCCTTTGCGCGTTCTATCAGTATGCTCGCCACGAGTCCCCACTTTCCTGACGTCGGACGGTCTTCGCCGCCCCTTCACGTCAGTCCATCGTTGATCCAACTTCCGGTCTGACCACGGGACGACCGACCGAATAGTAGGTGAAACCATGGTCCTTCATCGTCGAGGACCTGAAGATGTTCCTGCCGTCGAAGATCACCGGGGCCTGCAGCATGGCGCAGACCCGATCGTGATCGGGGGAGCGGAACTGGCTCCATTCCGTGCAGATGATGAGGGCGTCGCACCCTTCGAGGCACGAGTACATGTCCTTCGCGTGTTCGACATCCGGCAGGGCCGTTGCCAGGTTCTCCATGGCGACCGGGTCGAACGCCCTGCACACGGCGCCCGCTTCCATCGCCTTCATCATCAGGGTGAGGGAGGGGGCTTCCCGGATGTCGTCCGTGTTCGGCTTGAATGCGACTCCCCAGAAAGCGAGCTTCCTGCCGACCAGCTTGCCCTCGAAGTGTTGTTCGATCTTGTCCCAGAACCGGAGGCGGTGCGCCTTGTTGACTCGATGGACGGCCTCGTTCAGCTCGCAGGTATAGCCGACCTCCCGACCCATGCCGCAGACCGCAAGGGTGTCCTTCGGGAAGCAGCTGCCTCCATACCCGAGACCGGGGTGGAGGAACTGGTTGCCGATGCGCTTGTCCGCGCACATGCCCTCGCGCACGCTGCTGATGTCCGCACCGTAGTGTTCGCAGAGGTTGGACAGTTCGTTGACGAAGGAGATCTTGCAGGCGAGCATCGCGTTCGACGCGTACTTGACCATCTCGGCGGATCGGACATCCATCACGTGGATCGGGTTGCCCTGTCTGACGAACGGGTCGTAGAGCTCCCGCATGATCCTTCCGGCTTCCTCGGTCTCGACCCCGCAGACCACCCGGTCCGGTTTCATGAAGTCGTCGATCGCAGCGCCTTCCTTCAGGAATTCGGGGTTGTCCGCGATGTGGAAGGGTGTGCTGGTGCCCGCCTCGATGACTTCCTTGACCTTGTGGGAGGTGCCCACGGGAACCGTGCTCTTGACCACGATCAGCTTCGGAGGCGTGTCAGGCCCCAGACGCTCGAGTTCCACCGCGATGTCCTTCGCCACTTCGAGCACGTACTGGAGATCCGCCGAGCCGTCCTCGTCACTTGGTGTGCCCACGCAGATGAAGATGACTTCGGCATGCTCATAGGCACTGTGCTTGTCCGTCGTGAAGTCAAGCCTGCCCGCCTTGATGTTCCGCGTCATCATCTCGCTCAGGCCCGGTTCGTAGATGGGGCTCCGGCCCTGGCGGAGGACGTCGATCTTGGCCTCGTCGATGTCGAGGCAGGTCACGATGTTGCCGGTTTCCGAGAAGCAGACTCCGGTGACGAGTCCTACATATCCGGTGCCAACCATGGTCAGTCGCATGGGGGTGTTCTCCAGTCCGTGCCCATGATATGGATTTCGTCCGGTGGAGGCTGCGTTGCCGGGTCATCGCGACGAACCACCCGTCACGATCCCGGGATATCCGCTCCCTCGATTGCCAGCAGCGCCCGCTTCGTCCGGGTCTCGATTCGATCGGTCTTGCTGCTGCCCGCGAATCCACCGAGCCCCCCGTTCGAGGAGACCACTCGGTGGCAGGGTGTGATGATCGGTTGCGGGTTGTGCCTCATCGCCTGGCCTGCCGCTCTCGCCGCACTGGGGCTTCCCGCTTCACTGGCGAGCCGGGCGTAACTCAGGCAGCGCCCATGCGGGATCCGCCGGGCAGCGGCCCAGCAGGCGATGTGAAAGGGGGGTGCCTTCGGGAGGGGGATGTCGCTGAAGTCAGTGACTTCCCCGTCGAATTGTCGCTTCAGCCGATCCGTGAGGTCCGGGAGCAGTGACCGGTCCAGTCTTGCCGATGGTGGAAGCGGTGTCCCGAACCCCACCCAACCGGTTCGGATGCTTCCGTCATCGGCCTGAATGAGGTGGAACGACCCGACCGGGGTCTCGAGCACCCTGTACCTGTCGTGGCTCATGACTCGGCACCTGCTGTTCTCAGCCGCCCGGTCGGACATCGACGGAGATCGCAAGATGGTCGCTCGGCACCTCTTCCGGGACACCATGCTTGCGCCGCCAACGATCACCGAGCTGGTTCGTGTCGACCACCAGTGAGCGGCTGACCCTGCATCGACCTCCGACCAGGATGAAATCAAGCCGGCCCGGGACGAACGATTGCCCCGGTTTCTCCCAGGTCGTCGTGGCATCGCCTGCGGGTCGGATCGGTTCCGTCACGGTCAGGTTCGAACGATCCGGGGCGAGTCCCTCGGCCAGACGATCGAGCACGGTGGAGGTTCCGACAAGGTTGAGGTCGCCTCCGATGACCACCTGGTCAGGCTTGATCCGCGCCACCGCGGTTCGAACGGCCTCGTGGATCGCATCGACCTCGCTTCTGCGCTTCTGGTCCTCGCTCGAGCCCAGGCGGCCACAGCACTTGAGGTGGACACTGACCACCAGGACCTCCTGTCGGTCGATCCGTGCCAGCCCGCCAACCGCTCGGACAAACCGCTTCGACCCTCTCGGGTCCAGTGCGGAGACCTTGGCCAGTTCCGGGACCGGTTCCAACGGGTGTTTGGAGACCACGGCGACTCGAAGCGAACCTCCCGACAGGATGGCGTTCCAGGCCTGATCGCCGTCGATGCGATCGAACCATGCCTTCAGTTCCTCCGGACCTGACTTCGAGGGGAGTTCCTGGAGCAGGACCAGATCAGGTTGGAGTGCTTCGAACGTCCTGGCGAACGGGCCGGGATTCTCGAAGAGCGCACCGCGTTCCCCGTTCCAGCTGGTGATCCTGATGTCATTCGTGGGTTCCGCCGGGTCGTGGATGACGGGCAACCCACGGCTTGCGCTCCTGCTCTTGAGCTCGTGGCTGAATGCTGGACACGCGGTGGGGGTCCCGTTCGAGGCGATGGTGATCACCTGACCGTCGAAGCTCCTGCCCCTGAAGGCGGGCAGCCGATCCATGCGGATTTCGAAACGATCGCTCCCGTGGGTGGGCATTGCCACCACGCCGAGTGCATCGGTGGTCGTCCGGGTCTCGTTTCGACCGTTGAAACCGATCAGCGCGGATCCGGAGTCGAAGGAGCCGTCCTTGGTGTCACGCGGGCTGAACATCACGATCGCGTCCACGCCGGGCATGCCTGCGCTGCCCTCACGCCCCGTCCGGTCGGATCCGTCCAGATCCAGCTCGATCCTGAGCTCTCGATCCAGGCCCTGGAGGGTGGCTGGCCGGGCCAGGTCGATCTGGAGGTAGACGAAGTGGGGGTCCTCGGCGACTCGGACGGCCTTGACCATCCCGTCCTCGGGGCCTGTGGCGACCGGAGCGGAGGTCCAGTCCTCGAATCCTCCATCCATGACCCGGGCGATGTCGGCCTGTCCGGACAGGAGGAACAACGGCAGAAGCAGCAGATGATTCAACATGTCATAGAGGGTACCGCTACGATCTCGTCATGAGCACCACCGTCAGCACGAAATCAGCGTTTTCCGGAGCACCCGACACCATGGACCAGATCTCCGCCGACGTTCTCGAACACATCGGTTCCCGGGACCCTGAAGCCGCCCGCATCCTCGCCGAGGAGGCACGGCGCCAGGAGACCACCCTCGAGCTGATCGCCAGCGAGAACCACGTCTCGAGCACCGTGATGCACTCGGTCGGGACCTGGATGACCAACAAGTATGCCGAGGGCTATCCAGGGAAGCGGTACTACGGAGGCTGCACCTGGCATGACGCGATCGAGGATCTCGCTCGGGATCGGGCCAAGGCACTCTTCAACTGTGCGTTCGCCAACGTGCAACCGCATTGCGGCGCCAACGCGAACATCGCCGCGTTCATGGCGTTGCTCAAGCCGGGTGACACCGTCCTCAGCCTTCCGATCAAGTCCGGGGGGCACCTGAGTCACGGCCTGAAGCCGAACTTCTCCGGCACCTTCTACAACATCGTCGACTACGACCTCGATCCGGAGACGGAACGACTCGACTACGACGCGATCCGAGCCATCGCCCGGGAGTGCAAGCCTCGGTTGATCATCTGCGGCTACTCCGCGTATTCGAGGACGATCGACTTCGCCGAATTCAGGTCGATCGCGGACGAGGTCGGCGCGTACCTGATGGCTGACATCGCTCACATCGCGGGCCTGGTCGCGTCGGGCGTCCATCCCTCACCGTTCCCGCATGCGCACGTGGTCACCACGACCACCCACAAGACCCTTCGTGGCCCCCGTGGTGGTCTGGTCCTCTCCGACGACGAGGAGATCGCGAAGCTGGTCGATCGCAAGGTCTTCCCGGGAAGCCAGGGCGGTCCGCTGATGCATGCGATCACCGGCAAGGCGATCGCCTTCGGCGAGGCCCTGACGCCCGAGTTCCGGTCCTACCAGGAGCAGGTCGTCGCGAACGCGCGCGCGCTGGCGGAGGCTCTGGTCGAGAAGGGCTATCGACTCTGCTCCGGCGGAACCGACAACCACCTGATGCTCGTCGATCTTCGAGGACGTGATGCCGATCTGACCGGCGCCGATGCGGAACGATGGCTCGAGGCCGCCGGCATGATCGTCAACAAGAACGGCATTCCGAACGACCCCCGTCCTCCGATGGTCACCAGCGGCCTTCGGCTCGGCACGCCCGCGCTGACCACTCGTGGACTCAAGGAGCCGGAGATGGTTCGCGTCGCGGACTGGCTCGACCGCGTCATGACCTCGAAGGGTGACGAGGCCGTCTGTGATGCCGTCCGCGAGGAGATCCGGGTCTTCTGCGGTGACTTCCCCCTTCCTCACTGACCTCGGGGCTCCCCGGCGGAAAGGTGTCCTGATGAGCGATTCCGAGGACCAGGCGTTCGCGATGCCCAAGGAGGACCCGATCTTCGCACATGCGCGGGTCGAGTGTCCTGCCGGCACCGAGTATCCATTGGAGGATCTGCTTCCGATCGTGGTTGGTGCGCACCTCCGTGCGGAGCTGTCGGATCGGCCGATTGGTGACCGCATCGCGCGTCACATTCGATCGATCCGTCGGAACAACGACCTGCCCGTGGATGAAGGCCTGCTTCCAGTCGTCGTCAGTGACATCTGGTACCTCAACGACAGCGACCTCATGCTGCAGCCGGCGATCGTGATCGGCGAACCCGGCGTCAATGCCGCGACCGCCCACTGGGCCGCCCGGATCCCCAAGGCGTTCAGCTTCGAGAACTCGCACCAGGTCCTGATGGACCTCGAGGGCCCGTTCCCGGTCGCCTGCATGTGGGGTGTCGATCACGCACGGACCGAGGTCGCGGCCGACCACTTCGAACGCAGGTACCTCGGTCCCTGGCTGGAATCGGTCGCTGCGATCTGATCGGAGCGACGGTTGTTCGACTGATGTCGTTCGCGGGGAACGATCACCTCATCGCAGTGACGAGGTTGACGGCGGCATCGCCATCGATCTCGAAGTCGACGTCCTCATAGACGGGAGCCATCGGCTCCTCGACGGGGATGACCTCGATGGCTTCGGTCCCGGCGACTGCCGTCGAGGCATCGTCGCAGGTCTCGTCCGAACCACATGAAAGAAGACCTTCGATGCATTCGCAATCACAGCCCGTCAGTCCTGCCGCAGTGAGGGCGGCAAGCATGATGAAGGCGCAGCTGAAGCGGTTGCCCACCGGATGAAGATTCGTCATGTCCACGTTCCCTTGTGTAGCCGTTTCTCGTGTCGGCTCAGGGAGGGTACCCCTCGGCCAGGTGATTATCCATCTAAAAATGCTCAGGTTCGGTGAGATCGTGTTCTCCGCCCCGGGCGGCGTGCCCTTGGGCCTCTTTGGGCGCTTTCAGGCGGTCTTGGGTGCGTTTGAAACGCAGGCACCCCCGCTCGAGTTCGAACGGGGGTGCCTGGAGCGTTCATAGGCGGGTTTTCGATGCCTGGATGCGTTCAGGGGGTGTCGGTGTCGTCGAATTCGAACGACGCGATCGAGCTGCTGGTCTCTTCGTCGCTCCCAACCGGTCCCTGCATCATCTGGAGACGTTCTGCGGCGATCGCCAGTCCCTGGTCTGCAGCGGTTCTCAGCCACATCGTCGCCAGCTCGACATCCTGGGGAACACCTTCTCCCTTGATGTACATGAGTGCGAGGTTGTTCTGTGCGGAGGCAACGCCCTGGTCTGCTGCAAGCTGCAGGTAACGAGCGGCCTGCTCGAAGTTCTGCTCGGTGCCAAGGCCTTCATGGCACATCATGCCGAACGTGGCCTGTGCGATCGGGGTGCCCGCATCAGCGGCATTCCCGATCAGTGTCGCCGCGAGCGTCACGTCCTGGTCGAAGGCGATGCCCTCGAGGTACATCCAGCCCAGCATGAAGTCGGCCTCGGCGCATCCGTTGTCGGATGAACGGAACAGCCACTCCGCGGCGGCATCATGGTCCTGGGAGACCCCGACACCGTCGTAGTACATCAGTGCCAGGGAAGCCTGTGCGGAGGCATCACCCTGTTCTGCCGCCATGCCGAACCAATGTGCGGATTGCTCGTCATTCTTCTCGACTCCTCGGCCTTCGTAGCAGAGCGTGCCCATCATCTCCTGAGCATCCGCATTGCCCTTGCTGGCCGAGCGTTCGAACCAGCGCGCGGCTTCCTTCTCATCCGCCTGGCAACCGGATCCCACGAGGTACATCATGCCGAGATGGTTCTCCGCTGCTGCGTGGCCCTGCCTTGCCGCACGGTCGAACCATTCGGTCGCCGAGTCACGGTCGATTCCGGTTCCCCTGCCTTCGAAGTACATCATGCCGAGGCTGTTCTGGGCCGGTGCATGGCCCTGTTCCGCGGACTTGCGGTACCAGTCGAACGCCACGACGTCATCGGCGTCGACGCCTTCGCCATGCTCGTGGAAGCTGCCGACGTGGAACTGGGCCTCCGGATCGCCGGCTTCGGCGAGCAGGGTCCATTCCTCGATCGTGATGTCGTCGGTGAACTGCTCCACGTCGGCCTGGTCGGTGGTCGTGATCACGGGTGCATCCGCGGACACGACCGTCGAGCCTTCGATCGAATCGTCGCCTGTCGTGGTGTTCAACGAGGAACAACCGGACAGACCGATGCCGAGAAGGAGTGTGGAGAAGAGGGGAAGAGCGGTGTTGTTGTAGTAGGACATGGAACCGGAGATCGACATGATCCGAGGCTCGGTTTTTCGTTCCTTCGCGAAACGCCCCCTTTTCGTTCGGTCTGTGCGGTGTTTGTGGGCTGCCATGCCACCTTGCGGGCGGCGGCGATCAGAGTGCTGCCAGCCGCCTGGCGACATCGAGTTCGATCAGGGCCTCCACCAGCGGTGTCATGCGGCCCTGCATCAGTTCGCCGAGGTTGAAGGAGCTGCCGAGCCGATGATCGACCGCGAGGTTCTCCTTGTACCGGTAGGTTCTGATCTTCTCCGCCCGACCGCCGGATCCGATCATCGAAGCCCGTTCCCGGGCCCGTTTCTCATCGAGTTCCTTCTGCTGGCGCTCGTAGAGTCGTGCGCGGAGCAGGCGCCAGGCCTTTTCCCGGTTCTGGGCCTGGGACTTCGTCTCCTGCATGCGGACTTCGATTCCCGTCGGTTGGTGGATCAGGTGGACGGCGGTCGCCACCTTGTTCACGTTCTGCCCTCCGGGCCCCTGGGCGGTGGTGATCGATTCCTTGACGTCGCTGCGATCGAGTTCGACCGCGACCTCCTCTGGCTGGGCGAGGACCGCGACGGTGGCCGTCGAGGTGTGGATCCGGCCCTGGGCTTCCGTCGCGGGGACCCGCTTCACCTGGTGGGTGCCGCCTTCATAGCCGAGCTCGCTCCATGCACCCTCGCCCTCGAGTTCAGCGATCACGCTCTTGGCGCCACCCTTCTCACCCGGCTGGAGGTCGAGGATCTCGAAGCTCCACCCCCGACTGCCTGCGTAGCGCTGGTACATCTCGAGGAGGTCACCGGCCCAGATGCCGGCTTCATCACCACCGACTCCGGCCCGGATCTCGAGGATCATCGCCCCGACCGCCTTGTCTTCCGCGGTGACGAGTTCGGTCTTCACGGCCTCGATGAGCGACATTCGCCTGGTCTTCAGTGCCGGGAGCTCCTCCCGGGCGAGGCCGATCAGTTCCTCGTCCTCTCCGGCCTGGATCGCTTCCTCGAGTTCACTGGATTCCGCCTCGATCCGCCGGACCTCCCGCCAGCGAAGGACCGGGCCTTCCAGCGCGGCACGCTTGATCGAAAGGGCGCGGACCCTGGTGTGATCGCCGAGGACTTCAGGATCAAGCAGTTGCGAGGCGATCGCCTCGAACTGCTCGTCCATCTCATCAAGTCTTCTGGCGAGATTGTCCGGGACCGAATCGCTCATGGTTCACCAGGTCACGATGCCAAGACAACAGCCGTGCCTGGTGTGGCACGGCTGTACTGGTTTCGGTTGAAATGGTGCTACTTCTTCTTCTTGTTCTTGAAGTAGTCGCCCTGGAACTTCTTCTGGAAGCGTTCCACGCGTCCCGTCGTGTCGACGAACGAGCTGTTGCCCGTGAAGAAGGGGTGGGAGCCCGACCAGACCTCGACCGCCATTTCCGGGACGGTGGCGCCAACGGTCATGACATGCTCTCCTCGGAAGAAGACCTTGCAGTCAGGGTGCCACTCGGGGTGTGTGTCCTTCTTCATGTCTGGACTCCGGGGTCGTTGGAAGTGTATCGGACGGTACTCACGGAGCGTACCTGCCAGGCAGCTCCGAGCCGCGCATCCTAGGGGAATATCCGCGCAAGGGCAATCCTCAAGCTCTCGAAAGCCTTGACCGATGAAGAGAGATGGGTATCCTTGCCCGTCTGAAAACTCAATCCCCTGTAGCTCAATTGGTAGAGCGAGCGGCTGTTAACCGCTAGGTTGCTGGTTCGAGTCCAGCCGGGGGAGTTCCAGGCCTCCTTCACGGCGATGGGGGCCTTTTTCTTGCCATCAGGAGGGGTTGGGGCGATCCGTCCCCAGGGGGTCTCCAGAGGCGACGGAAGGGGCAGCCGGATGGCGTCGGGCGCACAGGGCTCATCGCTCGAAGCGCACGTCGTCGACGGCACCTTCAAGACTGCCGCGCACACCCGATCTGAATAATCGAGGGCTATGATCATCTCTCATGAGCACTCGTCTCGGCATCAACGGTTTCGGTCGCATGGGACGCCTGGTGGTTCGCGCCCTGCAGCAGCACCCCGGCCTCGAACTCGTCCACGTCAACGAGCCGAAGGGTGGTGTCGACTGCGCGGCCCATCTCCTCGAGTTCGACACCGTCCACGGTCGATTCGACGGCACGGTGTCGGTCCTCGACGGTGGTCTCGAGATCGACGGTCGTCGGGTCGGCTTCAGTGAACACGACGAGCCGGGAGCCGTGCCCTGGGACGAGGCTGGTGTCGACCTGGTGCTCGAGTGCAGTGGTCGCTTTCGGACCATGGCGCTGCTCGAACCCTACTTCGAGCGCGGGGTGCGCAAGGTGGTGGTCGCGGCGCCGGTGCATGACGAACGGGTGCTCAACATCGTCATGGGGTGCAACGATCACCTCTACGACCCTGATGTCCACGACATCGTCACCGCGGCCAGCTGCACGACGAACTGCATCGCGCCGGTGGTCAAGGTGCTGCACGAGGCGATCGGCATCGAACGCGGCTCCATCACGACGATCCATGACGTGACCAACACCCAGGTGGTCGTCGACGCCCCGCACAAGGATCTGCGTCGTGCGAGGAGCGCGCTCAACGCCCTGATCCCGACCTCGACCGGATCGGCGACCGCGATCACCCTGATCTACCCGGAACTCAAGGGCAGGCTCGACGGCGTCGCGGTCCGGGTCCCGCTCCTGAACGCGTCCCTGACCGACTGTGTCTTCACCCTTGCTCGTGAGACCACCGTGGAGGAACTCAACGGGTTCTTCTCCAGTGCCGCCGAGCATGGCTTGAAGGGGATCCTGGGGTGCGAGACCCGTCCGCTGGTCTCGACCGACTACGTCAACGACACCCGCTCCGGCATCGTGGACGCGCCCTCGACGATGGTGGTCGACGGTTCCATGGTGAAGGTCCTCGTCTGGTACGACAACGAGTACGGCTACGTCCACAGGATGGCCGAACTTGCATCGAAGGTCGCTTCCGGGATCGCGACGACCCGTTCGGCGAAGGCATGAACGTCCGCAGCTACGCCCTCGTGACCGGCGCCTACTGGGCGTTCACCATCACCGACGGCGCGTTGCGCATGCTGGTCCTGCTCCATTTCGCGTTCCTCGGGTACGACCCGCTGACCCTTGCCTTCCTCTTCCTGCTCTACGAGTTCTGCGGGGTGGTCACGAACCTCTGCGGAGGCTGGCTCGGCACCCGGTTCGGCCTGCGGTCGACGCTGCTGTCCGGGCTTGCACTGCAGGTCGTGGCCCTGGTCGCCCTGTCCTTCGTGAACCGGGCATGGCTGCCCTGGGTCAGTGTCGTCTGGGTGATGGGGGCGCAGGGCATGTCGGGGATCGCCAAGGACCTCACCAAGATGAGTGCGAAGAGTGCGCTCAAGTTCATCGTCAAGGACGCTGATCGGGACGTCGAACACTCCCGGCTCTTCACCTGGGTGGCGGTCCTCACCGGATCGAAGAACACCCTGAAGGGCGTTGGCTTCTTCGTCGGTGGCGGGCTCCTCGCCTGGCTCGGATTCACCACCGCCCTGTGGGCGATGGCGGGGGGGCTGTTCGTCGTCCTCTGTCTCGGCCTGCTTCTGGTCACCGACCAGCTCGGCACGCTTCGACAGAAGCCATCGATCCGAACGATCCTCTCGAAGTCCCCGGCGATCAATCGCCTCTCCCTGGCGCGCTTCTTCCTCTTCGGTGCACGCGACATCTGGTTCGTGGTGGGGCTGCCGCTCTATCTCTACGAGGTGCTCGAGTGGTCCTTCGAGGGGGTGGGTGCGTTCATGGCCTGCTGGGTGATCGGATACGGCCTCGTGCAGTCACTGGCACCGAGGTTCGTCGCGCGAGGTGGCCGTGTCGTCGAGTCCGCCCGTCTCTGGGCGCTGGCGCTCGCTCTGGTCACCTTGTCGATCGCCCTCGCGACCACCCTCGGCCTGCGCCCGGAACGCTCGATCCTCGTCGGACTCGCCGTCTTCGGCGTGGTCTTCGCGATCAATTCGTCGATCCACTCCTTCCTGATCCTCGCCTACACCGACGACCGGGACGTGGCATTGGACGTCGGCTTCTACTATTCCGCGAACGCAGCCGGACGCCTGGCCGGCACCCTGTTCTCCGGTCTCGCCTACCTCGGAGGCGGCATCACGGCGTGCCTGTGGACCTCGGCCGCGTTCCTGCTGGTCGCATGGTGCTGTTCTCTGGCATTGCCCGGAACGACATCTGCCGGTGAGCTCGCCGGCGAATCGTAGAATGGGGGCATGATGATGCCCACCCTGATCCTGTTCGCCGCTGCCTCCATGGCTGCGAGTCCGCCGCCCCTCGAGATCGGAACGGAGCGGCAGCTCTTCGTCGATCACCACCTCGTCGATTCGATGAGCGCTGTCGACTTCGTGCTCGGCACCCCGCGCGACGAAGGGCCGGTCTTCACGTTCGACCGGATCTGGGAGGGACCGTTCTGTGGCTACTCCACGGTCATCCGGGATGGCGACCGCTTCCTTCTCTACTACCGCGGGCTCCCGGAGGCGGGCGCGGACGGTTCGAATCGCGAGACCACCTGCGTCGCCTTGAGTGACGACGGGATCACCTGGACGCGACCGAACCTCGGCCTGCACGAGGTCGACGGCTCCCGTGAGAACAACGTGATCCTCGCGAACGTCGCGCCGGTGACCCACAACTTCAGTCCCTTCCTGGACACTCGGCCGGGCGTCGACCCCGCGAAGCGTTTCAAGGGTCTCGGTGGGAGCGAGGCCTCCGGACTCGTCGGCTGGACCTCGCCGGACGGTCTCCACTGGACGAGGGTCCGCGAGGAACCGCTGGTGACCGGCGGCATGTTCGACTCCCAGAATGTCGCCTTCTGGTCGGAGGCCGAGCAGTGCTACATCTGTTACCTGCGGACCTGGACGGGCGAGGGCTACTCCGGGTTCCGAACGGTGAGTCGTTCGACCTCGCCCGACTTCATCACCTGGAGCGAACCGGTCACGATGACGTTCGGCGAGGGCGGTCTCGAACACATTTACACCAACCAGACCCATCCCTACTTCCGCGCGCCACAGGTCTACATTGCGATCGCGGCACGCTTCATGCCCGGACGACAGGTGCTCTCCGACGCGGACGCGGAACGACTCGGGGTGAATCCCCGCTACTTCAAGGACTGTTCCGATGCGGTGCTGATGACCTCGCGTGGCGGAACGAGCTACGACCGGACGTTCCGGGAGGCGTTCATCCGCCCCGGGATCGGCCTCGGCAACTGGGTGTCGCGCTCGAACTATCCGGCGCTCAACATCGTCCAGACCTCGCCCACCGAGATGTCGCTCTACGTCAACCAGAACTACGCCCAACCGACCGCGGAGCTGCGTCGCTACTCGATGCGGCTCGACGGACTGGCCTCGGTCCGTGCCGGACACGACGGTGGCGAGCTGCTGACGAAGCCGCTGGTCTTCGCCGGGGACCGGTTGGAAGCGAACTTCGCGACCTCCGCGGCGGGTGGCATCCGGCTGGAACTGCAGGACGCGGACGGCACGCCGATCCCCGGCTTCACCCTCGAGGACTCGATCGAACTGATCGGGAACGAGATCGCGCGCGACTTCGCCTGGCGCGGCGCTTCCGACCTCGGGGCCCTGGCCGGCACGCCGGTGCGACTTCGTTTCGTCCTTCGGGATGCCGACCTCTTCTCATTCCGTTTCGTCGATGATCCAGAGGTGCTCGAGGTCAAGCGGATCCCGAGCGATGCACCGCATGCTGCGTTCACCGATCTCCTGGCGGTGGGGGACCGGCTCTACTGCACGTTCCGGGAGGGTGACGACCACGTGCACGGTGCGGATGGCCGGATCAGGATCGTGCTGCGCGAAGGCGACGGACCCTGGAGCTCGGTCGGTCTCCTCGAACTCCCCGGCATCGACCTGCGTGATCCGAAGCTGTCCCTCGCCCCCGACGGCCGGATCATGGTGTCGCTCGGCGGTTCCCGCTACGTGGATCGTGTCCTGCAGGATCGGAAGTCGATGGTGAGTTTCTCCGATCAGGCGGGCAACACCTTCGAGCCACCGGTGCCGGTGGTGATCGATGAGTCGGTGCGCACGCCGAACGACTGGCTCTGGCGGGTGACCTGGCATGACGGTGTCGCTTATGGCGTCGTCTACCAGCGTGCGGACGACGGCTGGCGGATCCAGCTCCTCCAGACCATCGATGGCGTCCACTACGACCACGTCACGCGCCTCGCCGTGCCCGGCGAACCCAACGAGACCACGCTGCGCTTCACCGACGACGGCACGATGGTCGCGCTCATCCGGCGTGAAGGCGCCGATCACCGTGCGGTCTTCGGTCGGGCCCGACCACCGTATGTCGACTGGTCGTTCACCACGCTCGAGAAGGCGATCGGCGGACCGGACCTGATCGAAGACGAGAGCGGCGACTGGTGGGTGTCGGGGCGTGACTACGCGGAGGGGACCCGCACGTTCGTGGCCCGACTCGGTCGCGACGGCAGGCTCCACGACACCGTCTTCCTGCCGTCCGCCGGTGACACCAGCTATCCCGGTCTGGTGCTCGAGGGCGACCGCCTGCTCGTGAGCTACTACTCGAGTCACGAAGAGCGCACGGCGATCTACCTGGCGGAGCTCATGCTCCCCCGATCCCGTTGACTGCTTCTTTTTCGTTCGCCTTCACTCCGAGGCGTCGACTTCGCCCGGCGTGAACTCGAGCAGGGCGTGGCTCTCTTCCTCGGGAAGTTCCTCGACGCTCTTCAGCTTGCGTTCCATCGCCCGGGTTCGGGTGCCGGTCTCGCTGATCGTGTTCTGTGCGGTCTTGAGCTGCTTGCCGAGCTTGTCGAGGACGTCGCCGAACTTGCCGAACTCGGTCTTCACCGCGCCGAGCACCTCCCAGACCTCGCTCGAACGCTTCTCGATCGCGAGGGTGTGGAAGCCCATGCGCAGGGCGTTGAGGATCGCGCTGAGGGTGGTGGGGCCCGCGATCGTGATGCGCAGCTGGTTGAGCTGGTCGACGACCTTCTGCCGGCGCAACGCCTCCGCGTAGAGACCTTCCGTCGGCAGGAAGAGGATGCCGAACTCCGTGGTGTGCGGTGGAGCGACGTACTTCTCGCGGATCTCCTTCGCCGCGTTGATGATGCCGGTCTCGAGTCCCTTCGCGGCGAGTTCGACCGCTTCCGGATCGGCGCGTTCCTGCGCCTCCTGCAGGCGGATGTAATCCTCCTGCGGGAACTTCGAGTCGATCGGCAGCCAGACCTGTTCCTGGTTGGCGGTTCCGGGCAGGCGGATCGCGAATTCGACGTGTGCGTTGGAACCGGGGATCGGCTTGACGTTCGCCTCCCACTGGGTGGCCGTCAGCATCTCCTCGAGGATCGCGCGCAGCTGGACCTCGCCCCAGGTGCCGCGGCTCTTGACGTTGGTGAGCACCTTCTTGAAGTCGCCGACGTCCTCCGCCAGCTGCTTCATCTCGCCGAGGCCCTTCTGGACCGACTCCAGTCGTTCGCCGACCTGCTTGAACGCCTCGCCGAGGCGCTTCTCGAGCGTGCCCTGCAGCTTCTCGTCGACGGTCTTCCGCATCTCGTCGAGCTTCTTCTCGTTGCCCTCGCGGAGCTGGGTGGCCTGCTTCGCCTGTTCCTCGCGCATGCCCTTGAGCTGGAGGACCAGGGTCTTCCCGAGCTGCTCGCTCACGGAATCGAGTCGCTTGCCCATCTCCTCACGAAGCTGGGCGGCGCTCTTCTCACGGCCTTCACGCGAGCGTTCGAACTCGTCGCGCATCGAGGTCTCCTGCCGCCGGACGAGTGTCTCGAGGGCCTCTTCCACCCCGGTCGCGTTGTCCGGACCGGCGTTGCCCCGCATCACCTTCACGAAAGCGGCAGTGCCGAGCAGGCAGCCGATCGCGGCAAGGATCAGGGTGATGAGTTCCATGGTTCGATGATACCTCCCCACCCGTCATGACGGGGTGGGGAGATGATTCTGACCGATGCTGTCCACCATTCCGGTCATTCAGATCAGGAACAGTGCCGCCCTGACGCGACCGCCCCGCAGCAGGAGCGGCGGGGCGGTCGCAAATTAGTGATTTCGGGCAGGGATGCGTCCGGTCAATCGAAGCGATCGAGGTTCATCACCTTGTCCCAGGCCGCGATGAAGTCATCGACGAAGGCATCCGAACCGTCCTCGCAGGCGTAGACCTCGGCGATCGCACGGAGCTGCGAGTTGGAACCGAAGACGAGGTCGGCCGCACTGCCGGTCCAGCGTGCGGCGTCCGACTCGCGCTCGCGTCCTTCATAGAAGTGACTGCAGCGCGGGGAGACCTTCCAGTCGGTGCCCATGTCGAGCAGGTTCAGGAAGAAGTCGTTGCTGAGCGTGCCGGGTCGTTCGGTGAGGACTCCGAGCGCGGAGCCGCCGGTGTTCGCACCAAGGACGCGCAGGCCACCGACGAGCACCGTCATCTCCGGCGCGCTGAGGGTCAGCATGTGCGCCCGATCGACGAGGAGTTCCTCCGGGGTGCGGGTCTCCTCCATCGCGTGGTGATTGCGGAAGCCGTCGGACGTCGGTTCGAGGACCGCGAAGGAGTCCGCGTCGGTCTGTTCCGCGGTGGCGTCGGTCCGTCCGGGACGGAAGGGAACGGTCACGTCGCGACCGCCTTCGCGTGCGGCCTGTTCGATCGCGGCACACCCGCCGAGGACGATCAGGTCCGCGAGGGAGATTCGCATTTCGCCGGACTGTTCGTCGTTGAAGGCCGTCTGGATGCCCTCGAGGGTTCCGAGTGCCTTCGCGAGTTCATCCGGTTCGTTGACCGCCCAGTCCTTCTGCGGTGCAAGCCTGATGCGGGCGCCGTTGGCGCCGCCACGCATGTCGGTGCCGCGGAAGCTTGCGGCGGATGCCCAGGCGGTCGCGACCAGGCGACCGGTCGAGAGGCCGGAAGCGAGGAGCCGGGTCTTGAGGTCCGCGATCTCCGCGTCACCGACCAGCGGATGGTCGACCGCGGGGACCGGGTCCTGCCAGATGAGCGCCTCGGCGGGAACGTCGTTGCCGAGGTAGCGGGCGCGTGGGCCCATGTCGCGGTGGGTCAGCTTGAACCACGCCCTTGCAAACGCATCCGCGAACGCGGCGGGGTCCTCGTGGAAGCGCCGGGAGATCGGCTCGTACACCGGGTCCATGCGCAGGGCGAGGTCGGTGGTGAGCATGACCGGTGCGTGCGTGCGGTCCGCGTCATGCGGGTCGGGCACCGTGGTCGAGGCGGCGGGATCGGTGGGGACCCACTGCTTCGCGCCGGCGGGACTCTGGCTGAGTTCCCATTCGTAGCCGAAGAGGGTGTCGAAGAAGCCGTTGTCCCACGCGGTCGGAGTGGGGGTCCATGCACCTTCGAGACCACTGGTGATCGTGTCGTTGCCGCTTCCGGTGCCGTAGCTGTTGTGCCAGCCGAGTCCCTGCTCCTGGAGCGGGGCGGCTTCCGGTTCGCGCCCGACGTACTGGTCGGGGTCGGCGGCGCCGTGGGTCTTCCCGAAGGTGTGCCCACCGGCGATCAGTGCGACGGTCTCCTCGTCGTTCATCGCCATGCGTCCGAACGTCTCGCGGATGTCGCGGGCCGCGGCCAGCGGATCACCGCTGCCGTTCGGGCCTTCGGGGTTGACGTAGATCAGGCCCATCTGGACCGCGCCCAGTGGTTCCGCGAGGTCGCGATCGCCGCTGTAGCGGTTGTCGCCGAGCCATTCGGTCTCGGTGCCCCAGTTGACGTCGGACTCCGGCTCCCAGACATCGGCACGGCCGCCACCGAAGCCGAACGGCTTCAGGCCCATCGACTCGATCGCGCAGTTGCCGGTGAGGACCATGAGGTCCGCCCAGGAGAGGTTGCGTCCGTACTTCTGCTTGATCGGCCAGAGCAGTCGCCGCGCCTTGTCGAGGTTCGCGTTGTCCGGCCAGCTGTTGAGCGGGGCGAAGCGCAGGGTGCCCGCACCCGCGCCGCCACGACCATCATGGATGCGGTAGGTGCCCGCGCTGTGCCAGGCCATGCGGATGAAGAACGGGCCGTAGTGCCCGTAGTCCGCCGGCCACCAGTCCTCGGAACTCGTCATCACGGTCATGATGTCGCGCTTGACCGCGTCGAGGTCGAGTGACTTGAACGCTTCCGCGTAGTCGAACTCGTCACCAAGGGGATCCGCGGCGGGTGGGTTCTGGTGCAGGATCCCGAGGTTCAGCTGGTTGGGCCACCAGTCTCGGTTCGATCGGGTGTTGTTGCTGGCATTGGCGTGCGTTGCGCCAAGGACGGGGCACTTGGTTTCGGTTGCGGACATGGTGGAGCGTTCTCCTGGAGTTGGTAGGGGGGCGGTTGCGTCTTCGATCGTCGCTCAATCCGTGGCGCAGGTCTCCGGTTCGGCGACACCGCGGACCGCGTCGATGACGCGCAGCGCCTCGTCCACGCTTCGCGTGAAGGGCAGGTCGTTGATCAGGGCGTGTCGGACGTTGCCGTCGGGGTCGATCAGGAACTGGCTCCGCAGCGCGACCGCGTCGTTGAGCAGGACCTCGTAGGAACGGGCGATCGACTTGGTGAGGTCGGCGACCAGCGTGAAGTCGAGCTGACCGACGCCGCCCTGGTCGGTCGAGGCGTTTCGCCATGCCTGGTGGGTGAACTGGGAATCGATCGAGATGCCGATGATGTCGCAGCCGCGTTCCGCGAACTCGGCGACCCGTGCATTGAACGCCATGATCTCCGCCGGGCAGACCGGCGAGAAGTCGAGCGGGTAGAAGAGGAGCAGGGTGTAGCGACCCTTCTGGTCCGCCAGCTTGAACTCGCCGATCGAATTGTCGGGGAGGACCGCGGGTGCGGTGAAGTCGGGGGCGGGGTTCGTGACGAGTGCGCTCATGGCTGCTCCTTGGTGTTCTGCTGCGGTGGTCTGCTTCGGTCGGTTTCGCCGATCGTCCGACGGTCGGGCATTCTAGGGGATCGAACCCGTCCGGATCTCAAGGCCGGAGGTTCAGCATCAATTGTGGATTGCCGGCCGTTTCCGCCGCAGGAGCGTTCCTTGCCTCCCGTCAGGCGGGGTCCGGCGCGGTCTTGATTGCAGCCTGCTTCGCCAGCGCCGATGATCCCGTGAAAGGAAACCGCCATGCTCGACTCACTTGCCTGCGTCCTCCTTGCCACGCTCCTCCAGACAGCCACCGACACGCCGCCGGAGATCGACGGCACCGAGCTGCCCTCCGTGAGGCTCGAGGTGCCGGACAATCATGGTGGACTGAACCTTTTCCAATTCAGCCCCGACGGCACGCTGCTCGCGGGTGCGACCGGCGTCGGCACCATGACCTCGGATGGCGTCAGCGAGACGTTCGGCGGGGAGGTCCTGCTCTGGGACCCCGTGGCCGGCTCGATCAGCAAGGTGTTCGGGGCCCATCGAACGACGCCCACCACGCTCGCATTCTCTGCCGACGGTGCTCGACTGCTGAGCTACAGTCGCGAGGATCACAATGCACGACTCTGGTCGGTCCCGGATGGACGACTGATCGCGGACGTGTCACTGGGTGGTCCCGGCTCGAGGAAGCAGCCGCCCGTCCTGAGTCCGGACGGGAGCACCGTGCTCCACCTCGCCGAGCGGACGCTCGAGCTCGGGAAGGGCATCGAGGTCTCGTACCTGGTCGAAGCCTGGCACCTCGAGGAGGGTCGTCGCCTGTGGACCCGCTCCGTCGAGGAACCCACCGCACAGTTGGACGTGTGGTTCGACATCTCGCCTGACGGGAAATCGGTCGCGCTCTCGAGTGTCAAGATCCTCTGGGCCGCCGTTGGCGAGGAGGCGCGCGGCGCGTACCTCGAAGGGGCGCATGAACTGCTGTCCCTCGAGTCCGGAACGCCGATCTGGTCGGTGCCCCTCGACCTGCGAAGCAGCAAGCGACGGCACCCCGGCAAGCAGCTCCTCTTCACGCCCGATGGTTCCGGTGTCCTCATGGTCGATCGCGAGACGATGCACCACTACGCCGTTGCCGACGGCAGTCCGGTCGGCGAGCCGATCGATCTCGAAGCCGATGAATCGGTCGAAGGCATCCATTTCTCGGCGGACGGCGACCACTTCATGGTGACCCGTTTCTTCGATCGAAGCCTCGAGGTTCGTCGCTTTCCCAGTGGCGAGGAGCGCTTCCGAGTCGCCTTCGACTTCCCTGCGAAGCTCAACGATCCCGGGCCGGCGCCGGATCTTCGACGGGTGGCGGGCCGGATCGGTTTCTCCGACCCTGCGGTGATCGATCTCGCCAGCGGCTTCGCCGCGAACCCCGAGTAGTCAGGCCGGTCACGTTCCCCGGAACCCGAGCGGCGACGCGAGGTCGTCGCCATCCATCGGATCGTCGACACGTCGGTCCTGGATGTCTGTACTCCGTGTGCCCTCAAAAGAAATCGAGCTCGTCGATTGACGAGCTCGATGGAAGTTGTCTTGTCGAACCTTCGGGCGCGATGGTCCCGGCAGGTCGCGCTGGGAAGCGATGCTTACCAGTCGTTGCGACGAGGACCACGTCCGCCACCACCGCGATTTTCGGTCTTCGCGCGGGCTTCGTTGACGTTCAGGGTTCGGCCATCAAGGTCGGTGCCATGAAGTGCTTCGATGGCAGCGCTTGCGGCGCTGTCGGGCATCGAGACGAATGCGAAGCCGCGGGGGCGACCAGTTTCACGGTCGGTGATCATGGTGACCTCTTCGACGTCGCCATGAGCGCCAAAGACCTCGCGAAGCCTGTTTTCATCGGTGTCGAAGTTGATGTTGCCTACGTAGATTTTCACTTTGATGTTCCTGGGTTGTTGATTGAAATGAGAACGCCCAGTGTAGCGTCTTTGGTCGAAGTCTGGAGGTTTGTCGCCTTTTCGGCTGCGAGGGGCGCTTTCGGGTCGCCTTTGACTTCCCTGAACAAGATCAACGAGGGGCAGCCGGGCTCAGTCGTCGAGCGGTCCACCGTTCGCAGTCGTCACGTGTTCCGACTCCAGCAGCTTGCCGAGAATCGTCGGCCATTCGTCCGATGAGACCCTCGTCAGTTCCACGACCAGGGACGTGGTCGAGAGGGTTTCGTCGATCGTGCAGGAACGGATCTTGTGGCGGATGCCGAGCTCGTCAAGCGGCACCTGCCAGGCGCTCATCGGCGCGTGCGTCGAATTCAGCGAGATCTTGAGGCGTCCTCGACCGTTCTGACTGAACCGGCTGGGGCCTCTGCCCGGACGCGCGTTGTTCGTGATCTGCGTCTGGAAAAGCAGGATGAGGACCGTGGCCCCGATCACCATGGTGCCCACGCTCGCGACCAGGAAGTTCTGGTTTCCGGTTGCGAGGCCGATGACGACCGAGAAGATCACGAACGCCGCATCCATCGGTTCCTTGATCGGGGTGCGGAACCGGACGATCGCCAGGGTGCCGAAGAGTGTGAATGCCGCGGCGAGGTTCGTCCCCACGGCCATCGTCGCCATGGCGATGAGGGGTGAGATGAGTACCAGTGTTCGCCAGAGCCTGGTGGTCGGCTTGTCGCGATGCGCCAGGAGGTGGAGCATTGCCACGACGAGACCGAACACGGTCGCGAGGACCAGCGTGTAGGTGGTTCCCGCGAAGGTGATCTGTTCGACCACCCCTGTCTCGTCGGTCATGGTGTTCATGATCCCGTTGAACTCGTCCATGGTCTGGTGGGGCTCCGTCATCGATCCCGGGAGGAATCGCACTGTTCTGCCTTGTTTCGGCGGGTCATGCGTGCGGTGGAGTGTAGACGATCCTCACCCACCAGGGTCAGCGGTTTGATTCCTTCGGCGGGTCGCCCTTCAGCGTCTCGTGTTCGAGGAGGAACTTCCGGCGCGCGGCCGAGTTCGCCTTGATGGAGTTCTGTGGGCCGTAGAGGCTTGATTCGAAACGTTCCCGTCCTTCGAGGAACGGGTCCTTCTCGACATCCTCGATGATGAGGTCCCGCCACAGGTCGATTCGCCTGCCGAGTTTCGCCCAGTCCAGTTCCTCCATGGCCAGGGCCTTCACCCTGTCGAGATAGAGTGCCCGCCATTCCTCGACGGCGAGGATGCGAACAATGACCGGTCGGATGTCGATGTCGTTCTCGTAGGCGAGTGGCGACAGGGTTGCGAGGTTCCCGCCACGGCCACCACCTCGACGGCCGCCCCTGCCTCGCCTGCGATCCTGGTTCTCCTGGCCTTGCGGGGGAGCAGGTCGGGTCTCGTCGCCCCGTCGGTCCTGCCCGCGACGCGGTCGATCGAGTCCGGGCCTGTTGCGTGTGTCCCCGGTGTCCCGTTCCTGGTTGGGCGGGGGGCCGCCGGGACCTCCGAAGCCGCTGGGACCATCGGGTCCGCCGGGACCACCGAAGCCGCCGGGACCACCGGGTCCGCCGGGTCCACCGGGTCCGCCGGGTCCACCGGGTCCGCCGGGACCACCGGGTCCGCCGGGACCACCGGGTCCGCCTGGACCACCGGGTCCGCCTGGACCACCCGGGCCACCGGGTCCGCCTGGACCACGGCTTCCCCCGAACGTCTCGTTGTTGTCGTAGTGGACGAGGTGGAAGATGTCCTCGGGATCCTTGTAGATGTAGTAGTCACTGCCTCGGCTGTAGTAGCCGTCCGAGTCCATGAAGACGTTGTCCAGGGCGAGGAACCAGATGACCTCATCGATGGCGAGATGACGCGGGAGCACGTCCTTCAGTTCCTCGTCCGGTGTCTCGCGCAGGATCCGGCAGATCTCGACCAGGTCCTCCCAGTCCTTCTCGTCGGCGGAACCGGTCTTCAGTTCGTACCCGTTCTTGTACGCCTCGATGTCCTCCCCGAGGTAGCGAAGTGCGCCGCCACCGGAAAAGTCCGGGGGCACCTTCCACCGTACGCCCTTGCTGCTGTCCCAGTGTTCCTTGGTGAAGTCCTTGTTGATCTGCTGGACATTGCCGTAGACCCCGAGGTACGTGCCGTTCACAACGACCTTGACGAAGTTCGCCTTGGGCGCAGGGAGATACTCGCCGGCGATGTTCGAGAAGAGGACCTCCCGCATGACGGTCGGGTCGCCGTTTGCATTCAGGAGGTTGAGTGTTCGGTACCCCTTGAGGCGAAGGTCGTCGTCATAGGCATCGATCGAGATGCCGAAGGACTTCTTCTCGGGGTGGTCGAATGATGTGTTGCCGCGGTAGGAGATGCCGACTTCCCCGATGGACCTGCCGTCCATGGAGAGCGTTCCAGGAACTTCCGCATCGGTGCCGTGGAAGACCGTCAGCTCGTCATGCCAGTCGTCCTCAGGGAACTCGATGAACAACGTGTGCAGGGCATCGATGTCGTAGAGACCGCTGTCTTCAAAGCGTCTGACATCATCGTCGTTGAGGCTGATCCGATCCGGGGCGTCCTGGGGCCGGACACGGTTTCCGGCATCTTCGTCCGCCCCGGGTCGCTTGCGTCTCGTGCGTCGTTCCATCCCGGAGAGGGCTTCGCGTGCACGCTCGCGCTCGTCCCGGTCGAGCCTGTCGTCTCCATCGACATCGAACTCTTCATGAATCGGGATGTCCTGGAATCTCGGTCCGTTGGGTTGGCCCTGTCCGAAGGCACTCGAACCGATGGCAATGCAGGCAAGGAGACTCAATGTCCCGTGAACATGACATGGTGCAGGCTTCATTTCAGTGGTCTCTTCCTGGAGGGAGATGCTTGGATCGAACCTTCTGATTCATTGCGTGTTCGCTGACTCGGGGGACAGTTTACTGTCAAGAAGCCGGTCTCCCGCCCTCATATCGAGTGTTTCAGGCGCTCCCATGGTGTTTTTCGTATCCGGATACCATGCACCCGGAGGTCACCCATGATCAGGCTCGCTGCAATCGCATTCGTGTTTCTTCTGCTGCCGGGGATCCTCCGGGCGCAGGAAGACCATCAGGAAACCGTACCGGAAGCGACTGCCACGACAGCCGGCGCTCCTGAAGAGGGCGCTGTGGAAGATCGATGGGTGCCGCTCTTCAATGGTCGTGATCTTGCCGGCTGGACCCCCAAGATCGTGGGGCATGCTCTCGGTGAGGATCCCTACCGCACCGTTCGTGTCGAGGATGGGATGATTCGCATCGGGTACGAAGGGTATGAGCCGCCCTTCAACGGTCGATTCTGCCACCTCTTTCACGACAAGTCGTTTTCGCGATACCGCCTTCGCGTCGAGTACCGCTTTCATGGTGACCAGGTGGAGGGCGGTCCGGGTTGGGCATGGCGCAACAGTGGGGCGATGCTGCATTGCCAGGACCCGAAGACCATGGGATTGAAACAGTCCTTTCCGGTCTCGGTGGAAGGCCAGTTCCTCGGTGGCGATGGGAGTGCGAAGCGCAGCACCGGAAATCTGTGCACGCCGGGAACGAACGTCGTGATGAAGGGGGAGCTCGACCGACGCCACTGCATCAATTCCTCTTCCGAGACCTGTCATGGAGACGACTGGGTCGTGGCGGAGTTCGTTGTCGATGGCGGCGGGACCGTGAAGCACTTCATCAACGGCAAGCTCGTTCTTGAGTACGAACAGCCTCAGCTCGACCCGAATGATGGTGATGCTGGGAAGCTCATTGATGGTGACGACCTGGTCCTGACCTCCGGCTGGATCGCCCTCCAGGGAGAGAGCCATCCCATTGACTTCCGCAAGGTGGAGATCCTCGAGCTTGAATGAGTTCGCTGGGTCGTGGGCCTGCTCGCCGGGTCAAAGCCAGGGCGCTTCGTTCTCGTCCTCTTCGTCTTCCTCTTCGTCTTCCTCTTCCTCTTGCCCTCGTCTCAAACCCCGTCGTTTTCTCTTCTTCTCGACGTACTCTCCGAAGTCGGGGTCCTGAGCCTGGCTTCGATAGATCCTGATTCTTGAGAGGAACCATGACCAGAGCACGAGTGCGACCAGGCTGATCCCCGCGTAGACATACCACATGTTGGGATCGTTCATCTGGTTCTTCAGCACCAGTGAGCCACTGGCGACGAACATCAGCGCGGCAATGCCGAAGCCACCTGCGAAACCGATCACGAGTGCCCAGGTGATGCCCGGTGTCTTCAGCACACGTTCGAGGTTCGAGAGGGTGTCGTCCTCCTCCGGGAGTCCGGGTGCCACCGGTTCCTGGTTCGGCGTGTTCCTGCGCCATGGGGGGATCGAATTGGGAGCTTCGTCTTTGCTCATCTTGTGCATCCGATCCAATGCCACTTTCGAGCGTGGAGGCGGCTGTTCCGGGTGAGGAGGTTGTGGGTCAGGTCACACGATACACTTCTTCGAGTGTCGTGATGCCGCGTTTGAGCAGCGAGAAGCCCTCGTTTCGCAGTCCGTGGTAGCCGCGATCGTTGAGGAACTGCCGGAGCTCCGCATAGCTCGCCGAATCGGCTTTGACGATGTCGTTGAGTTCATCGTCGACCTCGATCAGTTCGAAGATGCCGGTCCTGCCTCGGAATCCCGTGCCGTTGCATTTCGCACAGCCCACCGAATTGTAGATCGAGACATCGTCCGTGGGATTGCAGCTGAGAAGGGTGTTCAGGTCCGGATCGTACGGTGCCTGCTGCCTGCAATAGGCGCAGAGCTTCCTGACCAGCCTCTGGGCGAGCAGACCGTCGAGTGCGGATGCGACGACGTATCGCTCAAGACCCATGTCGAAGAGACGCACGAACGTCTCCATCGCGCTGTTGGTGTGGATCGATGAGAGGACCAGGTGTCCCGTCAGTGCGGACTTGAACGCGATGTCCGCTGTCTCGCCGTCCCGCATCTCGCCCACCAGGATCACGTCCGGATCCTGTCGCAGGATCGAGCGCAGGCCGCTCGCGAAGGTGAAGCCGATCTTCTGGTTGGTCTGGCCCTGGATCACATTTGGGAATCGATATTCGATCGGATCCTCGAGGGTCGTGATGTTCCTGCTGTCCGCATCGATCTCGTTGAGGATCGAATAGAGGGTCGATGTCTTGCCGCTTCCCGTCGGTCCGGTGATCAGGAGCATGCCCAGGGACCTGCTCGAGATCGTTCGTACCTTGTCTCGCAGTTCCTTCGACAGACCGATCGCCTTGAGGTTCAATGTCGCGCCATCCCGGATCAACAGGCGCAGCACGACCTTTTCGCCGTGTTCGGTCGGAAAGGTCGACATCCTGACGTCGATCGTCTGTCCGTCGAATTCGAACCTGAACGTACCGTCCTGGGGGAGTCGCCTCTCCGCGATGTCCACGTTCGCCATGACCTTGAGCCTGCTGGTGAAGGATTGCCCCAGTATCAGTGCGAACGGAGGGCGATCCACGAGCACGCCGTCGATCCTGAACCGGACCCTGACCTCCTCGCTTCGCGGTTCGATGTGGATGTCACTTGCGCCGTTCTTGACCGCGCGTTCCAGAACACGGTCAACGAGTTGAACTGTCTTGGCTTCTTCCTGGTCGGCCATCTGGTGTTCGTCTCCGTGGAGCAACCCGTCCTGCGGGATGTGGGTGACACGTCCGTCGATCAGATGATAGTCCGCCCCGGCGCAGGATGGTGCGGGGGTGCGTTGCAGTGGGTCATGGACCCTTCTGGTCGGTTTCCCGATGTCCGGGATCCCACAACGGTTCCGCGACCTTGAGGACTGGCCGCGCTTCCACGGTGATCTTCTGGTCGAGATCGATCGCCTCGGTCCTCAGTTCCTCGACGAGATCGGGATGCTGCTCCGCCCGGTTCCATTGCTCCGAGATGTCGACTTCCAGGTCGAAGAGCGTTCCCGGTTCGAGAAGAAGCTTCCACTTGCCACGCCTGATACCGGCGAGTTTCCCCCTTGCCGTGTAGTAGAGGAAGGCTTCCGTCGGCGAGACTCCGCCCGGAACCCCCATGAGCAGGGGCGTGATGTCATGGCCATCGATCACGCGATCCCGTGGGATGTCCGCACCGGTCATCGTCGCGATGGTCGGCAGGAGATCCATCGTGGTCGCCACCTCCCGGCAGACCGTGCCCGGCGGGATCCGTCCCGGGCTCCATGCGACGAAGGGGACGCGCTGTCCACCTTCCTGGTTCGAACCCTTGCCACCCGCGAGCGGTCCGGCTGAGCCGCCGTGTGCCTTGAACGGAAGCCAGGGTCCGTTGTCGGTGGTGAAGATCAGGATCGTGTCGTCGGCGACACCGTTTCGTTCGAGTGCGGAACGCAGCTCGCCCACGCTCCAGTCGATCTCCTCGATGACGTCGCCATAGAGCCCTCGTGGGCTTCGCCCCTCGAAGTCCTCCGATGCGTAGATCGGGATGTGCGGCATCGAGTGGGGGACGTACACGAAGAACGGTTCGTCGGCATGCCGGTCGATGAAGGCGACCGCCTCCTCGGTGCATCGCCTGGTGAGGAGCCGCTGGTCGGGTTCCCACTCGATGATGTCCTTCTGTCGCATGAGTGGAAGACTGTGCTTGTAGTTGTTGCCCGGCTTTCGGTGGAACTGACTCATGTCGTTCGAATAGGGGACGCCGAAGAAGACGTCGAATCCCTGATCGGTGGGGAGGAGGCCTTCACGATGGCCCAGGTGCCACTTGCCGAAGCAGCCCGTCGCGTAGCCATGCTCCGAGAGCATGTCCGCGATCGTGACCTCGTCGACATGAAGACCGTAGTCATATGCAGGAAAGATCACGTGCTCGTGCATGCTGACGCGCTTGGGATAACACCCGGTCAGGAGTGCGGCTCGCGAAGGGGAGCAGACGGGTGAAGCGACGTAGAACTGGGTGAGCTTCATGCCTTCCGCGGCCATCCGGTCGATGTGCGGGGTGTGGATCGTCGGGTTGCCGAAACAGGACAGGTCCCCGTAGCCCTGGTCATCGGTGAACATGATCACGACATTGGGTGGTCGATCCTCTTGTTCACCGGCGGAGCTGGCGCCGGAGTGGGCATTCGAGGCCGTGCATGCGAGAACCGCGGTGATCAGGGTGTTCTTCATGCCTCGAACGGTAGCATGTACCGCAGTGATCCGATCCGGCCGGTCAGCCGGAACCGAAAGCGAACCCTCCACCTGGAGCTTCCATCCATGCCACGACTCTCCCGCATGAACCTGCCTGCACCGATCGCGCTCCTCCTGGCGGTGTTCTGCTCCGGTATCGCCTCCGGCGCCGAGCCGATGGAGGTCTCCGTGATGACGTTCAACATCCGCTACGGCACGGCTTCGGATGGCGAGCATGCGTGGCCGCATCGCAAGGAGACCGTGGCTCGTTTCATCGGTGAGAGCGCGCTCGACTTCGTCGGCATCCAGGAATCCCTGGCGAGTCAGACGACCTTCCTTCGCAAGGAGGTCGGTGGCACCTACGACATGATCGTGCGCACCAGGGAACGCGTTGATGGCAGGGGCGAGGCGACGCCACTGCTCTATCGGAAGGACCGCTGGGAACTGGACCCCGAACGGCACGGCACGTTCTGGTTGTCACTGACCCCGGAGGAACCCGGATCGAAGTCCTGGGACAGCAGCCTGCCTCGCATCGCGACCTGGGGCCGTTTCACCGAACGCACGACCGGTCGGCCGATCTGGGTGTTGAACACGCACTTCGATCATCGTTCCGCTCCGGCACGACACGAGGCCGGACGTCTGATCGCGCGTCGCCTGGGGGAGCTCGTCCCGGCAGGCGAACCGGTGGTGGTGCTCGGTGACCTCAATGCCAGGCCGGACACACCGCCCCTGCAGGCCCTGCAGGCAGGGGCCGGTGAACGACCGATCCTCCTGATCGATGCCTGGAAGTCGACCAACCCGGACGGCAGGCACCCCTGCACCTTCAATGGCTGGGGCGAAGGCATGGAAGGGCGTCGCATCGACCATGTCCTGGTCTCCCCGGGTGTCGAGATCCTCGCGTGCGACATCGAACGGGAGAGGATCGACGGTCGACCGATCTCCGACCACTGGCCGGTCCGTGCGAACCTCAGGGTGCCCGAGACTTCGAAGGGTTCAGTCGATCGTCCGGTACCAGAACCAGGTTGAGTCGCCGTCGCCTTCGGGATGTCCGTCACCGAAGCCGAGCTCCCGGTAGAGCTTCTGGGCCTGCACGTTGGTCTTCGTGACTTCGAGTGTCAGCTTGCCGCAGCCATGGGCGCGTGCCCGTTCCTCGAGCCGTTCGATCATCCTTCGCCCCAGTCCCAGGCTCCTCGCCTGCTCGGCGACGAAGACGTCGTGCAGGTTGGCCGTGATTCCCGGAAGGAAGCTCGAGATCGTGAACTGGCAGAGTGCGTAGCCGATGGCAACATCCGTATCGTCCCAGGCCAGAAACGCGAAGATCGTCGGGTGGCTGGCGAGCATGGCGTCCAGCCTTTCCGCGTGGTCATCGGGAAGGCGCACGTCGCTGATCACGGCGAAGTCCCGGTTCAACCTCACGATCGCGGCACGATGCTCCGGGTTCCCAAGATCTGCTTCGCTGATGATCACGGTGAATTCCTTCTGCTGGGAGGCCGACGCGGGGTGGGTGCTCGGTCATAGGGTATCTTCCCTGCAACGAGACACCATGCCCAGTTCAGGAGCCCGTCGATGGCCGAGTCCGATTCTCCCGCAGACCTCAGATCGATCGAGATGCCCGCTTGCACGCACGTGCCGGTTCCATACGAAGGGCCCGCCTACGAGGATGTCCTCTCGATGCGTCGAGAGTTCCTCACGCCGGCGCTCCTGACCTACTACCAGCAGCCATTGATGATCGTCGAGGGACACATGCAGTGGCTCTTCGACCACACCGGACGCAGGTATCTCGACGGTCTGGCCGGCATCGTGACGGTTTCCGTCGGGCACTGTCATCCGAAGGTGGTGGATGCGATCCGGGAGCAGTCCGAACGGCTCCAGCACGCGACGACGATCTATCTTCATCCGAACATCGCGGAGTACGGGAAGCGACTCGCCGGGACCTTTCCCGCAGGCAGTGGCCTTGGCGTGCACTACTTCACGAATTCAGGCAGCGAGGCGAATGAACTGGCAATGCTGATGGCCAGGGTCCACACCGGGAACCACGAGATCATCGCCCTCCGCAACGCCTACCACGGCATGACCAACGAGGCCATGGGGCTGTGCGGACTGCACACCTGGAAACAGAACTACGCCAGTGGATTCGGGATCAAGCACGCCAGGTTCCCCGATCGCTACCGAGGACCGCATGGCTACGACGATCCGGAGGCGGGTGCCAGGTACGCGGAGGAGGTCATCGACCTGATCAGCTACGGGACCACCGGCGCGATCGCCGGATTCATCGCCGAGCCGATCCAGGGGGTGGGGGGGACCTGCGAACTGCCGGATGGCTTCCTGCCTCCGGTCTACGACGCGGTCCGGGCTGCGGGCGGCCTCTGCATCTCGGACGAGGTCCAGACCGGTTTCGGTCGCACCGGTTCCGCGTTCTGGGGTTTCGAGAACCACGGGGTGGTCCCGGACATCGTGACCATGGCCAAGGGCATCGGCAACGGCATTCCGCTCGCCTGCTGCACCACGCGTGCGGAGATCGCGGAGTCGATGACCGATCGAATTCACTTCAACACCTTCGGTGGCAACCCCGTCTCGATGGCCGCGGCCATGGCGACGATGGACGTCCTGCTCGAGGAGCGGGTCCAGGAGCGTGCCGCTCGGATCGGGGCGCACCTGCGTGCTGGTCTCGATGATTTGCAGTCACGGCACGACGTCCTCGGTGATGTCCGGGGCCGCGGTCTGATGCTTGGTCTTGAATTCGTCGAGGACCGGGATTCAAAGCGGCCCGCACCATCGATCGCCACCATGGTTGTGGAACGGTCGCGAGAACTCGGCCTGCTGCTCGGCAAGGGCGGCCTGCACGGCAACGTGATCCGGCTCAAGCCACCGATGTGCTGGACCGAGGAGGATTGCGAATTCGCCTGTGCGGTGCTCGATCGATGCCTGGATGAGGCGGATTCCGCGTGATCACGCGGAGTCGGATCCGTCCTTCGATTTGCGTGCCTCGGCTTCGATGAAGACGCGCTTGATGTCCGGGTGCGCGGCCCTGATGTCCTTCGTGAGCCGGTCGACCGACTGCTCGATCGCTCCGGCATCAAGACTGTCCTTGAAGTCCACGCTGATGTTGAGGAGCACGTAGTGCGGTCCCATGTGCAGGGTCAGCACCTCGTTGACCGTCTCCACCGCATCGAGGACGTCGGCCCGCCTGGTCACGTCCTCGACGAGTTCGGGAGTCGCGGCTTCGCCGATCAGGAGCGACTTGGTCCGGATGGCGAGCATCACCGCGGTGATGCCGAGGACAACGCCGATCGAGATCGAGGCGATGCCGTCGAAGACCGGCATCTCGAGGACCTGGCTCAGGGTGAGTCCGACCGCCGCGAGGATGAGGCCCAGCATCGCCGCACTGTCCTCGAAGAGCACCACGAACGTGGTGGGGTCCTTCGAGGCCTGGACCGATTCCATGACACCACGTGTTCCCATCTGCTTCCGGAATTCACGCCAGGCGAACCACCATGCCACGCCCTCGAAGATCATGGCCGCGCCCAGCACGATGTAGTTCACCATGGGTGAGGTGATCTCCTCCGGGTGCAGCGTCCGGTGAATCCCCTCGTACATCGAGATGCCCGCACCGAGTGCGAAGATCAGGATCGCCACCACGAACGACCAGAAGTAGATCTCCTTGCCGTGGCCGAAGGGGAAGCGTGGGGAGGCCGGCTTCGCGCCTCGTTTGAGGCCGTGGAGGAGGAGGACCTGGTTGCCGGTATCGACCACCGAGTGGATGCCTTCGGCGAACATCGCGGCCGATCCGGTGATCGAGGCCGCGACGAACTTGGTGATCGAGATCAGACCATTGCCGATCAGAGCGGCGTAGATGACGACTTTTGATCCGTGTGCCATGCGGACAGGGTACCTTGACCGGACCGGTCATGGCCTCGAAAGACGACGACGCCCCCCGGTGGCGGGGCGGGGGCTGCATGGTCGGGGGGGGGACGTGTCCCCGGGGGGGGGGGTGCGGGGTGAGGCCCGACGTCGGCGCATCGAGAGTCCGCCCAGTCCGAGGAGCGCCAGGGCACCGGGTGCGGGGATCTGCTCGTAGCTGTAGTCGACCGTGAAGTCGTCGATGATGACGTCCATCGGGGAGCCACCATTGCGTGCGGCGAAGCCGAAGCCCCAGTTGCTGGTGTCCAGCCCGCCGGGCCAGGTGAA